>NZ_PGGB02000004.1 GCF_002803295.2 Caedibacter taeniospiralis | reverse complement strand
TCGCTGAGAATGTTCGGTGCAGGTGCCCAGGTAGTGGGTTTTTGAAGATGTTTAAAGAGATATAAGATGTAGATACTTGAATACTTTGAGCGAAGAATATTGCGGATTGTAGTCACTGTGTTAGTTTTGAATTTTAAATGTTTAATTGTGTGTTGAGTTATTTTAAATTTAACATTCATAATTAAACATTCAAAATTGATATAAGTGGTTATGATCTAAGGATTTAAACTGAAGAGTTTGATCCTGGCTCAGATTGAACGCTGGTGGTATGCTTAACACATGCAAGTCGAGCGGTCTAGGAACTAGATACTAGAAACTAGAAACTAGGGGTTGAATCGCTGCGCGATGATTTATTCTAAAGAATCACCTTGCTTGGTAAGGTTCGACTTCCACTTTCTAGTTTCTAGTCTCTAGTTTCTAGATAGCGGCGGACGGGTGAGTAACGCGTAGGAATCTGCCGTACAGAGGGGAACAACAGATGGAAACGTCTGCTAATACCGCATGAAGCCTGAGGGTGAAAGGTCGCGCAAGCGGTCGCTGTATGATGAGCCTGCGTTGGATTAGCTGGTTGGTGAGGTAAAGGCTCACCAAGGCGATGATCCATAGCTGTTCTGAGAGGAAGATCAGCCACACTGGGACTGAGACACGGCCCAGACTCCTACGGGAGGCAGCAGTGGGGAATATTGGACAATGGGGGCAACCCTGATCCAGCAATACCACGTGTGTGAAGAAGGCCTTAGGGTTGTAAAGCACTTTAGTTCGTGAGGAAGGCTATCAGGTTAAGAGCTGGATAGTTTGACGTTAGCGAAAGAATAAGCACCGGCAAACTCCGTGCCAGCAGCCGCGGTAATACGGAGGGTGCGAGCGTTAATCGGAATGACTGGGCGTAAAGGGTTCGTAGGTGGTCAGATAAGTCAGATGTGAAATACCTGGGCTCAACCTGGGAGGGTCATTTGAAACTGTTTGACTAGAGTTTACTAGAGGATTGGGGAATTTCCGGTGTAGCGGTGAAATGCGTAGAGATCGGAAGGAACATCAATGGCGAAGGCAACAATCTGGGGTTGAACTGACACTGAGGGACGAAAGCGTGGGGATCAAACAGGATTAGATACCCTGGTAGTCCACGCTGTAAACGATGAGTACTAGCTGTTGGTCCTGGTGTAAAAGGATTAGTGGCGCAGCAAACGCGATAAGTACTCCGCCTGGGGACTACGGCCGCAAGGTTAAAACTCAAAGGAATTGACGGGGACCCGCACAAGCGGTGGAGCATGTGGTTTAATTCGATGCAACGCGAAGAACCTTACCTGCCCTTGACATCCATAGAAGACGAGAGAGATTTTGTTGTGCCTTCGGGAACTATGAGACAGGTGCTGCATGGCTGTCGTCAGCTCGTGTTGTGAAATGTTGGGTTAAGTCCCGCAACGAGCGCAACCCTTATTTTTAGTTGCCATCATTAAGTTGGGCACTCTAGAGAGACTGCCGCTGATAAGGCGGAGGAAGGTGGGGACGACGTCAAGTCATCATGGCCCTTACGGGCAGGGCTACACACGTGCTACAATGGGCATTACAGAGGGAGGCGAAGGTGCGAGCTGAAGCGAAACTCAGAAAGGTGTTCGTAGTCCGGATTGCGCTCTGCAACTCGAGCGCATGAAGTCGGAATCGCTAGTAATCGCGGATCAGCATGCCGCGGTGAATACGTTCCCGGGTCTTGTACACACCGCCCGTCACACCATGGGAGTGGGTTGCAAAAGAAGTAGATAGTCTAACCGTAAGGGGGACGTTTACCACTTTGTGATTCATGACTGGGGTGAAGTCGTAACAAGGTAGCCGTAGGGGAACCTGCGGCTGGATCACCTCCTTAAAGGTACGAGTATGATGTTGAATTTTTAATGTTGAATGTTGAATTTTTGATGTTTGAAGTACGAAAGAAATTAAGAAAGAGCGAGAAGTATTTGAGTGTTTACAAATGATGTTTTTTCTAGAGACTAGAAACTAGAGACTAGAAACTAGAAACTAGAAACTAGAGACTAGAGACTAGAGACTAGAAACTAGAATACTTCTAGAAACTAGTCTCTAGTCTCTAGTATCTAGTGGGTCTGTAGCTCAGCTGGTTAGAGCGCACCCCTGATAAGGGTGAGGTCGGTAGTTCAAGTCTACTCAGACCCACCATCTAGAGACTAGTGTCAAGAGACTAGAAACTAGGGATTGAATCTTGCTGTGCGAGATGATTTTTTAAATGAATCATCGCGAAGCGATTCGAGTCTGGTTTCTAGTTTCTAGAGTAAGCGCAGCGAGCGTTCTAGTATCTAGAGGGGCCATAGCTCAGCTGGGAGAGCGCCTGCTTTGCACGCAGGAGGTCAGGAGTTCGATCCTCCTTGGCTCCACCATCTAGAGACTAGTGTCAAGAGACTAGAAACTAGGGATTGAATCTTGCTGTGCGAGATGATTTTTTAAATGAATCATCGCGAAGCGATTCGAGTCTGGTTTCTAGTTTCTAGAGTAAGCGCAGCGAGCGTTCTAGTATCTAGAGCCGAGATCTTTAACAATTTATTATAGAGTAATGACCAAGAGAATAAGCGCAAACGGCGGATGCCTTGGCAGTCAGAGGCGAGGAAAGACGTGATAGCCTGCGAAAAGCTTCGGGGAGCTGGCAAATAAGCATTGATCCGAAGATATCTGAATGGGGGAACCCACCTCACTCATAAAGTGCTCAGCACTTTATTCATTTCGAGAAACTAGAGATTGGAAACTAGAAACTAGAGTGAGTAGAGGGTGTAATTTGTGCATGAATGAGTATTTTAAGAGTGGGGTATCACTGACGTAAGTTAAGTGAGGCGAACGTGGGGAACTGAAACATCTAAGTACCCATAGGAAAAGAAATCAACCGAGATTCCCTAAGTAGCGGCGAGCGAAGGGGGAAGAGCCTGGTATACTTTAGCATGTGAGTTAGTCGAACATTCTGGGAAGGATGACCATAGCAGGTGATAGTCCTGTAGACGAAAGCTTGGATGTGGAACTAGGTATACGAATAAGTAGGGCGGGACACGAGAAATCCTGTTTGAAGAAGGGGGGACCATCCTCCAAGGCTAAATACTACTGACTGACCGATAGTGAACCAGTACCGTGAGGGAAAGGCGAAAAGAACCCCGATGAGGGGAGTGAAATAGAACCTGAAACCGTTTGCGTACAAGCAGTCAGAGCTAGAAACTAGAGACTAGAAACTAGAGACTAGAGATTAGGGGTTGAAGCGCTTCGCGATGATTAATTTACAAAAATAAATCATCTTGCAAAGCAAGATACGACTCCTGGTTTCTAGTCTCTAGTTTCTAGTTTCTAGGAGACTAGTGATGGCGTACCTTTTGTATAATGGGTCAGCGAGTTACTTTTAGTGGCGAGGATAACTGAATAAGGGATCCGTAGCGAAAGCGAGTTTTAATAGAGCGGACAGTCGCTAGGAGTAGACCCGAAACCGACGCGATCTATCCATGACCAGGTTGAAGGTTGGGTAACACCAACTGGAGGACCGAACCCGGTAATGTTGCAAAATTATGGGATGAGTTGTGGATCGGAGTGAAAGGCTAATCAAGCGCGGAGATAGCTGGTTCTCCCCGAAAACTATTTAGGTAGTGCCTTGTGAATGACTCGTTGGGGTAAAGCACTGTTTCGACTAGGGGGATTTTGCGATCTTACCGACTCGATGCAAACTTAGAATACGACGAAGTTGAATCACGGGAGACACACGGCGGGTGCTAAGGTCCGTCGTGGAGAGGGAAAGAGCCCAGACCGCCAGCTAAGGTCCCTAAGTTATCGCTAAGTGGGAAACGATGTGGGAAGGCATAGACAGCCAGGAGGTTGGCTTAGAAGCAGCCATCCTTTAAAGAAAGCGTAATAGCTCACTGGTCGAGTCGGCCTGCGCGAAAGATTTAACGGGGCTAAGCGATACACCGAAGCTGCGGGACTAGAGACTAGAGACTAGAAACTGGAGACTAGAGGAGATAAGATGCCGTATCACAATTTATCAGTATATCAGAAGGCATATCAGTTAGCGCTGGAGCTACACGTGGAGAGTATGAAGTGGCCGCGGATAGAACAGTGTGAGATTGGGAGTCAATTAAGGCGAGCGAGCAAATCCATATGTGCGAACATAGCGGAAGGGATGGGCAAGCAAGCGAGTGAAAAGGAAGTAAGAAGGTTTGTTCAGATAGCGATAGGCTCTTGCGATGAATGCCGGGTGTGGCTGGATTTTGCAAGGGACTTAGGGTATATCGATCAGGAGAGTCATAGGGGCTACGATGAGAGGTATTGCGAAGTTGGGCGAATGTTAAGAGGTATACAGAGAAGATATAGCTGATGTCTATTCTAGTATCTAGTTTCTAGTATCTAGTTTCTAGTCGGTAGGGGAGCGTTCTGTAAGCTTATGAAGGTGCATTGAGAAGTGTGCTGGAGGTATCAGAAGTGCGAATGCTGACATGAGTAACGATAAATAAGTGAGATTCTTATTGGCCGAAAACCCAAGGTTTCCTACGCAATGTTAATCAACGTAGGGTAAGTCGGCGCCTAAGGCGAATCCGAAGGGAGTAGTCGATGGGAAACAGGTTAATATTCCTGTACCGATGGTAGTTGCGATGGAGAGACGGAGAAAGCTAGGTCTGCCTGGCGGATGGTAGTCCAGGTGAAAGCGTGTAGGTAGTGCACTTAGGCAAATCCGGGTGTATGATGATCTGAGGCGTGAGAGGGAACAGGGCTCTACGGGGTTCTGCCAAGAGATTGATGCTCGGCTTCCAGGAAAAGCTTCTAAGCATAAATTACCATTGACCGTACTGTAAACCGACACTGGTGGGTGGGTAGAGAATACCAAGGCGATGAGAGAACCCAGGTGAAGGAACTAGGCAAAATGACACCGTAACTTCGGGAGAAGGTGTGCCTCATTAGGGTGAAGGACTTGCCTGACCACTAAATTCTATGATGGATGAAAGCTGTTGAGAGTTGTAGAGATAGACAATTTGTTGATAGCCTGTTGTAGGACGTGGAATTTAGTGGTCAGGTGAACGTCTGGAGCGTGAAGAGGTTGCAAATACCAGGTGGCTGCGACTGTTTACTAAAAACACAGCACTCTGCGAACTCGGAAGAGGAAGTATAGGGTGTGACGCCTGCCCGGTGCTGGAAGGTTAATTGAAGGGGTTATCCTACCACTTAATTATTTTGGAGTTTGATATGTATTGTGTATACGTGATTTATTCGAAAGAATTAGATAGTTTTTACTTGTGGGTTATAGTGAAAACCTAAGGAAAAGGATTGATTCGCATAAGTCGGGTAGAAGTAGATATACAAGCCGAACGAGAGATTGGATTCTTGTCTACTACGAAGCTTACGCAAGTGAAAAGCTTGCTAGGTTAAGAGAAGCTAAATTAAAGCGAGCGAATCGAATGAGGAGTTTGTTGTATAAAGGCTTAAGAGAAGAAATATCAGAGTAATTAAGTGGTAGGAGAAGCTCTGGATCGAAGCCCCAGTAAACGGCGGCCGTAACTATAACGGTCCTAAGGTAGCGAAATTCCTTGTCGGGTAAGTTCCGACCTGCACGAATGGCGTAACGATGGCCACACTGTCTCCATCTGGGACTCAGTGAAATTGAAATCGCTGTGAAGATGCAGCGTACCCGCGGTTAGACGGAAAGACCCCGTGAACCTTTACTATAGCTTTGCACTGGACTTTGAGAATATTTGTGTAGGATAGGTGGGAGACTAAGAGATTCGTACGCTAGTATGGAAGGAGTCGACGTTGAAATACCACCCTGATATTTTTGGAGTTCTAACTCAGACGAGAGTCGAGGACAGTGTATGGTGGGTAGTTTGACTGGGGCGGTCTCCTCCTAAAGAGTAACGGAGGAGTACGAAGGTGCACTCGGCGCGGTCGGAAATCGCGCCAAGAGTATAAAGGCAAAAGTGCGCTTAACTGAGAGAGTGACGGCTCGATCAGGTACGAAAGTAGGTCTTAGTGATCCGGTGGTTCTGAATGGAAGGGCCATCGCTCAACGGATAAAAGGTACTCCGGGGATAACAGGCTGATTCCTCCCAAGAGTTCATATCGACGGAGGAGTTTGGCACCTCGATGTCGGCTCATCACATCCTGGGGCTGAAGCAGGTCCCAAGGGTATGGCTGTTCGCCATTTAAAGTGGTACGCGAGCTGGGTTTAGAACGTCGTGAGACAGTTCGGTCCCTATCTGCCGTGGGCGTAGGAGATTTGAGAGGGTTTGTTCCTAGTACGAGAGGACCGGAATGAACGAACCGCTGGTGTTTGGGTTGTCTCGCCAGAGGCATAGCCCAGTAGCTACGTTCGGAATGGATAACCGCTGAAAGCATCTAAGCGGGAAGCCAGCCTCAAGATGAGATCTCCCGTCTAGAGACTAGAAACTAGAGACTAGAAACTAGGAGTTGAGTCTTGCTTTGCAAGATGGGTTGTTTTTTATAAATCAATTCATCGCGAAGCGATTCAAGCTCTAGTTTCTAGTCTCTAGTTTCTAGTCTCTAGCTTAAGGGTTGTTGAAGACTACGACGTTGATAGGCTGGCTGTAGAAGTGCAGTAATGTATGAAGCTAACCAGTACTAATTGCCCGAGAGACTTGGTTATTACTCTATGATAGATTGTTAGAGCTTTCTGCTCGCAGGTTACCTGATGAAAATAGCGACTGTGAACCACCTGATTCCATTCCGAACTCAGAAGTGAAAACAGTTAGCGTCGATGATAGTGTGGCATTCGCCATGTGAAAGTAGAACATCATCAGGTATTTTATTTGAAAGGCACCTCAGGGTGCCTTTTTTCGTTTCTGTAACTTGAGAATTGCTGTAACCACCCAGCAGGTTAAATTTTGATAGATGATGAATTTTGGCATTTTTTCCAGATCAGGTATTTTCATTTGCAAATAAGTATGGCGTAATCTTACCAATGGACACGATCCTAGAAAAAAATGATTCAAGAGCTATTAACCAGAATCGACGCGCTTGAGCGTGAAAATGCTCGACTAAAAGAGGAGATTGAGCAACTTAAGAAGCGGCTATTCTAAGAATAGTCGCAACAGTTCAAAACCGCCTTCAAGCGATGGTTTGTACGTCCTAATAAAAGCTATGCGACGCATTTGCAAACCCAACATTTTATTCCTGAGCAACGAGTCCAACAACTGTTAGAAGATTTATTTGGTGTTTGTGTGGCAACGGCGAGTATTGCCGAATCTGGTCAAACGTGTACTGATCAGCTGATTGAGTTTGAGCAAGAGATATTGGCGAGACTTAAAAATGCGCCTGTGAAGCACTTGGATGAGACTGGTTATCGCATCGACTCAAAAACGCTTAGGTGATTATAAAGCTGAGGTATTGAGATTTATTTATGATGCTAAGGTGCCATTTACCAATAATCAAGCGGAGAATGACTTGCGTATGATGAAGGTAAAGCAAAAAGTTTCGGGTTGCTTTCGTAGTGAGGCTGGGGCCCAGAAATTTGTGCGTATTCGTACTTTACTATCGACTGCTCGTAAACAAGGCTGGAAGATTATTGATGCCATTGTGGATGTATTTAACGGCAAAACACCTCGGTTCAATTAACAAAATGCTAGTGCTGTTTTTTATATCTTATCAAGCGCCACATTTGTTATGATAAACTCAGATTCTATATACAATTACAATTCATCATGAATGTTGATCAATCTGAGATTAATAAGTTTAGCGCCCTTGCACACCAATGGTGGTGTGAGGATGGTGAGTTTCATACTTTGCATCAGGTCAATCCGCTGCGTCTTGCCTTTATTCAACAATTTGCAGGTAAGCTTTCAGGGCTTAATATTGCCGATATTGGTTGTGGTGGTGGCATTCTGACCGAAGCGCTTGCCAGACACAGTGCAACGGTGACAGGTTTAGATATGGCCGATGCCTCACTCAATGTGGCTAAGCTCCACTTATTAGAGTCCAACTTGTCTATTCGTTATTTAAAACAACCTGTGGAGCAACTGGCTTGTGAAAAACCTTTAAGCTTTGATGTCGTCACCTGCATGGAGATGCTTGAGCATGTTCCAGACCCTAACAGCATTATCGAGTCCTGTGCAAAGTTGTGTAAAGAAAATGGCTGGGTATTTTTCTCAACGCTTAATCGCAATTTGAAATCCTTTGTGCTTTCAATCGTCATGGCGGAATATGTCATGAATATGATTCCCAGAGGCACGCATGAATACAGCAAATATATTAAACCGTTTGAACTGATAAACAGCGCACATAGACATGGGTTGAAGATCAAAAAAATCACGGGTGTCCATTATAACCCATTGACCAGGCGTTTATCTTTGGGGGGTAACGCAGATGTCAACTACATCGCCGCGTTCAAAAAAGAAACCTAAGCTTAAGCTTGTTTTATTTGACCTTGACGGCACATTGCTTGATTCATCGACAGGAATATTTAGCGCCATACAGTATGCCTTTACCAGTCATAATTTAACTATTGATTTTGAGGCAAGTACACTTAGACAGCATGCGGGTCGTGGTGTTGAGTTTCTATTACAAAAAATCAATAACAAACTCAACAAGGATCAACTGTTAAGCCTAAAACACGCAGCTTTTTCCCACTACCAAACCCACGCAGTAAGCATAACTCACCCATTTCAAGGGGTTAAAGAAATCATTGAAACCCTAAAATCACATGATATTTCATGGGGGATAGTGACAAGTAAAACGCGTGAGCTTACTGAGTCTGTATTGGCTAAAGTCCCCTATTATGATCAAGCGCGTATCGTTGTGTGCGCCGATGACTTAAATTATAAAAAACCACATCCGATGCCACTGATTTACGCTGTCAAAACTCTTGGCATATCCCCTCAATATTGCGCCTATGTAGGTGACACCAAAAGTGATATGCTTGCTGCTAAACATGCACATTGCTATCGCATTTTTGCCGAATATGGTTACGAAGCTTGTGTACTTGGAGGCAGCGATTATGATTTTAAAATCTCAAATTTGGAGCAATTACGCCAGTGGATTATCTATATGAGTGCTTAACTGAAAATACTCCAAAAACAGGGACTCTTTACTACTACGCTTACCGTAAATGCAATGCTGAAACCACCATAATACTCTACGCACTGGATCAGCTAAAATACCAATGGCTTAGGACGTCTGAGCTTTATCATGAACCTTATCCAAGCCTGAAAAAATTGCAGTGGTGGCAGCAGGCACTCACTAATCCCAAGTCACATCGCAATCATCCGCTTATTGATAAACTGTGCGCATATTTCACTATGGATGAGCTCACTAAGCCTCTGCAGCAGGACTTACAATACGCCTTAATCACCACTGCTAAAGGGCGCAACTATCAAGTCAGTCTGGATTTAGGTCAAAGCTTCCTTGGCATTGCAATACTTAAGGCAAAAGTACTTGGTTTCGAAGATATAAAGACCATTGAAACCCTTAATCACGTCGATGAGCTCTTGCGGCACATCTTAATGATTGGCAAACATTTTTCACGCAACATTCACCTGCATGAAGAGCTTCGCCCAAGCGTGAATCAGCACACATTCCGACTGATTATTCAATCGTTGTTAGCGCCTGCGCAAATCATGATATCGCAGTTAAACCTGCCCTATAAACAATTAAAACCACTCATTCTATTGCACAAGCAGCAAAATTTATGTGTTAAAAAGTTCGTACAAAAGATCGATAATCCATTTACACAGAGTATTCGCATCTCACCACTGGCTTTGTTATTTTCGACACTTTGCACATCAAAACTTTAATCCAGCGCACTTTTCTTATACAATCGTTTCTAGTTTAAATATGCTTTACTGCCGCCATGAAAACACGCTTTGGTTTATTATTTGGGCTTTCCATCTTACATAATGCTTTTGCAACCACTGCCAACCAAATCAACAACAGATCTCTTGCTGGTGAAAAAGCTACAAACAATGAACAGCTGCTTAGAAGCTTGCTCATGCAGAATCAACAGACGATTGATAATTTAACGGGGGAAGTCCAGAAGTTAAGCAGTGTCCAGAAAAAAAATATTAAATCGATTATTACTGATAAGCCTGCACAACCCTTGTCCCCCATGGATCGCGAGGCAATGAATAGTCCTATTTTCTTGCCAGGTGGTGCGCCAGCACCTGAAGGATATAAGAGTCAAAGCCCAAAACAACAGACGGATGCCCTAACACCATCAGACAAATCAACCGAGGGTACAGACGCAGAAAGTAAGGATGGACAGACAGCCAATGTCAGCTCAAACAGTTCAAACGCCAACAGCCCGTACAACAACTACGGTGGAAGTCCTTATTATCCCAAAAACTCCTCAACTAAGTTTCAGGCAACGTTTTCAGCAGTTAATAGCAGTTACAGCTATGGAATTGCCAAAGAAGGTAATCTTTTTATCAATCCATTGACTAACGCATCCTCAACTCATGCCATTAGTCTCAAGATCACAGGTAATGCCAGCGGTTCAAGCTCTACCTATAACTCAATTAAATTCTGTAATGCCAATTTCAGCGCGTGCAACAGCGCACTTAGCATGTCAAGTAACACGACAAATCTCACCAGTGATCAGCTTGTTGGTGGCAGTTCAAGCTATGCCTTAACCAGCTTAACGATTGGTAGTAACACTGCAAATTACCAAGTTGCAAGGCTTTACGCCCAAATTGTCAATACGTCTAATACGACCACGAATATCAGTTTTTCTTTTCCTGTGTCTAGTTGTTCAAGTGCCACTAATGGTGATCTGAGCTGTAGTCTATCAACTAGCGGGGTATCGGTTTCAGTATCCAGCAATTGATAGGATGTAAGCGTAATGACAGAGTTTCAACAGCGGGTTTACTCGGCTTTAATGCTGATACCAAAAGGTAAGGTCACTACCTATAAACATCTTGCACGATACATAAGCTGTAACAGTGCTCAAGCCATTGGTCAGGCGCTTAAGCGAAATCTCAATGCTCCAGAGGTGCCTTGCCACAGAGTGGTAAAATCTGACTTGTCTATTGGGGGTTACAATGGGCATACCCGTGGGGATAAAATTGACCAGAAAATCGCATATCTTCAAGCTGAGGGAGTTAGTTTTCACCATGGGAAAGTCATGTCTTACTGTGTTTTTACATTTCAACTGATGAGCTAACGTTATTGTCGAGCTCACCATTCATCGCTACAATGCTCACCAAACAAATTAAAGGATTAACGCCTTATGTGGCTGTCTTCTCGAGGTTTTGGTGCAGCAATGATTATCACTGGCACCAGTGTCGGTGCAGGAATGTTAGCCATTCCAGCCACAGTTGCTGCTTGTGGTTTTTGGCTTGCAAGTCTGCTTTTAGTCATTGTCTGGTTTGTGATGATGCTTACGGCATTGCTATTAGCGGAAGTCAACATGTCAATGCCTGATGGCACTAACTTCAGTCGTATGGCGCAGTCAACCCTGGGTAAGCGTGGTCAGATCATCACCTTGATTTCCTATCTCTTACTCCTTTACTCCCTTACTGCTGCTTATAGTGCAGGTGGAGGGAATCTCGTTGCCGGGGGACTTGACAAACTCGATATATATTTACCTGACACGCTTAACAGTGCTTTGTTTATCTTAGTTCTGGGTTTCTTTGTTTATATTGGCACACGCGCCGTAGATCATGCTAATAAGGTATTGATGCTGGTTAAATTTCTAGCTTTTTTCGCTTTTGTTGTTGCGATAATCCCCAGCGTTCAGCAAGTACTCTTGAGCACAGAAACTCGTTCATCGAACTTTGTGTGGATTACGTTTCCCATTTTGATTACTTCTTTTGGCTTTCACCACATTATCCCAACCTTGCGCACTTATGTTAAATCTGATCGAAAGACTTTACGTAACGCCATTATTTTTGGAAGCCTCATCCCACTGGTGATTTACTTAATTTGGATAATTTGCACCTTGGGTTCCATCCCTGTTTATGGTGCTGATGGTTTTCAAGGTATTATTCAAAATGGGAATACTAGCTCAGGAATTGTGGGAAGTTACCACAGTGCCCACGTCGGTAGTTTTGCTTATTTGTTTGAATCGGTTGCAATTACCACCTCGTTTTTGGGTGTCACCCTTGGACTGTTTGACTTTAATCGCGATACGTATCGGCTACAACGACTGACACACCTCGATAAAGGTGCCGCATTTATGATTACTTTTCTACCCCCTTTCTTATTTGCAGTTTTATATCCCAAGGGCTTTATCATTGCGCTAGGTTATGCCAGCATTTTTGTCGCCATTTTACTCATTGGCTTACCTGCGGCAATGGCTTGGGTTATTCGTGGGCGACAAAATAAGAATCACCTCCTAAGTAAGGTCTATCTTGGAATGGTTTTATTGATCGCTGGGGCTATGATTTTGCTTGAGATACTGACATTACTTAATGCGCTTCCTAGACTTTAGAAACTTATAAACTCAAATCATCCCTATTTCTTATTCAGCAACCTTAGTGCAATGTCCTGTTTTCACTACTTAGTACCATATCATAGCTATAGGGACTCGTCTTACTGAGTTCTTCATCGACAAAATCCTGCCAATTTAGCAGATCATCTATCTCACCTTGGATCGCGATAAACTGCTGATACTCATCAAGGTAATAATCCAATGCTTCATCTAGATCAGTTTGATGATCCTTAGCGTAAAGATAAAGCTGATAAACTAACTCCATTTTTTTATAGAATTCTTCTAAGGTTAAAGCTGTAAACACCTGATGCTGCTGACCTTGATAAAAAACATTGACCGCATAAAGCACGATTTTTTTCTTATCATCAATGCAGCACTGAGCTTGCACGTTGTATCCAAAATAAGACAAGGCTAACTCATAGTATTGGCAACAGCTGTCGAATTGAATGCGTTGTTGTTTGGTAAATAATTGATCAAGTGACGTAGTCATAGCGCATCCTCCTGTTCTTGGTTAGCCGCATGGCTTTTGCCCTCTGTTAGCCCTATGCTTCCAGTGCGGCTAACACCTTACCTATCCTCAGTATATGCAGCATAACAAAATACTCCACCTGTTTTTAGCTTTTTTATGGAAAACCCTAAAATATCAAAAACCCTATCGCGTAACCTCTTTATTGTTGCTTGATGGAGTTATATACTAATGACCTCAGCGGATCAGGACAAATGAGGGGTGCAATGGCAAAGGTAGCAATAGCTCAGATAAATGCGTGCCTGGCGGTTGGAGTGAACTTACTTTGCCTAAAGCGTATGGTTGAAAAAGCAGCTCAAAATGGTGCTAAGCTCATTATTTTTCCCGACAGATGCGCACTTTTTTCGCTCAACGCATCTGATTATGAGATTAACAAAGAGATTTTAGGCGAAGGTCGTATTCAGGATTACTTGCAAAAGTTGAGTCAGGAAAATCAAATCTGGATTATTGCCAGCGGCGTTCCCATCGTTTCTGAATACAGTAAGCAAAAGTATTACTTGTCCAGCGTTGTTTATGATGCTTTAGGAGCGCTACATGAAGTCTATTACCACTTACAACCTGCCTTGCCTTATGCCTTCCAATCGACGCATAGTCTCCTTCAGGATCAAGAGTACGGTGAAGTAGTCAAAGTCATTGAGACACCATTTGCCAACCTGGGTTTAACCTCGACCTATGATCTGTTTTCGCCTGAGGTTTTTCGCTACTTAAAAAAGCAAGGCGCCGACATTTTTGTCTTAAGTGCCGCCTTTAGTAGTGATATAGGGACTCACGCCTGGTCACTGCTGTTAAAATCACGAGCACTTGAAAATAGCACGATGATTCTTGCAGCAAATCAAAGTGGCGTACATGAAGATGCTGACATGCTATTTTATGGTAACAGCATGGCGATTGACAATAAGGGACAAGTCGTCAATCACGTTGAAACGGGTGAGCATATTCTATATGTTGAGCTTGATCATGAATCTTTTAAAAATATTTGTTTTGATCAAAATCCATTCCAGTTACAATACCGCAGATAAAATTAACCCATGAGTATCATTATGCAGATAAACGCCCCAAAAATAGGCTTTGTAAGTCTTGGCTGTCCTAAAAATTTAGTTGACTCTGAACGCATTATTACAAAACTAAAAACAGATGGTTATGAAATTGCCGCTGATTATAGCCATGCTGATTTAGTGGTTGTTAATACCTGCGGTTTTTTAAATTCCGCAATTGAAGAGTCCTTAGAAGCGATTGGTGAGGCTTTGGATGAGAACGGCAAAGTACTGGTTACAGGATGTTTGGGTAAAAAGTCAGAGATGATCTTAGAAAAATACCCCAATGTCCTTGGCATTTCAGGACCTCAAGACTATGAAAATCTGGTCAAAGCAGTACATGAAAATCTGCCCATTGAACATCATGCCTTTACTTCATTAATCCCCGCCCAGGGCATTAAGCTCACACCACGCCATTATGCCTATCTTAAAATTTCTGAAGGTTGCAATAACAGCTGCACCTTTTGCATTATTCCCGATATTCGTGGCAAATTAAACTCACGCAAAATTGATGATGTGATGCTTGAGGCAAAACGCCTTGTCAATGCAGGCGTTAAGGAGCTCCTTGTGATCTCACAAGACACAAGTGCGTATGGTGTTGATATTAAATACGCCGAAGCCCAATGGAATAACCAGGTTTATCAAAGCCGTTTTATTGATTTGGCAGAGGCGCTCTCGACATTGGGCGTCTGGGTGCGTATGCACTATGTTTATCCTTATCCACATGTCGATAAGGTTATTCCGCTGATGGCAGAAGGCAAAATTACACCTTATCTGGATATTCCTTTTCAACATGCCTCAGCACGCATCTTGAAACTGATGAAGCGCCCCGCCAATGCTACTAATACGCTGGAAGCGATTAAGCGTTGGCGCACAATATGTCCTGATTTAACGATTCGCAGCACGTTTATTATTGGCTTTCCTGGTGAAACCGAGGAAGATTTTACTGAACTGCTTAACTTTCTCAAAGAAGCCGAGCTTGATCGGGTTGGCTGTTTTACTTATTCTGAAGTGGAAGGAGCCAAGGCCAATAGCTTCCCCAATCTGGTTTCTAAAGAGCTTAAGCAAGAGCGCCTGGAGCGCTTTATGGTGATACAATCACGCATCAGTGCCAGGCGTTTAAAGCGACATATTGGCACGACACAAAAAGTGATTATTGATGAAATACGCACGGATGAAAATATTGCTCTGGCGCGAACACAATATGATGCTCCTGAAGTCGATGGTGTAGTCATTATTGAAAACATCAATAGCCATAACGGTTCAATCGCCAAAGGCTTATTTGTCAATGTTACCATCACTGATGCTAATGAGCATGATTTGTTTGCCAAGCTACACAACGATTAAAAGCAGTAAACAGCTATTTTTTATCGGTCGCTTGCATTAAAATCGCAGGCGTACGTTCTCTAAGAACGTATGCGTTTATCAACTTAAAAACCAAGGAAAAAATATGCGTTTTCTCAATACATTGGCGCTGCTTCTCACTATCATCGGTGGATTTAACTGGTTCATTTCAGCTGTGTTTAATTTTAACCTTATCACCAGCGTTTTTAGTGATTCAGCGACATGGCAAAAAGTAACTTATGTTGTCATTGGCTTGTCATCTTTATATTGCTTAAGTCTATTAAAGCAAATTTACACAACCAAGTAGTGGCGAAAAATCTTTCGCGCAGGGGCAAAAAATCTTTCGCTTGCTATCTATTCTGTTTATACTCTCTGGCATTGCTTTATCATCTTTTGCATGGAATGAATATTATGTGGAAAAACAAGCTTCTGGGTCCAATATTAATCGTGAGTTGTCTTACTTCGATCGCTATTGCAGATGAGGTTTCATTGCCTTCAACTAACTTTAACTTTGATATCAAAACGATCTCTTCAGACTCAACCTACAAGCCCATGCTTGGCTTTGTAGATCAAAATAAAACCTACATCAAATTCCCACCAACTGTAACAGGCAACAATATGCCCATTATTTTAGTGGACCAGTTAGGCTATAGTGATGCCCCGGTCATTTCATTGGATCAAGGCTATGTTGTGATTAATCAGGCATCGACTCACGTTAAAATTTACCATCCTAAGAGCAAAAAGCTTATTTACGATCTGACTTTCCCAGATCAGTTTAACTATAGCAAAGTAGAGCCTTCTCCAACAATTCTAGCATATGAATTTGAGGGGTTCTTCATGGGGGCATCCGTAGGAGGTTCTAATATTACCAGCAAGGGAATCTCTGCTTCAGGTGGCTTAAGAGCGGGTTACGACTGGCACTTTAACAAAGGGTTTTTAGCAGGTTTTGAACTGGGCTTTAACTATGATGGGAAAGTCTCAAAGGATGCGGTTGATTACAAAAGCTGGGATATTAATACCATGCTTCGAGTAAAATATCTGTTCCAGTCAGGCTTTAACCTGACAGGAAAAGCGGGGGTTGCCTATGTCAAAAACAGTCAATCCACTCCTTCTGGTCAGCCAAGCAATAGTATTGGCAGTAGTGTCGCACCACGCATCGGCACTGAAGTTGGCTATTTATTTACCAATGGAATTGGCTTAAATCTTGAGTATGATCACCTTTTCTCAAACTCTAAGGTCCTCTCAGTGAACACCTTCCAGATGGGGGTTTCCTATACTTTCTAAACCTGCGAAGGTTTGCGCTTAGTGGATAGATTACAACCATTCAGCACGGGTTTGATCAATGCGATTTGTTGGAATGAAGAGGGGGGTTGTGGACGATCAAGCGCGTGCAACATCTGCTTTCATTGTGTGTGTCCACTGGTGAGAATGAAAGTTGCCCCAAAGTCGCTAAATTCTCGAGCGGGTTGTGGTTTTGGTCCAATCAATAACCGTTAGTCCTTCAACTCTGCTAAATTCCTTAAGGTTATTTGTGATAAGTGGTACATCCATGCTCTTTGCATGTGCGGCTATCAATAGGTCATTAGCCCCAATGAGCTGACCTTGGTATTCAAGTGAGGATCGTATGATGCCATATTCGTTGGCAGCGTTTTTATCAAAGCTCAGGATTGATAGTGGAGCAACAAAACCTGCAAGGGCTGCAATATTCTTATCTATTTTTTTGCTTTTGTAGGCGCCATAGGCTAGTTCAGAGTAGACGATAGAAGATATGGCAATTTCGTTGAATCTATATTCTTTTAGCCTTTCAAGCACCATTGGAGGGCGTTCATTGATAATAAAAATACAAATGTTTGTATCAAGCATTGATTTAATCACTTAAATTCTTCTCGAGTTTGTGGAGGAAAATCACTTTTTCCCTCAATCATGAAATCTTCAAATTCACTTAAGCACTGAAATGCCTCATCCCAGGATTGAGGGAGTTCTCTGATAACTAATGCACTACCTACTTTAGTGATGTCGACCTTGTTAGTGTGAATCTGTAAAGCCTTTGGTATTCGCACTGCTTGACTATTCCCATTTTTAAAAACTGTTGCAATCATTGTTGTCACTCCATCATTACGTACACACGCATGAGTATATACTCCAAACTGAGTATGTACAATAAAAGGGATACATATTTTTAAACTTTTATAATGAGTTTTGCCAGGAAATATTTATATAATGAGGCTTTACGGCAAGTTTCTAGGGTGAGCAGTAAATGGGATATGTGGTGCATAAATTTGGTGGAAGTAGCCTTGCAGATGCAATAAAAATTCAACGTGTCATGAATATTATTGGTGCCACACCGCAGTCCGTTGTTGTCTCTGCCAGTGGTAAAACCACAAGTTTCTTGAAAAAAGCAATCGAGTTATCTTTGGAGGGTAAAGATAGCAGTAAGTTGCTTGTGCAAATGAGTGAACATCATTTGGGGCTGATAAAAGCGCTGTGCTCTGAAAATAATACACTGGTAGATTTATTTAGCGAAGACATAACTCATCTTCAACAAATGTTTATGACGATTTCCATCAGTCGGATTTGTGGTGAGGCGCTTGAATATTTTATCTTGGGTTTTGGGGAGCTTTGGTCGGCACAAATCCTCACAGCTGCCCTGAAAGAGAGTGGTTTAGAGACAGAATTCATTGATGCCTCAGAAGTTTTGTTTATTGACGATAACCAGAAACCTATCGTGGTTGATTGGCAAAAAAGCCAGCAGGCGATTGATGCACGAATGACTAAAAAGGATCAGATCATTTATATTATTACGGGATTTATTGCGCAAAATCAGGAAGGTGTGCGTAGCATCTTAGGCATGAATTGCAGTGATTACTCTTCGGCTATTTTTGCGAAGTTGCTGCATGCCAGTAAGTTGGTGATCTGGACTGATGTTGCTGGGGTTTATAGTGCGAACCCTGAAGTGGTTAAAGGTGCCAGGCAATTAAAGTATTTATCTTATAAGGAGGCGCTGGAGCTGGCGTACTTTGGTGCCTCAGTTGTGCACCCATTGACCATAAATCCCATGATGGAAATGGGGATTCCCATTGAAATCAAGAGTAGCTATGAACCTCAAAAACCAGGTACAGAAATTATCAAACAATTAGATCAAAGCAATCTTGCGCAATACTTAATAAAAGGGCTAACCAGTATTTCCAATGTGGCTTTAATGCGCGTTCAAGGGGCGGGGATTATTGGAGTTTCTGGGATTGCAGCTAAGGTATTCTCAGTACTTGAGCAAAATGAGGTTTCGGTCATGATGATTTCCCAATCAAGCTCGGAGTATTCCATTTGCTTTGCCATAGAATCTAAATTCGCGAAAAAATCGACAAGAGCCTTAGAGCGTCACTTCAAAGCAGAAATAGAGCGAGGCGACATTGAGCATATCTATTGTGAAACAGGTTATGCCATGGTCACTGCAGTAGGTGATGGATTAAGAGCACAGCCAGGAGCATTGGCGCGCGTGATTAAGCCGTTAGCCGATGCCAAGATCAATATTCATGCGATCACGCAGGGCTCTTCTGAGCGCAGCATTACCGTGACGGTCAAACAAGAAGATGAAGAGTTAGCATTAAACTTAATTCATCAGCAGGCAAAAAATCCACCCACACAGAATATGGCGGTTGCCATCATCGGTGTAGGTGGCATTGGCGTGAGTCTTATCAAGCAGTTGCAAGCTCAGCAGGAAGCACTTGCGCAAAAAAGTATAAATCTTGACCTGGTTTCGGTAATGAATTCCAGCAAGTTGCTTTGCGCTGAGAATCTGTTATTGCAAGAAAATGTCCTAGAAGCACTAAAGGCTAGCGAGAAGACCGCAGATGTTGAGGCACTCATCAAACACTTACAATCCATTTCGTGTGCGCATAAGGTGGTTGTTGATGCCACCGCAAGTGCAGATATTGCCAAAAATTATGTCAAATTCTTAAGTCAAGGAATCAGTGTGGTGACACCAAATAAATATGCCAATACGCAGTCGATGGCGTATTACCACCAATTAAGAGCAACGGCACAAGCCTATAATGTGAGTTTCAGGTATGAAACTAATGTCTGTGCTGGGTTACCCTTGATTAGCACGATTGATATGATGCAAAAAACAGGGGATCAGATCACTAAGATCCAAGGGGTATTCTCAGGCACATTGAGTTTTATTTTTAACGAGGTTAATCGTGGAAAAAGTTTCGTTGAAAGTTTAATGCTGGCTTATCAAAAGGGTTATACGGAGCCCGATCCACGTGAGGATTTATCTGGCTTGGATGTGGCGCGCAAAGTGGTGTGCCTTGCGCGTGAAATTGGTCTTAGKYWTRRTTKAGCACTATAAAACTGTCGGTTCCACATTAGAAGCTCGGCTCAAAGTTATTACTAATACAAAAAGTGTTACARTARAASAAMWRWAAARWWAWCAGGGTGCCTCGGGCCTCATGATAGATTTTGTATATCCATACACAAAATCGAATCGGCTATCCTCGGCGGTATAAATTTTGCCCGGGCCGCCCGCCTCAACGGTGCTTGTCCTCACAAATTCGCTACGCTCATTCCGAACAGACAACACGTTTCCGATTCTACTCTACGCCTTGGGTAAAAGCTTTTTCACAGACTTCGCTCTGGCGCCTTCGGCACGTCGCTTGCTGATCAACAGCGCAAGGCTACCCGGGTCTACTCGCCCTCGCGTTCCGCTATCCATGGCTCGCAGCGAWTGWRGMTRWRSYAASRVYRRYCKAWYRSMYRMMAMKYAASWSMWGRTAYTRWKMTYSGYAAKRTATCAAGTWAWGRCAGGGCAAGTGTTGTGGTGATGGCGCTGGAAAAAAACAGCCCTTTTGTAAGCTTAAGTGGGGCTGATAATATGGTACTTATTCACTCTCAGCGTTATTGCCACTCACCCATGGTGATACGAGGGGCTGGAGCTGGTGTAGATGTAACTGCTGCGCGGGTGTTTGGGGATATTTTGTCTGTTGCTTACTAAGCAGTAATTATGTATAAAAATACAGGATTTAATAAATGGATGAAATATTACGGCAAATAGCAATAAGTCCGAGTGTAACAAAGGTCTCAAGCTTTGCCCCTGCCACGAGTGCCAATTTTGCAGTAGGCTTCGATCTAATGGGTTTTGCAATCTCAGGAGTAGGAGACAAGGTTCACTTGTCGAAGCGCGACGATAATCAGTTGGTCATTCAAGATATTATTGGAGTGCTGGGCAAAAATGATTTGAGTGTTGATATTGATAAAAACGTTTGTAGTGCCGTTATTAAGAAATTCTTAATAGACTATAAGCTTAAGCTTGGTCTGGATATTGTGATTGAAAAAGGTATTCCCTTAGGCTCTGGTATTGGGGGCTCTGCAGCATCCTCCGTAGCAGCCATTTTAGCCGTAAACGCCTTTTTGACTCAACCTTTGCCAAAAAAACAATTGATCGAGTATGCAATTTATGGGGAGAGCTTAATCTCAGGTGGGGTCTATCATGGTGATAATGCTGTGCCATCCATGTTTGGCGGACTGGTTTTGCTGCAAAGCTCAAAGCCCTGTGAATTTATTGAGCTGCCCAGTTTGAATCTGTGTGCCGCAATTGCTGTGCCAAACTTAAAGATCGAAACCAAAGAAGCCAGAAAACTGATCGATGTGCCTTTTAGTATCAAGGAGGTTGTCGCACAAACCGCAAAAACTGCAGCAGTGGTGAGTGCCTTATACGAAAATGATCTGGATCGATTTAAAAAGTATTTTATCGATGTACTGATTGAGCCAAAACGTAAGATGATGATTACAGGGTTTGATAAGGTCAAACAAAGTGCCTATCGTTTAGGGGCACTAGGGTTTGGTATTTCAGGTTCGGGTCCTGCTGTTTTTGCTTTGGGTGACAGTCTTTTCCGTGCTCAAATAATTGCCGATGAACTGGTGCGGGTTTTTGCTCAAGAAGGCTTGAGCGCACAAAGCTATGTCAGCGATCTTAAGGCAAAGGGCGGTGAAGTTATCTTAAAGGAGAAAGTATGAAATTTAAGAGTACGCGGGGGAAATCAGAAGAAGTTTCACTAACTTACGCCTTACAACATGGCTTAGCTAAGGATGGTGGGTTGTACGTGCCAGCAAAATTTCCTTTATTTCCCTGGCGGAGTTTGGATAAAAATATGGGCTACGCCGATTTTGCAACACAATTATTGGAGCCCTTTTTTAGGGGGGGCGAGCTTGAGGATAAACTTCATGCCATTTGTTATGAGAGTTTTAGTTTTGATTTGCCAATAGTTGATTTGGATCAACGAAGTTCGTTGCTTGAGCTTTTTCATGGTCCAACCCTGTCGTTTAAGGATTTTGGCGCAAGATTTCTTGCCAATGCCTTAAGCCACATCAAAACGGATAATAAGCTTACGATTATGGTGGCAACTTCAGGGGATACAGGTTCAGCCGTTGCCGCCGCATTTCACAGCAAATCAAATATCAATGTGATGGTGTTATTCCCAAAGGGAAAAATCTCTTTACGCCAACAACAGCAAATTACCTGCTGGCAAGATAATGTCTGTGCGGTTGCAGTCGATGGAACATTCGATGATTGTCAAGTGCTAGTCAAGGCGGCGTTTGCCGATAAATGGTGGCAAGAGCATACGCATTTGAACACTTCAAATAGCATTAACATTGGCAGACTCTTACCGCAAACCACCTATTATGCCTATGTATCATGGCAATATTTTTTAAACCAGTGCAAAAAAGCTAATTTTATTGTTCCATCAGGCAATATTGGTAATGTATGCGCATGCTTTTGGGCGAAGGAAATGGGGCTGCCGATTGGAGAAATCATCATAAGCCAGAATGAAAATAACGTTATCGGGCAGTTTTTACAGAGCGCTCAGCTGCCACATAAGCCCAGTGTTGAGACGTTAGCAAACGCGATGGATGTGGGAAACCCCAGTAATTTTGAACGTCTTTATTTTCTACTTGGCAGCACTCAGCGGTTTAAGGCAGAAGTCACCGCTTTTAAAGCCTCGGATGAGGCGATTAGAAGAACGATATTGAAGGTAAAACAAGATCATGATCTTTTGATCTGTCCGCATACAGCAACGGCGGTTTACGCTCGTGAGTTTTTGCCTTCTGATCAACATTATATTATCGTTGCGACGGCGCATCCTGCGAAGTTTGAACAAGTGATAGAACCTATAGTTGGAGAAAAAATTCCCGTGCCACAAAGTTTGCAAACACTATTAAATCAGCAGCAATCAAACGTGGGAATAGCCCCAACTGTTGGGGCGATAACAGAGTTATATCAAGCGTATTTTAACCTGAGTTCGACGTAAAAACCTCGTCGCTTTTACCCTTATTCTTTTGTTCTTGAATAACGTTTGCGATCAGATTCAGTTAGGAATCTTTTGCGTAGACGAATTGATTTTGGGGTAATCTCCACCAATTCATCGTCTTCAATAAATTCAAGCGCATACTCCAAGGTAATTTTAATCGGGGTGGTGAGAATAATGCTCTCATCCTTGCCAGAAGCGCGCATGTTGGTGAGTTGTTTCCCCTTGCATGGATTAACGGTGAGATCATTATCACGGGCATTAATACCAATGATCATGCCTTCATAGACTTCAACGCCATGACCGATAAACATTTTGCCACGTTCTTGCAGGTTGAACAGAGCAAAAGCCACGGCTTTTCCCGCACAGTTTGAGATGAGTGTGCCGCTTAAGCGAGATTCGATGATAGCTTTTTTCACTGGACCATAATGATCAAAAATCTTGTTGATAATGCCTGTTCCTGAAGTAATCGTTAAAAATTCTGTATAAAAACCGATTAAGCCGCGAGAAGGAATAATAAACTCAAGACGCACACGCCCTTTACCGTCGGGTTCCATATTTCTAAGTTCAGCTTGACGCAATCCCATTTTCTCCATCACGGCACCTTGATATTGCTCATCAACATCAATAATGGCCTGTTCATAGGGTTCGCACATTTCACCATCCATTTCTTTGAAGATGACATGAGGGCGTGAAACAGCGATTTCAAAACCTTCACGACGCATGTTTTCAAGCAAAATTGACAAGTGTAACTCACCTCGACCAGAGACTTTAAATTTATCGGGATCATCAAGCTGTTCAACACGCAGTGCCACGTTGTGAAGAAGCTCTTTCTCCAAACGATCTTTAATCTGGCGCGAGGTGACAAACTTTCCCTCACGTCCAGCAAATGGAGAGTTATTTACTTGAAAAGTCATTGAAATCGTCGGCTCATCTACGGCTAAAGGAGGTAATGCCTCGACACAATCCAAGGCGCAGAGTGTGTCAGAAATATTAAGCCCTTCAATTCCTGTAACACAAACGATGTCACCTGCTGAGGCTTCTGGAACTTCAGTGCGTTCCAGTCCCATATGCCCCAAAATCTGTAACACACGTCCTTGTCTTGTATTACCATTTTTACCGATGATACTGACGGGCGTATTCGTCTTTATTTTTCCACGTTTAATGCGACCAATTCCAATCGTGCCTACGAAGCTTGAGTAGTCCAAAGAGGAAATCTGCATTTGAAAAGAACCCGCCTGATTGACTTCAGGAGCAGGAACATGATCAACAATGGCTTGAAATAACGCATTCATATTGTCAGTGATCTTATTCTCATTCAAGGTTGCATAGCCGTTTAAGGCAGAAGTATAAACCACAGGAAAATCAAGCTGCTCATCGGTGGCGCCTAAGCGATCAAACAAGTCAAAAACCTGATCCATTACCCAGGCAGGGCGCGCTCCATGGCGATCGATTTTATTGATCACAACAATCGGTTTTAAGCCACGTGCGAACGCTTTTTCGGTCACAAAGCGCGTTTGTGGCATTGGTCCATCGACTGCATCAACGAGAAGTAGAACTGAGTCAACCATCGACATCACACGTTCAACCTCACCACCAAAGTCGGCGTGTCCTGGGGTGTCAACGATATTGATCCGATAATCATTCCATCTGATAGCCGTATTTTTGGCGAGAATGGTGATGCCGCGCTCTTTTTCTAAATCATTGGAATCCATGACACGCTCAACATCTGAACCCGTGGTTTTCAAGGTCCCTGATTGCTGTAAGAGCTTGTCAACCAGGGTTGTTTTGCCATGGTCAACGTGCGCAATAATGGCAATATTACGTAATTTTTCGATCATAAAAGTTATTCATTAAGGATTGTCTTAAATTGATTGGTGATTGTACGATGCGCTTAGAAATACGCAATCTTTTTTTGTTATATTCTAAGGGGCGCATTCCAAATTTGTGGACGGAAATATGAGCATTGCCCAAATGAGGTTGTACTGAAGATCGAGCGCTAGCGTACCTTCTTGCCAATCAGCTCAATTTGATAGCCATTGGGATCTTTAACAAAAGCGATAATGCTCGTGCCACCTTTCACGGGACCAGCCTCACGTGTTACCACGCCGCCTTGTTGCTTGATCGCGTCACAGCTTTGGTAGACATCATCCACTTCAATGCACAGATGCCCAAAGGCTTTCCCATGATCATAGCTATGCGTATCCCAGTTATAGGTGAGCTCAACTGCTGTTATTTGATTGATATCATTACCATAGCCCATGAAGGCTAATGTATAGCGATAGGCTTCGTTGTCCGTTTGTTTAAATAAAGTCATGCCAAAGATATCGCGATAAAATGCAATCGATTCTTCCAGATTATTCACGCGAATCATCATGTGAGCTAAACGCATACAGGTTTCCTTTTGTGAGTTTTACCGCAAAGGATATTAATGAAACAAGCCCATCATGGCAAGTTTGATTATAAGTTTGATTATTATGTCTTAAGCGCGGAGACGCCTGATATGATTTTGCGTAAAGAGATTAGGAAACTGCAATAAATTCAATTACAAGTTTCCTTCTGGTTGTTAAGATTGTCCATGGGTGTGCAACCAAAGTGTGACAAATACCAATGAAAACTACGATAAAAGTAAAAAAAGTAACACTAGCGGGTATGAAGATTTTATGGATAATGACTGCATTTGCAGGTTCATTAAGTGCTTGTGCACCCGTGGTAATAGCAGGGGCTGGAGCAGCTGTAGTGGGTGCCAATGTCGCTGGCAGCAGTGTTGATAGCAAAACCAATGTTTCTGACAAAAGTATCCAGTTTAAAGCCATTTCATTGTTAAATGATTATCCCGAGCTTAAAGGTAATTCAAATGTTGAGCCTGTCGTATTTAATAATATCATGTTACTGTTAGGACAGGTGCCAACAGAGACACTAAGAACTGAACTGGTCGACAGGATGTCCAAAATACCAGGTGTGAAAGTGGTTTATAATCAGCTAACGATTGGAAACCCTGTGAATATTGGAAACTACCTTGCAGATAGCTGGACCACCTCAAAAATTGTATCGGCACTGGTTTCAAGCGGAGTCAGCAGTTTAAAATTTAAAGTGGTTACCGAAAGCGGTGTTGTATACCTTTTGGGTGTAGTGACCAAAGCAGAGGGAGATAAAGCGTCAAGTATTGCGGCAAATGTTTCAGGTGTTAAAAAAGTGATTGAAGTGTACGACTATGTTTCTCAAGTGCAGCCTGTAGCCAATATAGAGCAAGCAGCAATAGGGAAGGAAGGATGAGTCAGTGCAAATATGACTACGGCGTTTTTATTGGTCGATTTCAGCCTTTTCATGTGGGGCATTTGCACAATATACAAGAGGCGTTAAAGTGTGTAGATCGGCTCATTATTATCGTGGGATCAGCATTTAGAGCCCCAAGCATAAAAAATCCTTTTTCGTTTGAGGAAAGGCGAGACATGATTTTATCTGACTTACAGACTTCAGGGATTGAGTTTTCTCGGATTATCGTCGAACCTGTAAGTGACTGGTTTTATGATGAAAATGGCTGGAGGAAGGAAGCTGAAATGCGTGTATATCATCATGCTGGTGTGGAGAATAAAATCGCGATTATTGGGCATGAAAAAGATGCAAGCAGCTATTATCTAAAATGTTTTCCCGCTTGGCAGCATATTGATGTGGCTAATTTCAATGGGTTTAACGCAACAGATTTTAGAGTCAGGTTTTTTGGACAGCATCAATTAGATACCACGTATCTGGTTAATAATCCCCATGTAAATGGTGGTTGTCAAACCTTAAAAAGATTCATGCAGACAGAAACCTATCAGGATTTGTGTCAAGAGTTTGAGTATATTACGCAGTATAAAAGAGCTTGGCAGGATGCTCCTTTTAAGCCGATGTTTGTGACAACCGATGCGATGGTGCTATGTAATAAGCATTTATTACTTGTTCAGCGCAAATACCCCCCTGGGAAAAATCTATGGGCATTGCCAGGTGGTTTTTTAGACCAGGATGAGCGGATTGTTGATGGAATTTTGCGTGAGTTGAACGAAGAAACTCATCTTGATGTTTCTGAGGTCAGTCTTGTTAGAAGCTTTATAAATCAAGAAGTGTTTGACTATCCTGAGCGTTCTCTGCGTGGCAGGGTGATCACGCATTTGGGATTGTTTGTGCTAAACCTAACGTCACTGCCAAAAATTCAGGCAGACGATGATGCCAAGGCAGTAAAATGGGTAAAACTGGAAGAGGTGCTTGAGAAAATGTCTCACCTTCTTATGGATGATCACTATCAAATCATTAAGTTTATGTCGATAAAGTATCGGCTGATCGATTAAACACAAGGAAAATGTCTGAAACTTAAAGTGAATGCTGTTAATTTTTATAGTCTTGCCTAGGCTTAGACATGAGTTAAGTGTGTTTTAAACCTAAAGGAGTAAGATTATGAAAGAGCTAATATCAGTCGCGATGATGGCAATTTTTTTGAGTGGTAATGTTGCTTGGGCAGAAGGAACGGACTTCGTGGCGAACTCGACCATGGCTAAAAAATTACAAGTCAAAAACCACAAGTCTGCCTCGGTAGAGGAAAATGCTCAGGTATATCTTCAATCAAGATGAGTCTTTACTCCCAATTTACGTCAAGCGCGTGTGTGTTTATCCGTGTAAGCGCTTAGGCATGTAATTACATAGGGGCTCTTCTGCCATATAATCACCTTTCATGAAATGCGCTCTAGCCCTGCATCCGCCGCAGATTTTAATATACTCGCAATGACCACACTTCCCTTTATACTGCTTAAAGTCACGTAAGTTTTTAAAAATTGTCGAATTTTGCCATATGTCTTGTAATGACGACTTAAAAATATTGCCCGCATTCAAAGGCAGATAACTGCAAGGATGTACGTTTCCTTCAACATCGATGGTTAAAATGGATTGACCTGCAATACAACCCTTGGAACCGCCACTTGAGAATGAGAGTGCGCGCGATTTGGTGTTAAGTCCCGAAGTCTTATTTTTCTCAAAACGCACGCGGTAATAGTGTGGAGCGCAGGTGGGGCGCACCAGCATATCGTGTTCATTGCTTTCCATATCATAATGCCAATCCAGTGCTGCATCATATTTTTCGTCATGTAACAACTTATTCATGAGGTTCTGACCCCGACCTGTGGGTACGACCATAAACATGTACCACGCATTGGCTTGCAGTTGTTTGGCTAACTGATACGTAGATTTGATCTCGTGATGATTCTGTTGAGTGAAGGAAGAATTGATGATAAATGGAATCTCATGTTTTTTAAAAAGTTTTGCAGCTGTAATAGTGGCGTCAAATGCACCCTTTTGTTGTCTGAAAGTATCATGCGTTTCTGCCAGGCTGCCATCTAAGCTAAGTGACACAATTTTAATTCCAGCGTTTTTAATTTTAATGCAGATATTGTCATCAACCAAGGTGCCGTTGGTTGCCAGTGCCATGCGGAGTCCTTTTTGGGCGCCATAGTGCGCGAGCTCAAACACATCATGGCGTAGTAGCGGTTCACCTCCTGATAATACAAGACAGGGCTTTGAAACTGCAGCGATTTTATCAATGACTGCAAAACCTTCTTCCGTGCCAAAATCAACATCCCTAAATTGTCCAGTGCAGGCACTGGAGCGGCAATGCACACAGCTTAGATTACATTCTCTTGTTGTCTCCCATGCAATCCATTTTGGCTCAAATATCATCTTGTGTCCCATTCTGGAAATAGCTCGCCATCTTAGTAGCAAGTTGAACTTCTTTCATTGAGTTAAATCAAGTTTCATTTGGCTTTGGTAAATAATTTGTACGCTGATACCAGCGTTGAGTAACCTCATGTTGACATCACCTCTTGGCAAACGGGGTGAGCGAAAAATTATTAAAGTCTTTCATAAATAATCACTTGAAAAGCACAAAAGCGCCCACAACTGATACGCCGTTACAAAAACATATATAGAAAACAAGGTACACCAATGTCAAAAAAATATGAAAAACACGAAAAGCAGCACGAAGAAGATTTTGAGTTGGCACAAGAAGATCTCTCTACCGAGCTTGAGTCTCCATCAGGTCAAACAAGTGATGAAATCATAAAGCTTCATCAAGAAAATGAAGCTTTAAAAACAACCATTGCTAACATGAAGGATACGGTGGCAACAGCTGATGATAAGGTTTTGCGTGCCCATGCTGAGATGGAGAATATCAGAAGGCGTGCGCAAAAAGATGTGGAGAGCGCGCATAAATTTGCGTTGGAGAGATTTGCCAATGCGCTTTTACCTGTGTTAGACAGCATGGAAAAAGCAGTGGAAGTTTCGACCGAGTCAGAAGAAGCAAAAGTCATGGCAGAAGGCGTGGCATTAACGATGAGAATGTTGGTGGATACGTTGGATCGCTTTGGGGTTACGCAAATTGATCCTTCTGGTGAAGTATTTGATCCGAACAAGCACGAAGCGATGGCAATGTCGCCCAATCCAGATATGCACAACAATGTGGTGATGAGTGTTTTTCAAAAAGGATATGAGTTGAATGGTCGTGTTATTCGACCCGCGCGCGTGTTAGTAGTAAAAAACTAGAATTTCAGCTGATTTTCCATCTGTTTTCATTTAAATGTGGAGCGTGTTGGATGTGTATTTGGGGGTAAAAATCGTCAAGTGCAATGCTGGAAATTTACAAGGTACAAAACTTAAGACAAGAAAAACTTGAAAAATAAAAATGCGTCGACATATTTCGAGGCGTTGAAATTAAGAGGAGATCATAATGGGTAAAATAATTGGTATAGATTTAGGGACAACAAATTCTTGTGTTGCAGTAATGGATGGTAAAAATGCGCGCGTTATTGAAAACGCAGAAGGTGCGCGCACAACTCCTTCAATCGTGGCGTACACAGAAGGGGGAGAAATTCTGGTTGGGCAGGCAGCAAAGCGTCAGGCCGTTACCAATCCACATAATACATTATTTGCAGTCAAACGCCTGATTGGACGCAAGTTTGATGAGAAAGTCGTGCAAACAGATATCGTTAAAAAAGTACCCTACAAAGTAGTTAGGGCGGACAATGGTGATGCGTGGGTTGAGGTGCTGAAAGATAAAAAAATGGCGCCTCCACAGGTATCGGCAGAAGTGTTGCGCAAAATGAAAAAAACGGCAGAAGACTTTTTGGGTGAAACGATTACTGAGGCAGTCATTACCGTTCCTGCTTACTTTAATGATGCTCAGCGTCAGGCAACCAAAGACGCTGGACGCATTGCAGGTCTTGATGTTAAGCGTATTATCAACGAGCCAACGGCAGCTGCTCTTGCCTATGGTATGGATAAGCAGAAAGCCGATCAGACGATTGCGGTTTATGACTTAGGTGGTGGTACGTTTGATGTGTCCATTATTGAGATTGCCAACGTGGATGGTGACAGCCAAATCGAAGTATTAGCAACCAATGGTGATACTTTCCTTGGAGGTGAAGATTTTGACGTGGCGTTAATGAACTACTTGATTGGTGAGTTCAAAAAAGAAAGTGGTATTGATCTGCACAACGACACACTGGCACTCCAGCGCCTGCGTGAAGCGGCTGAGAAGGCAAAAATTGAACTGTCTTCAGCACAACAGACTGATGTGAACTTGCCCTATATCACTGCGGATAACACGGGACCCAAACACCTTAACATCAAAGTAACGCGTGCAAAGTTTGAGGCTCTTGTGGAAGACTTGATCAAGCGCTCCATTGAGCCCTGTAAAAAAGCATTGCAGGATGCGGGGTTAAAAATTTCTCAGATTACCGATGTGTTATTGGTCGGCGGTCAAACGCGTATGCCTAGAGTGCAAGAAGAGGTGAAAAGCTTCTTTGGTAAAGAACCACGTCGCGATGTGAATCCTGATGAGGCGGTTGCGGTTGGTGCTGCTATTCAGGGTGGTGTATTAGCAGGTGATGTCAAAGATGTCCTGTTATTGGATGTGACTCCTCTTTCATTAGGAATTGAGACAATGGGTGGGGTAATGACCAAACTTATTGAGCGTAATACGACTATTCCAACGAAAAAATCTCAGATTTTTTCAACAGCAGAAGACAATCAGCCAGCGGTAACCATTCATGTATTGCAAGGTGAGCGTGACATGGCTTCGGCAAATAAGTCTCTAGGTCGATTTGATTTGTCAGATATTCCGCCAGCTTCGCGTGGTATGCCGCAGATTGAGGTGACTTTTGATATTGATGCCAATGGTATTTTAAACGTATCCGCTAAAGATAAAGCGACTGGTAAAGAGCAAAATATTGTGATCAAAGCATCCAGTGGTTTGTCTGAAAATGATATTAATAACATGGTTAAAGATGCTGAGGCGAATGCAGAATCTGATAAGAAATTTCATGAGTTAGTGAATGTGCGCAACGCGGGAGATAATCTATTGCATAGTGCACGCAAGTCACTCAAAGACTTAGAAAGCAAGGTCACTGAAGCTGAAAAATCAAAAGTGGAATCTGCCTGCAATGACTTGGAGGCTGCCTTAAAAACAGATCGTAAAGAAGATATCGAAGCCAAAACAAAAGCGCTTGAAGAAGCGTTTGCGCCAATTGCTCAAAAGGCATATGAAAAAGCGCAGGATAAAGGCGATGCGAAGGATGGTGCCGCTCATCAGGATTCAAAGCAACAAAAAGGCAATGACAATGTTGTCGACGCTGAGTTTGAAGAAGTAAAAGATGATGATAAAAAATAACCGATTGAAATGATTAGACGATAAGTAGCCTTGAAAAAGCTATGATCAGCTTTTATTTGACTAAACAAAGGGACGTATGCAATACGCCCCTACGCAAAATAATGGTAGCAATATGCCAAGAGATTATTACGAAATATTAGGGGTGTCGAAGAGTGCCACGGAACAGGAGTTAAAGCGTTCTTATCGAAAACTTGCGATGAAATATCATCCTGATAGGAATCCAGAGGATAAAGATGCAGAGGCCAAGTTCAAAGAAGCATCAGAAGCTTATGAAGTCTTAAGTGACCCGCAAAAACGCGCAGCATATGATCAGTTTGGTCACGCGGGGGTTAATCAAGGCGGGCATGGTGGCTTTAGTGGGACCCATGGCTTTGGTGATATTTTTGGTGATATTTTTGGTGATATTTTTGGAGGAGGGCAGAGATCTGGGCATTCATCGCGTGCTCACAATAGAAGAGGTAATGACCTTCAATATAATCTTGAGATCACGCTTGAGGAAGCCGTGCATGGCACAACGAAGAAAATCAAAGTGCCAACTTATGTTGCATGCGACAGCTGTCATGGCTCAGGTGGTTCAGGCAGGCAAACCTGTAACACCTGTCATGGAGCGGGTGCCGTGCGTATGTCGCAAGGATTTTTTTCAGTACAGCAGACTTGCCCAAGCTGTCATGGCGCAGGTGCTACGATTAAAGATCCTTGTCGTACTTGTCATGGTCAAGGCAGAAGACAAGAGATTAAGTCTTTGTCAGTGAAGATTCCAGCAGGTGTTGATAATGGAGATAGAATCAGGCTGTCCGCCGAAGGCGAAGCAGGAGAACATGGGGCGCCAGCAGGGGATCTGTATGTACAAATACGAGTGAAGGAGCATGCTATTTTTGAACGCAATGGTTCTGATTTGTATTGTGAAGTACCTATTAGTTTTATGGCGGCATGTTTAGGAGGGGAACTTGATGTCCCAACGATTGATGGAAAGGTTAAACTTAAAATTCCCGCTGAAACACAAACTGGTAAAATGTTCAGGCTAAGAGGGAAGGGAGTTAAGTCTTTAAGAGGCAATAGCATGGGAGATTTGATGTGTAAAGTTACCATTGAAACTCCTGTGAATCTAAACAGCAAGCAGCGCGAGTTACTGGAGGCTTTTGGTAATTCAATAGGAGAACACCACACGCATTCACCAAGATCTAAATCGTGGTTTGATAATGTAAAGGAGTTTTTTGCAGGAAGCTGATGAAAGAGGATGAATAAGTTGCAGCTAAATAGTGATGGTTGGCTAAGTGGTGTTCAGTCGATGCCATCACCTAATTATAATGAACGTCCACAAAACACTGAGGTGAATTTGCTGGTCATTCATTGTATTTCCTTAGCTGAAGGGGAGTACGATAATACCCATGTGGAAGAGCTGTTTTTAAATAAACTTGATATAACGCTTGATAAGCGTTTTGTGGGGTTAGAAAATCTGACCGTGTCCAGCCATTTTTATATTAAAAGAGCAGGTGACATTATCCAGTTTGTTTCCACAGAAAAGCGTGCCTGGCATGCGGGTATAAGCTGTTACAAAGGGCGAGAAAACTGTAATGATTTTTCGATTGGGATTGAGCTTCAAGGCACGGATAAAACGCACTTCAAGGATGCGCAATATCAAAGCCTGTCTCGACTGACCGACGCAATCAGGCGGAAATATCCAGATATTGAAAATAATATAACAGGACATTCAGAGATTGCTCCTCAAAGGAAAACGGACCCTGGTGTGGGGTTCGACTGGCAGCGATTTTTAGCAAGTGTAAAGTGAGTGTTTTCTTCCTTAAAAATTAAAGTTTAAGGTTGTGTTTTGCCTTAATCCAATTATCATGGCGATACCTTGAAGGTTTATAGAAAATCCGCGTATGTTGCGAAAAATTATTAAATCACTTATCCCAAGCCGAGGAGACATTTTTTTTGATCTGTTTGTTGAGGCTGCTGAAAATGTTCACCTATCGGCGTCGTTTCTTGTGGATATCGTTAATGAGGAAAATGCCTGTCAGGCGTCAGAGCTTATGCTTAAGCTTCGTCAACAGCGCCAAAATGCCGTAGAGATCAATAAAAGGATTATTATTGAACTCAATGAGCAGTTCATCACTCCTATTGATCGCGGTGATATTTTTCATCTTTCAGGGATTATGTTAAAGCTTACCAAGCGCATTATCAAAATTAATAAAAAAATGCAGATTTATGCCATTGACAGCAAAGTTGATGATTGTTTGATTCGCAGTGTTGTAACACTGCAGGAAATGACCAAATCGCTGTGCGAGCTGTTAATTGCTTTTAAAAACAAAGATGGTCAAAAACTTAAACTTGCTTCACAGCGTGCAACTGAGCTCGATGAAAACGTGGTTGAAGACTTAGGTGATGCCATTGATCTGATTAAAAAAGCAGACTATGACACCCTGACCACGATTAAACTTAAGGAAGTATTTAAAGCGGTTGAATCAGCAGTTGAGACAAGTGCCACACTGTGTGATTCGGTCATGCGCATTTATGTTAAGGAAATCTAATTACAATGGCAGTTCTTATTAGTATTATCCTTATCGCCTTATTTTTTGAATTTATCAATGGTTTTCACGATGTTGCCAATGTCGTGGCAACCCCAATTGCCTCAAGATCACTCTCACCTTATCAGGCAATTATTCTTGCAGCAGTTTTTAATTTTGTGGGTGCTTTTATCGGTACGGCTGTTGCGACAACGATTAGTAAGGGCTTAGTTGATGCCAATGTTATTACCCATTTAGTGTTAATTGCTGGCTTATTTGCAGCAATTACCTGGAACTTGCTTACATGGTATTTTGGCATCCCATCAAGCTCTTCGCATGCACTGATTGGTTCGCTTGTAGGCGCTGCGGTTGCTGCAAGTAACTTTGGAACCGTCCATTATGGAGTTCTGGTTTGGAAAATTATTATTCCGATGATACTATCCCCCATCATGGCATTTTTTGTGGCACTTATTCTGGTGGTTATCGTGTTTAGAGTTTTAAGTAAAAGAAAAACACCGCGCAAATCAAATGCGCAGATTCGTGAGCTTCAGGTTATCTCAAGCAGCTTATTGGCGCTTAGTCATGGTTCAAATGATGCCCAAAAGACCATGTCGATTATAACCCTTGCTTTGTTTAGTTTTGGAATGGTATCCACAGTAACATATATCCCAACCTGGGTGATTGCGCTGTGTGCGCTTACCATGGCACTAGGGACGCTAACAGGAGGTATGCGGATTATTAAAACTTTAACGACTCGTGTCGCCAAAATTGGACCTGCGAACGGATTTGCTGCTGAGATGAGCTCAGGGTTACTTATCCTTGGTGCTTCTCATTTGGGACTGCCTGTGAGTACTACGCAGGCAGCCTCTGGCTCCATTATGGGGGCAGGATACCCAGAAAGTGGTGGGGTCAATTGGCGAGTAGTACGAACCATGGCAACCGCATGGTTATTAACTCTGCCTTGTTGCATGCTCATGAGTTTTATTATCTACAAATTATTATTTATACTGTTTGGCGATTTAGGGTTAGCTATCAACGTCTAGGTTTACGCATGTTATTACAATCAGAAAGAAAATCGACGCTAAGCATCGCCGCCATATATGCGTTTAGGATGCTTGGACTGTTCATTATTTTGCCCATTTTTAGTCTTTATGCGGATAAAATTATCGATGCAACCCCAACTCTTGTTGGAATGGCCTTGGGAGTTTATGGGCTAACGCAAGCATTGCTACAGATTGTTCTTGGTGTCTTGTCGGATAAGTATGGTCGCAAATCAGTCATTGTATTTGGCTTGGTTATTTTTATCATCGGCAGTATCATCGCAGCCATGTCGCACACAATTTATGGCATTATTATTGGACGCGCGCTGCAAGGAGCAGGAGCAATAGGCAGTACGCTAACGGCGCTTATTGCTGATACTACTAAGGAAGAGAATCGTATGAAAGCGATGTCTGTTATCGGCATGACCATTGGATTATCATTTATTGGGGCGATGGTTTTAAGCCCCGTTTTAAACGCTTTAGTGGGTTTATCAGGAATATTTTGGCTAACAGCTGTTTTAGGTTTAATCGGTATCGTTATTCTGGTTTATGGTGTGCCCACACCAACCAAAATTATTTTTCATCGCGGCAGTGAAACAACACCCAGGCAAATAAAAAGTGTGCTGTGTAAGCCTGAGCTCCTGCGTTTAAACTACGGCATTTTTAGTTTACATGCAATGCTTACGGCTTTGTTTATCGTTGTTCCCCTCATTTTAATTGATTATATCGGCATTGAGAGTGCTGAGCAGTGGATGGTTTATTTGCCAGTATTGCTTATTTCCTTCTTACTGATGGTGCCGTTTATTATCCTTGCTGAAACTAAAAATTTAATGAAGCCAATTTTTGTCGGTGCCATTGTTGTAGTAACCACAATGCAGTTTTTGTTATTTGAGTTTGATCAGCATATCATCGTCATGAGTATTTTGCTCATTTTCTATTTTGCAAGTTTCACCTTCTTAGAAGCGGCATTACCTTCACTTATCTCAAAAATATCACCGATCGCCAGTAAGGGGACTGCTATGGGTATTTACTCAAGTGCGCAGTTTTTAGGTATTTTTTTTGGTGGGGCATTGGGAGGCATGATATTGCATCAGTTTGGTGTCAAAGGGGTATTTGTTTTTAATGGTGTCTTAGGTGTCATCTGGGTGGCAATCGCTGCAACGATGCAACAGCCAAAGCAGTTAAGCACCAGGCTGTATGGTTTGGATAAGCTTGGTGCGTGCACAGACGCGAAAGCACTGCAACAAAAGCTCCTGACTATCCCAGGCGTTGAAGAAGCAATGGTTTGCCTGGATGAATGTGTGGCGTATCTTAAGGTGGATAAGAAGCATTTTGATGAGGAAAAGCTAAAGGCATACCTGCTATAAACTTTATCAAAAGTGCTGAATTCCTTAAGTTTATGTTAAGTTTATTCTTTTAGTTTGGTTGTGTTTTTAGCCGCTACTGATCTTGTGATCAGTTATTTTTAATCAACATAACGTGAGGAATCAATATGAAGAAACTACTCTTAGCTTTAGGTTTGGCAGCAGCTTCAACCAGTGCTTTTGCCGCCACATATCAGGTTTATAATCAACCTGATGCAAATTCACAAGTCGTCTCACAACTGACTGACCAAAACCAGAATCAATATATTCAGTTTTATCAACAAGGTGGCTGGATTAAGGTAGCCGATACTGCCACAGGACAAGTTGGTTGGGTTAATACCGCACAAATTAAGCAATCTCAAGCTCAGGAAAAATATCAGCAGGCAGTCAACGCATTGGCTCTCCAGCAGCAGCAATTAGATGCACAGCGTCAAGCGTTTGAACAAAAATATCAGCAAACTGCACAGCGTATTCAGTCCGAGATGCAGCAACTGCAACAACAAATGAATGCCGTAGCAGCACAGCCTGCTGCTCAAGTATCCACGCCTACCACCCAAAAACCAGTTAATGCTACTGATGCCAATACTGTACAGCGCTCGTTTAATGCTGTAAGCATTCAAACCAATAAGGATGGTAAAACAGCTATGGTAACAAAAGAATGGCTAGGCAAGGATGGTAAAATGCACAAAGAAACTCAGCAAGTTCCCGTGAATGAACTGCAAAAGATGTTGATGAATTTCTAGAATATTTTAATAATTCTCGTGCGTTGACTCATGATAATGCTAACCAGGGCGCATACGGCAAGAGTGGATAGGATAATCGACAGTGGCAGCTGACTTCTTAAGGGAATAAATGCGGCAAGCGCTGTTAATAGACCTGCTCCTAAGTTTTGTGCTCCCCCTAAAACTGAGCCCGCAGTTCCTGCGATCATTGGAAACTCCTCCAGTGCTTTGGTAGTAGCTGTTGGAAAGATAATCCCGCAACCCAGAAAATAAACCGAGCCTGGCAGAATAATGCCAGGGCTTGTGACGCCAATAACATAATAGGATAAGCTCATGGCTAAACCACTGACTAGTAGCGTAAAGCACCCAATAAGAAGTAGACGATCCAGACTATAAAAACGCGCAAGACGTGCGGATAAAAAACTTCCCAACATATAAAAAGGTAAGGGAATGATAAACAAGATGCTTGCAATGGCTGGAGAAAGCGCAAGTACCGAGGTAAAAAGTGCACCAGAGCTTACTTCAAAAACGGCGACTCCTCCATTAGCAACGATCAGTAAAATCAAATTGATTATAAAATTACTGTTACCTAATACGGCTTTATATTTGGCAAGTAAGTTACCCTTGGCTGATTTTTGCTTGTTGGTTTCAGGGAGAAATAGCCACTGAATAGTCAGTAAAGCAATACCATAAAGGCTCAGGAAAACAAAAATAGCGCGCCAGCTGTGTAAATCGGTGAAAATACCGCCCAAAAGTGGGGCAATCAGCGGGGCAAAGATAAGGGCAATCGACATGATACTATTGGCACTATGCAGTTTCATTCCTGAATATAAATCACGCATTACCGTCCTTACCATGACCCCTGCCACCGCTATTCCGCTTCCTTGCAAAAAACTTGCGCACAAAAGCGTGGCAAAGTGTGTGGCAAAAATTGCTAAGCCTGATCCTAGCGTAAAAAAAGCTATCCCAATCAGAATCAGGGGTTTACGCCCGAAACGGTCAGAGTAGGGTCCATAAACAAACTGTAAAAGTCCATAAGGAAATAGATAACACGCAATGGCCGCCTGCATTCGACCGACACTAACAGAAAATTCATGTGCCATCTGGGTTAGGGCAGGTACGTAAATGGTGTTGGTCATCTGTCCTGCTGCGGTTAATAGGATGATTAGCAGTAAAATGTGGTAAAAATGACGATCGAAAGTAGCCATATTATTATTCGTAAAAACAGTGCGATAAATTTATCGCCATCATAGCCGAAAACAAAAAAAATAATAGTGCTGTAGTGAGTAAAAATGGGGGATATTCACTGTAAAATGGCGAGTAATACATATATACTGCGAAGCCAAATTAAGGAGATTTTATTTGGATATGTTACTTACCTTAGATGTTGGCAACTCGCACATTCATGCGGGAGTTTTTAACCAAAACGAGCTTATCTTGCAGTTTCGTTATACGACGGCTTCAGCACATGGAAGCTCAGACCAGATTGGTATTTTTTTGCGCCAGGCTTTAAGTGAAAATGATATTGACCCCAAAGCCATTACTGGGGTGGCGATTGCCTCCGTGGTTCCAGCGATTAATTACTCATTGCGCTCAGCGATATTGAAATATTTTCAAACTGAGCCATTTTTCTTACAGCCAGGGGTTAAAACAGGCTTGAAAATGCAGGTGGCTACACCTAAAGAAGTGGGTGCTGATCGCATAGCAGGGTGCATAGCGGCGGTTGAACTTTTCCCCAATAAAGATGTGCTGGTGATTGATTTGGGTACGGCAACCGTGTTTGATGTGGTACGCAAAGATAAGGCGTATCTTAGTGGCGCCATTTTGCCTGGCGTGAAAATTTCTTTAGAAGCATTAAGTAATAATGCGGCGCAACTATCTTCAGTAAGCATTGTTAAACCAAGCATTGCCATAGGCAAGGATACCGATACCAATTTACAATCGGGTATTTACTATGGACATTTGGGTGCCTTAAAAGAACTTAAGTCAGTGATCATTGCAGAGCTTAACGTCAAAGCCGAGGAAGTGATAACGATTGCAACAGGGGGATTTTCTCAGCTATTTAATGAAAAGGGGCTCTTTGATGTCATTGTGCCAGAGCTAGTGTTGCAGGGGATTAAAATTGCTTTCGATAAAAACCGTTAATGTAAAAAAAGTTTAAAAAGAAAAATGATGACCAAAAAACCAACGAAACAGCAGGCAGAAGCCGCGATTAAAACGCTATTGGAATATATTGGTGAAGACCCAATGCGTGAAGGTCTGCTTGAAACCCCTAAGCGTGTCATAAAATCTTATGACGAGTTTTTTAAAGGTTATCACGAGAATCCTGAGGAAATTTTGGCAAAGACCTTTGAAGATGTCGAGGGATATGATGAGATTGTATTACTCAAAAACCTGCGTTTAGAGTCTTATTGTGAGCATCACATGGTGCCTATTGTTGGTAAGGCGCACATTGCCTATTTACCCGATGGAAAAGTCGTGGGCATTAGTAAGATTGCGCGCGTGTTAGATGTTTATGCAAAGCGCCTGCAAACACAAGAGCGCTTGACAATGCAGATTGCTTTGGCGATCGAACAGGCGCTAACACCCAAAGGAGTTGCCGTTATTATTGATTCCATGCACCAATGTATGACAACAAGAGGGGTGCATAAATCAGAAACTTCAACGGTCACAAGCTGCATGCGTGGTATTTTTCGTAAAGATGAGAAGAGTCGCAGCGAGCTTATGTCGCTTATTTCTGGTTTGGACTGACAAAAAAGGGTGTGAAGGCTTGGTGGGAAAAATATAAACGGTATAATATTTGCAATATTAGTTCTGCTACTCACCAGATGAAGAAATTTTTTTTGACATTTTGTTTTGCGCTTATTGGCTGCACAAGCACCCATGAGATTGTGACCAACTCCATGCAAAAAACGCTGGCAGCACAGGATGATGCCATTCGTTACAGTGATGTTTTGGTCAAGCTGCCTTTGCATGCCACGGCCTACATGGCTTACCCTAATAACGGTTACGATGAGCTCCACAGTTACCCAGATAGTGCCCCAAAAACCATGACTGTTTTAAGTAATATTTTTAAGCCTTATTTTAAAAAGCTAGGTGTTGCAAAAAGCTTTAATTCAGCACAGTTTGAGTATTTAGCAGCACGTGATAAACACTATGAATATTTCATTTTGCCACGTCTTCTCCAATGGACTGATAGCTATACGTTTTTTACTGGTGTGGCAAATAAAGTTGTAATTGATATCAAAATTTACGACTTAAGAACCAACCAGTTAATCGATGAAATTCATATCCAAAGTGAAAGTTCAAAAATACCTGGATTTGAGAAAACGCCACCAGACTTATTAAAGGAACCTTTAACGACGGTGGCAGGTCATTTATTCATGCAAACGGAGAACAAAGATGTCCCTGAATAATCAAAAACTTCATGATGCTTATGCTATTTTGCCTTTTCAATTTAAAGAAAATCAACAGCTGTCATTATTTGCTGAATGTGAGGGGTCGCAACTGATCTATGGGGGTAAAGACGTTTTTCAGCGAGATTATTATATGCAGCAAAACGCCTATCAAGCATGGCAAAAAATGTATCAAACAGCGTTGCAAGAGGGCGTCACTTTGCAGGTTGTTTCTGCCTATCGCGGTTATTTATATCAAGCCAATCTTATTCTCAATAAACTAAATAAGGGTGTTGCACTTGAGGATATTTTAAGAGTGCTGGCATTACCTGGGTTTAGTGAGCACCACACAGGGCGTGCATTAGATTTAAGCTCAACTGAAATAAAGGATGTGTTAGTCGAAGATTTTGAAGAAACAAAAGCCTTTGCCTGGCTCATAGAAAATGCTCATAAATTTCAGTTTTACTTAAGTTATCCCAGGAATAACAAAGCTGGATTTATCTACGAGCCATGGCATTGGTGTTATAAGCTGTCAGAAGCCATGCTATGATCTGTAGCTTTTAGTTGCTGTGGCAATACTATGTTTAAACATTATGCTCTTGTGCTTGAATACCTGGGAACCAATTACTGTGGCTGGCAACGCCAAAATCACAGTACAACTGTGCAGGAAAATCTGGAAAAAGCCTTATCGATTATTGCCAATGAACCGATTACTGTAGTTTGTGCAGGGAGAACCGATACGGGAGTTCATGCCACAGCACAGGTTGTGCATTTTGCTACAAAGGCATTGCGAGATACAAAAGCCTGGGTGTTTGGCGTAAATGCCCATTTGCCTAAAGACATTAAAGTATCAGCAGTTTTTAAAGTCACTGCAAATTTTAGTGCGCGTTTTACCGCACTTTATCGGCGCTATCAATATGTCATCTATCAAAATAAAACCAGTAGCGCAATTTGGCATGATCGGACAGTGTGGATAAATCAAGCACTGGATATAGATAACATGAATGTAGCCAGCAGGGATCTGTTAGGCGAACAGGATTTTAGTGCCTTTCGTTCGTCACAATGCCAGTCATTCAGTGCCATGCGCAATGTTCATCACGCGTATTTTAAGCAATACGGCAAGTTCATCATCTTTGATATTCAGGGGAATGCTTTTTTGCATCACATGGTCAGAAATATTGTGGGATCACTGCTTGAGATTGGGCTTCACAAAAAGCCAGTCAACTGGATGTGCGAGCTGGTTAAGGCAAGAGATAGGGCGCAGGCAGGTATTACAGTGCCAGCACATGGGTTATATCTTGTTGAAGTTGGTTATCCTGATGGGTTTAATATCAAAGCATTTCAAGCTGTTCCTTTTATTGACACAAATCTCTGTAACACTGCATTTTAAAGGGAAAAACTTTCATAAGATATGGTTTGATACGGAAAGATGGTGCCGACAAGCAGAATCGAACTGCTGACCTATTGATTACGAATCAATTGCTCTACCAACTGAGCTATGTCGGCTTAGTTTTATTTGTTTTTTCATCATTCCTTGCCGCATATAGTACGAGTCTTAAGTCCGTTTTTCAACTCTGTTTAACGTGAGTTCGACGTAAGAAACATTGAATGACATGCTCAAAGCAAGTATTTTTAAGCAGTTCAAGGCTTTTGCACTTAAAAAGCACAGGACTAGCTGCGCTAATTCGAGCATTTTTAAGTGCATACTAACGCAGAAATGCTTGAAAAGACGACGCTTTGACAAGGTTTTTTATGTCGAACTCACGTTGTTTAGGACAATTCCAACAACAACAAAAATTGCACCGATAATTAAGCTTGCGCAGCCTAGCATACCTGTGATAACTGACTCACTAAGATCATACAGGCTATGCTCAGGTGGGAACCAGCTAAACGCACCCACAATCAGTACAATGCTTAGTACAATCAAAATAATACCAATTACAAGACAGCCAATAGTTGAACCAGATTGTTTACATTCCATCATTATTCTCCCTGTGTAGTACGACTAACCTGCACCCCAAAGAATAGATATCATTTTAAAATTTGCGAGCAACAATAATTAAACACTTGCTAAAGCAATTTTAATCATATTAGTAAATGAATTTTGCCGCTCCTGGCTTGTGGTCACTTCTTTTGTTACCAGAGAATCCGAGACGGTTAATAAACATGCCGCTTTTTTGCCATAGGCTTTGGCATTAGCAAATATTGCTGCTGTTTCCATCTCAACTGCTTTACAGCCATGCCGATCACGAATGTTCAAATAGTCATCAAAGTTCTTACGGTAAAACACATCCGTGCAATGCACTTTTGCTTTACTGACTGGTAAATCGAGTTTCTTTGCGATCATAGCAATGTGTTCAGTCAGGGATAAATCTGGTTTTATCGTTCGTGTTTTCTCACCTGTTACAATTTCAATATAATCAGACTCACAATAAGACTCCGTCACCAGAAGGACATCATAAACTTTAACCTCAGGAACATAAGCACCACAAGAGCCAATGCGAATAATATTATCCACGTCATAGTGGTTAAACAGCTCAGCGGTATAAATGCCTGCACTTGGCATCCCCATGCCATGTGCCATAATGGTTAGCTTTTTACCTTTATAAGTCCCTGTATAGCCCAACATATTGCGTACACTATTCACCAGTCTGGCATTCTTGAGATAAGTCTCAGCAATGAGTTTGGCACGAAGTGGATCGCCGGGCATAATTACTGTTTTGGCAAATTCATCTTTGTCAGAGGCTTCAATATGAGGGGTAGGAATCATCGTTTGTCCTTATGATTTTAGTCGATCAAATTTTAGGTTCGCCAGTGTACTGTATTTGCAGGAACTTCAACAATTTATTTACCCTAAAAGCTGGCAATTTTAAGTGTTGACAACAGTTATACTTTAATGGCACTGAGTTATACTTTTCTAACTTAGCATATGAATCGCCTTATGCAGCCCCTTGACCAAAACATCCACGTCCTCTTTGGTATTATAAACACCAAATGATGCGCGCACGGTTGATGGTACATTATACCGTTGTAGCAAAGGTTGGGCACAATGATGCCCTGTGCGCACACAAACACCTGATAGATCCAGCAAAGTGCCTAAATCATTCGCATGAAAATTCTCGATTACAAATGTGATCACAGCTGCTTTATGCTCACTTTGACCTAGAATTTTTAAACCAGTAATTTCCTGGAGTCTTGTTGTTGCATACTTAAGCAGCATCTGTTCATGTGCTTTGATATTACAGATACCAAGACTTTGCACATATTCAATCGCCTTGGCTAAACCAATAACACCAATAATATCGGGTGTTCCTGCTTCAAATTTATAAGGGGGATCAGCAAACGTTGTCTCCTTCATGGTCACAAGCTTAATCATATCTCCACCACCTTGATAGGGTGACATAAGTGGATGCCATTTCTCTTTGGCATAAAGCACACCGACACCCGTTGTGCCATAGAGTTTATGCGCTGAAAAAACAAAGAAATCACAATCCAGATCAACAACATCAATTTTTTGATGAACCACTGACTGCGCACCATCGACGACAACAGCAACATCAGGATGAGTTTGGCGAATTTGCTGAATAATCTCTTTAATGGGGTTAATCGTGCCTAGGACATTTGAGCAGTGAGTCAGTGAAATAAGCTTTGTTTTATCGTTCAGCAATGAAGGAAGTACGGATAAGTTGAGCTCCCCTTTATCGGTCACAGGAATGTATTTGATGGTGAGTGGTTTATGTTTACTCATCAATTGCCAAGGCACAATATTGGCGTGATGCTCCATTTCGGTAATAACAATCTCATCACCCGCACTAAAATACTGATCCAATAGCGAGCTTGCCACTAAATTAATTGATTCCGTCGCACCTTTTGTGAAGATGATTTCTTCCATCTTTTGTGCGCCAATAAAATGCTGTACTACTTTACGCGTGCCTTCATATTTTTCAGTGGCTTGATCACTTAGATAGTAAACGCCGCGATGTACATTGGCATAATCATTGGTATAGCTTTCCCTTACCGCTTCGATCACGATGTTAGGTTTTTGTGCTGACGCCCCCGTATCCAGGAAAACCACGGGTTTACCATGAATGGTTTGCCTTAAAAAAGGAAAGTCTTGGCGAACTTTTTGAATATCCAACACCCGCATCCCTAATCAACTTAAACTGGAAATCATTGTAAGTGAAAACTTTAAGGATTGTAAGTTAAGTGGTACAACTTTTTAGACACGGCGGTGGGAGGTGACCATATTTCCACCCGCTCTAATGGCGCTCAGCGTTGAGAGCATAAAGCAGTTTATGCTCTCCAAGACAGGCTTCGCCCCCTCTTGGAAAGAGGGGAATTGCCGATGGCAATCGGGTAATGTTATAATCCGCACAGTTATAACCAAAGGTAGTTGATCATGCCCATCCAGAAATATTTAGATCCTAAGAACGATATTGCCTTTAGGCGCTTATTTGGCACCGAGAAAAACAAGGGCATCCTGATTCATTTTTTAAATGACGTGCTGGCTCGCGCGAGCCGCATTGAAAGCGTAGAGTTTCTGCCCACCATTTACTTGCCTGAGGTGCATGAACAGCGCATAAGCATCGTCGATGTGATGTGCCAGGATCAAAATGGCAACAAATTTATCATCGAAATGCAGGTGGTTTCGACTCTGGAGTATCTCAAGCGCGCACAGTACTATGCCTCACGTGCCTATATTGGGCAGCGTGTCAAAAAGCTCGAGTATAAAGATTTGAAAGAAGTGGTTTTCCTCGCGATCTGTAACAAAACCATTCTGCCAGAACATAATCACTATATTTCCTATCATGTGATGCTTGAGCAAACCACCCATAAGAATTATCTYAAAGATTTTAGYTATACCTTTATCGAGCTGGACAAATTCCATAAGTCCGCGGATGAGCTCACCAGCATTCTGGATAAATGGATTTACTTTTTCAAACATGCCGAAGAAGGYGAGCATTTCCCCAGTCACCTTATGCAAGAGGTAACGATTCACGAAGCCTTAGATGAAATGAAGTCATTTAACTGGACAGAAGAAGARCTTTTGGCATATGAGAAAATCGAAGATGAGCATTATGCCTATATCAGCAATATGGAGCTTGCCGAGGCAAAAGGAATTGAGATAGGAAAACTTGAAGTCGCACGAAACTTAAAGAAACTCGGTTTAGATGATGCCAGAATCATAGCAGCAACTGGCTTAACAGATGCGCAATTAAAAGYATTGTAGCTATTGACGGAAGGGATATTCCCCTCTTGGAAAGAGGGGAATTGCCGATGGCAATCGGGTAATGTTATAATCCGCACAGTTATAACCAAAGGTAGTTGATCATGCCCATCCAGAAATATTTAGATCCTAAGAACGACATTGCCTTTAGGCGCTTATTTGGCACCGAGAAAAACAAGGGCATCCTGATTCATTTTTTAAATGACGTGCTGGCTCGCGCGAGCCGCATTGAAAGCGTAGAGTTTCTGCCCACCATTTACTTGCCTGAGGTGCATGAACAGCGCATAAGCATCGTCGATGTGATGTGCCAGGATCAAAATGGCAACAAATTTATCATCGAAATGCAGGTGGTTTCGACTCTGGAGTATCTCAAGCGCGCACAGTACTATGCCTCACGTGCCTATATTGGGCAGCGTGTCAAAAAGCTCGAGTATAAAGATTTGAAAGAAGTGGTTTTCCTCGCGATCTGTAACAAAACCATTCTGCCAGAACATAATCACTATATTTCCTATCATGTGATGCTTGAGCAAACCACCCATAAGAATTATCTTAAAGATTTTAGTTATACCTTTATCGAGCTGGACAAATTCCATAAGTCCGCGGATGAGCTCACCAGCATTCTGGATAAATGGATTTACTTTTTCAAACATGCCGAAGAAGGYGAGCATTTCCCCAGTCAYCTTATGCAAGAGGTAACGATTCACGAAGCCTTAGATGAAATGAAGTCATTTAACTGGACAGAAGAAGAACTTTTGGCATATGAGAAAATCGARGATGAGCATTATGCTTATGTGAATAATATGGAGATTGCCAAAGCAGAGGCTAGAGCGGAAGGAATGGAGMAAGGCATGGAGAAAGGCATGGAGAAAGGTATGGAGAAAGGCATGGAGAAAGGTATGGAGAAAGGCATGGAGAAAGGTATGGAGAAAGGTATGGAGAAAGGTATTGAAAAAGGCAGGATGGAAGAAAAACTTGAAGTCGCACGAAACTTAAAACAACTTGGTTTAGATGATGCCAAGAATCATAGCGGCAACTGGCTTAACAGATGCGCAATTAAAAGCATTGTAGCTATTGACGGAAGGGATATTCCCCTCTTGGAAAGAGGGGAATTGCCCATTGCAGTTTTCAGGGCAAAACCTCGGTGAAGATTTTTGAATTGTCTGAGTGAAACGAGTTTTCAAAAATCCCGATGTTTTGCTCGTTTAGAAAACTGTCAGGGCGAGCTTTTTGGTTTCTTTTTTGCGGGAAAAAAGAAACTGCCAAAAGCGATTTTATCGCGGGCATATATTTATGTAATTGGGCATTATTCCCCTCCTGGGGCGAGGTGAAATGTTAAATGCTTAATTTTGAATGTTAAATTTTGACTCTGGACTATATTTCCGCTCATTGCTAAGTGTGAGTTGTCAGTGTGAATGTGACACTGATTACTCACACCGACACGCTTGGGCGAATTATTTGCACAAGCCTAAATTTTGAATTAAGAATTAAGTATTCAAWATTTAACATYWAWMATTCWYCCCCCTTATCGTGGCTTAAACCAATCAATCTGTCCGATAAACTCGTCAAATATTGTAACTCAAAGTTAATCAATGTAACTTTAGCGCCAGGCATCAATACAGATGCTTTGACAAAAAACGGTAAAAACAATTAAAAACAATTAAAAACAATTAAAAATTAATTTTAGGAGAAGAATATGGCTGATTTAAAAATTACACTAAGGAATAACACAAATCCTGAGAAACCTAGTGAAATATTTATTGGTAATACTAGGTTGACAGGTTTATTTGCCAACCGTTTGGGTATGAATGCTACTATAAACGTAAGAAACCCAGATGTTGATAATAGGAAAAATTTAGAACGTGAAGTATCTTCTAGGGAGTATAGCGAGCCAGATTATATTTCTGGCACAATATTAATGGAGGCAGTTAAAGAGTATTTGAAGGGGAAAAATATAGCGTCAGAACAAAGCGAAGTTATTCTTGAAGATAACGAGCTAAATAGAAAGATCTTTAGCGACCTTTACACACAGCTCAATAACATCTTGCCAGAGCTTGAAAAGAATAGAGCAGAGCTTGGTGGGATTTTTACCCAAGTCGAAGGGGAAAATCCTGGTCACAAAAAATTGGCGACGGACCTTATGCAAAAGGCTATGGAGACAGCTACAATTAATTTGCTTAAAGGGGAGAAGGTCAACTGGAAGATCGATTTAAAGAATGAAGCAGCCAAGCATGCTGTTGAATTAACTTGGTCAAACGAGATAGTGAATAAAGTGGATGGTTGGTTAACAAGAGTAGTTAGCTGGTTTAAGCGTACTTTTGAGAATTTATTTATGAAAAAAGGATTGGGTGAGGATACTTACTTAAAATGTTCTTTGGTGGATGACCATGTACTAAATGAAATGGGCAGAGAGGCAGGTGAGTTATTAAAAGAGTATTATATTCGCAGTGTGAATGAGCCGCTTAGCTTAACTGACTTTCTAAACAATAAAGGGGAAACGGTGAGTCTTGAGCTCAAGCAGCAGGTAATAGATCTGAATACTCAGGTCACAACTGATATAACTAATCCATCAAATGCCATCTACAAAACTGCCGATAGCAAAATTTCAGCACGTTATGGAGAATATCAAAACATTGCTAAACAGATAAGTGAGCAGAATTTTTATAAGGACATAGCGACGAAGCTAGAGAAGGAGGTAAAGAGCAGTCTAAACATAGTCGATCAGAATAACCTAAATAACGAAGCGACWAWMAAKMWARSYAWRSAWGAAMGCCAGCATTCCATAGTTTTACAGAGGGTGATTTTCTTAATAAGACTGGAACATTTAACAACGGGCATGTTAGGCACAAATCTGAGCCTAACCTAAAATCTGAACACTATATGAACGATAGTCAACAAGAGATTGATTTTGGTCATAGTGATGAGGGTAAGTTGACGCAGAAAAATGCGAATCTATTGGATCTGAGTGGCTTTGAAGTACCAGTAGGAGAAAAATTAACTAATTTGCTTAAATTTATAAGCGATAATACCAACAACCGTATTGGTCTCTTTGACTACAGCGGACAGGTTAATGTTGACGAGAGCCCCATGAAAGTAAATATTCCATACTGTGTTCTAAAAGCATATGAAACCACTGAGAAAAATCCTCAGTTAGTAGTTGATGGACTCAAACAAGACTTGGCAGAGGAAAATAGCTATAAGACTATTACTGACAAAATTAATGCTGCCAGACAAGATTTAACCGGTAAGGTTCGTGAGAAATATCTAACAGAAGATTTTAAGGCAGCATTATCTGATGAAACTAAATTTAATAATGTCCTTGATCATGGTGATATAAACTCACAACAGGAAAAGTTGTTGGACTTTGACCAGAGCTTTCAGTCTTTTAATATTTTTAATGACAATACTAACAAACTGAATAAAAGCATTCAGCTCTTGGATGATAGTTTTTCGTTTGATAAAAAATGGTGATGTAAATCTATATGGTCTGATAAATAGTTGGCTGTGACCCAGGCGGTATATTCTCTGCATAATGTTAAAACCATTGTGTAAAAAAACTGCGTCAGCGGGGCAACTCTGAAATCTGGCATTTCCACTTAGTGCGTGTTGAATGTTGAGTGTTAAAAATTCAACGTTCAACATTCAACATTCAAAATTATTTGATCTCAAGGATGATCCGAAATTGTGGCAGTCGTTATCGAAATACAGCGGAAGTTGATTTCAATAGTATCAGCATCGTTTAAATACCTGCCCGCGATAAATCGCTTTTGGCAGTTTCTTTTTTCGGCTTAGACGAAATTTCCGCCCAATCAAAATAGGCATTGTCATTCCCGCGAAGGCGGGAATCCGGTTTTCAAATAACCCTAACGACTTCGCGCAGGGTAGCGGTGGGCGGAAAGATGGCAATTCCCCTCTTTCCAAGAGGGGTGTCAACCAAAGGTTGACGGGGTGTTAAAGGTAACAGCCACCATACTCCCTCAGCCATTTTTGACGCTTCATTAACACACCTTCAAGGTATGCTACCGCAGCGGATAAGCTTTGCTTAACATCACGATCTAACAAGTGAATCACCATCAGACCATGTTGTTGCAAATAGCCATCTCTTCTTGTATCATAAACCGTCTTAAAATCGTGTGTGCAGCCATCTATTTCAATCACAACACCCAATTCATAGCAATAAAAATCAACAATATAATTACCAATAATTGTTTGCCGATCAAACTTCAGGTTAAGTAGCTTTCGAGATTTTAGTTGTTGCCAGAGCAATACTTCTGACAAATTCCCTGCTTTCCTAAGTTCACGTGCAAACTGTTTAAGTTTGGCATTATGAGGTAGTCTCGCCCATGGATACATAAATTTTAATGGTTTAATTATCCTACTCATGAGTGTAGTAATTTGCAGGAATAATGGTGCCATTTTAAGCAGTGTTCTGTTTCTCTCAAACAACTGATTTATGAATGGCGTTGCTTACTAGATATTTGTAAACACCCCGTCCGCTTCGCGTCCACCCCTCTTGAAAAGAGGGGAATTTAATGCAAGTGGGCGGAATATAGTCCAGAGCCAAAATTTAACATTCAAAATTAAAAATTAAGCATTTAACATCACCCCTTAAGGGTGGGGTTGCGTTAAAGCATGCTTYACAACCACCCGCTTGTGGTTAAACGCCAGYCCYAGTTTTAAAATACGCTTKACCTGCGATTGMGCKTTAAGTTCTGCCACATAATTTTTCGTATCAATCTGGCTTAGGGCTTTCTCTGCCAGGAGTTCCTGATTTTCGCTATCGTCTTCCTTCCCATGCTTAAATTCCATTACAATTCCCAAATCATGCTTTTGATTATCTGCCAATGGATAAATCAGCACATCAGGATATCCCTCGCCTGATTCACGATTTGAATGGATGAGATGAGTCTCTCTTAAYGACGCGATTAAACCGAGCACCARWCCATGATAAAACTTCTCGGCGGTATAGCCTGTGTCTCTGACACTTAAGGCTTCAGTGAGATAAGTGTTTAATTGTTCACTGAACTTCTCCACCTTGCCTTCAACCAGATTATTTAAAAACGATTGATACTGTACGCCCAAACGTGTGCTAAACCACATATCGAAGTAATAATTMAGYAARTGMACRATTTCGATATTTGGGAGCTTAACCTGGCAACGATACAGGAGTTTCCCAGTAGCCTCACAGCTTTCGGTAGTGAGATAGCCTGCAAAYAGCAACAAACTCCATAAACTGCTCGATTGAATATCCAGCGTGTCATAGGTCACATGGCGATCGATAATGACTTCTGCCGTCTTATATTCCATCAATTGYGTCACCGCAGGATGCACATCTTCACGGAATTTCAGCAGCAGGGTTTCAATCATCTTGTTGTTGGAGGTGTGCACCCAATAGTCATCAAATTTTCCCTTTTTATGCAGACAATTCAAAATCGACCAGGGGTTGTAAATGGCAAGTCCTGAAAAGTTATAGCCGTTATACCACTTTTTGGCATTTTCTCTATCCGCAATCAAACCTTGATCCTGATATAATTCATCAAGTTCTTTGTTGCTGAAGCCAAAATACTCGCGATATTCMTTATCYAAAATYGTATAGACTTCMAGRTTATTTAAGCCTGAGAGCATACTGTCTTTGGAGACACGTAAAATGCCTGTCATAACACCTTTRTRAAGYGCGTCATTGTCCTTAAAGGTATTGCTCATTAGATTACGCATCAARGGGGTTAATGCTTCAATATAATTCTCCACATAAGCGGCATTGAGAGGGGTGTCATATTCGTCGATTAAGATGACTACTTTCTGCTGGTAGTGTTTATATAGCAGCTCGCTTAGGSTTCTTAGGGCTATATCTATTTCGAACGCATCAAGCACTTCAAACCTTAAATAGTTGCTTAGAGTTTCCTTGTCGATGGCATTTAATCGCTTGGATTCCAATAGATCGTAGTTCGTCCCGAAAATCCCTCGCACTAAAAGCGATAACTGTCCAAGTGCTTCCTGATAATTGCGCGCCTTAATGTCTTTAAAGCTCACAAAGATCACGGGATATTTGCCCTGATACTCCTTAAGGTAAAAACGATTATTTTCCCTGGCAATGGCGAGATGATCAAACAAGCCCTGGGTTTCAATAAAACCAATTTTAGCGGCAAAGAAATGATTCAGCATGGACATGTTGAGGGTCTTGCCAAAGCGTCTGGGGCGCGTGATTAATATCACTTTACTGGCATCTTCGATTATATCCCTGATAAGCAAGCTTTTATCAACAAAAACCGCGTTTTCAGTGATGAGTTCGGCAAAGTTTGAGCTACCGATATAAATTTTCTTAGGCATAAGCTATTTTGTTTTTACATTACAGTGTGCTGCCTATGGTAGCAATATCGTTGCAAAGTTACCATTCAATTACTCGAGTACGACTTAACTTAGTTAGGGTGGATAAGCCAAAGGCACATCCACCAACACGCAGCCAATCTGTTTTACCGCGTGGATGCGCTACGCTTATCCACCCTACTCACTACTCACTCAGCACCATAGAATGGGCGGGGAATATGATCATGTCACGTTAGCTGCTGGTGAAATATTATTTGGCAGAGGGTCGAATAATGTGTGTGGGTATATGGTTTTGGAAGCCTGTTCATGACTGCTGTGAGCTTCATCGTGGGAAAGTTTATTTTTTTGATGCAGATTATAGATGCTGCTAAAAATAACGATGGCTGAGCAAAATATAGCACTGGCAAGTCCAAAAGTCGCCATATTGGCTCCAATAATGAATAACACCAGTGCTAAGACACTTAATGCTACTGCTGCGACAGCTAAGAAATTAAGTGGTGTTTCCAGGCGATAGAGAAACTCACGTTTTTTCATTTGATTTTTGCATAAGCTTAATGTCAGCTTTGCCTGATGATACTCGTCTAAATTATTTTTGTTATTTTTATTAGCTTCAAGATGCTTTTCAGCATGCTGTAGTGCAGTCATTAATGCTCTATAACTTGCTTCACTATTTTGAGCTTTATGAACTGTTTCATGCCATTTTTGATAACTATTTTGCAGTTCTAATACGGCGTCAGCATCAGTGAAGATCGGCAGTTTTTGCATGGATAATTCTTCATGGATTAAATAGTCAATGCGTGCATCACAAAGCTTGGCAGCACGTTCACTTAACGCCCATGAAATAATTAATGCAGTAATCCCGCCGATGGCAGTAACCAATGTGCTCATAATACTTAATAGACTACAAGTAGCAAGTATTAAAGCACTAAGCGCAAGACCACTACAAAGGAGCAATTGAGAAGCGGTATACGAATAATGATTGCTTGCCCATTTGTCATCTTTTTGGCGAGTATAAATGGCCATGGTGGTTAGTATAGTTGCATCAAATACCTGCCAGGCTAAGCCGATAAAGGGTAACTGCAACGCCAGTGGTTTGATGCTTAATGCCAAAATTTCATAAGTGTTACGAAACAGGTTAAGCCAGTCCACACAATAGCTATAGGTATGGACAATTTTTTCTGTTGTTCCTAAGGAAGCTGATTGAAAAAGTTGATCAAGTTTTTTGAGCGTCTTTATATCAGTTTGACTGTTGCTGTTGAATTTTGCGCGTAGAAAGGCTTTAAATTCAAAGGATAAATCATGTAAGTTTTCCAGTTCTAACAGCGCACGTTCCCAATGTAAGTTCACTGAGCCTTGATATGAAAAAGGCCAAAAATCAAGGGTGGGCTTACGGCGATATTTCTCGGGCAGATCAGTGAAAAGCGGCATAATCAATGTCTATGGTAATGAAGTTTATGACCGTGAAAATATCTAGCCACAGTGGCTAAGGCAATGGAAAACCGCAAGTATGGACATAATGATGGAATTAATGGCACTACCTTAAATGATGAAGTGGTTTGTTTGTATTTGATCAATCTGTCCGATAAAGAGATGAAATGTTGTAATGTTGAGTTTAATTTTTTAACTTAAAGGGCATCGAAGAGTAAATTTTGGTGCCATTGATTTTAGTAATTTTGATTAAGAGCAAAAATCAGTATTAAATCGAGTAATAGGAGAAAATTATGCCAAATAACCAATCAGTTCAAAACATGATGGGTAACGTTCAAAAGAACCATCAGAACTATCTTGAGAAAACAATAAAGACACAGCTTAATTTAACTACGTCAGTGACCAAAGAGTCAGAGGAGAGAATAAAGTTATTGATGATGCGATTGGAAACGTCATATCCTAAATTTACAGCACAGATAGCTCATATGTTTGAAGGATTATCTATGGGAGCTAAAGTCAAAAATGGTGTGCTAGCAGTAGGGGCAGGCGCTGCCACTGGTCTGTTAGTAAACCAGGCACTTAGTAATGCAATTCCTGTTCCTGACTTTATCCCTGGAAAAAATCTTGCAGTAGCTGGTATCAGTGTGGCAATTAGTAGTGTAGTAGCTAAAGCTTTTTATGATGTCTGGCCTGGAGTTTCAGGTCAAGTCAGAAAGCCTGCGATAGATTCAGAGGAGTTTCAAAAACAGCTTAATGAGTCAGGATTCTTAGAATTGAGCAAAGATCTGACCAATAAATTTATTAGACTTTTCCATTATCGCGAGTCTTTGTTATTTGGAAAACAGCCTGATATGCCTATTGATATGCGTGCTGAATTTAAAGGCAATCTTAAAGATGCTTCAAGTGCTGACGAATTTAAGATTGCGGTTGAAACTTATTTTTTAACCGAGCTTGATAAGGTGTTTCGCGACACATTTAAAGAGATTTATACCATCCATAATGAGCAAATTCAGGATGATAAAAACAGTTCTGCAATTATGCGGACTGTAAAACGTTATTTTGGTCATGTTGATCCTGATACGTTCACTCAGCAGTTGCAGGTAGGTTTTTTATCTGAAGTGAGTGGCTTTTTGGCAAAACAGATGGATGAACCCACTATTCTTGCTAGACATCCCTATTTGGTAGCAAGTATTGCAGGACTGGCTGCAGGGGCTTTGGTATTTGCTATTGCCCCAGTGAGCATCGCACTGGTTGCTGGAGTATTAATAGGTATTGCTGCTTATTTTTTACCGTCATACTTTGACTCTCTCACATTCAAGCGAAGCCAGGAGAATCGTGAGGCACTTAAGAAAATTACCGATGCCATTGATAATGAGGCTGTCAAGCTTAGGATGCACACACAACAAGTGGTCGCAACTTCAAATGTTGATATTAAGAACCTGCAAAACTATGTCAGCAGTCAATGTGATGGAAAGTTATATAATGCGTATATCTTGGTGGGCTCCAGCAAATCATGGCTTGAAGAGTATGCCGCCCGTTATCGCCACAGTAAACGGATTGAAACGGATCTAGGCGACAAAGCTATTAAACCAATTGCTGCGACTGCGCAACGTCAGACAGGTCATTTTACTAAGGCATTAACAACAGACATTAATGATAATGCTTTTAAAACATGTATTGAGAAAACTCAAGATTATGTGAATCATAGGAACAATAGCGAGTTTATTGAAAGATTTCATGTCAAGACAAAAATAAGAGATCAGCTATTCGAAATTGTGTCTGCCTTGCCTAAGAATAAGCCATTGCCTCAGTATGTCACTGATTTCTATGTTAATACGCTTGGTGGGGTTGCGCATGATTTGGTTCAAGTCAGAGAGATTACCACTCAAAACGAGTTAAAGAGTGCAGCAAAAAGCCTTAATGTTATTTTTGGCACAGTAGAAAATGAGAATCAGGCATTTATTTTAAAAGGTGACAACAGCTTACGTCATCTTTTGAACTTACCTGCCAGTGGCAAAGACCTAAAACTCGACAAGGACAATATCAATCAATACTTAACGCAGTCCATGCACTTTATGTTTTCGCTGTTAAAAAAGCCAGAGATTAATTTAAATGCAGATAACCCTCTTAATCAGGTGTTTACGTACACTGATGAATTCAGTATTTATCATACGTTACTGCTTAAACAGCTGGCAGCTCTGGTTGACCCCAACAATGACAAGCTCGATGGCGACACTAAAGCGGCAATTAACCTGTTTCTTAAAGAAAAATTGTCTGTAGATCCTAAAGACTTGTTAAATCACGCATTTACGGACGCATTATTAGTCGGAAATAGACCAACCTTAGACAATATGGGAGAATTGATTCGTAGCGCCATTGCTTGTTCAAAACTAAATTATACGCCTAAGGCGCTGCTTAAAGCAGAGGTAAAAGATCAGATCAATAATCATCTTTTTGCCCTGCATGATGATGAGGTTAATTTTATTCCTGAAGCATCAGAAGCGTATCTGCAAAGGCTAAAGCAAACCATTACCTCAACCGCTGAATTTGTTGAAAAAATCAAGCAGAATCCCATTCTTGTTGCGACAGGAGCCTGTGGTGTTTATCTATACGAAGTGCAACAGGAAATTATAAAGACGCTAAAGAGTATTGATCAGTATATAAATGATAATCAAGAGCAGCCATACCTTGTGGAATTGAAAAAGGCTCAAACGGAACTTGGAAACTATAAGACCGTCATTGATAAAGAACTGGGTTCACAAAAGATGACCTATGTTAACCCTGAATATTATCAATTAATCGATAAATTAATTGCTCAGGTGGAAACATACGAAACATCCCAACATGGCACGCTCTACAATGATAACAATAAAATTAAGGTAGCCAAGGCTATTCTTAAAAACCTTCAAAAGCTAAAAGGGTCTGCAATTTCTGATAAGTTAGAAGAAGCTATTTTTACGCTTGCTAACCCCACTGAGCAAGATTTCAAGGATTTAGCTGATCTAAAACTTAATAAGGCTGAGTTTGGGCAACTTAAGAAAATCGCAGCTGATTACACTGCGTATATGTCTGAGCTTAATAATCATCAAGATGCAAGAGAAAATGATGAGGTGTTTTATTCAGCAGAAGAGGACAATAACGACAACGACAGTGCATATGAAGATTATGAAATTATCTTCAATGAGCAGCCAGGAGTCAGTCAAGTTGAGAAAAAGCAGTCATGAAAATCGGTCATGACTATCTTTCCGCCCACCGTTACCCTAACAACTTCGCGCAGTTAGAAACTCTACACTTCAGATTAACATTAACCATAGGAGAAAAATAATGCCAAGCGTTATCAAGACAGGACTTAAATATGCTGATATGGCAGATCTGTTGAGCGATTATGGGGTAGGGGTTACAGCCCTTGACAACAAGTTGAGTGACATGATTTCACCTGAGCTTTCAGGTGTTATAACAGGCTATCAAAATGAGGTCATAAGAATATACCAAAATGATGCAAAATCAGATGAAAGTCAAAAAGCGAATATTTTTACAGATATTCCTAGAATTCAGTTTTTAAGTAAAGCAAATGACGGCAATTCCAATGCCTTAGAACAAATGCTGTACGAGTATACTTTGTCCAAAGGTAAACCTGGTTTTTTGCAGGGCAAATTTGAAGGTCGCTTTTTTGAGGCGTTCTTTGATACTTGTATTAATTTGATCATAGCGCAAAATCAGGGTAAAAGTCAGATAGAAACTCTGGCAAAAACCAGGTTAAGCTACAGCTACATCAATGAAAATGGTCAATTAAATGCGGTTACGCTTTACTACACTCCTGCAGCTGATACAGAAGCTCTGGATGAGGATAAAACTCAAATAAAGCTTGATGGCTTGACACTGGTTCATGTTGAAAATTGTTTGTCACAAGACGCACGTCTTAGTATTTTTGAACACAGCCTTCCTGGGAAAAGACCCACGATTGACTCTCAAGGACAATTAGGCGAGCCGAACAAAGTGCTTGAACTGAGTGAATTCCATCAGCAGTTACCCAAAGATTTACAGACTTATTTACAGATAAGTGAAAATGAATGTTGTATTGACTTAAAGATGAAAAAATTATTCAAGGCTCCTCATGCTGACATGGTCAAAAATTGGAAAAACAATACCGAGATCTTTAGTCGATTAATGAAGGATATTGACCAAGATGCCTGGTCCTATTTAAAAGATAATACAAACCTTCAGCAACAGGTTGTGGAACTGGAAAAAAATAAATCGTTAAATCAAGCTCAGTGGGAAAAATTAAAGCAGATTGAAGCTATTAAGAACGGTTTCAAACAGCTTATGAGCAAAAGTAAGGAAGCTGAAGGCTCTGAATTCCAAAAAGCTTGTAACGTATTACACGACAAACTGGTGGTTGCTGTAGAAAAAAGGGAGCACCTTCATAATTTAGGAGATGCTTATATAACCTCATTGCGTGAGCTTAATGAGGTTATCGCGGCAGTGAGTGACCAAGGCAAAACCCGTGAGGATAAAATTAAGGCACTTAATGATTATGAAAACAATGCTAAACGCTCTCCAGTTTTTGGCAGTTTTGCTGCAGAGATGGCAAAGTTTCTCGTTGCGGCAGTCATGATGATTATTGGAGCTATTGTTGGCACAATCGTTGGTGGCATTCCTGGGACAATCGCTGGTGCAGCACTTGCCGCCGCGGTTGGCATGGGTGCCGTAACGTCTGTCGCACCTGAGCTATCAATTTTTAAATCAACTAATCAACATTTATTAGATAAGGTTGTCAAAGCAGGTTTTGAGTCAAGTTAGAAGCGTAACGGTAAGCTATTGTCCAAACCCGTGCAGAAAATTCTTGTAGATTTTTACAATTGATTTCAATTGACGGCATTCTTCTGATAAGAATTTCATTAGAATGCTCTCTGGGGAGAGTGACTATTTCATGCACTATCCATGATGGTAACCCCCTAAGTGTGAGTTTTCTCCCAATGGGCTAAGTTGCAGAGATAGTGAAATTTTTTGTCATCGGGAAGCCCATAGTTTTAGCTATTATTTATTTAGGAATTGGGAGTTGATTTTAACATTAGGCATTGATAAAAGGTATATAGATCAATTAGGTCGTTATCTACAAGAGTGTCATTTTATCAGGTGTTACAATCCCTTGCAGTTAGATAAGACATTAATGGTACAACCCATTGATTTTGTGATTTTATCCTACCAGATTTCAGGCATTTCAATCATTGACTTGTGTAGAGAGCTCCATAAGAAGTATGTAATCACCGTCATGGTCATTGGGGATAAAATCGATATAAATCGGGAAGTAGAGCTGTATGAATGTGGCATTACAGATTATATCCATCACGAAGTAGATATTAAAATTGTTGCTGCAAAGATACGCTCAACACTCATAAGGTTAAAACGAAAGAGTAACAAAAGCCCTCAGTCTGTTTTTTTTAATGGTTTTTGTTTAGATGTAGTGCGTAAATGTGTAGTGGACATTAAAGGTAAACATCATCGGCTTACATTGTCTGAGTTTTTAGCGCTAAGTATTTTGCTCAATAAACCATACCAGGTTGTCTCAAGAGATGAGCTATGTTGGTATGTTTACGGTCGCCCCTATGACGGACTCGACAGAACCGTTGATGTATTGATCAGTAAGCTTAGAAAAAAGCTGCCAATAGAGTCAACGGAGGAGCCCCTGATTACAACGATTAATAGGGCAGGTTACATGTTTCGTGCACGCCTTGAGTATTTGAATGAAAGCCAGGCACAACAGCATACCGAGAATCAGAAGCAGCATCATACCAATGATAATTTCACTGTATCACCACACTAAAATCAGGCTAACGCCCCTTAAGGCGAGTAGCAGTTGACGTTGCTTCAGCAATCAATCCGCTTTTCAAGTGTGTTCTAAGCTACGTGCTTTAGCAGGTAGTAGTGGAAGTTTAGTTACAATTTAAAGAGAGTATTACTTGCCTGACATGGTTAGCACTGTCTTGGCACCGTACAAGACTTCTCCTTTTTCTTTATTTGAATCCAGACTATACATATCCAACAGCTTATATACTAAAAGTGGAGGCATGTTTTCATAGTCGATATCAAGTAGTTCAGCCAACATTCCAATAGAAGTAAACCTGGCGCAATCAACAGTGCCTGCAACCTGCAGTTTACTATAAACGACGTTAATATCGATCTTATAGTTTTTCAGTGCAGGTAATCCGCTGATGAGCGCATTAACTAAAGCTTCAGCAATTGTCTTTTTTTCACTATTAAAAGAGGTTAACATAGAATCCACGATCTTTACTTTGATACGTGAGTTTTGAGTATCAACGGCAATAGTTACAGGCACAATGTGTGACATAAATACTGAATTAACCACCAGGTTGGTGACAAATTTATAGGATTTACTTGGTTGTGATAAGTCAACCTCCATTAACTCATTGATTATAAGCGAAGATGGGTTCTGAACAATATCCTGCGCATTTGTTCCCCAGTATCCCATGGGGAATAGGTTCATGTGATCAATAAGATATGTATTCTGAGAATTAAAGCTACTAGTCGCATACAATTTCGTACCTAAGTTTTTCCCGACAAGTTTTGCCTGCAATGTGCCCTGAGTGAACAGGTCAACTGCCTGAAGAAACTTGGATGCTTCCATTGCTTTATTTTTATCAGTCACGAGCCTATAGGTCTTCTGTAGCACTCGATCAACAAAGGATTTAACTGAGCTTTTAATTATTAGATCTTCACTGTTTTCTTGTTTTGCCTTTTTTAAAAACTCGTATATTTTTGCTAAAGGAAGTTTCTCTTCATTAGAGAATAGAACATCATAATCGATATACTCAACAAGCCTTACATAATCATTATCATCATCTTTAAACACGACAGGAAAGCCAGGTTTGTTAGCCTGTTTTACAAAGTTTTTTAGTGAGCTAGTGAGACTATAAAACATTGACGACACGGAGTTATTTGAGATAAAGCTACTGACATCGTCAACCCTGGGTTCAAAAGAAATCAATGTACGCGTTAAGTTGTTGTCATTAAAATTTTTATCACAGATTTTTAACGCGTTTTCTGCATCTGATCTAGAAAATTCATAGACTGAAATTTCTTGATCTCTAAGCTTATCAAATAATTTAATAGATTTAGCACTATCTTTGGGTTCAAAGTACTTGTGATAAGTTATAGCGTCTTCTGTTATCTCCTTAGTCTTAAGATCATTAAAGAGATATCTGCAGTGCAGATTAAATGTAGTTGCATTGGATAACTGCATAACCGCTAACCCAAAAAGCAAGCAGCACTAAAGTTGCCCCCTGTACTGGTAGCAAGTGACCTGTGTTATTTACGTATAAGTTGTATTTGCATTAGATATCCAATGCGAGAAAAGGATGGTGACTATATCTCTGCCCATCACTAAGTGTGCGCAGCCAGTGTGAGTGTGACGCTGATTACTCACACTAATACACTTTGGCGCGAATTATTCGCCTAAGTCGAGAGTAAAAATGGCTAGATCAATAAACAGATAATTTAAAACCACCCTTTGTGGGCTTCATCAGGACGTATGGTATATACTGATGCGATCTCATCGATTGTATACTGCATTTTATGATTTTCACCAGGGTTAAAATAGCTCATATAAGGCAGTTTCAAACTCTTACCAACGTGCTTATACCCCAACCTTCCCATGGGCACAGCTGACACTGGGTCATAATGTCTCCAGAGTCTAAGGCTGTTTTTACCAAGTAGGGTTTCAAATTCTTGAGCCGCMGCCATGTTAAAGACTCTTGGTGAGTTAAAAGTGACAAGCTTAAGCGTCGCCGTTGGCGATATATTTTTCTGAATATCATATGCAGCAAGTGTTGCAAGTGCTCCACCTAAGCTATGCCCAGTAACCAATATTTCTAGTGGCTGATTTTCCATATTGTTAGCGTCAATGATATTGTACAATTAAGGAAATGGATGTTTATTAAAATAAGGTTTTTAAAACAGACGGTAGTGCTTAGATTTGAAAGGTAATCAGTTTGGAGAGAAAATTCAGTTCGCTGAACAGATTAATCGCCAGCGCAAGCGCAACCTCGAAGCAATCTACGAGGAGCATGTGACACGCCACCAGACGCGTCAAAGCATATATATTCGCCAGAATGTTTACTTGAAGTCTAATGTCCAACCCTAACGAATGCCATTGGTGTCAGAGACAACCTGCGAGAGTGTATATACGACGCCATCAGCCATCACATCAAACTACTGTCTTAATCGCTTCAACAGGATTTTTTTGCGATGATCACGTCGCAGTCGAGTACGTTGATAATACGTTCTTGCTCACCTGAGATATAACGCCCCCAAAACCCATGCTTTCGACCGTTTAAAATAACACAGTCGATGCGATGTTGTTCAACATACTCTTTAATTGCATTGCTGGTCGAATTGTCGATAATAACTGCCGTTTGTAGCCTATACTCGGATCTTAGTGGCTCTACCAGGTTTCTCAGAGTGCTCCTAGACATATTTAAACGCTCTTCATTGCACTCGTCGATCACATCTCGTAGAATCCCTGTTGCATCATGAACCCTAGGAATGACGGTGACGATGTGAAACACCGTATCTGAAGGAAAAAACTTTAAACGCGCCTCATTGATAACACTTCCATTTTTCTTATTGAAGTCCAGTGCGTACAGAACCCTACGCGAGGTGTCCATCAAGGTATCTACTATATTGTCCATTGCTTACTCTCCTATTTAGTTTCAACTCGCCACGCTATCGGTACTGCAACCCGTTCTGCAACAAAATACCCAAAACCAGCGACAGGTGGATTCTATAGTAAAAACAATGTGATTTGTATTTAAATTATGTACCTATATGTCACTTATTGATGTGTTAAGTTAATCTTTGTTTCATGTAGACGCACGATTGAGGTTCATGCTCATCAATTTGATGAGATTTATTCCATAAAGAAGAATATTTATTTATAGCGCTTTAGTATAGCTGCCATTGAAATCATACTTGGTTTAAATATATTGTGAAATCAGCAACTTATTTGCGTATTCCCCGAATTTCTTGGCAGGGTCTGTTGGGGATAGGTGGATTGCTACTGATGAATATGGCATGTGGCAGTGATCATGCCGTGGTGAATAGCATTGTTAATAACATGTTTCCGCTGACACCTGGTGATATTGAACAATCGAAAACCGAAATCAGTTCAAGACAAAAGGCTGCCGCCGTTATGCCTGCAATGAGCGACGTGAATGGTGTTTCGCGCATCGTTGTTGCTAATACCAAGCCAGGATTTGTCACCGCTCCTCCCAATGTTCGACTAGGCATCGGGGTGGTGAGTTCGGTTATTTTTACCGATTCACAAGGAATGGTGTGGCCAGTAACCAGTTATGTCATCGGCGATGCCGAGAATTTTGCGGTAAATTGGGATAAAAAAGGCGGAATTATTATGCTTCAGTCTAAAAAACCGTATGCCAATACCAATATGGCTGTGATGTTGCAGGGGCGTACAACCCCTATAACTTTAATGCTGCAATCAACGCAGAAAGAGTGGGACTATGAGTTGTATATCCGGGTTGCTAAGCCTGAAGACGATACACAGTTAAATGGGGTTACGCAGAGTTCTTATCTATTGTCATTACTCTCAGGTATTGTCCCTGCAGGTGCTAAAAAATTATCCGCTTCTGGTGCTGAAAATGTAGCGCAGTTTTGGCTTTATCAGAATCACTATTTGATTTTAACCTCTGGAACGCTGATTTCCCCAAGTTATGTTAGTCATATTGAAGATAAATCAATGGGAGTAACCAACGTATATGAGATTGTCCCAACTCCAGTGGTTATGATTTCAAATGATTCAGGTTTGCAAAAAATTAATATAAAGGATGCGTAAAGAGATGTTGAAATTTTTGAAAAATCATCCTCGGATACGAGTGTTGATTATTTTTGTGCTGATTATTGGTATTTCTGTTGGGATGTTATCGACGTGCTCTAAAAGCAATCAGACTTATTTAAAATCTGAGATAAAAGAACAAAAAATTGAAGCAACTACCAAAAATCCCATACAGGATGGAAGTCATCAAAAACTGCTCGAAGAAGCAAGAAAACAGCAGATTCATCAGGCTGAAGAAAGTAGTAGCAGCTATATTGAAGACGTTTTTGCTACCTCGGCAGCAAAACAACCAGAGGACAATGAGACTCCCAGTGCTAATGTGCAAAAGCAGATGGATCCTGTGGCGTTTTATGATTATAAGCACCAGCAGAAAAAGTTAAAAAATGGTGATTCTGGCGCAGGGGGACAAGGTTTGGCAGAAAATTTAAGTGCCACGCAGGATGAAGCTGTACTTGACCCTAAAACTGTGCAAAAAAACTTTGAAGTTATTTTAAAGGCGTGGAATAAGTCTCCTGCAATGAACGCTGAGTTTAGTGACCTTGCTAATAATAGTTTTACAGGTCAGGCGGCCTTGAATAAGAATGCGGCAGTGGCAATGTTTAAGGCAGGTGATATTTTAATCGCGGTTATTGATACGAGTGTTAATAGTGATCAACCAAACACCCCTGTTTTGGCGCATGTTGTCGTGGGACCTTATAAGCATGCAAAACTATTGGGTAGTTTTGTCAGGGAGGAGGATAAACTTGTTGTGAAGTTTAATACCTTATCTATGCCCACTCAAGCAGCCAGTATCTCAATCAATGCTTATGCCATTGACCAGAATACTGCACAAACTGCCTTAGCTAGCGATGCGGATCATCACTATCTGCTACGTTATGGCAGTCTATTTGCATCATCCTTTTTGCAAGGATTTGGTACCTACTTTAGTAATGCGGAGAATAATCGCGTGTGTTATCAAGACTCTTGCAGCGGCTGGATTTGCCAGGGTAGTGAAGCCGAGCTGACTGCACAAAAAGCGGCATACTCTGGGTTGGGGCAGATTGGTACGGCATTGAGTAGTTCGATGTCAAAAGAATTTGATAAGCCTCCGACAGTCACCCTGGATCAAGGTAGTGCTATAGGGATTTTGATGATGCAGGATGTTAAAACACCGTCAATTGAAATGTAAAGGTACGAGCGGTGGGCCATATTTCCGCCCATTGCGAAGTGTGAGTTGTCAGTGTGAGTGTGACACTGATTACTCACACTGACACGCTTGGGCGAATTATTTGCACAAGCCAAAGTACGTTCCAGTTAATTAAAGTAAACATAAGGCAAAGGGTAAAAGTACATGAGTAATTATGATTTTTTTGAAGATACAGACCAAAATAAACAGTTAAAGGATCAGCAGCGTGATGAGCATGAAGTCTCAGCAGACAGGATTGACGACAAAGCTCAACCTGGAGTAACTCAAAAATTAAAGCAGATCAAATTTGAGAAAATTCATCTTCTGTATGGGGTTGCAGGACTGATATTTCTATTTGGTGCTTACTTCGTTCTGGGGACACTGTTTGGTGGGGGCGATAATGAACCTGCCAAGATAAAGACGCAAACTAAAGCGGTGTTTAATGAGAATGCGGCATTTGTTAAAACACAACAGCCCGCGGTTAGTGCTGCTGCTGGTGAGTCAACAATAAAGCGTTTAAATGAAATGGAAAAACAATTCAATAGCTGGAATCAAGAGCAGCGTGATGCCAATAAGCGCTATGAGAAAACAAGCATTGAAATTGCTCAGCACATTAAAAAATTAGAGTCTCAGCAGGATGAACTCCTCAAAACCATACAGAGTGTGGTGACTGCACTGGCTGAGATGAAACAAAGCGATCAGAGTAAAACCTTGATTTCACTTGTCGCTGAGCTTCAACGGCAATTGCAATACATGAATGCCAAAGAGATCAACATGAATGAAAAATTGCGTCTAACCGCTATTATCGATGGCATTGCCTGGCTTGAAGATAAGAAAGGCAGGTCGTTTACGATAAAAGAAGGTTCGCAACTAGAAGGTTATGGCAAAGTACTAAAAATAGACAGTCAGACATACAAAGTATATACCGCGTCGGGGTTTGTGTTTGAATAGAGTAACAATGGATGAATGATGAATTTTTTGTATAACACTATTGAAGGGCTGTTTGCTTGGTTAAATAACATCAGCAATAAGACAATTTATAATTATTGTGAACTTGAAAGTGCTGATGATGAGCATAGTTTGATTACTACAGATGGCAGTTTGGTTTCTGTGCTGGAAATCAATGGCGTTAAACATATGGTCGGCAATGATGAATATCATTATCTATGTGAAAAAATTACAAACACCTTAACTCCTTTGTTAAAAAAACAAGGGATAAAAATTAAGTGTTTTTTTCGCTATGATGCGCAAAACACAGTGCAAGAAGTCGATGAGTTGTTGTTACCTTCAAAAACAAGCGCTAAACGATTAGGCTTGGCTCTTGGTGATTACTTTGATGCCAAAAGAACAAAGCTTGCAGAGGTCTGTGTATTTGAAAAATGCTACTTATGTATCTGGAGTTCATCTGAGTTATTATCAGCACCAGCGCAAAAACAGGCATACAAAAATAAAGCTGAACGGTTTAAAGATCAAAATGTCAAGATCTCAGCAAAAGTGCAGCATTTTTTACACGTGATTAATGAAGTAAGGCTACAGCATGCCGCCTCAGTGACCACTTTAATGGAGGCTTTCCTTGCTATGGGTTTGAGTGTCAAACTTATGCAGGTAAAGCCTTTATTAAACGTTATTAAAAAACAAATTTCACCCGATACAACCTCACAAGACTGGCAGGCTCACTTACCAGGGGATAAAGTGCAGTTAGGCTGCGAGGATACGGATTGGACAAGCTGGCTATGGCCAAGTTTAAGTTATCAGTTATTTACCGAGCAAGGGACTAATATCAATATGTCTGAGTGTGTGCTTGGAAATTATCGCTATGCACCGATCACAATCAGTCTGTTTCCTAAACATATCCAAGCATTTTATAGTTTGTTTCAAACCCTAAAAGAATATCAGCTTCCCTGGCAAATCTGTTTCTGATTAGCGCCTAACGGGATTAAAATCAGTCAGGTTAAGGCGCTTCTTGCGCAGTTTTTAACCTTTAGTTCATACGAAAATAAACTCATTTGTCATGCGCATGATTTATTAAAGCATATTCAGGCAAATACGGACATGCCCGTGGTCAGACTATCTGTCAACTTAGTGACCTGGGCACACAAGTCAGACGTTGCAACCTTCCAGAAGCGTAAAGCTGCTTTACATAAGGCAGTTCAAGCCTGGGGTGGTGCGCAAACCACAGAAAACTTTGGTGATCCATTTGAGGTGGTTCAGTCAAGTTTGCTGGCATTAAATCGTCAAGGGTTTCCTTGTGCTGTTGGAGCGCCACTAAATGATGCGATCCAGCTTATGCCATTTTTTCGACCTGCCATTTCCTGGGATCATGGAGCAGCCTTATTTCGCACACCCGATGGTAAGTTGTGGCCTTATCAAAGCGGTTCATCCAAACAAGTCAGCTGGATTGAGCTTATTTATGCGCGATCTGGTTCAGGTAAATCGGTGTTGTTAAATTCACTTAATTTATCTGCCTGTTTGCGCCAAGGATTAGAAGCATTACCCTATATTTCCATTTTAGATATTGGGGCTTCGTCTAAGGGTATTATTGATTTGTTAAAGGAGGTTGGCGGTAACAGCATTGCCGAGCACTATCAGTTTACATTTAGTCATGCCGATGCGATTAACCCTTTTGATACACACTTGGGTGCCCGTTTTCCAGGGCATGCACATAAATCATTTCTAGTGAATTTTTTGAGTGCATTATTGCTGGAAAATATAGAAGCTTCACTACCAGATGGCATGGAGGCAATGCTGAGTCTGGTGATTGATGAGGTTTATAAACTCATGAGTGATGCGCGTCAGCCCAAGCTCTATCAAGCAGGGATTAATCAACAAATTGATCAGGTGCTCCAGCAGTTGAATATCGACACACAAGGCAAATCCTGGTGGCAAATAACCGATATATTGTTTACACAACACGAGCTTACAGCGGCACAAAAGGCGCAGCATTATGCGATGCCATTGTTATCTGATTTAATTAATGCAGTCAACCAAACCGCTGTTGCAGATCTGTATAAGAGCCTAAATTTAGCAAGCAGCGAGAGCTATATCCAATACTTTTGCCGCAACATAACAACCACAATTAAAAATCTTCCTTCATTAAATCTTGTGACAAAATTAGATGTTGATGCGAAAGTGGTTGCCTTTGATTTAGCATCCGTGATGTCAGCGGTTTCTGCCAATGATGCACGAATTTCGGTCATTGCCTATATGTTGGTGCGTCATTTAACGGCGAGTTACTTTTTTGTTAAGTTGCAGGATTTAGAGCAGCTGGCAGAAGGCTATCAAAGCTATCACAAGCAAAAGCTCCAGGAGTTACACAATATCCCTAAGCGCATTGTGTTTGATGAGTTTCATCGGACCCGTGGTTGTGCGCCTATTTTAAGGCAAGTGCTGACTGATATGCGTGAGGGAAGAAAGCACAATGTGCAAATTGCCTTAGCCTCGCAATCTTTAAGCGATTTTAGCCATACCATGCTTGAATTTGCGACTTCAATTTTTATTCTAAGCGGTGGCAACCAAAGTACATTGGAAGCAACGAGCGCTCATTTTGGCCTAAATGAGACGGAGGCTTCGGCACTAAAATATTCAGTACACGGTCCAAGCAGTGATGGCATGAATTTTATCGGGCAGTTTCATACGGTCAGCGGGATCAATACGCAGTTACTGAATTTGAGTTTAAGCGCTTATGAAATATGGTTATTTACTACAACCGCAGAAGATTGCTATTTAAAGGAAAAGTTATCAGGGCATATCGGGATCGTGCCTGGTTTGTCCATTTTGGCACAATATTTCCCAACAGGTAGTGCCAAGGCTTATCTTGAAACGCAATCGAATTTACAGGTGGATAAGTCAGTCAAAGAGATTGCTGATGGGTTGGTGGTAAACTTTATTGAACAATATTATAGGAGCGTCAACAGTGACTAATGGCAGTGAGTTTCATCATTTTAGAAGTGAAATTATTAACTATTGGCATGGATTTGGTAAGCGTGAGCTCATTGATATGCTGACGGTATATGACATTAAGGAAAAGGAGGCAAGTCAGATTGAGCTGTCAAATATTTTTTACGCAGAGTTTCACGAGGTTTGCGTAGATGCTTATCAGCATGAGTCTCCCACAGATGAGTACACGGAAGCGCTGATTCGTTTGTGTAATAAATTACCAACAGCACTGATGATGTACTTTATGCAAAATATCAACAAAAAAAACAGTACTTTATTTCAACAGGTTTACCAAAAATTAAGTAGCGATCCTGGTTATGTGGCACTGCATAAACGTTGTATGGCATTTGAAAAAAATTTGATTTTAGCAAGAGTGTGTAGTGAGTCGCGTTTATCAAGCATTGAGGCGACGCTAAGTAAAATGGTGGATGAAGATTATGCAGACTAATGTGTTAAAGGTGATTACCGAAAAGGCTGAATTTTACAAAAGTAACTTTAGATTAATGATTAAAGTCCTGCTTTTTAGCGTGGTATTAAATGTTATTTTGGTCGTCGGTTTATGGTATAGCCATAAGGAGGAGCGGTTATATTTTCTCGCTGTGAATGATCAGGGCATCGTTAAGGCGCTTAATTTGCCTAAAAAAGTGGTGGTTAGCGAGACCATGCTGGTGAATTGGGTGAGTCAAAATGTGGCAGATTTATATAAGTTTGATTTTCTGAATTATAAAGAGGAAATTTTAAATCTTAAATATTTGTTTACTGAGCAGGGATGGCAGGCATTTAATGAAGTGTTCAAAGGTACGGTGGATCAGGTTGTTGCACAAAAAATGGTGGCAAAGGCTGCTTTAGACGGTGTGCCAGTCATTACGGCGGTGGGGCATATTGCGGGTGTCAGGAGCTGGCAGATACAAGTCCCAATGCTGGTGACTTTTTCTAAGGGGCAAGAGATTGCCAATCACCATATCCTTTTGAAATTAACTGTTCAAGAAAATAGCAGGATGACAGATTTGGCAAAAGGTCAGTATTTTGGGATTGCACAGATTATTCAACTCAATGATGGGAATTAGTTACGCAAGCAGTGGTTGGGATGTTGTTATCGCTTAACTTAGTGCCATTACTGAGATTTAAAACACAAAAATGAAGATTGAGAAGCCTGGTATGAAAAAGATAAAAGACAAGAAAAATAAAATCAGATTTCGTCGCACCAAAAAAATGTTTCTGGTGGACGCATTTCAGAAACAGCACCAGTTTATTGGCAATAGTTTTAAAAACCTGTTTAGGCTAAAAAAAGCTAAGCGTGAAATGTCCTATGAAGATTTAGCAGAGATCGGGGTTGATCATACACAAAGCCTTTATATCATTAAAAAATTTACATTTTTATTACGCATGTGTTTGTTGCTCGCGGCAGTTGATTATTTCTATGCACTGTATTTGTTTACTCAGGGGTATATCTTAATTGGATTAGTCGGAATATCAGTTTTATTGCTGCTGCTGGCTAATGCCTTTAAATATCATTTTTGGCGCTATCAATTATTAAGGAAGAAATTAGGTTGCACCTTTAAAGAGTGGTTTAGTGATTTAATGAGAGGAGTCAAATAATGGCAACGGGGATAACCGAGAACTGGAGTGCCTGGCAGGTTTTAAATCAGCTTTTTGCGCTTTCGCCTGTCGATAGCAATACGTCAGCATCCGCAGCCTTGTCTGGATCGACGGCAGATGCGGCATTTAGGTCGCTGATTTATTATTTTAATGGCGGCATTTTGATGGCGGTAATTGCCATTTATGCTTTTATCCTGGTGATTGGCACAATTAACACGGCAAAAGATGGTACCTTTTTGGGTAAGAACTGGAGTTCCTACTGGATCCCTTTGCGGGTTATTATGGGCTCAACTGCTGCTATTCCGTTAAAATCAGGTTTTTGCCTGGCGCAATATCTGATTTTTTTAATGGTATCTGTCAGTATTCAGTTTGCAAATCATGTGTGGCAGGGTACCTATGCAATGCTGGATCAAGATAAGGTGCCACCTGTGATGAGCTATGATATCGCAGACGGGGTAAAAACGGATATTGCCTTGTACCTTTTAGCTGGATTTTCAGCAGATATGCTGAAAACGCTGGCTCAACAATCGGCAGGGAATGATAAATATGATGCCTATGACACTCCTAAGCTGGATCAGATGTCTGTAGTGCAGGCAGCGATGAAAATCGAGACCAACATTCGAAAGATAATTGATGATAAAGGGCAGCTAGACGATATTTATGTTGCCAAAGATGATAAGGGTAAAGCCACGGTTAACACGGGCAATATTGAGCGCCTTAAACAGGGTATGCGGCAATGGTCGCTGATTGAGCAAGATGACTATGTCCAATATGATATTTATAAAATTATTAATCATTATGTCTTTAGATTACCTATTGCTGAACCTGATCAGACTAAAGTATCTCAAGCGTTGGGGTCTTACTGCTATGTCGAACAAACGGATAAAGGACCGCAGCCACGTTCTTGTCCAGACATGGTCAATAGTATTATGGCTATTTATAACAATAGTATGAGTATTGCGAGCCACTTGCCAGGCGATGCAAACGTCATTGCGACCTTGTCTCAGGCGATTGCTAGAGGATTTCAAAATGAATTAAAGAAAGCAGTCAAAAACCCTGATCCAGAAAAGAGCAAGACAGAGGAGGAGAAAGAGAAGCCTGAAAATGATTGGTGGAATGCAGATCAAAAGTATTTTAAGTTAGATGGTAATTTTGAAGATGTGTTAAAGGCATTTCACACTTCTTTTGCGATCTTTGATGACCTGCTGTATAACAACCAGCAAAGTCAGATCAGCATTTCTAAAGTGGGAGTGACGCTACAGTATCTGGAAAATCGTAACAGCCTTAACAGTTTGGTTGATAATGCGGTTAATGACTCTCTTAAATACAGCATTTACCCCGATACTTCAGAGGATGAGAAAAATCCTCAGCACAAAAAAGAGGTTCCATTAGCAGATTTTACCGAAAAAGATCAAACAGATAAGTTTATTCAGTTAGATCTTAGTCAGCTTAAGCAGCAGATGGTCGATGTTTTTTATGAAGCAAATAAGGATGGCAGTGGTGATGATAAGTGTAAAGCGCAATATCAGTCTCTTTTTGGTCCAGATAAGCATATTATCGAAGGTTTTAGCTGTAAGGATTTAATCGATGCTGTTGTTCCCTCGTCGATTTCATCCGATATTGGTAAATACTTTTTGGTGATTCAAACAGCACTTACTAATAGTAAAGCAGGAACAACAGCAACCTCAAAGCTTAGCTATGTCACGCAATTTCTAGCGCTCGTTCGTCTGTTTCAGTTAAATAGCGTAGGCTTTTTCCATGAAGGCGCAGTCGTTGCTGATATTGCCTCTCCTGCCGAGAGCTTTGTTGATGGTATTTTCCAAAAAATGAGTCTTGATGCCAGTGCAGGTGGAGTTTTAAGCCAGATTTATAATATTGGCGAGTCAGCAAGTCCTGGTGCCGAGATGACCAATGCGTTTTCAGCATTAAGACAGGTCCAGGGAGTGGGGCAGTCACTCATTAAAATGGTTGTGGATACCTTGACGGCTATTACCAAAAAAGCAGATAAAGCGTTAACTGATGTTGTAATAGAGGTGAGTACCATTCAAGGAGTATCAAAAAGCGCAGCATTAGGTGCTGCGGCTCTCAGTTATTTTACACCTGGATTGCCTGGTGTGATTTCTTCGATTGGCGATTTTGGTGCGCAACTGGCAACTTTTATCACAATGACGAATCTAACCATGTCATTAATATGGTTACCACTGGTGTTTTTTGTGTTGGTAACCCTGTTTACCAATGCGGTTTTATTTGCCCTTGTTATTCCGATGACGCCGTTTATTCTATTTTGGGCGGGGAAAATTGCCTGGTTGTTACTCATTATTGAAGCACTAGTCGCGGCTCCTGTTGTTGCTTTGGGACTTGTGTATCCGGAAGGACATGAGGTGTATGGTAAAGCGGAGCCCGCGATTCAAATTATGTTAAATCTCGTCTTAAGACCAGTGCTTATGATATGTGGCTTAATTACGGGGATTATTTTAACCTATTTGGTGATTGCGATTTCGGCAAAAGGCTTCCATGCCGTAGCAACGCAAATCAGCAATGTCTACGGCACATCCAGTGACAGTTATGTCACTGGATCCTTAAACATTTTGCTGGTGTTCATGTATGCAAGCTTCATTAGCCTGGCTTTTTATAAATGCTTTTCATTGATTTATATTCTGCCTGATAAAATCCTCCATTGGGTTGGTGGCACGCATAATGAGCGTGCTGGTGAGCAGGATATGCAGGAGATGAAATCATCAACCACGCAACATGCTCAAGGTATGGCACAAGCGGGTACACAAACGGTGGAGAAACATAATCAAGGTCGCCAAGAGCAAATGCACGGAGTGCAAAACCTCGGATCTAGCGCTGGACATGTTGCCAGTGCTGTGGATAATTACAAATATCATAAGAGCCAGAAAGGCGGCGGCGGAAAGGGCGGAAATGGCGCGCACCTTAATAACCCTGTTAACCCAAACAACCCAAGTAATTAAAAAGCAAAACTTCAAATTGGTTTAAATTTTTTAAGAATTACGAAATAGGAAGGTAAGAATAATGAGAAGAATAAATAAATTGATTGGTGCTTTACTCTGTGTACCACCTGTAATTGTTTTTGCAAAAACAGATTATTATATTACCATTGATAATCAGACCCCATGGGATTTAAACTATGTTTCATACTACTTGTCTCGTGGCTCATTTGACAGTAGTGGCTTTAGTGCCAGTGTTGCAGGAAACAAAAAAAGTCCAGCAATTAGAATAAATGCAGCAAGCGGACCAGGAGGAGATACACGTGTTAGCGGACAGGTAATTTATCAAAGCAGTCAGTTTTCAAAGTATCAAGCATCAGCCTATTTTAATATGGATCGACATTCCAGCACAGGTGTTTATGGATTTAGCTCATCAACTAATTCAGATGATAATTTGCTGGCTGTCTCAGATAGCATTGATGATAGGGGGGATCCTGAAAGGTTAACGGTAGTTGTCAAATTGAAAACAAATTTTTTCCCCTACAAGTTTATTTCATTGGGTTTGGGAGGTCTTAATATAACGGCATGTGATCAACATGCAGTACGCTTAGGCGGTGGCTATTATACTAATCCATGCAGTAAGTGGGGTGATGATAATTATTTAAGCATAGGCTTTGCAAATTCGCCTGACTTATGCCGTTTAAGATTGGACAGCGGCATGGAGATCAAAGCTGGCTCTTTGTCTTGCAATATGGGTACCGAAGCACGCTATATCAAAGACAAAGCTGCGATTGTTTTTATTTGCCAATCCAAAGGTTATGGCACGAGCTCCTGCCCTTGGGTGACTGTGGGTACTGACTCAGTCAGTACCATCTTAGAGGGCACATTTTAATCATTAACTACAGGTTACAATAATTGTAGTGATTAATTAAAAACTCAACAATTTGATGAATCTAGGGTAATGCTATAGTCTCCTTGGCATAATGCTTTTATAATGGTGATGTAGTAAATCAAAACGCTCCAGGGGAAAATTGTGAGTGAACATAAAGAAAAGAAAAACGCTTCAGCGTTAACAGCAAAAGAAAATGAGCGATATCAGGTCAATATCATAGCAGATATGGCGGCTTATGTTGCATTACAAGAGACATTGAAAAGTACTTCTGGTCTCGTGCAAGATGGTCTTAGCGCTCAGTCAGGCAATAATTGGCACAATCTGACACCAGCCCAAATATCCCAAGCCCAAATAGCCCGCAATAAAACATATCCTGATAATATGTTTAATACTGATTCAGGTGATGCGCAGGATAATACTAACACGCCAAAAAAATAATAATTTGTTAAAGACTATTTAAGAGGATATCTATGCCAAGCAATTCCAAAGTACAGCCCGTGAAAAATCAAAAGCCAATGGATAAAACTAATGCTATCGTATATGCAGTAGAAGTAAAAGGGGTAGAGGGCAAGTATGATATTCATGTAGTGAAAGCAACCGAGTTTTATGGCAAAAACTATATTCAACAGAATCTTAAGGACAAGGAAGCTTATTTACTTAATATTGCAGGGTTAGATAAAAAAAATCGCCAGCAATTATTAAAAGAAGAAAATAAAACGCTTACGCTGGTCAAGCTGCAGTTGACGGAAGCTGAACTTAAAGCGATATTTGGGAATGGCTGGAAAAGTGATGAAAATAAAATTGAGTTTCAAGAGGATGTGAATTATAACTTTGCCAAGCTAACTCACTTCAAACATATCAACACAGAAAAGGAAGCTAAATCATTTGTTGAGGTTTTAAATGCACGTTTAAAAGAAAATGCGGCAGATAATACCAGAGAATCGTTTGAGCTTAAAAAGTTTAAGAAAGATAGCAAAAATAGCACGACGATTTACACCTTGGCAGCTGGTCAAACGAAGTACACGTTCACACAAAACAACGACGGTACGACCGATATTACATCCGATGGTGATGCTGTGGAGTTTTCAAAACGCTTGTTAGAGACTGCTGATATACTACGTGCCAATACTAAAGCGAACCTAAAAGCAAGTGTTGTAGATGCGATAAAGGATGCTAAAACTCCAGAAGAAAAATACCAAATTGCAAAGCAAATGTTAGGTATTGTGACACAAAAGACACAGCAGGCAGACAATAAAAATCAACCTGTATCTCAACCTACCAGCCCATCCTCCAAGAAAAAAGAAAATACAAAGCCAAGTAGACCACAATGGGGAGCGCCTAAGGTTACTTTTGACAAATTGGCGCCAATATATAAAAAGAAAGACAACAATAAAGATGATGAGTTTTTAGATTATCCCAAATATGAAAAAATGGCAGATGACTGGTTTAAAAGAGGTTATTTAATCAATGCCAAGCCGATGATTGAGCAAAAAGATGAACAAGGAAATTTTGTGTTTTCAGAAGACGCGCGCAAGAAATTAAGCGATATTTTTGATATAACAAAGCGCGATGAAAAGGTGCTTAACACATTTTGTGATTATTATATGGGACCTCAAACTCAAGCTGATCCAACAGAGATATCGGCAGAAATAAACTAATTAATTAATATAAGGAAATGGTGAGGTGATTTTATGGTTGTATTGCAGGAAATCAAGCAGGTGTCACAACAATTGGTGCAGCAACGGCAACAGTTTGAGTTTAAAAAACCGCTGCTATATTTTTTAAATCAGTTACAGCAAGAGCAAGGAAAACTTAAATCTCTAGAGGATAAACTGGGCGCATTTTTGTTATTACTGCGTCAATACCTGAAGGCATCTGCGCATGCACACCGCTACAAAGAGGTTTTGAATGAAGAAACTCAAAAAGACTTGGATCGAAAGCTAGAGGAAATAGAGAGTTTTTATCACCAATTAAGTGTGGCATATGAAGTTAAACAGGAAATATTTGAAGCACAATTAAAGCAAGAGCAAGATAATCATGCGCAGGTTAAAAAATGGGACAGTGAGGTTGCAGAGAATGCGTCGAAAGTAGAAATACCAGAAGACGGTCAAATGACCAATGAGCAGATTACCTCGTTTGTCCAATCTCTAGATAGTAGTTGTCCTTGTGTCTTATGCTTTGAGCTAACGGAATATGCTTTGCAAAATGCGGTTGCCATTGTGCGCGAGATGTTAAACGGTGATTGGTTGGAAGAAAATATAGGCTTAAATCTGTGTTGTAAGAGCCGCAATGAGACGTTAAATAAAAATTGTCGGGAATATATGCGTGAGTTATCGGATTTATTGTTACGCGAAGATTTGCAGCAGGATGTGTTTATATTTCACGACAATCATGAATTGGCGCAGGAAAGAGAGCAGATCAGCAGTACGAAAGGTTGTTAATAGTGCTACTTGCCAGGAAGGGATTAACCTATCTCTAAGGTTGAATTTTTATTGAATGTAAAGTAATATCCGTCCACCTTAATTTGATCTATTTCCAATTCAATGACCTCATATGACAAAAGAAAAACGACTCAGGGAAATGGTGTCGAAATTAGCAATAATCTGCATAACGTTGATCAATTTCATTTAGATGATCAGCTTGAGGTTATCTTGAGGGCGTTTAACTGTTGCGGTCTTGATTACGCGCTGGTAAACGAATCTTTTACCTGGTGTGCCCCTTTGCATCATCATCCTTATGCTTATCGCTTTCATGGTGGCAAAAGTCGGTACCGTTATGAAGATCCTTATTTAAACTATGATTTAATCGCATTATTACCACGTTTTTGCCATTTGTCTGAAATAGCGGTGCACGCCAAAGCCTGGCAAGACCTTTTTACCCCAGAGCACTCCAAATATGGTGATTGTTATGCCATATCTTATTACTTTTGGCTTGATAATAGTATTCATCGTTTTATATTGTACTTTGAGGGCATACACAACATTCTTTCGCTCTATTTACGCGTGAGTGACTTGTATCATATGTTGAATAAACTTATTTCTCATATTGCCCCTTTAATCACAAAATATTTTGATGAATTTACACTATATTCAGAGCAACTTACTTCACTAACATTGCCACCGCACTGGCTAAAAACAGCCAAGGATAAAAATATTCAGCTAAGCCTTAACTTAAGTGATAAGGAGATGCAGTATTTTACTCTCTTGGGTCGTGGGATCACGGAAAAAAATACACTGGCAGAGCGGATGAAAGTTTCTAGTCGAAGTGTGGATAATTATACACAGCACCTAAAACAAGTCCTTGGATTAGCCGAAAGCTATGAATTGTTTGATTATGCGAAGCGCTATTGGTTATTAATGTAGCACGGGGTAGCGCGCAATGTAGAGACGGGTTCTAATCCGTCTCCACGTTAAAATACGGTAGGGTTGAGACCTTACCTCCCCCAGTCACTTTTTCGCGCAAGGAAATTCAACACCTTGAATTAGCCTATCTTACGGTATATACTGGCGCTACCTTGCAGTATTGCTTTAAGGGGATGATTTACGATGGGTAAGTATCCTAAGCAGTTTTACTGTCTGACAATATAAATGCTTGACTACTTCAGTTAAGTCCATAAGCAACAAACCAAGTGATTGAGCTGTTGCTGTTAAGTTATCAGATGAGAACTTTACCTAACAAAGAAGTGCCAGGTGTGCATGTAACTAAAACAGGGAGAAAACACAATGACACAACATATTATTGCACGACCGATCATTCTAATTATTGATGATGATAGGGAAATAAGAAACTTACTGTCCAAGAGTTTAACTGAAGCTAATTACCAGGTGATCACTGCAAGCAACACGCGCGATGCAACGAGAATGATTGATCTACAAAAACCAAGCTTGATTTTGCTGGACATTAATTTACCGATGGAAAATGGCATTGAGTTTTGCAAAAGACTACAGACTAAACACGCTATCCCAACCATTATGCTAACAGCCTCTGATGACGATATTGACCGTGTGCTTTCCTATGAGGTAGGTGCAGACCACTATGTAACAAAACCATTTAATCCAAAGGTTCTCCTTGCCACAATCAAATCAGTGCTACGCAGAACAACTTTAAAAGCAGAAGCCTCACAATTTGAACCACATCACCCATATCTTGCCTACTTCAAAGATTGGTGCTTCAACACCAGGGAGCGTTCACTTGTGCACACTAATGGTATGTCTGTTGAGCTAACAACAAGAGAGTTTGATATACTGCATTTGTTGATCGAAAATAACGGAGAACCTCTATCAAGAGAGATGCTTGTTCAAACGTTGTATGGTAGAGAATACAGTGGATTTGATCGAAATGTAGATATGATGGTTATGAGAGTCAGAAACAAAATAGAGGTTGATGCTAAAAATCCTCAGATAATAAAAACTGTCCATGGAGTGGGGTATCTGTTTAGCGCCCCTGTTCAGTGGCAGCATGCAAAAGAGCAAGAGCACGAACAATAGTAAGCCTAAAATCTTTCACTCAATAATTGCATAGTGAGTTTATTTAGCCAGCCACCTAAATCATAATAACGAGCCAGCGTGACAAAGTCGTACACCTCAAATGCGCAATATAAGTCCTGAACGATGTTTCTTATAGTAGATTCTGCTCTGAAAGTACGATTGGCGATTTCAAGATTGTTGTGTCCACGACATTTTAATGTAAGCACATAAAATTTCAAAAGGGGTAATTTCACAGGTTTAAAATAATTCCATATAGTGAGGTTTTTACCATCCCATGTTACTGGCGTCTTTGCTATCTTAAAAAAGAACCCTCTAATTTCGACTTTATCCAGATTAAGATATGTTCGTGTCGTAATAATGGATTCAGGACCCTTATCACTAAAATAAAATAATTCTTTTTGTACTGATACACCCTTAAGCAAACGAGCTTCCTGTTCACCAATTGAGTACATCTTATGAAATGGCTTAAGCTCAGCTATGTCTACCTCACTTTTACCACAGAGCTCCTTTTCATCTTGAATTCCAAGGTAAGTTAAATATTGTTTATTGATGTTAACTAATTTTCCGTATTTATCCTTTTCAAAAAAGGCAAATTGATGTTGCGTCATATATTCCCCATAATTAGCAATGAATTTTACATATTATTACAGTTTAATTCAGGTGCAATATTACAATATTTTCCAAAAAGAAAAAACCGTAAAACTACGTAACATAATGTATGCAATTTTTCAGCTCATTGAAAAACTATTACTTCTTTAAGACAAAATGATGAAGTTATCCCAAATCTGTTGAGAAAACTATGATGCTGACAAATAATGCGGCTTAGGTTAAATCAAAGGCTATGAACACTATGCCACTTATAGCTGGTAGCACAAACGATAGCGAAATCATCCAATATATAACCGATATCATCAAGAATTTACTTGGGGGCACGGGTACAGGTGGTATGGACTACACCGTGTTTGATCTTGTGCGTGGGATCGGTATCATCATCGGTTTTTGTATTTTGTTTATGGCGTTTATCCGTTTAACAAAACACGGAAAGACTCAGCAAATGTTTCGCTATTATGCACCGTCCACTACGGTGCTTATGTTTTTTGCAGGGGTTGTCTTACTGTCAATCACTGGTTTTTTGGACATGCTAACCACTACTTTATTCCCTAAAGAGATGGCGCTTGACCCGATTAATGCCATCAGTGCCTACGCATCTGAAGCCAGTAAGGCTCAGGATGTTGACGTGGCGCAAAAATATTTGATTTTTTCGCTGTTGGCAATTGTAGGATTTATTTCTTTAATTCGTGGCATTTTTCTCATGATTAAAGTCTCTGAGGGGCAAAGAGAGGGGGGAATTGGTCAGGTGATCAGTCACCTGATTGCAGGAATTGTTGGAATGAATGCTGCCGCTTGTCTGGATATTATCAACAACATCTACGATGTTGAGAAATATCTTCACGGTGGATAAAGAGGATCTGTGAAATTGAAGTATGGGCAAATTATTTACCCTGAGTGATCAGGGTTGAATGTACGCCAGCAACGCACACTTTAACTTGGACAAAATATTGTCAAAGTCAAGGTTTAATCACTGAAATTAAGATTGATAGTTAAATTTACAATAAGCAAACCAACGGAGAAAAACATGAAATACATCAATAAATCGACGATCACAAAAACCATGGCGGTTATATTCTTCTTAGCCATGACGTGCACAATAAGCTATGCTGACGGTACAACAGGGGATTTTAAGGCCTGGGCAACAGGCATTATAACCTTCTTTAGTCAGATAAAGACATTTATCTCAATTGTCGCCACTTTAGTGGGGATGTGGTTTATTTATAGCGCTATTCAGCTTTTTAGAAAACATCATAACCAGGGCGCCCAATCGCAAGGTGAACACATTAAAAACGGTGGGGGTCACCTGGTACTTGGCGTTTTGCTGACCTGTTTAGTCCCTGGAATTCAGATGTTTCAATCAACGATTTCCAAAAATATGGGTAAAGGTGACTCGGTTCAAGAGTTTACTATTGATAAAGATATTTTTGATAAATCATAATACGTGTGTCAATCTTCAATAAACCTAACCAATCTTCACTTGGATAAATATCACCCATGAAAAAGAATCTATTATTGTTAAGTCTGCTATTGCTTAGTGCATGCAGTCACGTCAGTAACAATCCACCAGAAAAGTACCAGCCTGAGTATATTAACAGCTTGATCATTAATGAGCTGAAAGATTCCAGTGAATCTGTGCAACAATCACTTAATGCACTTAATCGCTCTAACACAATTCGCTATGGTAATCCTGACATTCCATTTGCTAGTGTGAAAGATGAAGCGCTTTTAAAGACGTTGTCACTAACCTATTATGGACCTTTAGAAAATGTGCTGACTCAAATTGGCTCAGCAGTAAATTACAAAGTCCAATATTTCGGCAAAACACCACCATTCCCGATTATTGTTATCATTGGTCAGCTTGATACTCCTGTCAACGACACAGCACTAAATCTCCTAAGAGATATTGCTGTTCAATCAGGAAAGCAAGCCAGTGTAAACATTAACCCAGAAGCTAAAGTCATCAGTGTCAGGTATTTGTAAACATGGTCGCAATCGATTTACATCAGCTAGCAAATCTAAACAGCGATGCGCCCATCGTTAAGTACGACCAATCACATCTGACGATGCGGCAAAAAGCTATTAAAGAAGCGGCATTAGAACTAGGGACGCAAAGCGGATTATATGAGGGTCAAACCATGCTGAATCAAAGCCTGCAAAAATTATCAGCCATGTTATACCAAACCTATAATTTCAACGGCTTGTTACTCACTGACCACATTTTGCCGCCGGTCATTGAAACTGGTTATAATCGATCTAACATTGATGCTGGCAATCGTAAAATTACCCTAAATGGTCAGCTGTATCACATTACAAAACAAGCCTATTTTGTCTCAACCGTTCCTACGTGGCGAGATTACTTAGTGACAAATTTCTCTCAACCTGAGTTCCCTGATCGTTCCGTGCTGCCACAGAATGAGCAAGAACAAAAGATCTGGAAAATCGCAATTCACTACGGCTGGGAACAAGGAGTCGAGCAGGCTATTGATATCTTTAAGCAACATGTCCATGAATTAAATCGGGATTTTCGTGGAATGCTTATGTATTATGAACTGATCAACCGTAATATGATTGTTCCTCCTTATATCACAACAGAGATAAAATCGATTGTTTCAGACAGCCATAACTTGGCGATTGATAATCATGAGATCAACTTAACTATTGAGCCACAATTTCAAAACAATACCAAATTGTGGCAAGTCATGCTTGATCCCCTGGATAACGCTGTGGTAAAAAATAAGTGAGTTACTATGATTTTAGCATCCGCTCTGTTTGAGCATGAACCGCCTTATTTTCTACATTGTCATTACGACATGCTGCTAACTTATGCGGTACGAAATAATATCAGCGATTTAACTGCGCAAACGGATAGCCCTGTGTTTGGCATGCGCTATGGTCAGCACATCAGGCTTACCAGTAGAAATCTTAGCAGCAATGAAATTGAAGATTTTATTAATTTGCTCTATGGCAGCAACGCTTCTGCTAAAGTATTAACGGGTAATGATTTAGATTTTAGCTACACCCATCATGTGACAACAAGTGAAAAACTAAGATTTAGGGTTAATGCGAGCTTAATTAACCAATATGAAAAGCTTGGTATTCAAGTCTCCATGCGAATTCTAAGTACAACTCCGCCCCCCATAGACACCTTATTACTGCCACAGGATCTCATTAATTTAAGTTTTATCGACAAAGGCATAGTTCTGGTATGCGGCGCAACTGGCTCAGGGAAATCGACACTGCTTGCTTCAATGCTGACATTACGGGCAAAAAAAAGTGTCACCGGTGAGAAAATTATTACCTTTGAAGCGCCTATAGAATATATTTTGCCATCACACACCGTAAATTCCATCGCAGCACAATCTGAAGTTCCAAGGTGCCTGCCTAACTTTGCCTATGCCATTAGAAATGCACTTAGGCGAACTCCAACAGCCATCATGGTTGGCGAGTCACGTGACAATGAAACTATTTCGGCGGTCATTGAAGCAGCACTGACGGGGCATAGCGTTTTTAGTACACTGCACAGTCAATCAGTGACTCAAGCAGTCAACCGATTGCTGATGCTTTTTCCTCAGGCGGAAAAGCAACGCATCTACTACGATTTTTTCAGTAGCGTTTCAGCAATCATCTGGCAAACCCTTATCCCAAGTGCTGATGGGAAACGCACGGCCCTAAGAGAATACATCATTCTTGATGCTCATCTTAGGGCAAAACTGTTGTCATCTACCCTTGATGATGCTGCAGATATGATCAATAACGCCATGGAGCAAAACAGCACTTCTGTTGAACACCATGCCAATCATTTACTGCAAAAGGGACTAATTAGCCCACAAACTTTTGAACTTTATTGCCAGCCGCAGTTTAAGGGGAAACAGAATGCATAACAGTCAAACTCACTGGCGAGACTCCGGCAGAAAGCCCAAATTTTTTATCATCGAAGCACAGGTGTTCCTGCCTATCTTACTCTGCTTATTTCACTTCAGACCATGGACATTATGCTTGTGTATCGCAATGTGCATTCTCTTATTTATCCTTAACCGTTACCAGATAACGTTATGGGTATTTTTATTGAATGTGCGCGAATGGCTATTTGGTCGTGAAAAACTAGTGGAGAAAGTGAGCTCAAATGAGTAAAGGTCTACGAGGACTTGCGCGCGCGCAAGAAGCGCGCCCAAATGACAGCATCCGTGACACGCGTGGTTTAATTTTTCAGATCTATGACTTAGCTTCCTCGCGCTTAGGAAGCATCTGTTTAATTTTAATCTCATTATTTGCCTTAACCTGGTTACCCCTTATTAGTGACTTACTCTTTTTATTTGTATTAGTAATTTTCTGGAACGCATTTTGGCAAATTCCGATATTACCCTTTCGTCTTCCTCTAGGGGCGCAACACCCAGATTTATCAAATAGCAACTTACTACAAAAGAAAATTTCAAAGCCATCGGGTCTTTACTTTTTTGGTAACGACATCAGCACTAATCAGGAAATCTGGTTTAGTGATGAAGACATGCGTACTCATGCGCTTATTCTTGGTTCAACGGGTTCTGGTAAGACTCAAACGCTTCTGTCTATCGCATTTAATGCGCTTTCACAAGGATCGGGATTTATTTATGTGGATGGGAAAGGGGACAATTCTCTTTATGCACAAGTCTTTTCGATGGCTAAATATATGGGACGAGAGGATGATCTGTTAGTTATCAACTATATGACGGGGGCTGAAGATATTATTGGTCCCCAAAAAGACAGGATATCCAATACCTTAAATCCCTTCGCTTTGGGTTCTTCAAGCATGTTATCACAATTGATTGTCAGCATGATGTCTTCTTCGGATAGTGGAGGCGGTGATGGCGATATGTGGAAAGGTCGAGCAATTTCTTTTGTTGAAGCCTTGATGCGCCTGTTGGTTTACCTGAGAGACAAGGGTTATCTGTTACTTGAGGCTAACACGATTCGTAGATATTTTATTCTTGACGTTGTTGAAGATCTGCTGCATAAGCAAAAGGTGTTGGATCATAACAATAACATAATAATGATTCAGGAGGTCTTGCCTACTGATGTTACCGATCCTATGTATAACTACCTTGCAACTCTGCCTGGCTATCAACAGAAAAACGTCGGGAAACAATCGGATAAAACCTACGAACAACATGGTTATATCACCATGCAATTAACGCGCATATTTGGCTCACTGGCTGATGTTTATGCACACATCATGCGCACTAATCTTGCGGATGTTGATTTCAGCGATGTCATCCTGAATCGGCGTATTCTTGTGGTCTTACTTCCTGCACTGGAGAAATCACCTGATGAGCTGTCTAACTTGGGGAAATTAATTATTGCCTCATTAAAAGCCATGCTTGCTGCGGGTCTTGGTTCAAAGATTCAAGGGGAGTACAAAAAAGTCATTGAATCTAAACCTTCTAATTCTGACACCCCATTTTTATGTATCCTGGATGAATATGGTTACTACGCTGTACAAGGGTTTGCTGTGGTTCCTGCCCAGGCACGCTCACTTGGATTCTCTGTTGTCTTTGCAGGGCAAGACATCCCCGCATTCCAAAAAGCATCGAAAGAAGAAGCAGCTTCAATTTTTGCAAATACAAATATTAAGTTGTGCATGAAGCTTGAAGATCCCACCGAAACCTGGGACTTTTTTAACAAAACAGCAGGAGAGGCTTATGTTTCAACCGTTAGAAGTTATAACATGGGGCAGGATGGCAATAGTTTAGGTTACAAAGATTCTAAAGAAGCAGGTATTGAGAAACGTGCAAGAATTGATCTGATGGATCTAAAAGATCAGCTCCCAGGCGAGGCCCATGTTTTCTTTAAATCAAATATCGTACGCATGCGCTCTTTTTATGCGGCGCCTAAAAAAACCAAACACATCTCCATTAACCACCTTTTAAAGGTAGAACCTTATGGAATCGCTTTTGTACGTTCCGTTAAAATTGCCCTTGGAAAGCATGACTATAAAAAAATGGATGTTTTACCCCTAAGCTCGAGCCTATTGCAGGAAGGTATGACAACAAGCAACTATTTAGACGGGGTAGATGCAGACTTAGTTAGTCATGAGATGAATGGTAGTACAGATGCCAACTTGCAGCAAAACGCCAATGCTTCAACCCAAAATCACCAGGATTCATCGCTAAGCAATGAGCTTTTAACCGATAGTGTTCTATTTGATCCCATTGAGCTTGAAGCTAAATTGAACAATGAATATTTTGATTTAACTCAGTCAGCTTTAGCCTTGCATCTGGTTAATGGCGAACAGTTATACAAGCTGTTCTATCAGTTAAATACAATGCAAGGTTTAAAACTCAATGAAAATAAAGCGCTCATTACTGAGAAATTACGGCACATAAAGAACCTCTCAAACCAATACCTGCAACAGAGCTCAGAAAATACATTGAATGATCTGTTTAAGCAAATACCACCTCAAGCCAACACCACCTCTAAAAAGGGTACAAAATGACATTAATCAGCATCATTAAACACTTATGCCATGAGCATGATCTCGTCTTTATTGAGAATAAACAAAAAAAAGATGTCACACAGCTTAACTTCACTGATCTACTGGTTAAAACACTGATTGCCCATGCGGATAAAAATTATCTTTATGTTTTTGATAGCTCACTGACAAAAAGCAGCAGTAATCACCAATATGATCTCATGCAAATTTTATTTATCTACGACGCATTACTGAATCTGGCAGATGACAATGTCGTCGATGTTGACAGAATATTGGGGGAGAATAACCATGGCTAATTCACCTAATACTGGTAATGATAATGGCATGGCACCTACCTACATGGTTGCCATTATTTTATTAACATTACTTTTGCTTTACTGGCTATTTCACAACCAATTCATTAGAGCAATATTTATGATAAAGCGTTTTGAGCTGTCCATTATTATGCTATGGGATGGTCACTACAGCATGCTAATGAATTGGTGCAACCATGTCCTGGATTCAACGGTAACACTGAAGCAACTCAAGTATCTTGGATACAATACCAGTGAAGCATTGACAACTTCATTCTGGGTGCTTGGGGTTGTTTTTATTTTGGTGCTTTTTTTCTTCCATCCTGATCGCAAATACCGAAAAACCTTTTCAATGCAGAGTCTATCCCAATTTATTGCACACCATTTTACCAAAGTTTATACGCCAAATAGCAGCCAAACTCAGTCCAAAGTAAAACTTGAGACCGCATTAACACCTGTTGAGTATTTGCAACACCATCATTTAATCGCTAATGGCAAGCTTGATCTTAATCTTCTTTATGAGAATCTGACTCAACAGCTTGGCAGAGCTTTGAATGGATTAACCAAAGAAGATGTAGAAATTTATGGGTTGGCTACTGTGTTTCCCTTGTGTATTTTAGACAAGCGTAAGCAAGCAGATAAACTTTTGACCTATTTGAATAGTGAGTTTGGTCATGGTAACACCAATGGAGTGAAAAAGTTTTTTACTACACAAAAGCTGAATCATTTTTTAAATAAACACTTAAGCGAATGTATTGCTCATGCAGAAATCCAGACAATTATGAGCAAACATCACTATACCTCAACACTGTTGTGTGCCTTATTAAGTACGGCAAGAAAAGGGGGAATAGTTCCTTCTTCCTCATTTTTATGGCTTAAAACTGTTAATCGTACTTTATGGTATGCACTTAACAATGTCGGCAGAAAAACCTTTTTTGTCGAAGGTGCCGCTATTACTACTCATTGGCAATTTGAAGAAAGCCTGAATGCGTCTTTTTCTTCTGCCATGATTGATAATGTTATAACTGCGCTACAGCATGAATATCAACTTCACGAGTCATTACATGATGATCAATCCTAACATGTCACTAAAGATCTTAGCCATCCCCAATAATAGCCGCTTGTTTTTAGAGCGTACGCGTGCACCGAAATATCGTGAGTGTTTTCAAAAAATGTTTGAACAGCAAACATGTTGTCACTTTTGCCAGCATGAAAATACCCCGTTGCATATCATTAATCTTAATCATGATTACACCAACAATGCCCTGAAAAACATGGTTCTTGCATGCGATTTTTGCACTTATGTGCAACATCTGGACTTTAACTTTCAGCTCACACAAGCAGAACAATATATTATTTATTTACCAACGGAGTCTCAGCAAAGGCTTCATCAACATTATCATCATTGGCAAAAAATGATTAAGCAAAAACAAGATATTTTTGCTATTCAGGAAGCCATTTCAGAGTTAGCCGAGCGTTCTCAACTACTGGATGAAATCGTTGGCTTTAAAACCAGTTTCAAAGACCAACTGGCGCTATTACTTAAGCCGTATGACGACAACCACTCACTCCTATCACATCTGCGCTGGCTGCCGAGTTTTGAGTTCTTGAGAAGCTTTAATCTGGCAGATCAATGGTTCAGATGAAAAGTACAAAGACAAAAGAATCGTGGCTGTGACTACATTTCAGCCTATCACTACGTGCGAGTGTGACACTGATTATTTGCTGGAGTTCTTTATCCAAAACCAGTGCGCTAAATAACGCATATGCTCGTGTGCTTGAGCTAATTTGATAAAAAGCTCATAACGGTTATTGACTTTTAACTTTTGGATCATTGAAGCGATGTGCCCCTCAATTGTTCTTGGCGAGCGATTAACATATCCTGCTATTTCTTTCACTTCATAATGACCTTGATAAATAGCTAAAAAACAAAGATTCTCAGCATAGCTGAGCTCAGCGAATTGTGCTTTGGGGACAGACTCCAACAGCAATGGTACGGTTGGACTTGAGTTATTGAAAATAAAATCATTTAAATCAAATTCCCGTGTATTTGCTAAAACCGACTGCTCAATCGCCTGATGTAATCGATTAAAATATCCGCTATAAAATACTTTGTTAGCAAGAATAGCATCCGTTTTGTTGACAAAAACACAAAGAAAGCTAATTGAATGATCGTTGTGATAATGCAAATGCCATGGTAAAGCTGATCGTGATTCATTAGAAATAATGTGATCGAAACAAAAGGACTGGTTATAAAGTTGATACACCGCATTTTTATAACACATGCTATTAATGGTAGGGGATAGCAGCAAATTTCTGAAATCAAGGAAAATCGCTTTGTCTGCATTAGGTGAGTTATAGTATCCATCTAAACTATCGTCTGCCAATAGCGGTACTGATAACACTTTCTCATCTGCATAACAACGCTGATACGCCATTGCTTCAATTTTGAAGTTGAATGCTGCATTTTTAAGTATTGTATTGAATTTTCGCTCATATTTCCTATACGAATGCGTATAAATTGTTTGAACTGTATTCATTGAAGGCAGCTCCATACCCCAAGACATCTAAATAATACAACTTAAAAATGAATGATTGTTTTTAACTTTTACAAAAAGATCATATCTATTTTTACATTCAAGTTTATCTACGACTCGCCCCATTACTCCTTCAATCGTTCTAACTGACTTGTTTAGGCGTTCTGCAATTTGCTTTGTTTCATAGCTCCCGTCGTAGATGGCGTGCAAAAATGATTTTTCTGCTGCAGTCAATTCCACCGTGTTTATCGCTGAAATCTCTTTTAAATCATTGTAATCTGGTGCGGTATCTACCAGAAACTCAGTAATCACATTTTGATATTCCTGATGAAGCAATTGCCTTACATGCTGGGTTAAACTGGTCACATCCAGATGTGCATATCGGACATAAGCATGAAAATACTCACTTTTTTTGACAAATATACATAAGTTTGCAATCGAGCCCTTTGAATTGTGGTTGTACTGAATAGGCAATAGCATAAGCTGATCTTGCGTGATGAGGGATAAGTGGTATGGGAGCTTGTCTTTGGCGTAGGCGTGAAGTTCGTCCAGCGTTACCACTTTGGGACGCTTAGCTATGGCGGAAAAAGAGGATATGTAAGCTCTCTCAGACTGCGTCCAGACAGAAAAAGCGTCGCAATATTTTAACGGGATACTAATTGCTATCCCCGACTTAAAGGTTTCGGTATAAGCCAGACCTTCAATTTGGAAAGGAAAATCAAGCGATTTAGTTATCCTGGTTAAGATGTGTTCATATTTTTTCCATTGCTGTTTATATATATCCGCTAAAGGACGGGTTTGTATTGAACCATTCATTGTATTCATAACCTCCATGAGTTGTTTGCCGTATTTAATTGCTACAAACTGATCAATATTGTACCTGCTCATTTGCCTTTAAAATAGCGTAATGTTACGTATTGACTTAACTATTGTCATGTGGTAGCACTTACCCTTACAAGCACGAATCGCATTACATCGTGCATTTTGCTGATCTTTACTGCCAGCTCATACTTATTATTACAATTTAGCTTATGTAAAAGTCGTGCAATAATCCCTTCGATTGTTCTTGGCGATTTTTGAAGTTTCGATGCAATTTCTTTTGACTCATAATGCCCTGTGTAAATTAATTTGAAACAAGCCAGTTCCTGAGTTGTAAACTGAGATAAAACATCAAGGATAACACTATCTTTAACACCCTTAAAAACAATAGGGGTAATGTCATTAGAAATGTCGAAATCTTGAGCAAATCTTGTCTTAGGATCAAATAAATAAGACTCAATCGAAGTTATACATTGATCCAGCACATGATGTTTATCACTGAAAAATCCAAGTATTGGGCATGAAGTAATTACGGAAAGGCGACTAATCGAATTATCCTTGTTATATTTAATGTACGACAGGCAAGGGTCAAATGGACGCATATTTTCAATAAAGGCGTAGTGAGATTGATCTTCTGTGCACAAAAAAGAGCCTAATTCGTGATACCACATCATTTTTGGAATTTTTGTTACATTGTTTAAAAGAAACGCAGGGTCTTGGTTGGGATTTCCTTCCAACCATACTCCATGTAGCTCACACTCCAATACGGGTAAATCAATCACCTGCCCATTTTCAAATAACCGAGTATAAGATAATCCAGTTGCACATAATTTATCAGTCATTGGTTTAATTAGTCTCTTGAGCGCATTCTTATGCTTCGGGAAACTCCATCTATGTACATCTTTAATTGCAGGCATTGAGTTAGAGTGTATTGAAGTCATTTTTAGCACGAATTATACTGATTTTTGCCTTAATAGCCACTCTTTTTCTTTTGATTAGCAGGAAGGGAAATTTTCAGTAAAAAGCATCTTTTCACTCAAAAGTCATCATTTTGTCCATCTTTTTGAATTAATGTCGCGCACCCTTTGATTTATTTTTATCATCCCCCATGTTTTAAGCAACTAAGGTGCTAATGATGAGAAAACTTCACTTGATACTATTACCCATTTTAAGTGTTACAAATGGAACTGTTTACGCAAATTCGGATATTATTTCGGAATCAGCAGGCAATCCAGCATCGGCAAGATCAAGCGATTTGGATACTGCTATTCGTATCACTCTGGCTCAGGATGATCGAAGAACAACACTGGCTGCCCAGGATTGGTTTTATGTTGGCGTCTACGGTGGCGCTTCGTACAAAAGCTTTCCGCAGTCAAAACAAACGGTTGAGCTGCCTGGAGCGGGTACATCTGATGTTTACCAACCCGCTAAACGCTATTCTCCTTACTTTGCTGCCGAGTTTGGTATTCGCCCATGGCAATATTTATCTTTTGGCGTGCGCTATTGGTATGCAAGTAGCGCAACAGCTTCATTTAATCTTGATAATGGTGGCTCAATATTCTCCAATGGAGAAATTAAAATGGCTTTTTCTGGCATTAATCCATCAATGACCGCGCACTTTCCTATCGCCAGTATCGATAGTGAAATTTTGTTATCCACGGGACCTGCCATTGTTTTTTCCAAGTTCAGTCCTACAACCACTATCCCCGCCTATCACAATCCAGCATTAAAAGGAATGAATAAAACCAATATCCGCCCATTTATTTCATTGGGTTATCAATATTTACTGCCATACTCCCTAAGTCTTGCGCTGGAGGCACAATATATTTTTGGTCTTGGAAAAAATACTTATGCGCCTTATTACGGCAGCAGTTATGTGCCCAATATGCTCAATCTGTCCTTCAGTCTTGGTTATCATTTTTAATGTTGAATGTTGAATGTTGAATGTTGAATGTTGAATGTTGAATGTTGAATGTTGAATGTTGAATGTTGAATTAAAAATTAGTAACGACAGGAGAAATAATGAAAACAAAACTTATTATCGGGGGTATTGCTCTAGCAATGACCTCTATGGGGAATGCTAAGCTTCCCTATCTTGATCCTACACATCTGCCAACACTTAAGAGCTTAATTGATGCACTTAATTATGGCTGGGCAGATTCGATTGAAGATTCGATTGATGAGATTTCTGCTCAGACTGTTCAAGCAGAAACCCATGCCAGCAATGCCGAAGCTCATGCTAACAATGCGGAAACGGCAGCAAAAACAGCCAGCAATAAAGCCGACACTGCCATAACAACAGCTAATGATGCGAATACCATCGCACAGCAAGCAGCAACAAAGGTCGCAAGCTTTGATACGCGTCTTATTAATGCAGAAAGCGATGCTACTTCTGCCAAACAAATTGCGTCCTCTGCCAACGAGCAAGCTAAAGGTGCCACACAAACCGCACAAACGGCTTCCACCAAGGTAGATAGCTATGATAGCCGAGTCAGTGCTGCTGAGAGCAAGGCAACCGAAGCAAAACAAATAGCTGATACGGCTAAACAAACGGCAGATGGTATTAAAGCTACCGCAGATGCGGCTAAAGCCGCCGCTGATAAAGCAAGCGAAGCTGCAACTACTGCCACCGAGACCGCAAATACTGCCAAACAAACAGCGGATAGCGCTAAAGCTTCTGCTGATAAGGTAGATCAGTTTGATCAAAGACTGAGTACCGCTGAAAGCAATGCAAAAGATGCCAGGAATGCTTCTGATAAAGCCAGTACCACCGCAGATAAGGCAAGTACTGCTGCAGACAAAGCCATGCAATTTGTGAATGAGCTTGATCAAAAATATGACACCAAGGTCAAAGATCTTTCAGCTCGTGTTGATACGGTGGCAAAACAAGGATTTACCATTCAAGATCGTGTGATTTATGGACATAAAGGACAAAGTTTGCAGGATCTGATCGCTATTGCGCAAAACGATCCAAATATTTCGCCCAAGCTGGATGCGGATCATCCTGTTGTGATTAAGCTTGCTCCAATTGAGTATCGAATCACAAGTGAAGTAACGATCCCTGCTGGTTTAGTTATGCAAGGTGAAAATCAAGCGATATTACACTTTTATCCTAATGGATATTTGATGATTGGAGAGGCGAATAGCTTTGAAAACCTAAAAGTTTTAGTAGCTGAAAAAGCTGATTATGGTCGCGGCTTGGTTAGGGTTAAGACAGAAAACCTAACCCCAAAACCAATTTATTTTAATCACGTTGTGATAGATGCCGATAAAGAAGGAGATAACTTCGTGTTTATTTTAAGGGACACAATTTTTACTGATAAGACAGCCAAACTTAAGCTATATTTCAATAATGTAACAGCAAAAGAGGGCTTATTATTACATGGAAAGAATTGGAATTTTTACCCAAGAGATTTAGGTTTTTTCCTTTACTCAGATGACATTGAAATTAATAATTCTGAATTAAATAAAATCGGATCTTGCACCCAATATGACGATTATTCGCAGGAGCGTTTAATACCATTAAATATAAAGATACTGAAAACTGTAACTGATTTTGATAAAGAAATACTTTCAACAGACGGTTTTTGTCCAGGCTTTACAGCTATTGCCAGCTACACAAAAAATGGGAAACTAATAGGATAACAGTGGCGTAGGTGGACGGGTACGGTCTTAAATCCACTGGGTAAAGAGAAATTAAATCAGATGAATATTAAAAATCGTATCTTACAAATCCAAGTTATCCGAACAGATTAAGACTGAACTTGATCACAAGGAAGGTGCGGGGATAGTAGCCTTACGAGTGATGGGTGAAATGCACTTATAAAGCCACCCTCATCCGCCAAAGCATACGCTTTGGCGACTTCTCCCATCAAAAGGGAGAAGTGTAGCCCCTAAGATCCAAAATATATTGCGCTTCCAGTGCTACGCCTTCCGAGCTTCCCGCAAGGGGGAGAGGTGGGGCAAGTTGATGATTTACAGGCGCATTCCAGATTATGTTTCCATTGATTGTACCAAAATAACATGACTAAATGAGATTTTGACGCTTAACCCAGGTGGTGGGTTATTGTTGAAAATCACTAATTTAGCTTGATTGTGTACAAGAATCTCTTTGACAATGGCAAGACCAAGCCCTGAACCTGAGACGTTATGACTGCGAGCAGCATCGACGCGATAAAAAGGATCACATAGTTTGCTTAAATGCTCCGTTGCAACGCCAGGACCCTTGTCCGTAAAGAATAAGCACAGTTCATTATTATCGTATTTCAGCACGACTGTAACGCTGCCTGCGTACTTTAAAGCGTTGTCGATCAGATTCTGCATAACGCGTTTAAATGCCTTATGTTGAATGGTGATCAGCGCTGTTGTCAGTGTGGTTGAAAAGCTGACCTCAAAGCCATTTAGTTGATATTCATGACATATCGACTCACTAAAGTCGACCACGTCAATTTTGTGTTGCTTTTCGTTCAAGTATTGCTTTTTTGTATAATGACCAATTTGTGTCAGCAAGTATTCCATGTCGTCATAATATTTGAGAAGCTCAGGGTGATGTTTTTCAGGCACCTGGTTATAGGTATATAACTTGGCCTTCGTTATAGGTGTTTTTAAATCATGAGAGATGGCCTTAATGGTATATATTTTTTCATCCATTAGCTTATTGAGTTTGTGACAGGTTTGTTCCATTAAATCCGCTAAATTTTTAACGTTAAAAGGCTGTATTACGGAGGGATTGTTATTAATGTCCAGTTTGTCTGCAATTTGTTGCATGCGCAAAAATGGTTGAAGCAGTCTTTGACTGTATAGAAAGTGCAAGGGGATAATGAGCACCATAAAGATAGCAAAAGTCAACAGCAAAAAGTACAGATAATAGCGATTTGGCAATTCAATGGTGAAGTTTGCGCATTGCATAAGATCAACGTAACAGATAGAAATCTGTTTGGAATGGAAAAAGGGAAGTTCCCCCAGTTCATTTTTGATCTGATTTTTAATTTCAGTGTATAAAAGGTGACTGTTTTTTTGTTGTTTGGTTGGTATGTCGAGCTCAATGACAGGGGAAAATGTGGGCTTAGCAGTAAATTCGTAGGTAATATAGCTGGGCACAGGATCAATCGCTTCAAACTTCAACTGCTGTGCATGGTATTGCTGCAGATAGACTTTAAAAGTGGTATTGGTCAGCGAGTACAACGTCTTGTGATATTGATGATATCGATATTGCTGGTACGAGAGCACGATGAAAAATAGATTTAAGATCACAAACATAATCAGTAAAGCAGGAAAAGCCCAAAATCGAAGATAGTGTTTGCCGTTGCTGATAAGCTTCCCCATTAGCCTACTCCCTTTAATTCAGGCAGGATAGTTCCCATCTGGCAGCGCATTGTAGCTGTGTCATGTATAATTTGCATTTGTTTAGTATTTTTTGTAATCCAACCTGATTGTGACGTTATCTTTGCACAAAAACGCGAGCTTACCTACATGATTTCACTATAAATTGTACCAGATTGTATTAAATGGACAGACTGTCCGAAATGAAATGGCTGGTTTTTTTAAAAAATTCGGCAGATACTTACCCACTAAGATGCTCGGTGAATGGTAGAATGCGTGTATCTTAAACTTAGGCAGCTTTTTAGCATGTTTGATCAACCCTTATTTAAACAATTGCTTGCTCGTCATAAGCAACGATATAGAGCACAAAGCTTTATCAAAAATGAAATTACCCAGCGGCTTTTAGATAAGCTCAGTTTTATCAAAGTTGACCCTGCGCTTATTTTTCTGGAGGGAGTTGATTCAACTGAGCAAGAAAAGCTTAGGCAGTTGTATCCAAATGCAAGACTCACCGATCGGTTAGTAGATGATGAAGAGTGCGATTTGATCATATCAAACTGCAAAATTCATCAAGCCACGAGTCTAGCCAAAACCTTAAGAGATTGGCATAAGCGGCTAAGACCAGAAGGTATTGTTGTATTTACCAGTTTTGGCAGCGGGAGCTTGCAAGAGCTCAAAAAAGCCTGGCAGCTAAGTGATGGTATGCCTCATATTAACCAAATGCTTGACATGCGCGATGTGGGGGACTTGCTGGTAAGGGAGCAGTTTAAAACGCCAGTGATGGATGCCGAAACCTTAAGCCTGCAGTATGATGATCTTGAAACTTTATGGCAGGATATTCGCGAGCTGAATGAGCCCTTGAGTGATACAAAAATGCGTAAGACATTAACAGGAAAAAATCGCTGGAAAAACTTCTGCAATAATCTTCATACCAAAGGCTTAGTGGTAAGTTATGAAATATTTTATGGCTATGGTTATAAAGCTAAAGAAAGCATGGCAAGAAAGCTCACACCCAATGAGGCGCTAATCAGCTTTGAGCAGCTAAGAAGCGCAATTAAAAATAGGACGTAAGACAACTGGATGATTTCATTTGGTTAAGTTGTTAAACTCTTGAAGCTCATTCAGAGGAGTATTTAAATGAGAAAAAACAGGCAAACGCATCCATATTTAAAACTGCTCAGTTTAACCTGGTTCATTGTGCCAGCTGTCGTTGGTGCTCAGGCAAATGGATCGATGCTAAAATTCTGCACAGAACCATGGCCACCTTATGATTACAAGCATGATGGTAACCTATTGGGCTCTGATGTTGAGCGTAATAGAAAAATGTTTGCTCAACTTAAACTTGAACTTCAAGTACATATTATGCCGTGGCAACAGTGCTGGAAGCTTGTGCAAACAGGGAAGATGGATGGAGCCTTGATGGTTTCAAAAAAAACAGCACGCGAGTCTTATGTATACTATCCACGAAGCTCAATGACTCAAGTGAACTATGTATGGATAAGCAACAAAAATCATGAAAAACAGTATTTTGATCTGTGCCCTAATCTCAGCTTACTTAACATCAAAATTGGTCTTGTTAAGGATAATAGTTACTCAAGCGCGCTATTACGCTGTTTGGCTAAGCCATACAATAGTGAGCGCATTGAAACCTATAACACCTTAGAGCAGGCGTTAAGAATGCTTATTATAAATAAGATTCAACTTATTCCAGCTATTCCTGAAGTGGTGGAGCATTTGACTCAAGATATTAAACTGGAAGGAATAGTCGTTCATCCAACGCCAATTTTTAGCAAGACGTATTACACCGTTTTTTCTAAGAACTCAAGCTTCAAAAATGCGCAATACCCTAGCATAAAAGCGTTAAGTGAGGCTTTTGATAACCTAAGCCTAACTGATACAGCTGATCCTTAGTAGATTTTTACGCTATGACTACCCCGTCAACCTTCGGTTGCCACCCCTTCACTTGTGAAGGGGAATTAAATCTGTTGGTCTTGGGGGCTTGATTCTATCAACAATTGACCTGCTAAATTCCCCTTCACAAGTGAAGGGGTGGCTGCACGCCTGACCACTTTAAAGTGGTCAGGCGTGCAGACGGGGTAGTCTTTAAGACCAGCAAAAGTGTATAACCCCAGTGATTCATAAGGGTGACTTGAATTATCTATTCCACTGTGCAAACAATCTCATCCTTAAATGCAATGCCATCTTCACTCGCCAAGGTACCTGAGTTGACGCTACACTTTTGACCATCCATCGTTTCAAGAATAAGCTTAGCCCCCGTTAGAACGTCGATTTGCGCAAAGCCATCCGTGTCAGTTTCACCAGGTTCTAATCCTCCGCTGATTTTGGCATGGCTTAATATTTCTCCTGTTGAGCTAATAAAATTTCCCATGACTAAAATGGCAGGTTTAGCGTTTAGCCTGATGGTTTCAACGTTACCTGGATAAAGAATAACATTGCGATCATTATTAGGCACACTGAGGGTTACCTCATGTGTCTGCACTTGAATGTTGTGTTCTTGATATATAGGCATAGATATAAAGTAGCTTTGATTATTATTGATCACAATGCTTTCCTTGCCATCGACATAGACGGTGTACTTACTAGGAACATCAGCAGCAACATAAATCATGACACCACTGCGATTGTCTGAGCTACTTATTCCCCAATTACTAAGGGGTGCGTAGGCAAATGAAGTTGAAGTTTGAATATTGTAGCTGATCACATCTTTATTGTTTTTAGCCTGTGCCAGATTCAACTGTTGCAGGGTATTGAAATAGCGGTTGTTCGTGCTTGCATATTGAGAATAATATTGCGTGTTATGATTTATCTCAGAGCTTAAACCAAGATCATTTTGATAGTCCGCATGGATGAATTCTTTGCCAATATTCAATTTGGTGTTTTCTTGTCTTTGAGTTCCCTGATCAGGCTGTTGGCTGAACTGACCTTCAAGCTCCGCTGCCACATACCAGCCACGTGGTGTGCCAAAATTCCAGCTAAGCTGTATAAAAGCACTCTTATTGCTTTCAGAGTGATCAAGTGATAATGAAAGTGTCAAATCATTATTGTCAGCCAAACTAAAGGTTTTTGAAACATCAAAACCAAAATCGTGCTGAAAATTATTATCGACATAGGCGTAGCTTAATGAAGTCATAAAATTAATGTCATGCCATCTGAAGGATAGCGATGTGCCAAGGTTGGTATTGCTTGTCTGTGTATCTTCAAAATATTGGTTGATATAGCGGTTATTATTTTCCTTAACCCACATTTGACGAAAAAACGTATTAAGTGTTACGCCTGAAATATTCCCAGCTATCGAGAACGCAACACCCAGGTCACCGAAGTTGCTCAGTGCAAAAGAGTTATAAAAACTCAAGTGAGACAACTCCATCATCAACATAAATTCGCTAAGCACCTCTCTTTGAGCAAACATGGTTAAGTGCTCACCAATGCCAAAAAAATTGTTCAGGCGTTGTTTGGCTTCCAGGGTCAAAACATCAAGATCAGTCAGGGTTGGAAAAACCGTATCAGAAGTTGGCTCAGCCAAGCGCCCATAACTTATAGCGTAGTTTGGCAGGGTCAATAATGGCAGTGCATTCGTTTTAATGAAGTACACCTGTTTGTTTGAGGTCTGATTGGTGAGTGTGCGTGTCTCAAGCCTGAGTATATAAGCGCCAGATGGAAAGCTTTGCGTGTCCAAAAAATGATTGCCTGGTGGAAAGTATTGTGTGCCAATTAATGTGTTGCCACGATAGACATCCACATAACTTGGTACGATGATGTTTACTTCAACGGGTGTTGCGATTTGTTCATTTAAATTAGTCAAAAGCTCAAGGTTGGTTTGTAAGCTTGCTCCAACAATCTGTAAGCTTGGGATAATCATTGTGCCAACCGTATCTTGTAAGCCAAGGGATAAGTGGTATTCTTTACGGCGCCAGTTGAGATCAAAATCTCGAAATTGAAATTGCCTGATCGGTGGCTGTCCAGGTGTAAGCGAATAAGTGAGGTTATCTTTATAATCGAGGTGCCAATTACCATAGCCTAGATAACCATTATGATTAAGTGCCATAGATTGGTTCTGATCATTATTGCCAGATGCTCCAAGCTGAAATAAATTAAGTACACCAAATCCTGCGGTTGAATCTTTCAAAAATTTAGCGGGAACAGAATCTTGTGCGAGTAAGTATTTAGGATTAATAAAAATATGCGCACGGTAGTTATTGCGATCAAAAATCACACCGAAGACCTGAGGTCTGACAAAGCCGCAATTTGGACCCTTAGTGCATAAGCGATCCGCATTGGTTTTTTGGGTTTGTGTTATTTCTTCAAGCAATAAGTGCTGTGCTGTTTTAGAAATATAAGGTTTAAGCTTGCTTAGAATTAGATCAGGTTCGTTAAAGGTGATCTTATCGTCATTAAATGTGGCAGGTGTTTCTAGCAGCTTTTCCTTGCCAAACATGATGGTTACCAGGCTGGTTTCATCTTCTTCGACAAAATCTTCAAAGCCAGGAGGTAAATCAGAGGCAATACTCAGTTTGGGCGAGAACCCTAGTAAAAACAAAGGGCATAGTGTTGTGATACCTAATAGTAAACATAAACGTTTTTTCTTGCTATGAATCATAGCCTATGTGCTTTGTAGAATAAGTGACAGCTCGTAGCGACCAGCCTTAGCATTTTGAATGGTATATTTGGAGAACTTTATGGCAAGGTTCTCATAGAGTTGACATTCGTCAAAAGCATAATTATTGGTTTCAATCATTTGCTTTTGGTTATAGTTAAGCTCAACTTTATTCACAAGGATGTGATAGGGGAGATTACCTTGACCATTTAACCCTTTAGCTATAAAGCCATTTTCGTTAGTAGTAATGCGCAAAGGAAAGGGATTATGACCTTTTTGATACGCACAAAAAGTTCCAAGTGGAATAACCTGATCTGTGTTTTCTGTAATCATTCTGGCGCTGATGACAATTTTCTCATTAAGCGAAAGGTTTCCAATGACAAAGCGAGGATCTTCTTTTTCATCTGTAGCCTGGCGATCAAAATATTTAGAGTTGTTGCTAAACTGAGCGCTAAAGCTGATAAGTGGGAAGAGTGCCAGCAGGCATATGCAAAGGCTGAACGTCAGATTTGTTATGCGCATCTTAAATGCCTCTGGTTAATAACTTTTAGCCTCTAGGCTACGTCGATATTGGCAATGTAATGGATGGAGCCTTGAATATCAATGCCAGCTGCATCATCAGCAATGTCGCCGTTATTATCAACGGGTTTCTTGTATTCACTGATCACTATTTGCAGTTTCATCGGTGTTTCAATCTTCCCCTTTTTGCGAACAGAGACCCTTTTGTTATTGCCTGCGCCTAAATTAGGAATCAGTAATGGGCTGATAATAACAGGTAATGACTTAAGTTCTTTGTTGCTATACGTAATCACATGTTGTGGATCTGTAATGTTTTTCACTTGAACAATGAAGGTGCCACTTTCATTACCAATATTTGTGATTGGAATGTAGCCACGCTGACTCTTTTGATTAATACTAACCTCTGGGTTGACAATATCAAGAACGGCGCCAGCAAAGGTCGTAGCAGAGAAACTAATAAGTGAAAAACTTACAGTTAAAATTTGTAATAATCTCATATTTTATTCCTGACCAAAACAATAAGGGTGCTTTAACTCCCTAGGTTTATTTCTGAAGTTACTTGGAATTACGCAACACTTAAATTCAATGAGGCGTTATAAGTTCCTGCTTTTGCATTACGAATATCACTGCCCTTGAATGTCATGGTAACAATTTCTTTCGTTTTGCAGCCTGAAGGCAGGTCGTTGCTATCTACATACAACAGGTTCTTACCGTAATTGACCGCAGTTTTGTTAATGGTTAAGGTGTAAGGTAATTCGCCTTCGCTGTTAGTGCCAATAACGGCAAATTTTTTCTCATTGGTTGATATGTCAATGGTTACTTTACCATCTTTATTATTGGTGTAAGTACAGAACTCGGCTAATTCAAAAATCTTATCTTTGCCCGCGGTGACATCAGCAGCTGAAATCACAATTTTTTGAGTCATGCTAAGATCACCTAAAATGCTTTTAGCTTCAACGATGACTTCAGCTTTGCCTGACTCGGCTGCGAAATTGATTGCGGAAAATAATACGCCAACTGTTAAAAGGGGAATCAAAGCTTTCTTCATAAATCACCTGCCATTCATTAAGTTAATTTTTTCCTGCTCTGACCATGTTTCCGTCCACTGTCACCCTGCGCGAAGTCGCTGGAGTTGTTTGAAAGCTGGATTCCCGCCTTCGCGGGAATGACAGTATTTTGTTTGGGCGGAAATCTGGTCCTAAGCCATTTTTTCCTTTAAATTTACGGTTTTGACAAAGTCACTGCCCACTTTTACAGCGGCGTATGCAGTACGCCCCTACGCAATGTGCCATCATGGGTGAAGATATTGACCAATGCCAAATTCACGGAAGTTATTAGGTGTGAAAACCACGCATGTGGGACATGATTTCTCCTACCATAACGTGCCAATCATGTTTTATTGTCCTTACCCTATTATGCGTTGTAAAGCGAGCACAAGTAAAAAAACATAAATACTGTGCTTGACAGGGCTGATGATCCATGTCAAACGGGTTTTAAACTTGTCTTACTGGTCACGCCAGAATATGACGCGTAAGGGCGAAATATTTTTCACCCCTACGCGTCAAAACGACTCAGATACTAAATCAATCACATTACGTTCTTGTGAGTCGAAGCTGATACCGATCAAATAAACAGGCTTGTTGCTGCTAAGGTACTTTTCTGCATACTTTTTATCTTTAATCTGCTGAATAGCACTCTTGGCATCCCCCAACTTAGCGAGTTTAAACTCGATAATGACGATCTTATCGTGCATGATGATCGTTAGATCGATTTTGCCGTGATTGGTCACATCCTCAGGGATGGTGTCATATCCCAAGGCAGTGAGAAAGCTATAAACGATGCTCGCGTAAAATCCCTCATAATTCTCAATTTGATTATTGCGATACCAGTCATTGGGGATAGAGGCGAAGTGACTACTTAACACAAACTCCAAGGGTCTAAAATCATTGTTCTCTAAAGCCTTGACAAGCTGATCAATGACTTGGTTTTTTGCGCTGTCATTGCAAGCAATGGAAGCTAAAGCATCAGCTAAACTACATTTGACTTCATAATTTGGGTAACCCAAACGATACGCCATTCTACTGCCACGCGAGGTCACCTCTTTAATGGTGAGATAGCCCGTTTGAAAGAGCAAGGTTTCAATCGGCATATTGTCAATATCAAACTTAGATAACATCAGCTCCCCAACAACAATATCCTCCAAATCAGGAATAAAATAACGATGCTTTTCAATCATCCTGACTAAAAAGGTTKSYGKYGYYSWCTSMCWGCAAAGTTGTAGCCGTTATACCATTTTTTAAGCTGGACTAAATCAACCTCCCCCTCTTTCAAGTAGGATCCAAATGACTGCTCCAACTCTGCCTGGTTATAGCCGCAAATATCGGCATAACGCTTATCCAGGGTAAGGTCTTTTAAGTTATTCAACTCGCTGAAAATACTGATTTTACTGAATCTTGATACACCTGTAAGCATCGCAAATTTGACATTCACATCCTGAGATTTAATCACGCTATAA
>NZ_PGGB02000003.1:209-126113 GCF_002803295.2 Caedibacter taeniospiralis | reverse complement strand
AAAACAGGATAAACAAAATGCCGCTTAAGCCATACACTAAATTTGACAATAACTCSWKTAWTATGGTATTCAGGTATCGTTTCATTAGCGCTTTGGGCAGGTGTTTCGCTATGGCATTTCTTTCCCAATGGCAATATGGTTTATTTATTGCCATTGATGTGGGAAACAACATATCGCGTGGCAATTGCCATGAGCTTGAGTGTTTTAATTTGTACGCCACTTGGAATTTGGATTGGCATTTCACCAAAACGCACTAAAATGCTGCAACCAATTATTCAGATTATGGCAGCAATTCCACAACCGATTTTCTTCCCTATTGTTGCGATTTTATTAATGTTAGGTGGCGGTAGCTTGAGCATTTGGGCAATTCCTTTGATTATGACAGGTACATCCTGGTATGTGTTGTTCAATGTCGTTGCTGGGGCTGCATCCTTACCGTCAGATTTAATTGAGATGTCACGCGCCTTTAAATTAAGAGGCATCAACTGGTGGTTCAAGTTTGCTATTCCTGCTGTGTTTCCTTATATCGTATGCGGGATTATCAGTGCGGCAGGAGGTGCTTGGAATTCAGCAATTGCCGCAGAACTTATCACCTGGGGTGGCAAAACGATTTCAATCAGTGGCATTGGTGAGCTGGTATCACAAACAACAAGCAATAATCAAGTCGCAGAAGCCGCTCTGGCAGTCAGTGCGATGTGTGTGCTTGTGGCACTTTGTGTGATCTTTATTTGGAAGCCGCTTTATAAGCTTGCGGAAACAAAATACAAAATTTAACCAATTTAACGAGGTTGACCATAGCCTTTTTGCCAACTTCAACATCCCAACGCAAATGACAGAATGGGTGATTATTTTGGTGAAAAGGCTTGAAAACAAAACATAGTAACTGGAGTTACTCACTTGGTCTGCAAAGTGAGGGGTTGTTGATTTTTTTTAGATATAGAATTATTGCTTTGAAAGAGGATTGAAACATGAATAAGCACGTACTAATCGAATGCCAAAATATAGAGCTTTACTTCAAGAGAGACAAAAAGCAATCACTCAGGGTGCTTGATCGCATTAACTTTAAGCTGCATGAAAATGAAATTGTGGCGATTTTAGGTAAATCAGGTGCGGGTAAATCAAGCTTTTTAAGGATTGCATCAGGTTTATTGGCACCCAGCTATGGCAATGTGTTTTACAAAGATAAAGTCGTCACTAAACCCTTAGAGAATATGAGTATGGTCTTCCAGAATTTTGCACTTTTACCGTGGCTAAATGTTGTGGACAATATTTTATTTGGCAGTGATGCCTTGGGAATTTCTAGAAAAATCAGTGAACCTAAAGCACATGAGTTCATCCAGAAGATTGGGTTACAAAGCTTTGAGAAAGCTTATGTTAAAGAGCTCTCAGGCGGTATGAAACAGCGCGTTGGTTTTGCTCGGGCACTGATGGTTGAGCCTGAAATTTTGTTTTTAGATGAACCCTTTTCATCCTTGGATATCACAACAGCCAACACCCTGCGCGCAGACATATTAAATCTGTGGTTAAACAGGCAAATACCCACTAAGTCAATGGCGCTGGTAACTCACAGTGTTGAAGAGGCAGTCATCATGGCAGATCGCGTAGTGATATTTGACAGTCACCCAGGGAAAATAGCATATGAGCACACACTCAATATTCCACGGCTAAGGGATAAGCGCTCACCAGAGGTGCAAAAGCATATTGTGTTGCTGGAGGAAAAATTGCATGAAATCAGTCTCCATGGGGCTAGATCTTTGTAAATTAACTTGATCACTCCAGAGTATTATTTGGCTTTGAGGAAGCCCAGATACGTACCTAAATATTACCAACCAAGAGCAAATGGCGGTGACTATATTTCTGCCCATTACTAAGTGTGGGTCGTCAGTGTGAGTGTGACACTGATTACTCACACCGACACGCTTGGGTGAATTATTTGTCCAAGCCTTCAGGTATTACGGTGATTTCATGCAGGGGGCGTTATGACTAAGGAGTTGGTGTACTAATTTGGTATTTTGTGACCACTTTGCCATTAATTAAATGCGATTGAATAATTTCTTCCAGTGCCTCTGGTGTGCATGAGTGGTACCAGATTCCTTCTGGATAGACAACAGCAATAGGTCCTTGCATGCAGATGCGCAGGCAATTGGCTTTGGTGCGATAAATCTCTCCTGTTTGTGAAAGCTTTAACTCGGATAAGCGTTTTTTAATGTAGTCCCAGGCAATCATGGAATCTTTTTTATTACAGCACTTATCGATGCTTTGATCACAGCACAAAAAAATATGGCGTTTGATATTGCCAAGCCCCAGCATCTGTGATTTTTGAGTTAATGATGAATCTTGCATAAATTAAAATGGAATGAGGTTAAACAATGGAATAAGAATAGGGGTGGCAAGTGTTAGAATAAAACCACTACTAATCGCTACAGGGACGGCCTGTATGCCAATATGATCTTTAATGACTGGCAGGCTGAAATCCATGGCTGTAGCTCCACTATAGCTTACAAGTTCGGTAGGCAAACGTTTTGCAAGCAGCGGAATAAGAATAATGGCAATAATTTCACGAGAAAAATCAATGAAAAAAGTCATGGTGCCAAAGTGTGCATTGATTAATTGCGCATTTAAAATACTTGCCAAACTATACCAGCCAAAGCCACTTGTCAGCATTAAAGAATGGCTTATAGGAATACCAAAAATAATGCCAAGTAGCGCACCAACAAATAGGGAGCTGCCAATAAGGATAAGTGCCGACATGATTCCCGTTTTATTTTTAAGAATTTGGGTTAGCACATGCCCTTCACGGCGCATTTGCATGCCAATAATGAATAAGCTAACAACCAAGACAGCATCAATAATGAGTTCAATATGCACAAGCGGTTTGTTGATAAGAAGCCCCAATAGAGTGCCAGCAATAAGATAGAGAAGATACTTGCAGCTTGTCAGAATCGGTTTTAATGGGTTGCTGCTTTTGCCATTCTTATGCTGAGGATTAACGGCGCGTTTAGGGATGAGTTTTAAATATAAGTGTACACAGGCGATATTGATGACAAATAAAAGTACAATAAAGCTTAAAATCATGCCAAGCATGGCGAAGAGCTCATTTTGCAGTTTGTAAATAAGTTCCCCAAAGTTATACCCCATGACCGCAATAATCAGGCTGATCATCGTAGATAGTAGTCTGTTCATAAAGCGATTAGATAAAAACTTCAGATCGATAAAATAGCCTAAGATAAGCGCGAACAAAATAATGATTGCCTGGATCATAATATCTGTCCTTTATTCCCCACTGATACTGCATTGGTTGATCAGAACTGAGCCGCTTCTAATGCGTGAGAATGGCTCTATATCATTTCCTATGGCAATAATATTTTGAAACATGGCGTTTAAATTTCCAGCAATGGTGAAATTGTCAATGGGATATTGTATTTCACCCTTTTCAACATAGTAGCCCATAGCGCCTTGTGAGTAATTCCCTGTGGTCAGGTTAAATCCCTGACCCATCGTTTCATGCACAAGAATCCCTTTATCTAGTTGTTTAATAAGCTGATCGTGCTCAATTAACCCCGTCTTACTTTGCACAAGTAAATTACTAATGCCGCCAGAGTTGCCTGTCGTTTCAAGATTTAATTGGCGTGCACTATAACTGCTCAACAAATAGCGTTTTAAAACACCTTCAATTACGATGGGATTTTCGCCAAAATTGACGCCTTCATCATCAAATAGCTGGTTGCCGAGTGCATTCGGAATATAAGGGTTTTCAATCAAACTAATACTGGTGGGTAGGATTTGGTGACCCACTTTATTGAGTAGAAAAGTGTCTTTATGATATTGGCGTTGTCCTTTAATGGCTGACATAAGCGCTCCCCAAAATGAACGCGAGATAGAGGGGCTAAGCAGAATAGGCAGCTTTTGACTTTTGATGCGTCGCGGATTTCTTCTATCCAACGTGCGTTTGATTGCAAGCTGTGCAATTTCATGAATGTTGGGTAGAGCAGCAAAATCATGAGCACTAAAATAAGCACTATCTCGCTGCATGCCATGCTGATCTTTGGCAATGAGTCCTATACCTAAACTGTGTCGTGTTTCAGGATAAACATGCAAAAAGCCATGACTGTTGGCAAAGCCATGCAGGATTTCAAAGCTATCGATATCAACACCCTCTGAATGATCAATGCCTTTGTGTTTTAGCGCAATGTGCTCGCAATTTTTGGCATGCTCAATAAGGTGATTAATGCTAAAGTCAGCTATTGGTTTATAGAGCGATGGCATCTCTTGTGGTGTGCACAGAAATTTTTTATCAACAATTCCACAAAAAGGATCATTTTCGGTATAAGTTGCAATGGTTTTGGCATTGTCAATAATAGCTAAGATGCTTTTTTCACTTAGATCGGAAGTCTCTGCATAGCCTGTTTTTCCGTGATGATATACCGTCACACTCATTTGCTGGGTGACGTTAAATTCAAGTGTTTCAGTCAGCTGATCGCGAGCGGAGATGGCATGACCTTGATCATAGCTGCAACTGATCTCGAAAGCATCAAGGTTTTTCTTGTGTAATTGTGCTGAGGTAAATTCAAGTACTTCTTGTAAATAGGCTTTTTTGTCTAAGATGGACATGCTACACAGGCGTTTAGGAATAAATATTTCGCCATTATCTAGAATTGCCTAAGATAAGGCAAACCTTCATTAAAGTTTTTTAGTAACCAGAGGATTACGGTTAGCTATATCGGGATAAAATTGGGTTATTCGCTATACCCTGAAATATGCGTAGCTGTCGTACTTTTAGCGACATCATTACGTTCTTTAAACGTTCCAAGGCATAAATCACCCAAATAATTAGTGATGCCCCAGCAATAGTTTTCATTATGAAAGTGGTGACGCATGTGCGCGCGTTTCAGCTTTTGTCCTATTATTGTTTTAGGTTGGTAGGCAGGGGTGTGATGTGCTAAATGCATCCACTCGTAAAAAAGATAATATAAAATGCCAAAGGTAAATGGGATAAGGGCAACATCAAAACTCCATGTGATTAACGCAAACAACGCGTAAGTCTGCGTTAGGTGTAGGATAATAGCTAACCATGGTGCAAAGAGCAGGTCAATATTTTGTGGATGTCGGTGATGTCCGTGATGCAAGCGAATCTGGAAGTCACGAAATTTACCTGGTTTTTTACTTAATTGCGCATGCAGCAAGTATTTATGGGCATACCATTCATAAAAAGGCGCAATAATAATGGGTAAAAACAACCACCACCAGTGCGTTCTGAAAACACCTAGATCAAGGGTCAAGGCTAAAAAGGCAAAGAAGACAAACCACAGTACTTGGACTGTACGATGGGCGAAATATATTTTAAATACGTCCTGCATAAATATATCGTTACTGGAAAAATCAAATGCTTTAGAGTTTATACGGTGTGACACTTTTTTTAAAGACTTATTGTAACTACCCAGCAGGTTAAACTTTGATAGATGATGAATTTTGGCATTTTTCCAGATTAGGTATTTTCATTTGCAAATAAGTATGGCGTAATCTTACCAATGGACACGACCCTAGAAAAAAATGATTCAAGAGCTATTAACCAGAATCGACGCGCTTGAGCGTGAAAATGCTCGACTAAAAGAGGAGATTGAGCAACTTAAGAAGCGGCTTTCTAAGAATAGTCGCAACAGTTCAAAACCGCCTTCAAGCGATGGTTTGTTACGTCCTAAATAAAAGCAAAAGCGTAAGCGAAAAAGGCGAGCTTAAGTCAACAATTACTAATGGTGAATATATCTGAGCAATCAGTGCTCTTACCTGATAAGCAAATCCTGATCGGTAAAATTTATGATCGAATTGTCAAGGACGGTCTTACATATCACGAGATTTTGATGCCTTTAGAAAATGCTGGTAAAAGAGGCAGAAAGAAACGAAGAACAGGGCATAACTTGTTATTGCGCTTAGGTGATTATAAAGCTGAGGTATTGAGATTTATTTATGATGCTAAGGTGCCATTTACCAATAGTCAAGCGGAGAATGACTTGCGTATGATGAAGGTAAAGCAAAAAGTTTCGGGTTGCTTTCGTAGTGAGGCTGGGGCCCAGAAATTTGTGCGTATTCGTACTTTACTATCGACTGCTCGTAAACAAGGCTGGAAGATTATTGATGCCATTGCGGATGTATTTAACGGCAAAACACCTCAGTTCAATTAACAACCTTCTGGGTAGTTACAGATTTTGTTTAAATTCTCGTATACGTTGCCAGATATGGCTTTTAGATGGCTCCCCGAGACGGACTTGAACCGCCGACCCAGTGATTAACAGTCACTTGCTCTACCGACTGAGCTATCGGGGAATGCCTTAACGAAAGGCAATTCTATAGATGAAGCATTTTAGAGTCAATAGCTTTTTTCCAAAAAAAAATCTTCTTTCCGCAATTGCTGACAAGTCAGTCATTTACAGCAATTGAGATGGATTTATGAGGTGGTTTGAATGCAAATGTAAGTTGCTGCAAACCTGCCAAAAGCTACGATTAAAAATATCGCCTTTGGCTTATCCACCCTACTACCCGTCGAAACAAATGGGCATCTTATTAAACTTGAGATTCCTTACTGGCAACGTAAGACGATTAGTGAATATATAAAGAGGTGCCTGGTAATTCGTGAATGCCGATGACAACATCCATTGAGTCATCCATTTGATTGGTCACGGTCATGTCAAAAACCCATAGAAACTGTTCTTCAGTGATGGCATGTGTGCTTAGTGTCATGATTTGTTCGATAATAAACTCCAGCTCATGAGATTGAATCTCTCCTATATGATGAGCCTCCAGCAAAAAGCTCAGGCACTCCGAAGGGATAACGGCTTTTTCCGCATTGGTAAATACACGCGCTGTGCCGGGCTGATAACTGATTTTGGTCCTTTCATTCAGTTTAGTAAATTGCTCAAGCCATACAAATGCCCGCTCAAGCGATTGACCTTTTAGACCGCTGTTTTGTAATTCACTTAAGAGTTCTTGTGAATTAGTGACTCTAATGATTTCCTCTTCTAAATGCGGTAAGTCATTAAATAATGACATCAAAATTTGTAATATTTGGGGTTGATCGTTCATGGTACCTTTTAGACTCGTCTATATCCGCCTGGAACCGCACAAATAAGCGCTTCCATCTCAAGCTCAAACAGTATGCCAGTAATTTTCGCGTATGTTAAGTTGGTATTGTCGATGATTTTATCAATAGTAGTACAGGTTGAGCTGATACTCTCAAATACGAGCTGTTGTTCCTGCGTAAGTAGCAGTGATTGCTGAAATGGTTTAAGTTTTGAATTGTTTAATGTTTGCTTTAGGTTAAGCTCACTGATAATGTCATCTGCAGAACTAATGAGCTTAGCCCCCATCTGGATGAGCTTATTACATCCGTGACTTTCGTTATGAAAAATATTCCCTGGCACAGCAAAAACTTCCCGATTTTGTTCTAGTGCGTGCATGGCAGTAATCAATGAGCCACTTCTATCGGCAGCCTCAACGACAACTACACCCAAACTTAAACCGCTGATAATTCGATTTCTCCTAGGGAAGTGGTAGCGCTTAGGGACTTGATTGAGTAAAAACTCGGAAATAACTAAACCCTTGGAATGTATCTCAGCGTAGAGTCTGCGATTTTGTGGAGGATAACAAATATTAACCCCTGTTCCCAAGATGGCGATGGTTTTACCATTGTTTTTCAAGGCTTCTTCATGTGCAAGGGCATCGATCCCCAAGGCCATGCCACTGGTAATGGTGAGATTAGATTCAGTAAGCTCTGGGATAAGATGATGGATTATTTCAGCACCGTAAAAGCTTGCGTGACGCGTGCCCACAACGGCAAGCTGCAACGTGCCAAGTAACGCGATATCACCAATGGCATACAGGCTAAGCGGTGGATCAGAAATCTGTTTAAGTTGAGATGGAAAACCTGTGTCTATATGGTGGATAAGGTGATGATTTGATGATTGCTTTAGCCAGGAATCCACTTTACTAAGATAGTCTGTGTATTTTTCATCCCGAATGAAATCGATGGTCTGCGCATTTAAACCCAAAAACTTCTGGTAAAGCCAAGGTTTTTTAAGCAGCTCCGAAATCGTTATCTTGGCAGCAATGAGTTTTTGATAGTGTCCAAATGTGAAATGTGGTAAGGTGTGCAATATTGCAAAATCAGTACTATTTAACATGGCGCTTTGGCAGCTGTGTAAGAGCAATACTGCCAACCAAAATTTCCTGTTTGGCGTGTGTCACTAATGCTATGGCATGATGACTTGCCAGACGATAAATAAATCCCTGACCTAAATAGCCTCCTGAAAGGTTGTAATCGTCAATTTTTTGTGGTGTCGATTCAAAATAGACACGCATGCCCAATTTTAACCCAGAAGCGTATCCCATGTTGAGTAAAACAGATTGATAAGTCCCTGCAAAACTAGTCGCATCCTCTAATTGCATGACAATACCTGAAATATTCTGATCTGCAATAAGCTCTTGATCGGGGAGTTTGGAATTGATCAGATCCGCTGGCAGCATGTGATCACCCAAGCTAATTTCCTGAACAACATCAGCCATCTGCATAATTAATATATCTTGGCGATCAGCACTTAATTTTGCTGTTCCAAGTCGTTTTAACAGATAATCATAGTTTGCTTTTTTTCCCTTGCCATAAGGGATGCTTTGAACATAGGCAACAGCATAATACATTGGACTTTTTTTTGCCGGTGAGACATAAATAGTGTCACCCACTGAAATCAGCGTTTTTCCCTTTGTTGAGGCGATAATTTTCCCTGCGCTAGATAACGGTGTATCCGATAAATAATAGTTACTCAAAAAAACATGATACCGTTGTTGTAAACTCTCTGAGTGACTAGAGAGAGGAAGAAACGTCAGCGTCAAACAAAAACTTAAAGAAGCTGCTATGAGCTTATTGACTAAAGTTGCTGGCATCTTTGCAAACGAATATTTGTGCATTTTTTATAAATCTCGTAGAATGTGCGCGTTACCAATCTGTTGGAACTCTAGCTTAGTTACTGGAGAAAAGCAAAAGAAAGCACAATGAAGGTATTCCATGAAAATACAAAGAGACAGCTTTGTAAAAATGCATTTTAAAATTCGCCTTAAAGATGGTTCAATTGCAGAAGATACAAGAAATTACAATCAACCCTATATTTTCCAAATGGGCAAGGGAGCTTTTGCTGAGAAACTTGAGTCCGACTTACTGGGTCTTGAAGCAGGGATTAATCGCAAAATGATGCTCATGCCAGAAGAGGCTTTTGGTAACAAACATCCTGCTATGATCTACGAGGTTCCTAAAAAGCGATTTCCGTTGGATATCGCGTTAGAAGAAGGCTTGATCGTCGCGTTTTCACAAAAAGATGGCACCGAGCTTCCTGGCATTATCACCGAAATCCACGAACATGACGTAACCGTCGATTTTAATCATCCTTTATCAGGACAGGCGATTTTATTTGATGTTGATATTTTAGAGATCTTGGATAAGGAACCTGAATGATGAGGATCATTTTAGCTAACCCGCGAGGCTTTTGTGCGGGCGTTTCGCGTGCGGTTGATGTCGTTGAAAAGGTTTTAGCGATAGAGCCTCATCCTGTTTACGTGCGTCATGAAGTCGTTCATAACCGAGCAGTAGTTGAGAACTTAAAGGATAAAGGGGCGGTCTTTGTCAAAGAGCTAAATGAAGTTCCCTATGGTTCGGTGTGTATTTTTAGTGCGCACGGTGTTTCGCAAGCCATTGAAGAAGAGGCAAAGCGTAAGGCGCTAAAGATATATGACGCAACCTGTCCACTGGTGACGAAGGTACATAGAGAGGTACAAAAAGCAAGTAGCACAGGTGTTGAGTGTGTGCTCATAGGGCACAAGGGGCATCCCGAAGTGGAAGGCACTCTTGGGCAATATAGAAGTAAATATAGCCAGATTTATTTAGTCGAAAATGTTGCTGATGTACATGCCTTGAACCTAAAAAATCCGCAGCAACTAATCTATGCGACTCAAACGACGCTCTCGGTTGACGAAACAAAAGATATTATTTATGCCTTAAAAGAAAAATATCCCGAAGTCAGTTCACCCAAAAGAGAAGATATTTGCTATGCGACTCAGAACCGTCAAAATGCGATAAGAGAGCTGGCTAAGGAGGTCGATATCCTGCTGGTGGTGGGCTCTAAAAACAGTTCAAATTCTAATCGTTTACGTGAGTTGGCTGAAAAAGAAGGCGTGGATGCCTATCTGATTGACAATAAAGATGATGTTGATTTAACCTGGTTTGTTGGCAAGAAGAGTTGTGGAATTACTGCAGGGGCTTCAGCGCCAGAATATCTAGTGCAACAAGTGGTAAGCTTCTTGCAAGCTAATTTTCCAGCGGCGGGAGTTGTTGATTTTGAGGGAGTAAAGGAAGAAGTCACTTTCCCATTGCCAAAGTTACTTAAACAGACCAAGCTGAAGAAATCACAAGATAATCAAGAAGCAAAAGAGTCCAAGATATAAAGGAAGTCATATGAAAAATGAGCAAGCACCAGAGAACCCTGCAACTCAACGCAGCAGAGGCATTTATATATTGCCCAATTTATTTACTTCAGCGAGTTTATTTGCAGGATTTTATTCGATCATCGCGGCATTTAATAGCCATTTTGTTTTAGCATCAGTGTGTATTTATATTGCGGCTATCATGGATTCTTTAGATGGGCGTGTGGCACGCTTGACAAACACACAGAGTGCTTTTGGCGCGGAATATGATTCATTAGCCGACATGGTTTCTTTTGGTGTAGCGCCTGCCTTGATTATCTACTTTTGGGCAGTAAAGCACTTAGCACAATTTGGTTGGGCTGTAGCATTTATTTATCTGGCTTGCGTCGGGTTACGTTTAGCGCGCTTTAACACACAGCTTGATGACAATACCCCTGAGAGTAAACGATACTTCACGGGGATTCCCTGCCCTGCTGCTGCGGCGGCGATTGCTGGATTTGTATGGTTTTGTAACACGCTTGGACATTCTTCGGCAGAGGGGTGGGTCACTTTTTTTGCGACTGTCATTACGCTGTATCTGTCCGCCATGATGGTGAGCAACATTAAGTTTAGAAGTTTTAAGGACTATGATTTAAAAGGAAAAATGGTTTTTACCCAAACCGTTTTGGTGGTTTTTATCATAGCGATTATTTTTATCGATCCTTCCATTACGCTGTTTGTAGTTTTTATGACTTACGCTTTATCTGGAGCGGTTACGCGCCTGTTTAGGGGTAAACCAGGTCGTGTGAAGTAGCGCTGCTGTTAGATGCACTTTTGCTGAACTACCCCGCCTCGCAGGCTTGGCACCCCTTCACTTGTGAAGGGGAATGTTTGGCAGCTTTTTGTTAATTCCCCTTCGTTCGCGAAGGGGGTGAAAAGCGCCCGAAAGAAGCAAACAGTTTTGCTTCTTTAGCTTTGAACGCCACAAGCTCTGCGCGTGAGGCTGACGGGGTAGTCTTTAAAGCCAGCAAAAGCGCGTAACTTCAGTTAGATTAGTTATTAATATTTAAATTTTCCGCAATGATTTGTTTAATCACCATGCCCGCTATGGTTAAACCAAATAAAGCAGGCATATAGCTTATCGTTCCATTTACTGCCCTGTCACGCCCACTTCCTGCCACAGGTTCAGGTGGCAAAGGAGGCAGTGAGCTCTCTGTTGAATAAACGGCAAGGATACCTTTTTTGATCTTGAGTCTGCGTAAACGGACGCGTATAAACTTGGCAAGCTTACAAATGCTGGTTTGATAAATATCAGCGACTTTAATTTGTGTTGGATCAAGCTTTCCCCCTGCGCCCATGCTTGAAATGACCTTATAACCTTTACCATGTGCATAAGCAATAAGGGCGACCTTGCAAGCCAGGCTGTCAATGGCATCAATCACAAAGTCATATGGCTTATCAAAAATCCGTTCCATATCCTCTTTGCGGACAAAATCGTCAATAATATTAATCTTGCAATCAGGGTTAATATCCAGAATACGCTCACGCATAATGACCGCCTTTTTGATGCCAATATTTGAATTAAGCGCAACTAATTGGCGATTCAGATTTGATGCTGAAACCACGTCATGATCAATAAGCGTTATTTTACCAATACCCGCGCGCGCTAAGCTTTCTGCGGCAAAAGAACCAACACCCCCGATGCCAGCCAAGAGAATATGTGCGTTTTTTAACTGATCAATACCACGATCATTGACAAGGATAGCGGTTCGTTCAAAAAGTCCTGTGTGTTTCATTACAAACTAAGCATCAAATTTTTCGGCGTAGTATGTCATAGAATCATCCCGTGTGCATTAATTGCGGAAAAGTTAATATAATTTTATCACTCTCAATGAGTTTGAAATTCTATAAATAGCTCCTACACTTGAGGCAGAATAATATTACAAATGGATGTTTTTGGAGCTACATGAGGTACTGGTTATGATGAAATCTAAATATTTTCTATATGCGCTCACTTTGAGCTTGTCGTCTACATCAATTTTTGCTCAAGAGAGTCAGATGCAAGATCAGGAAACACAACAACATATCGATAAATTATCCCGTAGCATAGGCTTAGTTAAGCAGGCATATGTGGATGAGTTAAGCGATGAGAAAATTTTAGAAGGAGCAATAGATGGCATGCTGCAATCTTTAGATCCGCATTCACGTTTCTTAGATGATGAGGATTTTGCCGATTTGCAGCTATCGATTCATGGCGAGTTTGCAGGTCTTGGAATGCACGTCAGTTCAGTTGATGAAAAGATCAAAGTAATTTCCCCTATCGATGATACGCCAGCGCATCGAGCAGGGGTGAAAGCAGGTGATTATATTATTAAAATTGATGATGTCAGCGTTGTGGGAATGACGTTAGACGAAGCAGTAAAAAAAATGCGCGGGAAACCTGGTACGGAAGTTTCAATTACCATCTTGCGTCCTAAAGCACCAAAGCCGATCACATTATCGCTCGTGCGTGAGAACGTAAAATTGAACTCGGTCAACTCTGAACTTATTGCCGAGGATTATGGTTATTTAAGGATTAGTCAGTTTCAAGGAAATACAGCAGAAGAGCTTAGGAAAAACATTGATCAATTGGCGCATAAAAACCCCAAGCTGAGAGGTTACGTGCTCGATTTACGCAATAATCCAGGTGGTTTACTGGATGCGGCCGTTGCGGTGAGTGATACTTTTTTACAAGTCAGCCCTGGGAACCCTAAGAAAATTGTGTTCACTAAGTCGCGAAATCCCCATGAGTCAATCACAAGCTATGTCGTCAGTGATGATTATATTCATGGTTTACCAATGGTTGTACTGGTGAATAAGGGCTCTGCTTCAGCATCTGAAATTGTGGCAGGGGCACTGCAAGATCACCACAGAGCGGTGCTTGTTGGGGTTAAAACTTTTGGCAAGGGGTCGGTGCAAACTGTTATCCCTATTTCTGAGACTAACGCCGTCAAACTTACGACCGCAAGATATTACACCCCAAATGGTACAGCTATTCAGGCAAAGGGAGTGATTCCAGATGTGGTGGTGGAGGAAGATGAAAGGGTATTGATAACAGAAGCAAGTAAAGCTATAGAGGAAAATAAAACGGCAGATTTTGAGTTTGAAGAGAGTAGTTTCCAGCATGCGATTGCATCAAATAGTGGTGTAGAAAAGGATCAGTCTACCAAAGAAGCTCTGGCAAAATATAAAAAAGAGTATCAAACCATGCAGCAATTATTGCAAAAGGATAAGCAACTGGCTGAAGCTGTCATTATCCTAAAAGCAATGAATGCGCTGGATATCAATGCCTAAAATGTCTCACCCCTGTAAATACCATGACAATGCCATGCTCATTTGCTGCATCGATCACTTCCTGATCGCGCATTGAGCCACCTGGTTGAATAATTGCGCTAATGCCTGATTTAGCCGCAGCATCCACTCCATCTCTAAAAGGGAAAAAAGCATCAGATGCCATCACTGAATCGTGAACATTAAGCTTAGCATCCTGAGCCTTCTCAAGAGCAATTTTAGAGCTAAATACTCGACTCATTTGTCCAGCCCCTATGCCAATGGTCATATGGTTTTTGGCATAGACAATTGCATTTGATTTAACAAACTTAACTACTTTCCAGGCAAATAGCAGATCTTGTACTTGCTTAACAGTAGGAGCTGTCTTTGTTACGATAGTAAGCTTATTCTCGTTTAGCTGATGGACATCTTTATCCTGCACAAGAAGACCTCCATCAATTTTTTTCAGTTCTAACTCAGGTAAATTTGGCTTTCTGTCATAGCCGCAGGCAAGGACGCGGACATTAGGCTTATTGGCCAGAACCTTCAAGGCATCCGCCGTCACTTCAGGGGCGATAATTACTTCAACAAACTGCTGATCGATAATTGCTTTAGCAGTTATGCCGTCAAGTACTTGATTAAAAGCAATAATGCTACCAAAGGCAGAGGTTGGGTCGGTTTGAAAAGCCTTTTGATAGGCTTTATTTAAGGAGCTCCCAATCGCAACACCGCAAGGATTGGCGTGTTTAACAATAACGCAAGCGGGTAAATCAAAGCTTTTAACGCACTGCAGGGCTGCATCCGTGTCAGCAATATTGTTATATGATAACGCTTTGCCCTGCAGCTGTTTGGCGCGTGCCACCGATGCGTTGGGATAGTTTGGCTCAATATAAAGTGCAGCCTGCTGATGCGGGTTTTCACCGTAGCGCATTTCTTGTGCCTTCGTATATTGCAAATTAATAGTATTGGCAAATCGTTGCCCTTTATTACCAGTTTCTGGATTGAATGCGCCAAGATGGTTAGCAATCATGCCATCATAGTGTGCAGTGTGTTCAAAGACCTTACAAGCCAGCCGAAACCGCGTTGCGAAGTCTAAAGCACCCTGGGTGTGGTTTAGTTTCTGTATGATTTCAGCGTAATCGTTAGGGTCGCAAATAACCGCAACATCCTGATGATTTTTCGCAGCTGAACGCAGCATCGCAGGACCTCCAATGTCGATATTTTCAATCGTTTCAGCAAAGCTTACATTCGGCTTCTCAACTGTTTGCTTAAAAGGATAAAGATTAACAATGATCAGATCAATTTCAGGAATCTGGTGTTTTTGCATAATTTCTCGATCACGATCGCGGCGCCCCAGAATACCTCCATGAATTTTAGGGTGTAATGTCTTAACTCGTCCACCCATCATCTCGGGAAAACCCGTGTAGTCAGAAACTTCAATGACGGGAACTCCAGCTTCCATAAGTAGTTTGGCAGTACCCCCTGTGGATAAAATCTCTATGTGAAGTTGATGTAGCTGTTTGGCAAAGTCGACAATTCCCGTTTTGTCAGAAACGCTAATTAAAGCGCGTTTAATGGTTCTCATTGGTTTATTGTTCCAAAGGAAGGGATTAAAAGTGTGGAGATTGTATCTCACTTGTAGAGCGTTTTACAGTTACAAATGGGTAGAAAAAGCGATGGATAGAGTTTATTGAGTCCTATCTTCTACCTTAAGCATAAGCATAAATTTCAACGCCGTGATCTATGATAGGTATGTTTTATGAAATCGTATCAATCTTTCCGTTGTCATTGGCGATCAGAAGCACATCAGCAGGATTCACCGCAAACAGACCATTACAGACAACACCTGTAATTTGGTTGAGTTGTTGTTCAAGCTTTAATGGGTTGTCGATCATCAGATTATGAATATCAATGATGATATTGCCATTATCGGTCACAACTCCCTCACGATAAACAGGCTGCCCCCCAATCCTTATTAGTTCTTTGGCAACATAGCTTCTGGCCATTGGAATGACCTCAACGGGTAAAGGAAATCTGCCTAATTGTGGCACAAGCTTGCTTTGATCGATAATGCAAACAAATTTTTCACTGGCAACACGACAAATTTTCTCACGCGTAAGAGCTGCTCCTCCTCCTTTGATAAGCTCGCGATGCTTATTCGCTTCATCAGCGCCATCAATATAGATGTCTACTTTGCCAGGGTAATTCAAATCGACGACTTCAAAGCCATGTGCTTTAAGGCGCTTAGTGCTTCCTTCAGAGCTTGAGACCGTGAGCTCAATTTTGGATTTTATCTTAATTAATTCATCAATAAAAAAGTTGACGGTTGATCCTGTACCAACACCAACGACCATGCCTGGTTTGATGTATTCAAGTGCGGCCCTTGCAGCAAGTTTTTTTAGCTCATTGTGATCTGTTTTTTTGCTGAAAAACATAGGTATGTAAATATCCAAATACTCTAGCGGTGAGTTATTTTGGCATAATCGGGAACGATTACAAAATGGTTTACGGGCGGTATATATGGACTTCTTCCCTTCTGCAAGGGATTTTAATCATGCTATAAAAACTTTTGGCGGCAAGCAGAGCAATGGTGAGATAGGTGAAGTCAAGTACAAGGCTATGCAAAGCCTTTTTGAGTTTTGGATAAACCACGATTACCAGGATTTTTACAAAAAAGAGGCAAAAACATTGGATGGGGGCTAGAAGATGGGGGAGGAACGAGTGCAGCTACTGTTTAACTGTTTTATAGGATCTCCAGGTTAATAACGTACCTCAGTGTGGGGTGGATAAGCCGAAGGCGCATCCACGCAGAAAAGCAAATAGGTTGAGTATTGATGGATGTGCCTTCGGCTTATCCACCCTACTACCGTCAAAATAAATGGGTATCTTATTAAATTTGAGATCCCTATGCACTCAACGCTGAACGCTGCAAGCTTTGTGCGCAGCTAGAAGACAATGCGAAGCGGCAGATGGGGTGGTCCTAAAAACAGCTTAACTTAGTGCCATTAACTTACAGAATGTTGGAGTTGAGTTGATTATTGATCGCTGATTTTATGAAATCATTAACTGAAGTGCCTAGTTGATTTGCTTTTATTGCAACTAAATACAGTTGCATAAACAATAATTGTGCCAGTTACAAAAAATCAGGTTTTTCTGTTAGCCAGCACGCGTTACAATGCCGATTTGTTTTTGAAATACTTTCTTTTTAAGAGATTGCGGTAAATTCTTTATGCAGCTTGATTATCAAACCCTGGAATCACTTCGTCAAAATCATCCTGCCTGGCGCTTATTGGTCAGTCCGCATGCCCCTTTAATTGCAAGCTTTTTGAATCGTGTCTTTATTGCTGAGAACGTCCGCGTTGTTGCTGAAGCTGATCTGATTGAAGCTCTTGAAGACGTTTTGTTCGAGTTAAGAGAAAGATTGGGAGAACGAAGCTTTCCCAAACCAGCTCGTGATTATTTGAATGACTGGGCGGCGATTTTATCGTCAGGATTCAGATGAGGCTTATTTTGATTTAATGCCTGCCACTGAAAAAGCCATTTCGTGGCTATCCTCTTTGGGGCAGCGCAGTTTTGTTGGCACAGAGTCCAGACTTTTAATGTTATTTGATCTACTCAAACAAATTACTCAAGGCAGTGCCATAGGCCCTGAAGTGAGATTGCAAGAGCTTAAGAAACAGCGCCAGATAATCGATGCAGAGATTGCACAAGTCATGCAGGGCAATATGACGCTGTTAGATGATATTGCGCTTAAAGATCGCTTTATGCAATTTAGTCAGCAAGCGCGTGAGCTATTATCTGATTTTCGTCAGGTTGAGCATAACTTTCGCACTCTTAGATAGAAGTGTGCGCGAGCGAATTGCCTTATGGGGTGGCAAAAAAGGAGAGCTGCTTGAGGGTATTATGGGAGAACGAGATGCCATTGCCGATTCTGATCAAGGCACAAGTTTCCAGGCATTTTGGGATTTTTTGATGTCGCCAAGTCGCCAGGAAGATTTTAGTAAAATGCTCAATGACACACTTAAGTTATCAGCCGTTGCTTCACTGAATCCAGATAGACGCACTAATCGCATCCACTACGATTGGTTGGAGGCAGGAGAACATACACAACGAACTGTAGCACAATTATCATCACAACTACGCCGCTTTTTAGATGATCAGGCATGTCTGGAAAATAAACGAATTATGGAGATTATTCATGGTATTGAATCATCTGCGTTATCCGATAGAGAGCGCTTTTTTAGCGTTGACGCAGCAACCCCATTTATGTTAATTGATTCTGCCAGTGCTGTCATTGATTTACCCATGGAGCGCACCCTTTATCGACCGCCATTGAAAGTTAAGCTTGCAAATATCAAGATTACAGAAGGTCTTGAGGATGCTGATCCAAGCGTTTTTTTTCACAAACCATTATCGATAAACAGGCTATTGCCCAGCATATTCGTAAGCATTTGCAGCGGAAGTCGCAAGCCACTTTAGTGGAATTATGCAACTTGCGTCCATTAACACAGGGTTTAGCTGAGCTTGTGGCTTATCTGGAAATGGATAGTGATACGTATAAAGATCGCTTTAGTGTAATCGTGGATGAAAGCAAGGAAGATACGATTAGCTGGCAAGTTGAGGCAAAAGACCTGCCGCATGTAACAAGAAGCGCCACATTTCCTCGCATATTGTATTTTAAGTAAACAATCAATCAAATCAAATCAAATCAAATGAAGTATAACGATGAACAGTGATCAATTGAGTTTAGATTTAGAAGAAAACGCTGACAGTTCAGTTGGGTTATCACCCATTGTGATCTCCCTGCTTAAAGGCGTGATTTATCAGGATACGGATCCTAAGCGTTGGAATGCTTTGATTCGTTTGCATGCCCAGGTTTGCGATTACATTGAGGTGCTTGCGCTTGAGCTTATTTTAGATGAAGCTGAAGGCTACGCCTTTTTACGCGCAAAACAGATGCCGATAGATGGCGAAGAAACTGATCACAATAATAGTGCCTCAGAGCTTAGATTATTTGCTAGAAGACCACTGTCTTTCCCTGTGAGCCTGTTGTTAGCCCTGCTCAGAAAGAAGCTCGCTGAATTTGATGCCTCTGGATCGGATACGCGATTGGTATTGACCAGAGCTGAAATCGTCGAACTTTTGAAGGTGTTTTTACCCGAATCAAGCAATGAGGTGAAGCTTACGGATCAAATCGAAAAGCATATCAATAAAGTGGTTGAGCTTGGCTTTTTGTACAAACTAAAACAAAGCTCTCAGGCTACCGAGGCGCGATATGAAGTCAAACGGATTATTAAAGCGTTTGTCGATGCACAGTGGTTGTCTGAGTTTGAGCAAAAGCTAGGGGAATACAAGCAATATCTACAGGATAAAAAATAATGGCTGAACAACTGGACTTAAATATTGATGCAAACTTTGATGATTTAGATGATATTCGCTTAAGTGGTTTTCGTTTAGAAAGACTTGAAGTGTTTAACTGGGGGACTTGTGATAAGCAGGTTTGGCGTATCAGTTTGGTTTGGAATGGACAAATACCCGATCTCGCACATTTCGTTTTGTAGTAATTGATGAGGCGTTAATAGTCGCGATTTTGATACGCTCATTACTTTGCCGCAAATAAAGCAAAACCTGCAGAATGTATTTTTTACCGAAAATGAAATCAATTTTCTCTGTTTCCCAAGGCTTAAGCATAGTCTTGTGATATTCGGTGCTGGCTATGGATTTGAAAATTTAGCGCAAATTACCTGGCTACATAATGTCAATATTTATTATTGGGGCGATATCGATAGCCATGGTTTTGCGATTTTAGATCAGCTTCGCACCAAACTGCCGCAGGTGAAAAGTCTCTTGATGGATGAAAAAACCCTGCTGAGTCACAAAGAGTTTTGGGGAGAAGAACCCAAACCTGAACATCGAGTGCTTTCACGTTTAACAAATGATGAGTTGGACTTATATCAAAAGCTTACCAGCAACGTGTATGGTAAAAATGTGCGTTTAGAGCAGGAAAAAGTGAGCTATACAGCATTGATTGGGAGTATTAAATGCAATGCTCTGCAATTCATAGGAGTCATTTTATGGAGCTAGATAGCTGGTTTTTCCCAGGTACGAGACCTTAGCTCTTACTCCACATGATTTTTCAGCAAGTAAAATTGAGTCAGACTTCAGCGCCATAACTTTGAGACTTTTTAGGCTTTTCAAAGGGCGCATTCCAAATTTGTGGGCGCTAAATTCCCCTTCACACGTGAAGGGGAGTTATACCCCAGGTCCACAATGGAGTGACCCCTTTTCAGTCGGCATAAAAATTTCCTCATAATGTGTATTAGTTTTCCCAGATGTACCGGGTGGAGACGAATGTTCTGTCATTTCTGCGCGTCTACGCATAACATCTGATTTTAGCTCGTCAGGCATCCCCTCTAGCAAGGCTGTATTCAACAGACTGTCAGCAACCAGGTTTAAAATGAATGTTTGTTGTTCTGAACCCACCGCTTCAAGTAAACTCATTAATGAGCGGCTAGAGCCAATCCATCCATTCTCACCAACAAGCTGCTCGGCTACTTTCTCTAAAATAAGTGTTTGTTGTGCAGGACCTACCGCCTTGAGTAAGTCTTCTAACTGATTCGAATAGTTATGGTCAATCAACCCAACAAGCTGCTCGGCTACTTTCTTTAAAACAAATGTTTGTTGTTCTGAGCCTATCACTTTGAGTAAAGCCCCTAACTGATAGGCATCCCCGATTAACCCATCGTCACCACCAAGCTGATCGGCTACTTTCTTTAAAACAAATGTTTGTTGTTCTGAGCTTACCACTTTGAGTAAAGCCTCTAATTGATAGGCATCCCTGATCAACCCATCGTCACCACCAAGCTGATCGGCTACTGTATCTATTACTTTATTACCATACTCTTTTGGCAAGCCACAAATCAATTTACACAGATCTGCAGCACTAGTAATTGCACTGATTTGGGAGGCAACATAATCCTGCTCCACATTGTTGATACTCAAAGTCAATTTATCATTCTGTCTGGTATGACTTTCAGAGTTCATTGTTTTAGCAGATTCCAACTTTTTAGAGTCTATAGCTACTGCAGTTGCACCATCACGATACAACTTTTGACCGTCATTATACTTTTCAGAGTTTGGGTACGTTGGCTGCTCTATTTTTACAAGTCCTTTATTATCCGCCATCCTTGCGCCAAATCCAGAGCCCACACCCAGCCTAATTTCGTCAATCTTCTGATTCTCCTTACAAAGATAGCCAAAGTGCGCTAACAGCTTGCTACTCTCATTATCCGACAACCTATCCTGTATGTTTTCCCAGGAGTCAATTGCTAAAACTTGCTTCCCCTTTTCTTCGTACAAAACTGCCCAGCCTTGACCAACAATATCGCCTTTCTTATCTTCAACAACATAAAAACCGCTATTTTCTTCCTGCATCCCATAACGCGCACAGCTATCCCCCTCAGCTCCTATGCTTTGACAGCAATAACTTAAGTGCCCCAAAATATAACCCGCACGATCATCCGTTTTGAGCTTACGAAACGTATATTTATCTGAATGTGAAATTATTCTCAGGAATTTTGCTATCTATCGTTCTGACTGGCAATCCAATAATCTGGTCAAAATATTCAGGCGTTAGTTGGGAAAATCTATGCTGAAAATCATAAAATAACCTTGCCAATTGTGGATCCTTCGTTGCACTTGGAAAAGTAGCATTTACCATTAAATCGGTAACCTTGCTCTCCACTAGCTGCTTGGCAATCTTATTATCAAGCTTTTTAAAAGGTTGAGGATGGTTGTTTTTTCTTTCTCCCTCCCAAGTACATGCTTCAATCATTGGTATGTGACGGTTATCCAGATATAGTTTGGGATTGTTCTTGCATTTTCCTAGCCACGTTGATTGAACCTCTGGATTTGTAAATTTATACTCAGGCTTGAAATTATCCTCATCAAGTATTTTTTCCAGTAAAGAAAAATTTTGAGCAAGTTGCTCTAGCGAGGTGTAAAAGTTATCTAACGGTGTAGTCGTCGGTTGCTGAGACTTTTTGGTCTTGGTGGTGAGATTATCTGACGTTTTATTCTCAGATGGCTTAAAATACTCGACAAGCTTAGTTTCAAATTCAGTGGAATGTAATCTTTCTACAATTAGCTTATATTGCTCTGTATCTGCCAGTGTTTTCTCATCCTGCAGTGTTTCCTTGTTTTTCAGCTTATTACTATATTCGCCTTTAATCTTTTCATGCAGGGTTTCTAATGCCGTTCCCATTTTTTCTCCACGTTTTTTACTATGGTTTTGACCTCGTTCAACCAGGTGAATATGGATTCCCTTAAGCGAAGCTGCTTAGGGTTCTCATAAGCATGTGTTGTAATAGGCTATATTTTGTTGTATATCTGAGCTTATATTATCACTGATAGTCACAGTAGTTTAAGTAATCTAAGTAAATTCAACAAAATGATGATTTTTAAGTCTTTTTTTGCGCACTTAAACTTTATAGGGCATAGCATTTATAGTAACTGCAGCAAAGTGGTCAAAGCTTTAATGTTTGAAACTCTAAGCTTCAGCTTCATGTCGTTGGAATGATAAAAAGGGGGAGCGACGCGGCAATCCAGCGCTGTTTTATGGATTGCCTCGCCTGGTACTAAAGTGGGCAAAGCTATGGTGACCACCAGACTTTGTTTGTTTTTGATAGCCAAAGTCATTACAATGCCAGTCTACTGAATGTGATTCAAACTTAAGTCCGTTATCTGGCGGTTTTAAGTCATAGGAGGATAAAATAAAATGACCCTGGTCGTTTGGTGTCTGCTGCTATTTGGCGTGTTATTAAACGCCTCAGCACAGCTGTTTTTAAAGTTTGGGATGGATCGAATCGGCGAGTTTAGTTTTAGCTTTGCCAACATCTGGCCAATTGGTTGGAAAGTGGCGACCAGTTATTTTGTGATTCTTGGGCTTATGTGCTACGTCATCAGTGTTGTTGTGTGGCTTCTGGTATTGTCGCGCGTACCTGTTGGCTTGGCGTATCCCATGGTATCTATTGGCTATATTGTGACGGCGGTTGCAGGCTATTTTATGCTGGGGGAAACCTTAACAGCAACGCGAATTGCAGGCATTTTTGTGATTATTTTAGGGGTTTACTTAGTTGCCAAGCCATAAACCAAAATCAATTAACTTTATAGAGATAAATCAATGAGAGACACATTTTTACCTTTTGCCAAACCGAGTATATCAGAAGAAGCGATTGCTGATGTTGTGGATAGTTTACGTTCAGGCTGGCTGACTACAGGTCCCAAGCTTAAGAAATTTGAAAGCATGCTGCAGGAATATCATCAAGCGCCTCATGCGCTTTGTTTAAGCTCAGCTACGGCAGGATTGCATTTAGCGCTTTTGGCACTTGATCTGAAACCTGAAGATGAGGTGATTACGACACCGATGACCTTTGCAGCAACGTTAAATGTTATTGAGATTGTTGGCGCGAAATTGAAACTAGTCGATGTTGATCGCGGCACTTACAATATTGATGTTAATAAAATTGAGGCAGCGATTACCAAAAACACCAGGGTTATTATGCCTGTCCACTTTGCGGGACTCTCGGTTGATCTGGATCCTATTTACGCTTTGGCTAGAAAATATCATTTAACCGTTGTTGAAGATGCTGCGCACTCCATCGGTGCTGAATATAAAGGCAAAAAACTTGGGACATTCGGTGATATTCAGGTTTTTAGTTTTCATCCGAACAAAAATATGACCACGGGTGAAGGAGGGTGCGTTGTTACACGGGATGAGGCGACTGCCAGGCATATCTCATTGACGCGCTTTCACGGCATGGATCGCGAGGCGTGGAATCGTTTTGGCAAAGAGGGTAGTGCACATTATCAGATCATTTACCCTGGCTTTAAATATAATATGATGGATTTGCAGGCAGCATTGGGCGTGCATCAGCTGCCCGCATTAGACGGCTTTATTGAAAAACGTACCAGGCTTGTTAAACGGTACTATGAAAAGTTTGCTGATTTTGATGCGCTCATATTGCCAAAGGCGCCAGGTTTTGAGCACAAGCACGCCTGGCATTTGTTTGCGCCAACATTGAATGCTCAAGTTGCACAAATAACGCGTGATGAGCTCATGAGTCGACTCAAAGAGATGAATATCGGCTGCGGAGTGCACTATGAAGCGGCGCATTTGTACCCTTATTACGTTAATAAATATGGTTTTAAAAAAGGTGACTTCCCCAATGCTGAAGAAATTGGCGCGAACGTCATTAGTTTACCGCTTTTCCCTGACATGACGATTAAAGATCAAGACGATGTGTTAGAGGCGTTACATAAAATATTAAAAGTTTAAGGATCAAAAATGACCAAACCCTATTTAAGTGTAGTAATTCCAGTTTACAACGAAGAAGAAGTGCTACCAACGCTATTCTCTCGTCTTTTCCCTGCTTTAGACGCGATTAACAAACCCTATGAGGTAGTTTTTACCAATGATGGCAGCAAAGACAAGTCCATTGATCTTCTGCGTAAGATTTATGAAGAGCGTCCAACCGAGGTCAAAGTCATTAACTTTAACCGTAACTTTGGGCAGCATATGGCGATTATGGCGGGTTTTGAACACGTCGATGGTGATGTTGTTGTCACCATGGATGCTGATTTACAGAACTATCCTGAAGATATTCCCTTATTATTGGAAAAAATTGAACAAGGGCACGATGTCGTTGGTGGTTATCGTATGGATCGCCAGGATAAAAAATGGCGTTTGTTAGTATCCAAACTTCATAACTCCTTGCGATTGAAACTCACGGGAATTGATATGGTCGATGAAGGCTGCATGTTAAGGGCGTATACGCGTGAGGTGATTGATCGCGTGGTGGCAACGGGCGAAAACTCCACCTTTTTGCCTGCGTTAGCGCATAGTTTTTCATCAAATCCCACGGATGTCGGGGTCAGGCACGCGGCACGCGAACAGGGCAAATCAAGCTATAACCTGTATAAGCTTATTCGGTACAATTTTGACTTCTTCGCTAATTTTTCAAAAGCCCCACTGGAATTCTTTACGATGTCTGGGCTTATTGTGTCATTTTTAAGTATTTTGCTATTTGTCTTTTTGATCGTAAAACGCATTTTTTGGGGACCTGATGCCGATGGCGTTTTTACCTTGTTTGCCATTATGTATTTCCTTATCGGTATGCTCCTGATGGGGCTTGGCATCGTTGGGGAGTATATCGGGCGAATTTATGAAGAGGTACGCAAACGTCCACGCTTTATTATCAGGGACTATTTAGCGACGGGCTTATCGTCAAAGTCTGAGGGTAATACAGCAGATATAAAAGAAAATAAGTAACTAACTGAAGTTGCGCAAAAGTACCTAATCCTAATGGCACTACCTTAAGCACTCACTACCCCGCCTCGCAAGCCTGACCACTCGAGAGTGGGCAGGCAAGCTCGGCACCCCTTCACGAGTGAAGGGGAATTGTGGCGTATGTGTAATTCCCCTTCGTTAGCGAAGGGGTGGCAGCCGCAGGCTGACGGGGTAGTTTTTCATAAGACTGCTTAAGGTAGTGCATTAGTGCGTAATCCCACAATAACTAAGGTAAGAAAAATGTCGGTAAAATTATTAGTTTTAGGTGTCAATGGCTTTATTGGCAGCAGTATGGTTGAAAAGATTTTGAGCGAAACCAACTGGGAAATCTATGGCATGGATTTGTCAGATCACAAGATTACTGAGTTTTTAGGTCACCCACGTTTGCATTTTGTCAAAGGTAATGTACTTGAGAGTACCGCTTGGATTGAGGAGCATATCCAAAAATGTGATGTTGTTTTCCCTTTAGTGGCAGTTGCTAATCCAGCACTTTATGTCTCTGATCCGCTTTTTGTCTATAAACTGGATTACGAGTCAAACATCGACATCGTCAAACTTTGTGTAAAACACAAAAAACATCTGGTGTTCCCTTCAACCTCAGAAGTGTATGGTATGAGTAAAGATATTCCTTTTGATGAGGAAACAAGCGCTTTAGTGACAGGTCCCATTAACAAGCCACGCTGGATTTATTCATGCTCTAAGCAGCTTTTAGATCGGGTGATTCATGCTTATGGTATGCAAGAAGGCTTGAGTTATACGCTTTTTAGACCGTTTAACTGGATTGGTCCAAAGCAGGACGAAATCAAGTCATCTAAAAAAGGCAGTGCGAGAGTGCTGGCGCAATTTGTCTCCAATATAATCGATGGCAAAGATTTACAATTGGTTGATGGTGGTACGCAACAGCGCTGCTTTACTTACATTGATGATGGGATTGATGCCTTAATTAAGATTGTTAAAAAACGTGATAAGGAAGCGTATCAGCGGATTTTTAATATTGGCAACCCAGATAATGAATACTCGATTAAAGAGCTGGCAGAGCTCACCCTTCAAGCAATGAAGCGTTATCCTGAATATAGAGCACGCGCTGAAAACACCAGGATCATCGCAACGACGGCCGGGGATTATTATGGAGCAGGTTATCAGGATGTTGATCGCCGTGTGCCATCGATTGAAAATGCCAAACGTTATTTAAATTGGGAGCCAAAGGTTTCCATGCAAGATGCCTTAAGAAGAACCTTTGATTACCATTTGCTTCAATGATGAAGTTCGAAAGAAATAGGGGGTTGTTGGCTACTGGTGCCTTTCTTGAATGCCTGGTCTTCCATTGGCACTCAATATTCGGCTTAGACAAAATTTCCGCCCAAACAAAAGAGACACGGTCATTCCCGCGAAGGCGGGAATCCAGCTTTCAAATAACCCTAACGACTTCGCGCAGGGTAACGGTGGGCGGAAAGATACTCAGAGCCGATATTTCTCACTCCAGCCAAGCACTGTTCATCTGACATTGAGATTAGAAAAGCTTTTCGGTACAAAGTCAGCAGTCACGGTTTTAATTAGCAAAAAAATAGTTATACTATGCCCGAAGTTATTTTCAATAACTTAGCCAGATATAGAGGAACTAAGGAAATCAATATGATGAAGTATTTGCACTTTTTCGTATCTGCACTAAAAAGGCTGGCGAATTTGTCGGTCTTGTTTGGTTCTGGGTACAGAAAACCAAAACGCAAACAGCCTTTAGCTAAGCCGTCAGGTGCATTAATGGTTTTGATCCCAGTAATGTTACTGGGTGGTTGCAGCTCAGGCGTGCTCGATCCACAAGGACCTGTTGCACATCACGAATTAAGGCTATTGGTATTTGCTATTTTGTTGATGCTAATTGTCGTTATTCCCGTTATTTTTTTGACGTTCTGGTTTGCGTGGCGCTATAGAGATGGCGCGACCAAGTCAAAATATCGTCCAGAGTGGTCTCACAGCACGGCGCTTGAGATCGTATGGTGGGCAATCCCCTGTGTTATTATTTTGATACTGGCTATTGTCACGTGGGTAACAACACACTCATTAAATCCATACAAGCCATTAAAGTCAGATCAGCAACCTGTTGAAATTGAGGTGGTTGCCTTAGATTGGAAATGGATGTTTATCTATCCGCAATACGATATTGCAACCGTGAATAAAATCGTTATTCCTGTGGGGCAGCCCGTTAATTTTAGGATTACTTCCGCGGCGCCAATGAATTCATTTTTCATTCCGCAGCTAGGAGGGCAGATTTATGCAATGACTGGCATGATTACTAAGTTGCACTTGTTGGCTGAGCGTCCGGGCACATATCGTGGTTTCTCTGCAAATTATACAGGGCAAGGGTTTGCGCATATGCAATTTTATGCGGATGCAACCGCTAAGGCAGACTTTGATCAGTGGGTGACAGAAGTCAAATCAGATAAAAAGAATCTGACATGGGATTATTTCTGGGATCATTTAGTCATACGCTCAGTGAACAATCCTGTAACTTATTATGGTCAAGTGGATAAAAATCTATTTAACGACATTGTTATGTACTACATGATGCCAAACTATAAACCAGGCATGATGGGACATATGCACCATATGTCAGAAACAAGTCTTAAAATGTGAATGAATAGGGAAAAAATATGTTAGAAGCATTAATTGGAAGACTGAGTGATCCACATGAGGTTTTTCCGTACTTATGGGAACCCGTAAGCCAGCAGCTGATCATTCTTGGAATGTTTATCTTCATCGTGGTTGGCGGCTTAGCATTAGTTGGTGGCGTCACGTATTATAAAAAATGGGGATACTTGTGGCGCGAGTGGTTTACCACGGTAGATCATAAAAAAATTGGCATCATGTACATCCTTGTCGCCTTGGTGATGTTATTTCGTGGATTCGTCGATGCCGCAATGATGCGTACGCAACAGGCACTGGCATCAGGGGATAGTACGGGTTATCTGATTCCTGAGCATTTTGATCAGATATTCACTGCTCATGGTGTTATCATGATTTTCTTTGTGGCAATGCCTTTGATGTTTGGCTTGATGAATATCGCGATTCCACTGCAAATTGGCGCGCGTGATGTGGCATTCCCCTATCTGAATTCGCTAAGTTTCTGGCTTTTCGTTGTCGGTGTGGTGTTGGTTAATATGTCTTTGCTCATAGGTGACTTTGCGCACACGGGCTGGTTGGCATATCCTCCTTATTCGGAGACGGCTTATAGTCCCAGTGTCGGGGTGGATTATTGGATATGGGCGCTTCAGATATCGGGTATCGGGTCGCTGATGACGGGAGTAAACTTTTTTGTCACCATCATCAAAATGCGCTGTAAAGGCATGACCTTGATGAAAATGCCCGTATTTACCTGGACTTCATTGTGTTCAATTATTCTAGTGATCGCTGCCTTCCCCGTGTTAACAGTAACCTTGGCGCTATTAACCTTGGATCGTTATCTTGGTACGAATTTCTTCACCGTTAGTGGCGGCGGAGATCAGATGATGTATGTCAATCTGATCTGGATCTGGGGGCACCCTGAAGTTTATATTTTGATTTTACCTGCGTTTGGGATCTTCTCAGAAATCACTTCAGTATTTGCCAAGAAAAAATTATTTGGTTATGCAACGATGGTGGGGGCGAGCATTGTCATCACCGTTCTTTCCTTCTCAGTATGGCTGCACCACTTCTTTACGATGGGGGCAGGTGCCAATGTAAACGCCTTCTTTGGTATTATGACGATGATTATTGCGATTCCAACGGGGGTTAAGATTTTCAACTGGTTGTTCACCATGTTTCGTGGGCGAATTACCTTTACCTCGCCAATGTATTGGCTGATGGGCTTTTTGGTGACCTTTACGATTGGTGGGATGACGGGGGTATTGCTGTCAGTGCCAGGTGTCGATTTTCAGATGCACAACAGCGTGTTCTTGATTGCGCATTTTCATAACGTTATTATTGGCGGTGTCGTCTTTGGTTACTTTGCGGGTCTTATCTACTGGTTTCCGAAAATGTTTGGCTTTAAGCTTAACGAACGTCTGGGCAAGTGGTCATTCTGGTTCTGGATTATTGGTTTCTTTGTAGCCTTTATGCCGCTTTATTATCTTGGCGCTATTGGCATGACGCGTCGCTTGTATAATTATGACGCCTCAACCGGTTTCCAACCTTGGTTGGTCGTAGCGTGGGTCGGTTCAATGTTGATTGCCATTGGCGTGCTTTTACAAGTCATTCAGATTATTGTCAGTATCAAAGACCGTCACAAAAACCGTGATTTAACGGGTGATCCTTGGAATGGGCGCACCCTTGAATGGGCAACGGCATCGCCAGCGCCTTTTTATAATTTTGCACGTGATCCTGTGGTCGATTCACTGGATGGCTTCTGGGAGCATAAGAAAAAGGGCTTAAATATTGAAAACAGACCCGCCTCTGAAAAACGCCCTTATGAAGATATTCATATGCCGAGAAATACAGGGGTTGCTTTTGTAATTGGCGCATTTGCTTTAGCGTTTGGCTTTGCCATGATATGGCATATCTGGTGGCTTGCCGTGGTTGGTTTGGTTGGCATCATTGCTTCTGTGATTACGCGCGGGTTTAACTACGATATCGACTACTTCGTCAAAGCAAAAGAAGTAGAAGAAACAGAAAGTGAAATTGAAAACATGAAGAAGGTGGGCGCATGAGTGCTACAGCAGTAAAAAACCATCACGGTGAACACCATCACCATTATGATGGCTCCAAGAGCGTGTTTGGCTTTTGGATATATATTATGAGTGACTGCGTGTTGTTTGCAACGCTGTTTGCAGTTTACGCAGTCTTTAATACACACACCTTTGGTGGACCAAGTGCCAAAGAACTGTTTAGTCTGCCATTTGTATTTATTGAAACAATGTTACTCTTGATCAGTAGCTTTACCTTCGGTTTAGCCATGCTGTCGCGTAATTCAGGAAACGTAAAGACGGTCACGAACTGGTTATGGGTAACTTTTATTTTAGGCTTAGGCTTTATTATCATGGAGCTTTATGAGTTTCATCACCTGTATATGGAAGGGCATTCATGGGCACAAAGCGCATTTTTGTCTTCTTTCTTTACGCTTGTTGGAACACATGGACTACACGTCAGCATTGGTTTGATCTGGATTCTAAGCATGATTTTTCAAATCCATAAGTATGGCATTACGCCAATGAGTAAAACAAAACTCACCTATCTTGGTTTGTTCTGGCATTTCCTGGATATTGTGTGGATTTTCGTATTCTCTGTTGTTTACTTAATGGGAGCAATCTAATATGGCTAAAGAACATTTATACGATCACGAAACAGGTGCAGCTTATGGTACGTACAGGACATATATAACGGGGTTTGTGCTGTCAGTCATTATTACAGTCATTGCATTTACATTGGTGGGTTGTAAGGCGTTCCCGCCCATTGGCTTATATGTTTCTGTTGTGGTCTTGGCACTTATTCAGCTTTATGTGCAGCTGGTGTTTTTCTTGCACTTAAGCACAGATTCAAAAGCACGCTGGAATATGATCAGCTTTGTATTTGCCGTCATTGTTGTCTTAATTCTTGTCATTGGCACTTTATGGATTATGTTCAATCTTTATAGCATGATGATGATCATGTAGCGTTAATGAAACTAATCAAACTAATTAAGCCTGGTATTATTTTTGGCAATATTGTGACTCTGTGTGGTGGCTTTTTTGTCGCGCTTCAAGGTGATTTTTCCTGGATCACATTCTTAAGTGCACTCGTTGGCATGGCGTTGGTTATAGCCTGTGGTTGTGTGCTTAACAATTACATCGATCGCGATATTGACCAGCTGATGACGCGTACGCAAAAAAGACCCTCCGCATGTGGTCTTGTTTCATTGAAATTTGCGCTAAGTTATGCCTTTATTCTCGGTATAATTGGTTTTGCTACTTTATACCTTGGCACTAATCTACTTACACTAAGCATTGCCGCCATTGGTTTATTTGCCTATGTGGTGGCGTATACCATATGGTTTAAGCGCAGCTCAATTTTTGGTACAGTTATCGGGGCTATTTCAGGGGCGGTTCCTCCAGTAATTGGTTATACGGCAGTGAGCAATCAATTTGACCTGGCAGCGCTTACCCTGTTTATCATTCTGTTTTGTTGGCAAATGCCACATTTTTTCGCCATTGCTATTTACCGCAAAGATGATTATGCGGCGGCTAATATTCCCGTTTTACCCTTAAAGCGCAGTATGCTGTACACTCAAGTCAATATGCTGATATTTATATTGCTCTACGTGGCTGCAACTTTAATGCTTGCCATGGTGGCTCGCGTGCATATTTTGTATCTAGCAGTTGCGCTTATCTTGGGTATTTATTGGCTTGGTCTAAGTATCAAAGGCTTTAAAACAGATAACGCTAGCCAGTGGGCGCGTAAAATGTTTATATTGTCTATCGTCAACATTACCTTGCTTAGCATGTTTATGGTGCTCTAATTTGTAGCAGCAAGTGCATTATACTACCGTCGGATAAGCAATGACCATTGCTGGCTATCGTAGAGTAAGCCAATCCCACTATTGAGAGTGGCTCCTCGAAGAACGCAGCATGAAACTTTCGCCTCACTGCGCCCAAGCCTCGCAAAGGCGTCTTGTTTTACCCAGCTACTATTTCACTACAATCACATCACAGAATTTTGCATCACAGCAATTTTGGTATCTCTCGCAAAATGTGGTGCTAAATGGGCAAGGTTTGCCGCTTGCCTGGAGATTAAGCTAACCAAAAGGTTAGCAAAACAATCCAATCTTGATTTGTGCCAGTTAAAATTTCCTTTAAACTACCTGTCAGCTGCTTGAGGTTCTTTTTCATGACCTACTATAGTTTGCAGTTTTTTCTTCGTGTACAAAGAAAATGCTTGCAAGTGAGTTAGTAAGGAGAGTAAGGTATCCGTTGATGAGCTCCTCCTGTTTTTTTTTGCAGTCCCTAAGATAACAGGGATGAATTCCGGTTTGCAGCTCATCTCTGGCAATTTATTACAAAATTTTGGAAATTTCAGATAACGATAAAATATGAGGATTGAAAATTATGCAATTAAGTTGTTATACTCCAAAAGTTGTTACTGATAATACAATTATCAGTACATATTACTCTGATACATTTGATTTTGATTGTATTATCACATGCCCCCATGCTCCTTTTGGAGAGAAATTTTTGGATCAAATTTCTGATATTAAGCACTTAATAAAATTATCAAAACATGATTTTCAGCGTTATCTATCTATTGAGTATGATTTTGGGACACATGAGCTTGGTCATGCCATTGCAAGATACTGTTGGGATAAATTAGATATAAAGGTGTTAATAGTTGAGCCAACGTTGCCTCGTGCGATTATTGACCCTGGAAGATTTTATCCTCACTGTGTACGTAATGTTATTGATTATCAAAAATATCCAGAAATTAAAGCTATTCTGGTTGATACACATGAGCAGTATATCTACTCCCTAAAAACTATCATCTCAAAAGCCAAACAGTTAGGGGCTATTTCAATTGACTTGCATTCGATGGCACCTTATTCACCTAAAGAGTCTTTGAAAAATCCTAAAGGGATTTTATTAGAAACACCTGATAATTTACTTGACTATATCGAATCCTTTGAACTTAGTCATCTCAATGGGGAAATACGTCAAACAGAAATTTTTACAGGTGATTTATTAAATAATATTTACGCCAACAAAGACGTAATAGATGCTTTAACTACAAATTTCAATCAGGCAAATATTCCTATTAGTTATGATAAACCATATCTACTCGAGACCCATATGGTTGGCTATTATCTTATGCTCGAATTAGGAACTGTGTGTATCGATGTTCGCAAAGATCTATTGTCATGTAATGAAATCACTGATGATGATTTTAAACTGTCTAATCTTTCTGTTGATAATACTAAAGTGCAGATACTAGCTTCATGTTTCTCACGTGCTATAGACAGCGCACTAAAAGTCAAAGAAACGATTGTATTATAATCACACACATAGCAAAAATTTTTTTGCTAATTTTACACAGCTAAAAGGTTCTGTAGAATGAAAAGCGCATTGCAAATAGCACAACCGAAAGGGTTATATTATCTGTTCTTTACTGAATTATGGGAACGCTTTAGTTATTTTGGTATGCGTGTTCTTTTAGTACTATACATGACTCAAGAGCTGTTATTTAGTGATACATTATCTTATTTAACTTATGGTACATTTACTGCGTTTGTGTATATAACACCAGTGCTTGGTGGGTATATTGCTGATACATATCTTGGGCATGAGCGTTCTGTTTTGTTGGGAGGAATTCTTATTGTTTGTGGACATTTAAGTTTAGCAATGCCAGATAGTTTTTTTTGGTCCGGTCATCATATTTGTTTTTACCTTGGATTATCACTTATTATTGTTGGAACGGGCTTTTTTAAGCCGACAGTACCTACCATGTTGGGTGGACTATATTATAAAAATGATCCTCGCCGTGACAGTGGTTTCATAATATTCTACATGGGCATCAGTATTGGCTCGTTTTCAGCAACTATTTTAGTAACTGTTATTGCGCAATGGCTAGGATGGCATTATGGCTTTGGTTTGGCAGCAGTTGGAATGTCCATAGGACTAATAGTTTTTTTGTACGCTACTTATAATGGAATTTTTATTTTACCGTCAAGCAGTCAATCAATAAAAGATTTGTTAAATAAAGCAATTATTCCATACGTTTATATAATAAAGTTAATCTTTTCCATTATTTTACTATTACCTTTGTTTATTTATCTACTTTCTCATCCAAAACATAGCGGTGTGATATTATCTTTTTTTGGGTTGTTAGTGCTATGTTATTTCGTATACTTATCAATAAATCTCGCACCACAAGAACGCAAAACTATTATTTATATTTTCTTACTGATGTTTATTACTATGCTTTTCTTTTCTTTTTTTGAACAGATGGGATCATCTGTAATTCTATTCACAGACAGACATGTTGATCGTTGGGTGTTTTCATATCAAATACCTGCAGGTGCGTATAAATCATTAAATCCATTATTTATTATGACAATATCGCCTTTGCTAGTAAAATTTTTAGCATTCCTTAAGCATAAAAATTGTAATCCAACAACCACAATGAAATTTGGTATTGCGCTTTTAATGTTATCAATAGGTTTCGGTATGCTAGCGCTAGGTTCTTATTTAACTACTAATCAGGGGACATCTATGATTTGGTTAGTATTTGCGTACTTATTTTTTACAATTGGAGAACTATTGCTGATGCCTACTGCCCTGTCTACCATAACGTGTATTTCGCCAGCTCGACAATTGGGTCTGATGATAGGTGTTTTTATGTTAGCAATTGCTTTCGCTAGTTATATCTCAGGTGTTCTCGCAATCTTTACTGGTATTGAGACTAATTTTATTGAAGAGATGAGCATATCTACATACTTTAATTTTTTCAAACACATATGCTTAATCTCGGCAATTCTGGCAATAGTAGTTATGCTTATTTCTCCATTTATTAATAAATTAGAGCAATAGTAGCGGGTTAAGAGTCCAGACAGACCAATTTTCAAAAAAACTGGTAACTACCCAGCAGCATGATAAATGTTCAGAAAACAGAGTGTTTTAAAGCCAATTATATTCACAAACAAGTCAATTCTCTTTTGTGAAGCTGCTTTTCAAACTTAATATTGGTTATATTTTAAGCTAATCAACAAAGCCCATTGCTTGTAAACGGCTAGCGGATGGTCAACTGCTCATCCTGGTATCTAACTTTAGTGAAGAGGCAGTTTGTGAGCTATATCGCATGCGCTGGCAAGTAGAGACGCTATTTAGCGCTATGAAACAACGCGGGTTTAACTTGGAAAGCACGCATATTAACGACCACGACAGACTATCTGCTTTGTTTTTTCTGACCAGTATTGCCTTTATTTGGGCTTATCGCCAGGGGGATATCGCGCTCACGAAAAAACTTCTTGCTTTCAAACCCAAAAAACATGGATATGCCCAATGCTCCATTGTGCGCGCAGGACTTGATATTATCGCGAAAGCCATCAGTGAAATGCTGACAAAGCCAAAGAAAATCATCGCTTCATTGCGGCTGATATTTAGGCGAAATATTTCTCAGGCTGAGGAAAGGCGATATTTAGGTGTCATGTAGTGTGGCCGTCTAGATACCCTTTCTAATCTTCAGATCTATCTGTGTAATCTGCGGCACAAGTGCCTTGATATCCCCGTTATTATCAATAACAAAATCACTAAACCCTCGGCGTTCATCGTCGCTAATTTGGCTTTGAATCAATGCCAGTGCTTCGTCTTTCGTTTGCTTATCACGTTGTATAATTCGGGCGAGTTTTCTCTCAAGTAAAGCACAGACGCAAATGATTTTTTTAAGATAAGGGTAATTAGCCAGGCTTTCCTGGGTTAACAGTGGAATATCAATAATCGTATAAATGGAGTGGCTTTGCTTGAGCTTTTCTTCTATTTGCTGACGAATGATGGGGTGCATGAGTTTATTTAACCAATGACGTGCCGATGAATCCTGGCTAATGATGTAACGTAATTTTTGTCGATCGATCAAACCCCCATCATCAAGGATTGGCGCACCAAATTGATTGACAATAGCGCTTATAACTTCAGGCAATAAAATAACTTCTTTGGCGCATTGATCAGCGCAGATGACATCAATCCCATGTTGGGTTTTAAAAATCTCTACAACCGTCGTTTTGCCACTACCAATACCCCCTGTTAATGCAACTGGATACATGTTTTGATATACGCTTGATTTTTTTCTTGCTAGCATAGCGGCGTTTGTCAGACATTCATAGTAGAACTCATAACGTTTAGGGACAGATCATGCTTAATACCGTGCTCTCAAAAAAAAATACCGTGAGACATCTGGTTGGTATCAAGACCTTGCAGCGTCATGACCTGGATCATCTCATTTCATTGGCGCACGATGCGTATCAGGGAAAACTGTTAAATACCTTAACAGGGAAGATTATTGCCAGTTGTTTCTTTGAGGCCTCAACGAGGACACGCTTATCCTTTGAAGCGGCCATTCACCGTTTGGGTGCTGATGTTATCGGGTTTGTTGACGCGCATAATACCTCGTTTGGCAAAAAAGGAGAGAGCTTTAGCGATACCATTCAAATGTTAAATGGATATGCTGATGCGATTGTGATGCGACACTTTGATGCAGGAAGTGCTGAGTTAGCGGCGTCTATTTCAACAATTCCCATTGTGAATGCGGGTGATGGCGCGAATGAACATCCCTCGCAGACCCTGCTCGATTTGTTTACGATCAAGCAAAAATTTGGAGAGATTGATGGCATAAAAATTGCAATGATTGGAGATTTGCGCTACGGCAGGACCGTGCATTCATTAAGCTATGCCCTGATGAATTATAAAGGCATCACCATCTATTACGTGTCTCCTCAATCTTTACAAATCCCGCATGAAATCACGCAGAAGCTTCAAGAAAAAAACGTCAGATTCCACTGTGTGGATGAGCTGGAAGAAGTCATTGCTCACGTGGATGTATTGTATATGACGCGCTTACAGAAGGAGCGCTTTAGCGAGAACGAGATGCACGAAATGGGCTACACCTTGACAGCGAATATGTTAAAGGAGCAGGCGCATGATGATTTAATTGTGATGCACCCCTTGCCACGCGTGCAGGAAATTTGCAACTCCGTTGATGCGACCAAGTATGCCTGGTATTTTCAGCAGGCTAAAAATGGTGTTTTTATGCGCCAGGCAATTTTGTATCAGTTGTTTTAAGACTGGTAAGCCAAGTTTCTTAAAATAAATAACGCCATTAGCGACTCAAGTTAGTTAGTCCCTTCTTAAACGATCTGAAACTGCAATCGGGCTTGGATACGTCAATACCACAAGATATGACGATACAATAAAGCTTAGAATAGCCACTGCCTCTACGATAATTTGAGCATCCGCTGAGGCAATACCCGCGGTACTTGCCAAAGCAATAAGCATTAGTGAAAACTCACTGCCTTGCCCCAAGCGCACACCTATTTCTAAGGACTCTTTTGGCGTTTCACGTACAAACCATAGAGTAACAAAATGCAGGATTGGCTTTAATACCAAAACAAGTACCGCTAGCACAAGTACCACGCCCCATACCGATGGCAAAAGAGAAATTTGGAAACCTGCTCCCACGGAAAAGAAAAACAGGATTAAAAAGAAATCTCTTAGTGGCTTCAGATTCTCATAGATATATTTAGCAATCGGTGAGCTTGCAACAGTCACACCTGCAATAAATGCGCCAATCTCATTGGATAAACCAAATACCACAGCCAGTTGCGCCATACCGATACACCATCCAATTGACAATAAGAAAATATATTCCTGGAAGCGGCTAAATCTCCTAAACAGCCTGAACAGAAAATATTTCTGCGCTAAATACCCTACGCCCCCTAATACAGGCAAAGCTAAAAGTAATTTAATCAGTGAGAACAAATGAAAACTTTCTGTTTGTGATGACCACAAGCTCATAAAAGTCAGCATTAAGATTGCAAGCAAATCTTGAATTAGTAGAATTGCAATCACAAGTTCACCAATTCGTTTGTGATGCAACGCCGTTGTTGGTAAAAGCTTTAAACAGATGATCGTGCTTGAGAAAATCAGCGCTGCCCCAATGATAAAACCTTGCGCCCCAATGCCAAACAGATAGCATATAGCCACGGTTGCAACAACAAATACAAGACTGCTGATAATACAAACAAACAACGCCCTACCGAGCATTTTGATCATACTTTCAATTTCTAAGTTAAGCCCGAGCAAAAACAAGAGGAACATGATGCCAATATCAGAAATCTCATGCACAATAGTTATATCGGAAATTAATCCCAAACAATAAGGTCCAACAACGACGCCCAAAACAATATAAGCAACAACAATTGCCTGGCGCGTGTAAAGTGCCAGGGTTGCAAATACAGAAGCACCGAAGAACACTAGAAAGAATACAAACACCAAACTATGCATATGTTAAGTCACCTTTATTTATCTGTTGAATTATTATCTTGTAAACCACCAAAGAGCCTCACATGAGTCACTGAAACGCCTTCTATTTTAAAGCGCTCAACATTGACCCCCTGCAATATTTTTAACTCTTTAGCTTGCGCTAGCAAGTATAACTTAATCTCCCTGGGATAGTAATAGACAAACATTTCAATTTGACATAAATCAACGGTTTGATTGTTTTTTGTGATAAAGCTTTCCAACTGCCGCAAAATTTCCTGACGCTTAGGGGGCATATGTTTGGGGTCTACTACTTGCTCAGGATGCTCAACAACATCAACATGGATGGTAATATCTTTCACATTTTTAATCTTTAATGCCAAAGCTCCTCTGACATGCTCAGCGATATAGTGCCCCTCTGATGCGGTAATATGAGGCTCCACCAACACATGTACATCTAATACGATTTGCCCCGCCATTTTGCGTGTCCGCAAGCAATGATAGTGTCGAACACCATCCACTTTCCTGATTGTCTCTTCAATGCGGTGTAATGTCTCTTCATCAACTCCTGTATCCACAAGCTCTGAAAGCGCCCTATAGCACCAGGTAACGCCCATTTTTCCAATCATAATGGATACAATCACGGCGGCTATTGCATCCATCCACATAAGACCAAACATGCTACCAATCAACCCTACTAGCACAACCACTGACGACCACATATCTGATCTGCTATGCCAGGCATTAGCCCGCAATAGATCTGAATTGATGCGATTAGCCGTAACCATGGTATAACGAAACAACCCTTCGTTGGCTACAATCGACAAAATAGCGGCATAAATCGTCCACTGATCAGGTATGGCTAAAACGCCCAAATACCAGTTAGACAAGGCGTGATGGGTAATGAGTAATGCCACCAAAATTAAGATGATGGATAAGATAACGGTTGCCAAAGTTTCAATGCGCTCATGACCATAAGGGTGGTTACCATCCGCACCCTTGTTAGCATGCTTGGCATGCAAACAGTACCATAATATCACTTAACAAATCAGATAAAGAATGTACACCATCAGCAAATAAAGCAGGAGAGCGCCCAATTAAACCTACCAGCATTTTAAGCACTGCCAAAGATGTGTTGACAAACATACCGACAACGGTCACATGTTTACTTGCCTTGTAGCGTTCTAATTCAGAGATAGCCATAAGTAATAATCCACAAGATCTTTAGAATAACTGCAAGCATACTCAATTTTGCTTACTTGTATATTAAAATCATCCATATCGTACTGAAACCGTACTAATCAATAATCATTCTCAGACGTTGATAGTAGTAGTGCTGGGCAACCATAATACATAATAGACTCAAGATGACCATTGGACTGATGACACTTGGTAACGGCCAGTTAAAACTGAGAGCCGAAATTTCGTCGCATATCAACGCGAGCACATTAAGCAATAAGAAAATCACACTAAACGCTGTTGAATTTTTCTCGTTAATGTTTTTAATAATTTGTGGTACCCAATATATGGCATAACAAAACATGCTCACAAATCCCACTTTCTCCAGCATGCCAACGCTTAAAATCTTGAGGTTTAGCAATGTCACACCAGAGGCAATAATCGCTAGCAGTAAAATATGAAATGGGTAACGCTTTTGCCCACTATCTCTATATATCTGCCATTGTTGAAACAACAAACACACCAGTGTGAGAATTGTCACCATTTTGTATTGCCATTGTAATTGAAAGCCAAAGCCATAAACCAAATCCAGCACATTCGCGCTGACCATCAGCAGGTGTGTACTATGACTGATACGATTCGCCTGGTGTTTGATCTGGTTGTAAACAATCTGCGGCAAAAAATAAATGCAGTAAATTACAAATGAGATGTTAATGCTGATATGACCAATGTATTCCATGCTTTTCCCCTTTTATTTGCCTAGAAAGTGGTAAAGCATATAAGTGCATACAACTTCCTACGCTAGTATTAACCAGTTCAGGTACAAAGGGTTAGGACAAACCTTCTCAGCAGTTATGCCTCACATTTTTCTGATATTTTACACGTAAACACCAGCAATAATGCAGCACTTGCACCCCTGTTGTGAGCGGTATTGTAATCGCTGTCAGCACATAACACAAGGTAGTTTTTCTTGGCATTAATAGCCACTACCCACTTGAACATAGCCGACTTTTCAGGCATCATCCCGCGTGCGTTTGTTCCGATAGTTCAACGGATAGAACAAGCCCCTCCTAAGGGCTAGATGCAGGTTCGATTCCTGCTCGGGACACCATGAATAGAGGATTAAACCATTAATAGAACCATTTAAAAAATGGATACACCCGCTTTTTGCGTGCGAGTAAAATTTTACGATACCGTCAAATATTTAAGGTTAGAATGATACTGACAAACATGACAGTACCACCTTGGTTGATGATTTTAGAAGTGCGCCCGTTGCATTTGCATTGCTTTATGAGTATTTGATGCGGAATGGCACACTTTTCTGGAGCTTTTTCCCCCCTCTTGGAAAGAGGGGTGGCAGCTGCAGGTTGACGGGGTGTTTTCTAAACTACAAAGTTTGTGAGAGTACGTAACTCCAGTATCTATACCTGCTCATTCATCCATGTTTCTAAGATCACGCACGCCGCAAATGAGTCAACTTTTAGGTGGCGGTTGGATCTATTCTGCACCTCTTCCAAGCGCCAACGTGCCTCACGTGTAGAAAAGGCTTCAGAGATCAGATGTACAGGCTTTTGATAACGCAGTTTGATTTTTTCGGCAAATACACGCGCTTCTTCGGTGATCCTGGTCTCCTGATCTTTGGCATCAATGGGTAAGCCGATAATGATGTCATTAGGTTTCCATTTTTTAATAATTTGATCCAGTTCTGACCATTGAGGTTCACCTTGTCTAGCGGGGATGGTTGCAATGGGAGTTGCCGTTTTGGTAATCATTTGTCCACTGGCAATGCCAATGCGTGAGTGACCAAAGTCAATCCCCAAGAATTTACGCATGCCCAAAGCCCGGAGCAAGCTGTGCTGGACTTCTTAATCCAGCTAAATTAAAGGTTTGTTCCCATTTAAAATGATCTTCCTTGGCAAACAAAATATCATAATTAATTTGCGTATTAAGCCAGCTGTTTTGTTTGATCTCACTCAATAACTGATTCTGCTGCCAATTGGCACAACCTGCAATCACCAGATACTGAGAGGGGGTAACGTTTTGGGCAATGTCGTGTAAAATATCTGGGCTTGTAGTCACTGTCAACTCACCCGCTATCCTGGTACTTTCCTTATATTCATGGTTATAAGGTGTGCGATACAGGACAAAAATATTATCAATATTCACGGGTCCGCCAATATGAATATGCTTGGCGAGGATGTCATGATTGGTCATGCTGTAGTCAATTTTAAGTTCTTTAAATAAGTCTTTTAGTTTATGTTTAAGCGGTTTATTGATCATAAAGCCCATAGCGCCCTTGTCATTATCTTGACACATGACGATAACCGAATGCTCAAAGGCGTGATCGTGCAAATTAGGCATGGCAATTAAAAACTGGTTTGTTAAGCTGTAAGGCATGTTTTCAATCTGATTAAGTTTATTGGTGCGAGGTAAGTATGATTTTAATCAAAGTTGTCGTTGGAGTCATGTTAAATGACCAAAAAAATCAAGTTTTTTTAACAAAACGTCGATCAAATCAGGATTTAGCAGGAATGTGGGAATTTCCCGGCGGAAAAATTGAGGATGGTGAGTCAGTTGGGGATGCGCTTTATCGTGAGCTAAAAGAGGAAATTGGCATCGAGGTGAAGCAGTTTGTCCCCTTATTGATTAAGCAGTATAGTTATGCGCATAAAGCGGTTGAGCTACATTGTTTTATTGTTTCAAGCTACTTCGGCATTCCAACTCCGCAAGAGTCACAAGAAGGAAAATGGGTGCATATTTCTCAGCTTGATACAATCGAAATGCCAGAGGCGAACAAAGAGATTGTTGAGAAACTCAGAGATCAGTTGGGCAGGAAAACCGCAGTTCTAACCAGTTAATGCAACAGATAGAACTCCTGATACAGTATCTAAACTAGTGTAGGGACGATAGGCCGAAGGCGCATCCACGCGAAAAAGCAAACAAGTTAGGTATTGGTGGATGCGCCTTCGACTTATCCACCGCACTACTGTCAGAGCAAATGAGTATGTCGTTAAGTATCTTGTGATTATTTGTAAGCTGTGACAGAGGTTTTGCAAAGACGCATTAAACGAAGTCGAGGCATATAGTAAAACATCGAAAGAAACAGTCGAGTGTGTAGCCAGGAAATGCGGACATTATCACGCCATAGCCGAAAGTGAGACTTCCCCTTAGCAGGATAGGTAACCTGCGTTTTAATGTAGCAAATGTCGATACTGTGCCAGTAGGCTTTAACGATGATTTCAATGTCAAAGTCCATGCGACGACCTGATATTTTAGGCAGAATCTTTACTAAGCACAGAAGTGGGTAAACACGGAAGCCACACATGCTTTCAACAAGTTGCGTACTCCAGGTTTCAATGCTAACCCAAAAATTGGTAATCTTTCTGCCATATAGGCGCGATTTCGGTGCGCTGTCATCATAAACAGGCATCCCTGAGATAAGACTTTGAGGGTGCGCATTAAGTAGATCAATAAACTTCGCAACATCAGCCACCTGATGCTGATTATCGGCATCTAGCTGAATGGCATGCGAATAACCCTGCTGTAATAACTGAGCAAATCCAGCAAGGATTGCTGCACCCTTGCCGCCATTATAAGGCAGGGTAATACAGGTTACCCAGTCAAACTGCATAACCACGTTATGAATCAGCGCTTTCGTCTGCGTATCACTGCCATCATCAACAACCAAACAAGGAAGCTCATAAAGTGCTATCTGGCTAATCACATCAAGCAGGGTATCACCGTGATTATAAACAGGGATTAAAAAAGCAGGTTTTAGCATAGGGTGATTTTTCCGCTGGAATAAGTGTTTTCCTGATCGTCACGGTAGCTAAAAACCAGTCGCTTCTCATGTTTCTCAATACATAAATGCAGGATCATTCCGGGTAAAATAACCTTACTAAATTTAAGCTGTGGGATGCTTGTAATATGGGTCTTATCAACCTCAAGAAACCGTGCAGCAAATTCGATTACAAAATCGGCTTGTGCAATACCTGGTAAAATGGGGGCATCGTTGAAATGACCTTTGAAAAAGGTGAGCTCTGGATCGAAAAAGAGTACAAGCTTAAGCTGAGAGATTTCGCTGTTTATGCTGAGTGAATTTTGAAGAATTGAAGGCAAGCGCATAAAATCGATTAACCGTATGTTTGATAGACCGCATCACAAAATGCTTTTATTTTGGCATGAGATTTAATGCCTTTTTGTGACTCAACCCCAGTGCATCTGCGCCGCAATTGATGGCAAAAAGTGCGTCTTCAAGGTTTGTAATACCACATATTTTAATTCGCGTACGTTGCATGTTAAGCCATAAAATTAATTAATGCTGCAGCGACCAATGAGGCGGCGGCAACAGTAACGCCAGTTGTTGCCAGTAGACCATCTATTTTATCCAAGTGAAACCTCTTGCGATTCTCGATTTCAGGGGCATTCTCAGTAGCCAGCTCTTCACTTAAGAGCGAAATGTATTGCGGGAAAAGCGGCTCATCGCCAAACTCCCCCGCTTCAAAGCCCTCAGCCCAATAGTTGCCCTCAATCGTATTTTCAGGGAAAGGATTTGAGTCTTCAGATTGATTTTGTCTGCCATGGGCATAGCCTGACATCCACACTTTTTCAAGCTCATCAAGCATGTCAACTTGTGCAGAAAGAATCAATTTTAAGCGTGAATCAATTTCATTGGTATACATAAAAACTCCATGTTCTTGACGTGTTTTCTTATCTGCTAAGAGTGCCGAAAAATTTCGCCATAATCAAGCAGGAACACTACTCTGCGACAGAACCGAAATGTTTAATTAATTTCTTCAGTCACTAATATACTATAAACATTACCATTAACCACGCCATTAAATCCAAGATTTGTATTATCTGTCAAAGCATATCTGGAAAGATTATAGTTATTATTTAGGTTGTCATTTCCACCATAAGAAGAGAGACCTATGAAAATAGCTCCTTGATAATACTCAGCTGCTCTAATTCTAGTATTATCTGGAAACAAGTCACCATGGGCTGGGTTATTATTTATTATCTGCCAATGACCGGCAGGTCTTTTTCTAAAAACACTTACATTGCTCACCCCATATAGAGTATCATTATGGTCAGTCATCACAAGATCAACATCCGCAAATATATGATTTAAGACAGGTGTAAAATTATTTTGAACTAAATTATATGTTGAAAAATTGACATTTTGATTTCCAATATTATTACCATTTACATCTAAGACTCTTTCACCAGGAAGATACAAACTATCATTATAATCATACATTTGCAATATTGAGTCAAATGTATTGTCTCCAAAAAGATTTACCCAGTTATTTGCATCATATCTTTTAACATTATTATCATGGAGCGCATATAACGTATTTTGGTTTTCTATAATTTTCTTGACAGTATGTTGGAAACCATGCTGATTACCTAGATTTTGCCAATTGTTATTTGCGTTGTAATGCATCACAAATCCAGCATTATTAATCGTTTCGCCAGAAGCATATAAAGTATCACCTGTTGATAACAAAGATCTTGTTTTGCGACAATTATTAACATTTTGATCACGCCATTGACCGTTTAAGTAGTACTTAACACAACCAGTAAAATTACCACCTGCATATAGAGCATCATTGTGCCTAGTCAAAGTATATACTTTATCATTATTTGCAATACCAATATTGCCAACAGCATTGAATTCAATCATGTCACTATTATCTCTTGCCACTTTTTCTGGAAACTGTCCTGCAATATACAGCTTTCTGTTATATTGATTATGAACTATCAAGGTGCGTTTTTTTGTTTTAACCTTATTATCGCCGTCTTTTTTTCCTTTTTTTATCGGTTTATTGCGATAGGAAATTTTCAGATTTGCAGCATTTCCTTTATCTTTTCCTCCACCCTGAGCATAACCTGCTGAACTAGCGTTTTTAGCACCTGGTTTTTTCGCCTGAACTATAATACCACACGTGCTATTTGGCATCATAGGTGTCTCTGTAGAACATTGTTTTAAGCCATAATAATCATAATCATTTTTAGCATTACTATAATCAATTACACTAAAAACACCTTGATCACCAATGCTTTCGGGGACTATGGATATTTTTTCAAAATATAGTTTAGAGTCTTCATTAGAAAGATGAGTCAATTGTATAATTTTCTTTGACAAGTTGATGTACTTGGTTTGATATACAAGTTTACAGGTGTCTTCAGATTCAGTATCTTTACCTATGTTAGCTCTATGATTATTTTTTGGGGTACTATCAATTGGTTTAGGCTTATTATCAGTAATATTTTGATGTTTTTTGATCAATTGAGCGGCGGCTGATTGCAATCTATCGCTTGAATTTGTAATAACATTTGATGCTATATCTGCGAAAGACTGTAATGGAAAAATCAACATTATCAATAAAGTTAATAGCATTTTATTCATAGCACGAATACCTCTGTTTTTTTAATTGATTTACAAAAATTTTTTATAGTCATCAAGCTGCCTTTTTAATGACATGTTCAAACTCCAAGGGAGAGTTATAACGTAAGCGCTCCATAAAGGACACATCCATCCGTAGGCATGGTTGCCTCATTTTTTTCAGGGGTGCCTGAGACTTCAGATTTTTTTGGCTTGCTACTGCGGCTCCCAAGAACCATATCTGGGCATTTCTCCCTAACAAATTGAGGTGTCAATGCTTCATAATCTTTATCAGACTCAGCACTACCCAGATCATAAACATATTTCAAATACTCAAACACCTTTAAGTCATGAACTTTGGCGCTCTCAATCAAGCTATAGAGATTCGCACTTGCCTTAGCACCTCGGGTGTTGCCTGCAAACAGCCAGTTTTTCCTGCCAATGACAAAGGGCTTTACATTGCGCTCAGTATCGTTGTTATCGATGGGCACGTCCGTGCTCAACATAGCGCGTGAGTTCCTGCCAGTTATTTAAACTATAAGCGATCGCATTTGCCTGTTTTGATTCTGCCTGCGTTTTAAGGTAAGCCAGGGTGACTTGATCATAGGATTTTTGCATTGAAAGAAGCAGTAAATTCAGCTGTGTAGTTTGCTGTTTTAATGCAATGACTTCAGTGTTCAATCTCACGTTTTCCATGACTTCCAAAAGACGACTGATTGTACCACAAAACCCTTATCTGAACTTTCCCAAATTTTGTAAGAATTTGCTACTGATGGGCTGTCAACCAGCATTTATCCCTGTTATCTTAGGGACTGCAAAAAAACAGGAGCAGCCCATTAATGGATACCTTACAACCTTTACCTGTAACCACTATTCTTAGTGGTCAGGTTTACTAGATCGTTTGGCAAGCCGTATTCAAACTCATTCCATTGCCGCTGACCGATGGGCGTCTTATCACGGCTTTAGACGATTCAACAACACCTAAAAGTGGCAAGCAAATCTTCGGTTGTGAACACTTCTTTGACCATGCAGCAAAACATAATCAAAGCAAATACCCTTGGTCACAGTGTTTTGTCCAACTTGGGCTGTTGAAATTCATTCATACTCGCTGGGCATTCTTACCTCTTTTAACACGCGTTTATCACTCTGTTGTCAAGGTTACTGGTGATTGCTTTAATAGTAAAATCAGTTTGGCTTGCCAAATGATACTTAAACTCAGTACCTGGACAAAGTCACCCATTCTTATGGTGACAGATTCCTAGTTTGGCAATGGTCAGCTCTATCTTCCTTTGAAAACAGAGCTTGGCGGCAGGGTTCATGTGCTTACGATGTTACGAAAAAATAGTGCTTTGTATAACTTCTCAGAACCAGCTGAAGGCAAAAAGCGCAGGTAAGATTAGAGCATTCGGTGATAAATCACTTGAATATGTGCATGCTTGCCATTACGATTACCTGGATCGCAGTAATGGCGCTTCCCGCTCAGTCAGTAAGCGAGCTTACGCATAATAGGATAAAGACGCAATTTACCTTCTCCCAAGCAAGAAAACTCCTGGTTGCGAACTTTAATAAACACAGGGTTTACAAAAATGACAAAGGGAAACTACAAAATTACAAAAATTCATGGCTTCAGATGATCATTGATCTTGTCGCCTGACAAAAATTGGGAAAGTTCAGTTTGAAGAAATCGTTACCCTTTATGATTTGACCAATACCTATTTTGAGGGTCAATCTTTGGATAATGAGTTAGGGGCTTTAGGATGTTCAAAAGAAAACCGCAGTGATTGTATGTTAGTATTAAGCCAGGTCAACATAATACGAAGTCACGTTTTGCGAAATTTTACAAGCAAGGGATTATGATCGGAAATTTTCTGGCTATCGATGGCGATGGCGTATTCACACGTTAGGTTGCGATACATCACCAGATCAAGTGGATGCTTGGCAAAGCGTTTAATGTGTTGATCCTCTTCAAATACGGTTTGGGTTAAATCAAGTGCCTGACAAAACTCATGGATGAGGAGATTACGCTTTTTATTCCAGCTATTGAAATCTCCCGCAATGATCACGGCAGCATTTTTGTGAATGCTTAGATAATCATGCAGCTGATTAATTTCTTCAGCATAGGCGCGAGAATTATTAAAATTAATTGCGTGAACATTAATGATGATTAAGGGGGTGTGATCCCCGAAAAAATAATGATTAGCGAGGCTTGATTTGTGAGTTTTAAAAAGAAATTCAGTTTTCTTGGAGAGAATTTGTTGTGCTTTATGACAAACAACACCGCTTGCACTCATGACGCCATAAGCATGGGTTTTAAGCTGTAAATTAGGAGCAAAGTGCAAGCAAAAATCATCTAGGGGGAAGCTTGAACTATCTGTGTGTTTAGCTTCTTGTAAGCAATAAAACCCGGCGTTGTACGCTTGCTGAAGGCTCTTGATAAAGCGCTGGAAGTCGATGGGATTTTTATGATTTATCTTATAGATATTCCAGCTGATGAGCGTAACAGAATCAGGCACAAAAGATAATTTAACTCGGCTTTTGCAGCTTAAGGTAATTTGCGGCGGCTTAAACATGTTACAGTAAGGGCGCGAGTAGTTTGACCATGTTTTCCCCCAGTTTACGCGTTCGGGTTGGGATTGGCAGCTTGTTGTCAGCATCCTTAAGAAATTCACTCATCCACCTGTCGACTTGCTCGATAATACTTGGCTCATAGGCATAAGTCACCACTTCATAGTTTAGAAATAAACTGCGATTATCAAGGTTCACCGAGCCGAGCATCACTGCTTTATCATCAAACAAAACAGCCTTGGCATGAATCATTTTTTTATTAAAGAGTGCAATTTCAATACCTGTTTTTACCAGTTGACGCATAAAATTGCTGCGCGCGAGATCAGCAATCAAGTGATTAGAAACTTTGGGTGTGATGAGTTTAACATCAACACCACGATAGTAGGCGATCTGTAACGCCTCCAAGAGCGAATCAGAGGGAACAAAATAAGGAGTAACAATCCAGATACGTGTTTGCGCAGCATAAATGCCCGCGATGAGTGATTCATAGAGTGCATCATTGGGAATGTCAGGTCCAGATGGAACCACCTGAATTAAATTCTTGCCATAGGTTTTTTTTCTGAAAACTTCTGTCATGTCAGGAATATGCTCTTTGGCGGCATACTCCCAGTCTGAGGCAAAAAGGTTATGAAAATGACAAACCGCGTGACCTTCTATTTTAAACAGAATATCATCCCAGCGTTTATGGCAAGGCGTGGGTCCCATATACTCATCTCCAAGATTCATTCCTCCCGTTAAAACGCTGTGTTTGTCAAACAGGTATATTTTGCGATGATTTCTAAAGTTGATGTAGTTACGAAATGGCATCTGAATGATGGGCATAAAAAAGCAGACCTTACCACCTGCCTTGCGTAAGCGCTTAAAGATGCGCTGATTGAAATACACGCGATAAGAGCCTAAGGAGTCAATAAGTAACTTGACCGTGACACCTTTTTGAGCTTTTTCAGTCAGTGCGGCTAAAAGACGCAAAGTCACATGATCTTTTTGGAAAACATAGGTGCTGATATAGATGCTTTTTTTGGTTTGATGAATGTGGTTTATCAACGAATCATAAGCGTCCATTCCATTAAGATAGAGCTCAAAATGATTGTTGCTTGTCGGCGTGGGGATTTCCTGATTAACCAAAACCGTACGAATGGTGTAAGGATCAAAGCTATCAACATGATTAATCTTGCGCAAATTAGATGCGCTCTTATGGCGCTTGCGCTTACGTTTACGAATACCAAAGATAAAGTAAAAGGGGACCGCGACATAGGGAATAAGAATGATGGCTAAAAGCCATGCCATCATGCTTGTTGGTTTTTGTTTTTCAGCAACCATCCGCACAACGACGATCAAAATAAGTATTTCACAGACGATTAAAAACGTGTGCAGTTCAATTAGATTAAAAATATTCATTTTTACCTTTGAGCATAGAAAATCAGGACATGTCAGAATCATAGCATGGCTTTACCAAATGAGAAGCGTCAATCAAAGCGCTCGCCAGTTTCTTTTACGCTTTTTTAGCTTTTATGTTAGCATACGACTCACAAGTGATTTTAATGGTAGCATGTGGGTCAGCTTTGTTGTGATGGAAAACGAAATAATAGTCGATAATCAAAAAACCTTAGATTGCGAAGCGCTGTCGCGCTTGCGCTGGGCAACCAGAAGAGGCATGCTGGAGTTAGATCTTATTTTATCGCCTTATGTAGAGGAAGCTTATTTAACTGCCCAAGAAGATGAAAGAGGGGCTTTTCATGCCTTATTGGAGTGCGAAGATCAGGATTTATTTAATTGGTTTATTAAGTCAACCGAGGTTGATCCTAAGCATGAGGCAATGGTGAGAAAAATTTTAATGGTAAAGCAGCAACATGCACAGCGACAAGCCAAAGCGGTGAATAGCTCTTGTGGGGAGTTATCAATGATTCTAAACAAAATGAATCGGTTTGATCAATCGCTACTGATGCAGGAAATATCCAGGCATTGGCTGTGTGATGAGGAAATGATTATCGCCGAGCTTGCAAAAGATGCAGCATTAACGGACAAGGAGCGTTTGGCAGTACAGGATATTGCCAGTGAATTGGTGGCAAATGTTCGTGAAACACGCTTAAGTAAAAGCGGTCTGGATGCTTTTATGACCAAGTATGATTTATCGAGTGATGAAGGCATTGTATTGATGTGCCTGGCAGAGGCGCTACTTAGAATCCCAGATAAGCTTACGGCAGATAAACTTATCAAAGATAAGCTAACCAGTGCCAATTGGCACGAGTATGTTGGTGATAGTGAGTATTTATTTGTTAATGCCGCAACCTGGTGCTTGATGTTGACGGGGAAAATTCTAAAACCCGGGCAATACCAGAATAAATTCAAACACGTGTTAAAAAACTTTTTAGACAAACGCTCGCGCCCTGTTGTGCGTCGTGCTGTTATGCACGCGATGAAAGTCCTAGGACAGCAATATGTTATGGGTGAGACAATTGAAAAAGCGCTTAAGCGCGCTAAAGATAAAGAAGCAATTGGTTTTACTTACTCATATGATATGTTGGGAGAAGCAGCAACGACCAAGGCAGATGCCGAGTTTTATTACAACGAATATCGCCAAGCGATTGACGCGATTGGTTATGGGGCAACAAAAAATAGTGTTCGTACCAACCCTGGTATTTCGGTAAAACTTTCAGCACTTCACCCACGCTATGAGGTTGCTCAAGCCGATCGCATACATGCAGAGATGTATCCTAAATTATTAAAGCTTGTTGAGCTTGCGCAAAGCTACAACATTGGTTTGAACATTGATGCCGAGGAAACTGAGCGTCTGGAATTGTCACTTGAGCTTGTCAATCGTTTAGCGCATGAGCCATCTTTGCAGGGTTTCGAAGGAATTGGTATCGTGGTTCAAGCTTATCAAAAGCGTGCAATCCCTGTACTTGATTATTTGATTGATCTTGCGGAGCGTACGGGACACAGGTTTATGGTGAGACTTGTAAAAGGCGCTTATTGGGATTCTGAGATTAAACACGCGCAAGTGGAGGGTTTAGAAGGCTATCCCATATTCACACAAAAATGCTATACCGATGTGTCGTATCAGGCATGTATCAAAAAACTCTTTGCCAATACAAAGCATATTTATCCGCAATTTGCGACACACAATGCCTATACAACGGCACTGGTTATGCAGCTTTCAGGAGGCTATAAAGACTACGAATTTCAGTGTTTGCACGGCATGGGAGATGCGCTTTACGATCATGTGGTTGGTAAAAATAATTTTAATATACCATGCCGCATTTATGCCCCCGTTGGAACCTATAAGCATCTGCTGCCTTACCTGGTAAGAAGATTATTGGAAAATGGTGCAAACTCTTCTTTTGTGCATCGCATAGTGGATGAGAAAACTCCTATTGAAAGTCTGGTTGGAGATCCCGTACAAAAAGCTGAGCGCTTAGGCTTTAGGGCTCACCCGCAAATCGTCTTACCTGTAAATATGTTTGGAGCAGAGAGAATGAATTCAAAAAGTTATAATTTAAACGATACGCGTACGCTTGAAAAGCTTGCTTTACAAATGAGTCAATTTGACCGTGATGAGTACGTCGCAAAACCCTTAGTATGTGATACTGATTTATCGAACTTAAGTAGTGAGAACGTTTATAATCCCGCAAATAATCAGGTGTTTGCTAAGGTTTTTAATTCTGATAAGAAAATTGCTGAAAAAGCAATGGCGGTGGCGCATAATGCCTTTGATACTTGGAGCTTAGTCGATGCTAATACACGTGCGGGTGCTTTAGATAAGTGTGCAAGTCTTCTTGAAGAAAATATGCCAAAATTGATGGCGATTGCTATACGCGAAGCAGGTAAAACCTTGTCAAATGCGGTGGGCGAGATTCGTGAAGCGGTTGATTTTTGCCGTTATTATGCCGCGCAGGCACGCATGGAATTTAGCGAACCTAAGATATTATCAGGTCCAACAGGAGAACTTAATCAAATAAGCCTGCATGGTCGAGGAGTTGTTGTGTGCATTAGCCCATGGAATTTCCCCTTGGCAATTTTTTTGGGGCAGGTGAGTGCAGCCCTTGCTGCGGGGAACACGGTAGTAGCAAAGCCTGCTGAGCAAACCCCAATTATTGCGTATGAAGCGGTGAAGCTTATGCACGAGGCGGGGATTCCTAAAGAAGTGCTGCAATTTGTGCCAGGTACGGGCGAAGAGGTGGGTCGTGCGCTAACCCAGGATCCTCGTGTTGCTGGCGTTATTTTCACGGGCTCCACTGAAGTCGCCAAAATTATCCAACAAGCGCTGACAGCAAAAGAGGGGGCGATTGTGCCTTTTATTGCCGAAACAGGTGGACAAAATGTCATGGTAGTTGACTCATCTTCATTGCCAGAGCAGGTGGTTAATGATGTTATTTCCTCAGCATTTGACAGTGCTGGGCAACGATGTTCAGCCTTGAGAGTCTTATATTTGCAAGAGGACATTGCCGATACGGTAATCAATATGCTAAAGGGTGCTATGGATGAGCTTAAGGTATACGATCCAGCGTTCATTGAAACCGATATTGGTCCTGTGATTGATCAAGAAGCACAGGCTAATTTGAACAAACACATTAACGAGATGCGTCAATCAGCAAAGCTTGTGCATGAAATTCCACAAGATAAAGCCTTGGAAAAAGGAAATTATGTTTATCCCACGGTGTTTGAAATCAACAGCATTAATGTATTAAAACGTGAAGTATTTGGTCCTGTGTTACATATTGTACGATTTAAGGCGAATGAATTAGACAAAGTGGTCAAAGACATTAATGCGACAGGATATGGCCTTACTTTTGGGATTCACAGTCGCATTCAAGAGACCGTGAACTTCTTCAAAACGCATGTGCGCGTCGGTAATATTTATGTCAATCGTAATATCGTTGGAGCGGTTGTTGGAGTGCAACCCTTTGGAGGACAGGGCTTATCAGGAACAGGTCCAAAAGCAGGCGGTCCTTTCTACTTACATCGCTTGGCAGTTGAACGCACGATTAGCATTAATACAACGGCTTCAGGCGGAAATGCGTTTTTGATGAGTTTGGAACAGTAACATGAAAAAACTTCCGATTGGTATTTCGGGTTTAGCGGAAATGGTCACTAACGATTATCTTTACGTCGATAAAACAAAACATTTCTACCATTTGACCGAGAACGGTAACTATTACTTTCTCTCGCGTCCACGGTGTTTTGGTAAATCCCTTCTGAATGTGAGTGTTTTGTTTTAGTTCAAGCCAGAAGGTTTGGAAAATCAAGAAGATGCCAGCTTTTTGGATTCATTAGCGTGTTTTTTGCTTTTGTTGTTCTTGCTGCTTTTGCTGATAGATCATATCAAAGTTCACTGGGGCTAAACACAATTGTGGGAATCCACCTCTTGCCACTAAATCAGAAATAGCTTCGCGTGCATAAGGGTATAAGATATTTGGGCAAAAAGCATATTGTGCATGATCAAGTTGTTCTTCCTTCATATTAGAAATAAGAAATATGCCCGCCTGCTGCACTTCGACTTTAAAAGCATCGCTTTTAGCTGTTTTTACGTCAGCTTCGACGGTGAGAACGACTTCAAACATATGATCTTCAGGTAAACGAGTCACTTTAGTATTTAGGGCAACGTTAAGCTCAGGTTTCCATTCTTGTTTAAAAGCCTCTGCCCCTTTAGGGATCTCAAAAGAGATGTCTTTGGTGTAGATTTTTTGGATTTGAAATTGGATGTCAGGTGCGTTTGTTTCAGCTGTCATGATGTTTCCTTAAGGTTAAGTGGTATATATTTTATTACTTTGTGGTGTTCTTTTCTTTTCTATCATTTGCAACCTGAGGTTGATGAGTATCTACCTTTGAGTCAATGGGGAGCTTGTCATTTAACCACTGTTTGAAGCCGCCTTTTAAAGTATAAGCCTTATCATAGCCATCTTTTTTTAGTAAATCACAGGCATTGACGCTTTGTGAACCCGTGATGCAATAGACAACAATCGGTGCATTTTTATATTTGTTGAGAAATTTGGTGCTTGATTTTAAATTTGCAAAGGGACTATTGATTGCACCAACAATATGACTTTCGTTGTACTGTTTACCATCTCGAATATCCAGAAATATGCCTTTTTCACGATTGGTCAAGCTGATAGCAGCTTGTGTTGATAGCTGAAAGCGTCCTGATCTTGCTTGACGAATTTCAAAAATAAGATAAACCAGCACCGCAAGCACAAAAACGGTGCACAGCAGCAGGTTTGCAGAGATAAACTGACTTAGGTTAGACATAGTACTCCTATGGTTGATATATACATCCTCATACTGGCATAAAGATGCGGTTAATAAGCATCGCGGATTATAACGGGTTTGAAATTTAATGAGAAGCCAAACCTGCCAGGCTTTTTTCAACGAATGATTGCAGGGACTAATGGCACTAAGTTAAGCAATAGCCAACAATGGCTATGGCTTATCCGACTGCTACTCATAATTTTTCTAAGTATGGGAGCAGCATTTAGATTTAAGATTACCGCATTTTATGCCAGAATAAACGATAAAATCAGACCTACAAATGATAAGCACTCTTTTCTTATGACTCAATACACGGCTCAATCGATCGAAGTTTTATCTGGACTTGACCCTGTCAAACGCCGACCTGGAATGTATACGGACACACAGACTCCTAATCATCTTGCTCAAGAGGTCATTGATAACTCCATTGATGAAGCTTTGGCAGGACATGCGGACAAAATTGCTATTCATGTTTATAACGATGGCAGTTTTGAGGTGGAGGATAATGGTCGCGGGATGCCTGTGGATATTCATCCTGAAGAGGGGATTTCTGGTGTTGAGCTTATTATGACGCGCCTGCATGCTGGGGGAAAATTCTCTAAAGACAACTATATGTATTCTGGGGGATTGCACGGAGTGGGCGTTTCCGTGGTAAATGCGCTGAGTCTGCGCGTTGAGGTATTTATTAAGCGTGATGGCAAACGCTATTTTATGGCATTTGAAAATGGTGAAAAGGTTGAAGAGCTTAAAGTCGTTGGAGAGGTTGGTAAAAAAAATACGGGTACCATGGTTCGATTTTGGCCGGATCCTAAATATTTTGATAGTGCAAAATATGCAACTCGGAAGTTAAAAAATTTGCTCAAGGCAAAAGCTGTATTGTGTCCAGGCTTAATAGTAGATTACCAAAATGATGAGCAAAATGATCAGACTAGCTGGCAGTATGAGGGAGGATTGTTAGCTTATTTGCAGGAAAAAGTCGATGGTTTGGAGATTTTGCCTAAGGAGCCTTTTTCAGGCTCATTTACCGATGGCCAATATGTCATTGATTGGGTGTTATGTTGGCCACAGGAGATGGATAACTTAATCACAGAAAGCTACGTAAATTTAATCCCAACGCTACTTGGTGGCACCCATGTTAATGGGTTAAGGTCAGGACTTTTAGAGGCGATGCGAGAGTATTGTGAACTGCATAATATTTTACCGCGTGGTGTCAAAATTATGCCTGATGATGTGTTTGCAGGACTTTGCTATGTCTTATCGCTAAAAATGCCTGAGCCGCAATTTTCAGGACAAACAAAAGAGCGTTTATCCTCGCGTGACTGTGTGAATTTTATCGCCGTGCAGGTTAAAGATGCTTTTAGCTTATGGCTCAACCAGAATATTGAGGTTGCTAATCAGATCGCTGAGACAATTATTTCACGTGCACAAAAGCGTTTAAAGGCGGAAAAAAAAGTCGTACGTAAAAAAGTGACACAAGGTCCACAGTTGCCAGGAAAATTAACGGATTGCGTCACTCAGGATACGCGATATAGTGAGCTGTTTCTGGTTGAAGGTGATTCCGCGGGAGGTTCGGCAAAGCAAGCACGTGATCGGGAATTTCAGGCAGTTATGCCCCTAAGAGGTAAAATTTTGAACGCATGGGAAATTGATTCATCAGAAGTGCTATCCTCGCAGGAAATTCATGATATTTCGGTCGCCATTGGCGTCGATCCTGGTTGCGACAATCTGGAAGGGTTGAGATATGGCAAAGTTTGCATTCTCGCTGATGCTGATTCAGATGGTTTACATATAGCCACGTTACTATGCGCATTATTTTTAAAACATTTTAAGCCCCTTGTGGCAAAGGGGCATGTCTATGTGGCTATGCCGCCATTATTTAGAATAGATGTCGGCAAAGAGGTTTTTTATGCGTTAGATGAGGCCGAGAAAAATGTCATTTTGCATAAAGTTGCACAAAATAAAAAATCAGCCAAGGCAAACGTCCTGCGCTTTAAGGGATTGGGCGAAATGAACCCCATTCAATTAAGAGAGTCAACGATGGCGATGGATACAAGAAGACTAGTCCAGCTCACCCTTTCAGATGACGAAAGCTTTGATATGGAAGAGATGGATGAGATGCTTGCAAAGAAGAGATCCCTTGATCGCAAACAGTGGCTGGAGCAAAAAGGAAATCTTGCGGATTTGGATTAACCTGGTTATAAAAATGAAACTTCTTTACCATCGTATATGTACGTTAAGTAAGAGTCTAAGGTATAACCTTGTGAGCGTACGGCCTTGATGGGGGAATTTGAGTTGTGCCCCTGGGTGAGCTTATTGCGTAAGCGATGAACGTGAATGTTAACGTCGCGAATCATGCTTTCCTGGAGGTTTAAATTTAGGTAGCTTGCAATTTCTTCGCGCATAAAAGTTTTGCTTGGATCGGATAACAGCATTTTCAGCAAAGTACCTTCCTTGTCGGTCAGATAGATTTCTGCATGATCTGGATGCGTTACTAGCGATTTTCTAGGGTAATAAATCCATTTGCCAAACTGAATCTGGTTGTAACTATTGATGTTAATATCCTCGATATTGACTGAGCCAGTAATCGCATATTGTGTATTCATGGCATTGCGGTCTCGCAGTTTTGCTTTAATACGCGCCATTAAAACATGTTGATTAAAGGGGATTTCAACATAGTCATCAGCTCCAGCCTCGAAACAAAGCACAATTTCTGTGGGATCTGTAATTTTGGAGACAAAAAGGATTGGTACACCTGGACAGCGTTCACGAATATTCTTACATAGTTCAATACCATATGTATCAGGTAAAAAAAGATCTAACAAAACAAATTTAGTATTTTTATTGCTCGAAAGTAATTCCATTGCTTGGGCACCTGAGGTGGCAATTGCTACTTGGAACAAATAGCGCTGTAAAAGCGTTTGCAAATCTTTATTACTTTCTTTATCAGTACCAATTACTAAAGCAATACTATTATCTTTCATATTTATTCTCATCATTGTTGGTTTAAAAGTCTTCAAAATCATAATCAACTATAAACAAAGTGAATATGATCATATTCAGTGAAATTATATTTAAAAAATTTCTAGGTTTCTATGTTATGTATAGCGAAACGCAATATAGATTTAAGTTTATTTAGAAAATTAAATTAAATAACTGGAGTTACACACTTTTGTATTTTTGAACACCCCGCCTAACCGCTTTAAAGTGGTTAGGCGCAGAGCTTAGGGGGTGAGATTTTTAAAGTTCATCATTAGCATCAAGAAGTGTTTCTTAGATATTGCTCAACACAAGCAGACTAAAATAAATCCGTGATGGGTGGCTTTATTCATTCAAACTCCCTTATGGCGCTCAGTCTTGGGAGTATATTGAGTTTGATTATTTTATGATCTATAACTTGAGTAGGTTATGAATTTAAAGGAATATCAAACATGAGAAAGTTGGCTGCTTTGGTGATGCTTTCGCTGCTTTACTCTGCGCAGATGACCTTTGCGGAAGTGAAAACAGCTCTCTTTTCTGGCGGGTGCTTTTGGTGTATGCAAGCTGACCTTGACAGGTTAAAAGGCGTGGTTAAAACCGAAGTGGGTTATAGTGGTGGTAAGTATCTATACCCTGATTATAAAAGCATATCCAGAGGTGACACAGACCACTTGGAGGTGGTAAAGGTGTGGTATGAAGATGAGGTGTTAAGTTATCAACGTTTAATTGATTATTTTTTCAGGCACATTGATCCCACGGTGAGAGATCAACAGTTTTGTGACATAGGCAAGCAATATCAAAGTGCCATTCTATATCAGAATAAAGCACAGGAAGCCCAAGCTAAACAGCAGCTTTACGAGGTTAAACGACTGTTAAACAAGCCCGTTTATACTAAAATTCTTCCTGCGAGCAGGTTCTACGTGGCAGAAGAGTCTCATCAAAAATACTACTTAAAAAATCCGCTTAGTTATGCTTTTTACCGCTGGCAGTGTGGAAGAGATGCGCGGTTGGAAAAAATATGGGATATGGCTAAATGAATGGATCGACCAAATTGTCATTTAACTCCAGCAACTTAGCATCATTACCTTATAGTCTGTTTAGTCCATTTAAAGCGGCGACACGATAAGCTTCGGCCATGGTCGGATAGTTGAATGTAGTGTTCACAAAATACATTAAGGTGTTCGCCTTACCTTTCTGCGACATGATAGCCTGTCCGATGTGGATAATCTCAGATGCCTGACTGCCAAAGCAGTGGATTCCCAATAACTGCAGGGTTTCGCGATGAAAAATAAGTTTAAGCATGCCAGTTGTTTTTCCCGAGATTTGGGCGCGGGCTAAATCTTTAAAAAAAGCATGTCCAATTTCGTAGGGAATTTTCTCTTCGGTAAGCTCTTGTTCTGTTTTACCCACAGAGCTGATCTCAGGTAGTGTGTAAATCCCTGTTGGAATGTCTTTAATCAAATGAGTGCTACATTGACCTTCTGTGATGTGGGTTGCGGCAAATCGACCCTGGTCAAATGCGGCAGAAGCTAAGGAGGGATAGCCAACCACATCACCCACGGCGTAAATATGTGGGTGTTTCAAGGTCTGATAATTCTGGTTGATCTCAATCGATCCTCGAATATTCGTTTGAATATCGATGTTTTCTAAGCCAAGTTCATCGGTATTCCCCGTGCGCCCCTGCGCAAATAAGAGGTAGTCTGATTTGATGATTTTGTTTGATTTGAGTTTTAAAACTACCTCACTATCTGTAGCTGTAATGCTGTCATAATGTTCATTGTGATGTGTGCGGATTCCCTGTTCTCTAAAGTGGTAACTTAGCGCATCGATGATTTCATTGTCTAAGAATGAGAGTAAGCGCTCACGATTGTTAATAAGATTCACTCGTATCTTAAGCGTTCTGAAAATAGAAGCATATTCACAGCCAATCACCCCAGCACCATAAATAGAAATTGTTTTAGGATTGTTTTTGAGGTTTAAGACACTATCGCTATCCAGGATACGTGGATGATTAAAGTCAATGTCTTTGGGGTGATAAGGTCTTGATCCTGTGGCAATAACGAAATATTTGGCGCTGAACTGCTCTTTGATCGGTCCATCTTCATTTTTGGAGCAAATGGAGATGGTATGGGGATTGATAAATCTGACCAAACCGTGCCGCATGTCAACATTATTACGCTTATAAAACCCCGTTTTAAGCTCAGTCTGTGCCTTGATTACCGAAGACGAATTCTCCAGCATTTGTGGATAGCTGTAGTCGTGATATTTGGCATGGAATGAGAAATGAGACACCGCATGGCGTAAGGCTTTACTTGGAATTGTGCCCTGGTGTGTGCAGTTGCCGCCAATAAAATGCGATTCAACGATGGCAACTTTAAATCCTGACTTTGCCGCTTTAATAGCAGCTCCCTCACCACCTGGACCGCTACCAATGACAATCACATCATAATCAAATTGCATAGTTCTAGACCGTTAGAAAATGTGCCGCAGATTGTAACATACAGAAAATAAAGGTGTGGAAGTTTTTAAGCACGGTTTGTCAGATTTGAATAATGGCAGATGCAAGAAATTTCTTCAAAGCTATGGTGTATTGGGTTTATGATAGCTATGGATAAAACAGGAAAGGAGATCATGATGGCGCCTAAAAAAGTTGCTGTATTATTAGCTGGTTGTGGAGCATCCGATGGCAGTGAAATTCATGAGGCAGTGCTGACACTTTTAGCACTTTCAAAGCGTGGTATCGATTACGAGCTTATCGCGCCTAACAAACCACAGTATCACGTTATCAACCATCTGACAGCTCAAGAGATGGCAGAATCTCGTAATATGCTGGTAGAAGCTGCGCGTATCGCCAGGGGCAATATTAAAGACTTAGCAAGTGTGAGGACTGAAGATTACGATGCGCTGATTTTACCAGGCGGATTTGGTGTTGCTAAAAATTTGTGTGATTTTGCTTTTAAGCAGGATGCAAGCTTTATGGTAGATGCGGAAATCAAAGCCTTTATTGAGCAGTTTAAAAATGCACATAAGCCCGTAGGATTTATTTGTATTGCGCCGATGATTGCAGCAGAGATTTATCCAAACGTGAAGCTCACCATCGGCAAGGATAAGGCAACGGCAGAAGTGCTTAAACAAAAAGGGGCTAAGCATGTCATAGAATCTGCTACAGGAGTATGTGTGGATAAGGTGCATAAAGTGTTGAGTACTCCAGCGTATATGCTGGGGAAATCAATTGCAGAAGTAGCAGAAGGGATAGATAAACTGGTTGAGTCAGTGCTTATCCTGCTGGAAGAAGAGATCTAGAGTTCAATGGCACTACCTTAAGCATTTTACTACACCGTCAGCCTCATGCGCAGAGCTTGTGGCGTTCAAAACTAAAGAAGCAAAACTGTTTATTTCCCGCAGGCGTTTTCGCCCCTTCGCTAACGGGGAATTAAGCGATAAGCTTTCCGAAAATTCCCCGTTAGCGAAGGGGTGGCAGCCGCAGGCTGAAGGGGTAGTTTAAAAACAGCAAAAGTGTGTAACTCCAGCTATTCATCAAAAATGTAAAACCGCGTAACACGCGGGTTAATTGCCGTAAGCATTGCATAACTGGATGTACCAATGCGGTGAGCAACCTCATCAACAGTGAGCGCGTTACCGCCAAATAAAGTAATCGTATCACCGATATTAACGTGATGAGTGAGCCCTACGTCGATTGCCGTAAGATCCATCGAGATTTTGCCTGCGGTGGGATAAATTTGGTTGTTGATGAGTACACTGGTTTGGCTTGGTGTCGATTGTGGATAGCCATCACCATAACCAATAGAGGCAATGGCAATGTGTGTATCTTCTGTGGCAATGTATTGGCGATTGTAGCCGACTGAGGCGCCTTTGTTGATTCGTTGGATGGCAATAATGTGACTATGCAATGACATCACGGGTTTAAGGCGACAGTTAAGATGCAGCTGCTCAGCGGCACATGCGCCGTATAAAGCTAAACCAATGCGGATTGTATTTGTGCCAAAGTCCTCCCTTTGCAGTAGAGAAGCAGCTGAGTTAAATGCGCTGATATGGCGTAAATTTTTATCCTTTATTAAAGCCTGAAAACGTCTTAACTGCTCACGAGTGAACGTCTGGTCAGTGGATTCTGATTCAGCCAGATGTGTCAGGGCATTTACTGGCTTTGCATAAGACTGTGCTTTCTGATAAAGAGATGTAAACTCTTCCTCTGTCAAGCCTAAACGATTCATCCCCGTATTGACTTTAAGCCAAATTTCAGCAGAGGTTGTTGTAAAGTATTCATGTAGTAACTCATATTGATAAGCACTATGGATAATGGGAATCAGGCGGTATTCAATGAGTGCTTTGACCATATCCACACAGAAAAAACCAGAAAAAATAATAATCTTGGTTTTATGAACACCCGCCTGGCTTAATTCAATGCCTTCTTCAACGCTGGCAACGCCAAAATAATCACATAATCCATCTAATGCTTTGGCAATTTTGGTGGCACCATGTCCATAGGCATTGGCTTTTAACATGACGATAATGGTTTTGTGGGGATGTAAACGTTTAATATTTTCTAAGTTATATAACAAGTTGGTCAAATTAATATAAGCAAAGGCGCGCAAATTGTTATGCTTAATTTCCATGAAAGTATGTAAATTTGGAAAGTTTAAAAAGATGGGCTTAGGATAACGGGTTTTAAGGGAATCACAAGCGCTTATTCGCCAAAAGAAAGTTTTGCAGCATAATGAGACCCCCATCGGTTAAATAAGCTTCGGGATGATATTGAATGCCATATACGGGAAGGGATTGATGGCTAAATGCCATGAGTTCATTATCAGTCGTTTTGGCAAGGACTTGTAAACACTCTGGTAAACTTAACTCATCAACAATAAGTGAATGATAACGCGTCACTTGAATGGGGGAGCTGAGTCCTTGATAGAGAGGGTGTTTGATAAAGTCTATTTCACTGCATTGACCGTGCATGATTTTTTTAGCATGAACAACCCTGGCGCCAAAATATTGCGCAATGAGTTGATGCCCCAAGCAGACACCTAAAAGGGGAATGTGCGCTTTAATCATGCGTTCAATATATGGGTATAGAAAAGAGAGTTCATCGGGATGCCCAGGTCCTGGGCCTATAACTACCGCATCAAATAAGGAGAGGTCGATATGTTCATCCACTTGATCTGTTTTTAGCGCGAAGGCACTTTCTCCAAGCTGTGAAAAGTAATCCATTAAGATATGGGCAAAGGAGTCATAGTGATCAATAAATATTAACATATCAGTTTACATCTTCCGCTATGCTTAGTTTTGTGTTTAAAGCGGCTGCAATTTTACCTCTAACGTCATTGATCAGGTAAATTTTACTTGCGGTTTTAAGCTCATCCACCGAAATGGAACGCTCAATAAGCTTACCACTATGAATGAGTTTAGCGCGAGCAATTCCAGGTAACAGACCGTCGGTCGCGGGAGGAGTGTAAAGTGTCCCATTGATTTTGGCAATGATATTATAAAAACGTGACTCAGTAATATGCTGCAACTCATTATGAAAAATAAGCTCGGCATTGGGTCGATCGTTTAAATATTTGCTGTGTGTCCTGGTATAAAACCCACGCGTGCTTTGATCAGTTGTTTTGTGCTGCCAGAGTGGATTGCGTGAATCAATGTTTAAAGGGCTGATAAAAAGCTCAATTGAGCTTGTAGTATCTTTCGTCAATAACGGCTGATGGGTAATATCCAAATCACCTTTGTCGTTGACTTCAAGTCTGACTTTATAGGATTCATGGGATGTGGTTATTAAGCTTGAGCAATAATCCAATAACGATGTTTTAATGCAGGTAATATCAATATTAAAATGCAGATGTTGTGCTGAGTGCATGAGGCGTTCCAAGTGCAGATCGCAGGATTGCAAACCGTGCACGTTATAAAGCATTGTTTCGATAAGGTTAAAGTCTGGCTGATATAAGCGTTTAATAAAATTAAGTTTAGTGGTCATTTCCTGCCACTCATCCTCTTGAGTGGACTGAATAGTAAAACCTCCGCCAACACCACATTCCCAAAGTAGATTTTCTTGTCGAGTTAAGGTGCGAATGGCAACGTTAAAGCACATATCATTATTGGGCATGATGTAGCCAATGCACCCTGTGTAAAGTTTGCGTGAAGGCTCAAGCTTCTGGATGATTTCCATGGTGCGCTTTTTTGGGGCGCCCGTGATTGAACCGCAGGGAAATAAATGCCTGATGATGATATCAAAGCGTATATCAGCATCAACCTTGCCACAGATGGTTGAGGTCATTTGATAAACACTTTTATAAGGCTCAACCTCAAATGGTTTAGTCACTTTAATGCTGCCCGTGTGGCAGATGCGCGCTAAATCATTACGCAGCAAATCAACAATGATCAGATTTTCCGCTTTATTTTTAGGGTCGTTTTGTAAGAAATGATACGAAGCACGATCCTGGGCAGGGTCATCAAAGCGTTTAGAAGTCCCCTTCATCGGTTTAACGGTAATGCAATCTCCTTTTTTATGGAAAAATAACTCGGGTGAGAAAGATAACACCTGCATGGGCGAAAAAGGTAAAAAGGCGCTATAGCTTACAGGTTGTTGTTTTTTGAGTTCATTATACAGGGATAGGCTATCAAGATCTGATCGCAGCTGAATGCGTTTGGTATAGTTGATTTGGTAACTCTCACCATCAATAAGTGCCTGTTTTAACACGGAAAAATCCGCAGCGTATTGTTCCTGGGTCAGAGGATCAGAAATAAGGTTAATGACAGGTTTAGAAATAGTAGATTTATTTGTATCAACCGAGGGTTTCTGTATTGAGCATTTTTCAAAGGCGATAAAATGGATCAGTGGAGTCCCTGAATCATGGGTAATGGGTTCATGGTTTTGCAGGGAGAAAAAGTCAGGGTTTACATAATAGGCGGTTTCATAGCTCACAAAGCCTACAAGGTATAAGCCTTGCTGTTGTAGCGACCAAAGGCGCGTGAGTGCGTCATTAATCATATCAGGGTTAATGCACAGCACTTTCTCTTTTGGTTGACTAAAGTAATAGCTGGGTTCAGCGTTATCCAGAGTGTTTTCAAGGCAGGCAAATTCAGGCAGATGGTTCATTGTGTAGTTCTCGCTTTAAACGGTAGCGGTTGATTTTTCCGCTGATATTAAGAGGTAGTTTATCGTAGAAGATAACTTCATCAATGTGTTTATAGCTTGAGAGATAGGGGGTTAAGAAGGCATTAATTGTTTCAAGGGGCAAGCAGGTATTAGTTTTAAGTGCGATGCACGCGCGTACAATTTCTCCCCAAATAGGGTCTTTCTTGCCAATAACCACGACTTGCTGAATCTCAGGAATTTGATAGAGATAATGCTCAAGCTCCAAAGGAGATATTTTTGAACCACCTTTAACGATAATGTCTTTAATGCGTCCCAGAAAATACAGATGGCGCTCGTCATCCACATAGCCATAATCGCCTGTAGCAAGCCACTGGTCTTGATGGGAAACAGGCTGCATGGGTGTCTTAAGATAGATCTCACCAATGAGCTGTTTAGTGTTATCAAGATGATCCAGCGTGCTGAGTTCATGATGGAAAAGAGGCTTAATGTTTACTTGAACATCATTAAACAGTTTAACTTTATTGTAAGGTTTGGCTTCGCCCAGATTCTGTGCATAACCATAGACTTCTGTCATGCCAAGTCCGTTGAGTAAGGGGAGGTTGAACGTCTCTTTAACGAGCCGCATCAGTGCATCTGTTGGTTGATCACCTGCCACACTCAAGTGCCTGAGTTTATGTCGTGGTTTGCCACTTGGTATGTGTTCCTGGCAAAGCTGATAATACATCGTTGGCAATAACGCCAGTGCGGTGATGTTATATTTTTCAATGTATTCAAGCGCAGATTTAGCTTCAAAGCCTGAAGCTAACACCATGCAATTACCTAAAGCGATATTGGGTAACAACTGATAAGAAAAGGCATAGGCATGATTAAAGGAAAGGTGAATAAGTGAAATATCACCTCTTTTAAGACCGTAATCGAATTGACGCGCATAGGCGTATTGTAAAATCTGAGAGGTCGTATGACCATGGAAATTATAATGACCATTTGTGCCAGAGCTTATGTGATACGTAATACCTTCCTGCTGTTTCTCACAGGAATCATCATTTAAAGTGCTGTGATGCTTTGTAATCTGTGCTAAAAAAGCAATTGGATCCTCTACTGAAAGAAGTTTAATGTTGTTTTGCTGGCAGTAGTGAGTGAGCTCATCGGATAACTGGTGTGGCTCAACTACAACACGATCAGGTTGCGCTCGTTTAATTAAACCCAGGAGCTCATTGGCGATAAAACGAGGATTGACAGGAATGCACTCAATCTTATGGTGCCAGCTCGCAAAAAATAAGCTCACCGAAAGTGGAGAGTTCGTAATGGAAAACATCAGCTTATTAATCTGATTATCTGACAACCACTGGCTAATAGACAAGGTGTATTGGTATATTTGTAAGTAGGTGTAATAGCTATTCTTGTAAACAAACATGGGCGCATTATCAAGCCTTTTTAGGTATGCCAAAAAAAGCTCAGTGCTTTGAATATCTTCTACTTGCAGCATCGGTGTTTTTACTGGAAAGGTATGGCGGCATTTTAGGGTAAATGGTGGTTTAAAACAACGTCATTTAGTTAGTTATGAGAGCACTGCTGTGGCGTGCTCAATGGTCATAGATTGAGATGCTCTTGCTTAGAGTCAACTTACCCTGGTGTTTTTGTCAAAATTAAATATTGCCCACTAAACAGCACTGTATTTAGCAAACAGTTATGTTACACTTTTGCCCGCGAACACTACTAAATTTTGGACAGAGATGAATTCAAACGCAATCCTTGCAAACGCGATTCGGTTTTTATCTATGGATGCGGTACAAAAAGCAAAATCAGGACACCCTGGCATGCCGATGGGAATGGCTGATATTGCGACTGTTTTATGGCGTAAGTATTTAAAACACAATCCCAAAAACCCGCATTGGATTAATCGTGATCGTTTTGTGTTATCCAATGGTCATGGCTCCATGCTTTTATATTCCTTACTGCATTTAACGGGTTATGAGCTATCCATTGAGGATTTGAAAAATTTCAGACAATTTCATTCAAAAACCGCAGGTCATCCCGAGTATGGCTACGCGCCAGGCATTGAAACAACGACAGGACCACTGGGGCAGGGGCTTGCTAATGCCGTTGGTATGGCATTGGCAGAGAAATTATTAGCCGATACCTATAATAAGCCGCAGTATGAAATTATTAATCACCATACTTATGTATTTTTGGGCGATGGCTGTTTGATGGAAGGGATCTCACATGAAGTTAGCTCTTTAGCTGGAACACTGAAGCTTGGCAAGCTTATTGCGTTTTGGGATGATAACAGCATTTCAATTGATGGCGATGTTAAAGGCTGGTTTACTGAAGATGTGGCAAAACGCTATGAAGCCTACGGCTGGCAGGTGATTTCTCATGTTGAAGGGCACAATTTTGCCGCAATTGATGCGGCAATTCACAAAGCACAGCAAGAAACATCAAAACCAACACTTATTTGTTGCAAGACCAAGATTGGACAAGGTTCACCCAATAAAGCAGGAAGCCATAGTGTCCATGGTGCGCCGTTGGGCGATGATGAAATTGCTAATACGCGTAAGGCACTTAATTGGAATTATCCCCCCTTTGAAATCCCTAAGGACATTTATGCGGATTGGTGTGCTATTGATAAAGGAGTTGCCAGTGAGAAAGACTGGAATGAAAAATTTGAAGCCTATCAACAGGCATATCCCGTTCAATATGCTGAACTTAATTCGCGTTTAAACAAAGCGTTGCCGCGACATTTTAAAGAACATCTCGAAGATTATTTCACTAAATTACTCGCAGATAAACCCACCGTGGCAACGCGTAAAGCCTCGCAAATGGCTTTGGAAGAAATAGGTAAATTTTTACCTGATATGTTTGGTGGTTCGGCAGATTTGACGGGATCTAACTTAACGAACTGGTCAGGCAGTAGATGGTTAAATAATCATGAAAATCATGCCAATTACCTATCGTATGGTGTGCGTGAATTTGGCATGGCTGCGATGATGAATGGCATGTCGCTCTATGGTAGCTTTAGACCTTATGGTGGCACCTTCCTGGTGTTTAGTGATTATGCGCGAAATGCGATTCGCATGAGTGCGATTATGAAGCAGCCTGTCGTCTATGTCATGACCCATGACTCAATTGGACTAGGTGAAGATGGTCCAACACACCAGCCGATTGAACATCTTCCCAGTTTGCGTGTTATGCCTAATTTGAATGTATGGCGTCCAGCGGATGTTGTGGAAACTGCAGTTGCCTGGCAATGTGCCATTGAAGAACGATATACTCCTTCATTGTTGGCGCTTTCACGGCAAAACCTGCCCACGCTTGTTGCCAGCAAAACACAAATAGAGTTGATTAAAAAAGGTGGTTATTTACTCAAAGAAACTCAGTGCGCAGAAATTACCTTGATTGCAACTGGTTCTGAGCTTAGCATCCTGTGCGATGCGGCTACTCTTTTGACTCAGGAAGGTGTTAGTGTAAATGTGGTTTCAATGCCATGCGTTGAGAAGTTTATGGCGCAAGATGATGCGTACCAACAAGCAGTGATTAAAGATAATATCCCAGCACTTGTAATGGAAGCTGCACAAGGGGATTTATGGTATCGTTTACTGCCAAAAGCGGGGGGGGCTGTAATTGGCTTAAACCATTTTGGTGAATCGGCACCTATAGAGAAATTGTATGAAGCATTTGGTTTGACCGCGCAAAATGCGGTCGCTAAAGCTAAGTCACTTTTAGCTAAAAATGTCGTTGAAAGTTTATAAGTCATAAAGGCAAATTAAAAAAGGAGAAATAAAAAATGGCAATTAAAATTGCAATTAATGGTTATGGTCGCATTGGTCGCTGTGTATTGCGTGCGATCTATGAAGCAGGTTTGACAAACGAGTTTAAAATCGTTGCGATTAATGACTTGGGCAGTCCTGAAATTAATGTACATCTAACAAAGTATGACACGACACATGGACGTTTTCATGCGGATGTTTCTTTGCAAAATGATGAAATGGTCGTTAATAAGGATCGCATTAAAATTTTAGCCGAACGCAATCCTGCGAGCTTGCCTTGGAAGACCTTGGGCGTTGATGTGGTATTTGAATGTACGGGTTTATTTACTTCAAAAGAAAAATGTGCGGCACATTTACAGGCTGGTGCCAAAAAAGTAGTAATTTCAGCGCCAGGGGGTAGCGATGTTGATGCGACGATTGTGTATGGTGTAAACCATAACGTATTAACTTCAGCGATGACGGTTATCTCAAATGCCTCATGCACAACCAACTGTTTGGCGCCAGTTGCCAAAGTATTGAATGATAACGTTGGTATTCAAGAAGGTCTAATGACGACAATCCATGCTTATACTAATGATCAAAGAATCGTGGATAGCTATCACAGTGATTTACATCGCGCACGCGCCGCAGCGCATAATATGATCCCAACTAAAACAGGGGCGGCGGCGGCGGTAGGTCTGGTATTGCCTGAGCTTAAAGGGCGCCTGGATGGTTTTGCGATGCGAGTGCCTACGATTAACGTGTCCGTCGTTGATTTAACTTTTACCGCGAAGAAACACACGAGTGTGGAAGAGGTCAATAAATTGTTGAAAAACGCATCTGAAACAAGTCTAAAAGGCGTTTTAGGTTATAACGTTGAACCATTAGTCTCCATGGATTTTAACCACAATCCGCAGCCATCGATTTTTGACGCAACACAAACGCGTGTCATTGGTAATTTAGTTAAAGTACTTTCCTGGTATGACAATGAGTGGGGCTTCTCAAATCAAATGTTAAGAACCACTAAGGCGTGGTTTGCTGCTAAGTAATCAGCATGGATAAGAAAGGCGTTTGAAGCGCCTTTTTTGTTGGTTGGAGCTGTGCACTTTTACTGTCTTTAAAGACTACCCCGTCTGCTTCGCAGCCACCCCTTCGCTAACGAAGGGGAATTAAGTGACAAACTTTCCAAAAATTCCCCTTCACTTGTGAAGGGGTGGCAGCCGCAGGCTGACGGGGTAGTTAAAAATCAGCAAAAGTCCATGACTCCAGTAATTGAATAAGGGTCTAAATAATGAAATTTTTATCGATTACCGATGTGAATTTGAAAGGTAAAAAAGTATTGATGCGCGTTGACTTTAACGTGCCTATCAAGGATGGCAGAGTAACCAGTTTTGTGCGTATAGATGCAGCCCTCCCCACGATTCAATATGCGTTGAAGCAAGGGGCAGGAGTGATTTTAATGACACACTTAGGCAGACCTGTAGAGGGTGAGTATAATAGTGAATATTCACTATCACCCGTTGCCAATGTGCTGACAGAAAAATTAGGACAGCATGTGGCTTTGCTTAAGGACTATCTTGATGGTGTCGCTATTGAGCCAGGGCAAGTGGTGCTTTGCGAGAATGTGCGCTTTAACAAGGGTGAGGAAAAGTCTGATGAACTTCTATCACAAAAGCTTGCGAGCCTGGCTCAGGTTTTTGTTATGGATGCTTTTGCTACCGCACATAGAGCGCAAGCCTCTACCTATGGTGTGGCAAAATATGCGCCAATAGCCTGTGCGGGACTTTTACTCACCGAAGAGTTAAATGCGCTAAGCGCGGCACTTAAAAATCCTAAAAAGCCACTAGTGGCGATTGTTGGTGGCTCAAAGGTTTCGACTAAACTCACCGTGCTTGAAAACCTGATCGATCAGGTGGATCAGCTGATTGTTGGTGGTGGTATTGCCAACACATTTTTGTTGGCTCAAGGCTTTAAGGTTGGTCGTTCTTTGATTGAAGCGGACCTGGTTGATACTGCAAAGAGACTCATGGTGAAGGCCAAACAAAAGGGTGTCGAAATTGCCTTGCCAGTTGACGTTCGCGTGGCTAAATCTTTTGATGAGAATGCCAGAGCTGAGATTAAAACCATTGAGACCGTTGGATCGGATGATATGATTCTGGATTTTGGACCGTCAACTGGGCAAAAACTGGCAGAGATTATTCGATCAGCCAGGACTATCTTATGGAATGGTCCTGTGGGGGTTTTCGAGTTTGCCCATTTTGCAGAGGGCACCAAAGCGATTGCGCGAGCCATCGCAAACTCAACTGCCTTCTCTGTCGCAGGTGGAGGAGATACGATTGCAGCCATTGAAAAGTTTAACATCAAAGACAAAGTTTCTTATATCTCAACGGCTGGAGGGGCATTTTTGGAGTTTATCGAAGGAAAAGTCTTGCCAGGTGTTGAGGTTTTATATGAGCGTGCACAAGAGGTAAAAGTATGAGAAGAACAAAAATCTTAGCAACCATTGGTCCTGCCAGTGAGTCAAAAGAGGTGCTAAGTAAAATGGTGGACGCAGGATTAAATGCCGTGCGCTGTAATTTCTCGCATGGTACAGCTGACGATCATCGTAAACGCGTGCAGCTTATTCGCGAGGTCGCCAAGGAAAAGGGAACCTATATTGGTATTTTAGCGGATCTTCAAGGACCCAAAATTCGTGTTGCAAAATTTAAAGATGGCAAGGTTATCTTGAAAAATGGTGATCCCTTTATTCTTGATGCGGAGCTTGATAAAAACGCAGGTGACGAAACAAGTGTTGGCATTGACTATAAAGAGCTACCCAATGATGTCAAAAAAGGTGATATTTTATTGCTTGATGATGGCAAAATTGTGTTATCTGTTATTAAGGTTGAAGGCGTGAAAGTACATTGTAAGGTCATAGTGGGTGGCAAGCTTTCTAATAACAAGGGCATCAACAAAAAAGGGGGCGGTTTAACTGCTCCTGCATTGACTGAAAAAGACATAGAAGATATTAAAACAGCGGCAGCGCTTGAGGTCGACTATGTCGCTGTTTCTTTTCCGCGTGATGCCAAAGATATGGAATATGCGCGTAAGTTGCTGCAAGAGTCTGGTTCTGAAGCTGGGGTTGTCGCCAAAATTGAGCGCACTGAGGCACTTACCCATATTGAAGAAATTATTAAGGCATCTGATGCAGTGATGGTGGCGCGAGGTGACTTGGCAGTTGAAATAGGGGACGAAAATGTTCCTGCGGCACAAAAGATGATTATTCGCTTAACACGTGAGCTTGATAAAGTCGTGATTACGGCGACTCAAATGATGGAGTCGATGATTACATGCTCAACACCGACGCGTGCTGAAGTTTCTGATGTCGCCAATGCAGTATTGGATGGCACCGATGTAGTGATGTTATCTGCTGAATCTGCAGCAGGCGAATATCCTGTTGAAACCGTGGCTGCCATGTCGCGCGTATGTGCGGCGGCTGAGAAGAGTAATCTTGTGCATATTGTGTCAAAAGATAATGTGACCCGTCACCATGATCGCGTTGATGAAGCGGTCGCAAGTGCTGCCGTTTATTTGGCTAATCATGTGGATGCCAAGGCGATTATTTCATTAACTGAGTCAGGTTCAACGGCACTGTGGATGTCGCGAATTAACACGCACCTACCGATTTATGCTTTATCACGTAATCGTTTAACCTTAGGTAAAATGACGCTGTATCGAGGGGTTGTACCGATTGAGTTTGACTCAACCCGCATGGCGCGCTTCTATGTCAACCGTGAAGCTTCACTTGAGCTTGAGAAGCGTGGCATTGTCAAACAGGGTGATTGGATGGTGCTAACCAGTGGAGATCATATGGGCGTTCATGGCGGCACCAATAAAATTAAAGTGATTCAGGCAGGTAATGTGGTGTAAAAACGTACGCCGTGTTTTTGTTATTTTAAATGTAGGCGGTGACTGTATTTCCGCCCACCGACATGCTTGGGCGAACTATTTGCACAAGCCTTCAAATTAATAAAAAAAGGAAAGAAAATGGCATTAGTATCATTACGACAATTATTAGATCATGCAGCAGAGCACCGTTATGGTATTCCTGCGTTTAACGTCAACAATTTAGAGCAGATTCGTGCGGTGATGGAAGCTGCAAACAAGGTCAAAGCCCCCGTGATTTTGCAAGCCTCAGCGGGCGCTAGAAAATATGCAGGAGCGCCATTTATTCGCCACCTTGTGTTAGCAGCCATTGAAGAATATCCTGAGATTCCTGTGTGTATGCACCAGGATCATGGCACATCACCAGATGTCTGTCAGCGCTCAATCCAATTAGGGTTTTCATCAGTAATGATGGATGGTTCATTAGAGTCAGACGGTAAAACTCCAGCAGATTATGCTTATAACGTTGATGTGACTAAGCGCACGGTTGAAATGGCGCACGCCTGTGGTGTATCTGTCGAGGGTGAACTAGGTTGTTTAGGTTCGTTGGAAACAGGACAGGCAGGTGAAGAGGATGGTGTTGGTGCTAAAGGCACACTATCACATGATCAGTTATTAACCGATCCAGAGGAAGCTGCGCAATTTGTTAAAGCCACCAAAGTGGATGCCTTGGCTATTGCCATTGGAACAAGTCACGGCGCATATAAGTTCACCAAGCCTCCTACAGGGGATGTGCTCGCGATTTCACGTGTTAAGGAAATCCATGCACGCATCCCTGATACGCATTTGGTGATGCACGGTTCATCTTCTGTGCCGCAAGACTGGTTGAAAATTATCAATCAATTTGGCGGAGACATGGGGGAGACTTATGGTGTTCCCGTTGCTGAAATCGTTGAAGCGATTAAATATGGGGTGAGAAAAGTCAATATTGATACCGATTTACGGATGGCGGCTACAGGTGCAATTCGTCAATTTATGGCAACTCATAGAGCTGAGTTTGACCCGCGCAAATATAATGGGCTAGCGAAAGATGCAATGAGGGATATTTGTAAGCTCCGATATGAAGCCTTTGGTGCCGCGGGGATGGCGGATAAGATAAAACCAATTTCGTTGGAAAAAATGTATGCGTTGTACCAAACGGGTGAGTTAGACCCGCGGGTTCAACTATGACTGTTTTTAGTGTTCTTAAAATTTGTCGATGAATTTATTGAGTTTTGGTTTGGTGGAGGCGGCGGGGGTTGAACCCGCGTCCGCAAACTCGCCATCTTCAGATCTACATGCTTAGACTTATCTATTATATTTGACTCAAATCCGCCCGATAAATCAGGGCATAATTCAAGCGAGTCTTAAAATTTAGCCGCAGTGTTTAGACCGACACGTTGGCGATCTTGTGATGGATATGAACGAACATAAGATAGATTCACAAGCAAATACTATCGGTTCGTGCGTATCTAGGTTATTAAGCTAGATTAAGCAGCTTTACGAGCAGCGAAAGCTGCATCGTTAGCTACAACGCGATCTTTTTTATTTTTGCCAGTTATTCTGACGATGTAACGTGTTTTACGAGGCAGATACACCCTCGGCATGCACCGTAAGACATTGACATTCCCGTCGAAGCCATATTCGCCCCCCAGTGAGCCTGCCATTCTAGGATGCTTGTGAAGTAAAGGCAAAATGTTTTTGCTTTATTTTATCCATTTTGTCTTTTTTGTTTTTTTGCCTTTGGGTAAAATCGTGCGTATAGCAAAATTCCTACAAGAGGGGCAGATAAACCAATGATTGAAACGGTAATTAAAAGTGAGCCAAGCTCACTATAGTTTGCAGAGGAGATGACGGTATTTGTGGTGTGATCGAGGACCTCACGTGAAACAGCAAAGACTTTATTTAAGTACTTACTCAATAATGACCCTGCAGTGAGTGCTAAATTCATAAAGCTTGCCATCAGCGCAAACCAGGTAGCAGCATTGCCTTTTGGGGCGTAGCGTGCGATGAGTGCTAGCATGGGAATCATCGCCAATTGGGCAAATGGTGAGGCAACTGCGCTATCAATCAGTACAATGGTGCGTGCGCCAAAACCAAAGTAAACCATGGTCCATTCATGTAGTCCGTAATATAGGGCGATGAGGGGTAGCTCTAATAAAAAGCCTGCAACCGTCAGCGACAACAGCACAGAGGTGATCGATTTCTCCGTAATCACTCGGGCAAAAAACCACATGCCAATAATGGACATAAAAGCCCCAATCTGTGATAACGTGCCAAAAAAAGCCTTATCAAATCCCAGCACATCGATCATAAACCATTGAGCACCAGGTCCAGCAGTTGGAGAGGCGCGAAAGATGAAGATCATAAAGGCCGCAACAAAAATGGCGCGTAGTAAATCGCGAGGTAGTTCTTTAGTGACCGCGCGTAGCAGGTAAATGATAATAATTAAAGACACGACAAACGCGATTTCCTGTGCTAAAGGAAGGTCACTAAGACCTATGACAATAATAAAGACGGCATACAAGAGTCCACCAAAAAGCACGGTTTTATTAATGGGCTTGCGAGGAACCTTATCCAAACGAATAAATAAAATACCCGTGATGCTAATCAAGGGGATACTCAAGGTAAGTAGAAAAAGGTTCTGATAACTCATTACCTCTGCAAGCCAGCCTCCTAAACCCGCTACAAGAAACATTCCAAGACTCAAGCTTAAACGTCCCAAGAGTTGCACCATTGCAAGATCTTGATCAATGTCTTGTTGTGAGCGTCCTTCACGCTCAACGACTTCAACGCTCATGGCATCAGCAACCACATCCTGTAATACCACACCCAAAACGGTTAGTAAGGATGAAATAAAAAAAATGACATTATCAGGTGCTAACACAACCACAAAACTCCAGCGACTAGCCAATCCAGTCATAAGCAAAGAACCGCTTGCCATTAAAACAGCAGCCAAATAAACGTAAGCCTTGCGCTGCGATCCAAATAGGGTGAGGCTGTCGACAAACTGCCCAAATACCATCTTAATATTCCATGGCAGACTTAGCCAAACCCCAATCACAATGAGACTTTCTGCGGATAAATTCAAGTGTTCTTTGACAAAAAAAGATTCACCAATGCCAGAAAAAACGCTACAACCGTAGGCAAAATAAATCATCAGGAGTGGGAGATACCGCAAGCGCATGACTTTTATCGGCTGAATTAGACTATCTAGCTTCATGGGTTGAATCCTTTCCCAGGGTTTCCTTGGTGATTTAAGCGTAGTAGAGGAGTGCTTAGTTCGCAAAAATCCCCTCGGTGTTTTATGGGGCTTTATGATACAATTGCTGCCGTTTAAGGGTCTTTGAAAGAGGTTTAAAAATGGCAGGTCACAGTAAGTGGGCAAACATTAAGCATAGAAAAGCAAGAGAAGATGCTAAGCGTGGAAAAATCTTCACCAAGTTGATTCGTGAGATCACGATATCTGCAGGCTTGGGAGGGGGTGACAAGGATTCCAACCCACGGCTACGCGCGGCAATTGCGACAGCACTGTCTAACAATATGACGAAAGATACGATTGAGCGTGCGATTAAAAAAGGGGCTGGTGGCGAAGAAGGAGGCAATTTAGAGGAGATTCGTTACGAAGGTTATGGTCCAGCAGGCGTGGCCTTTATTGTCGATTGCATGACGGATAATCGAAATCGTACGGTGGCTGAGGTGCGTCATGCTTTTACCAAAGCAGGTGGCAATTTAGGGACAGACGGCTCCGTTTCTTATATGTTTAATAAGAAGGGTATTATTAGTTTTGATGCAGGCTTAAGTGAAGATCTTGTCATGGAGGTGGCACTCGAGGCAGGGGCTGAAGATGTGGTGAGCTTTGCAGATGGTACGATTGATGTGATTACCGACCCAGCTGGTTTTTCTGAGGTCAATGACGCATTAATAGCAAAGGGTTTAAAACCCGCTTCAGCAGAAGTCACTATGGATGCAGATGTGAAAACGAATATTGATGATGTGGAAGTTGCTCAAAAGGTTATGAACATGATCGATCGTTTAGAGGATTTGGATGATGTGCAAAGTGTGTACACTAATGTTGAGTTTGACGAAAGTGTCATGGAAGCATTGAATTCGTGAATTTGGAAATGGATGGAGGTTAAAGAGTGAAATGTGACCAATTGTCACGCATTGTTTTAAAAGGCTTCAAATCCATTAAACAATGCGATTTAGAGCTGCATGAGTTGAATGTTTTGATTGGACCAAACGGTGCAGGCAAATCGAATTTCATTAGTTTTTTTAAGCTGCTTCCACAAATGCTTGAAGGCAAATTGCAATTGTATGTTAGTAAGCAAGGTGGTCCTGATGCCATGCTGCACTTTGGTCGCAAGGTGACTGAACGTTTTAGTGCTGAACTGTATTTTGGTAACAATGGTTACAAGTTTATGCTAGAGCCTACCACCGACAACCGCATGATGTTTGCAAGTGAAGACCTATGGTGGAATATGAGAGGCGATACCAGCGTAGGTTATGGACATTTTGAAAGCCAAGTGGAATCTCATAAATCACTTATAAAAAACTACACACTCCCTGTCATAAAAAACTGGCGGGCATACCATTTTCACGATACCAGCGATAGTGCATTGGTAAAGCAGCCCCATGGTATTAATGACAATGCCTATTTGCGTCCAGATGCTCGCAATCTCGCGGCATTTTTATATCACCTGAAAAACCACCATCTTGAGTATTATCAGCGCATAGTTAAAGTTGTTCGCTTGGTGGCTCCATTTTTTGGTGATTTTAATTTACGACCATTACCTGATGCCAAAGATCAGATTGAACTCGAATGGGTTGAAAAAGCTCAGGATATCCCTTTTAAAGCAAGTATTTTGTCTGATGGCACCTTGCGTTTTATATGCTTGGCTACAGTTTTGTTGCAGCCTGAAGAGTTTAAACCATGTACAATATTGATTGATGAGCCAGAGCTGGGATTACACCCCTATGCTATTCATTTGTTGGCAGGTTTACTGCGCTCTGCATCCAAAACCCAACAAATTATTATTTCTACTCAATCTCCTGATTTGTTGAATGAATTCGAGGTTGAAGATGTAATTGTTGCTGATCGCGGCGAAGGTGTGACTAACTTACATCGCTTAAATAGAGTCGAGTTGAAGGCGTGGCTGGATGAATATACACTGGGTGAGCTGTGGCAGAAAAACATTCTTGGTGGGAGACCATCAAAATGACTCGAGTATATATTTTCTGCGAAGGGCAAACGGAAGAAAGCTTTGTTCGTGAGCTACTGCAACCATATTTTGAACGTTTGAATATTGTTATCAACCCCATTGTCTTACGCACATCATCTCAAGGTAAGGGGGGTGTAGTTAGTTATGGTAAAGTGAAACAGCAGGTTTTGCAAAAATGTAAAGAAGACAGCAAAGCTTATATCACCACGTTCATTGACTATTACGCTTTGCCCAAAGACTTTCCGCCATTTACCAAAACAGCAGATTCAATTGGCAATGTTAAAGCCGCCAGTAAGGTATTTCAGAATGATATTGCTCAACCCAACTTTATTGCAAACTTGACTGCCCATGAATTTGAAGGACTATTGTTTAGTGCGCCTCAAGTTTTTGCCAACTGGTTTGATGATAAAGGTGTGGTCAGTGAATTGACTAAAATTAGTTCTGAGTTTATAACGCCAGAACATATCAACGATGGTGTGCAAACCGCACCTTCAAAACGACTTTTAAAAGTGTGCAGCTCCTATGATAAGGTGCTTCATGGTTCCTTAATTAGCCTGGATATTGGTTTGGATACAATCTGTCAGGAGTGCCATGTGTTCAACGCTTGGATTGTGCAATTGGAAAAACTTGCATGATTATTTTAGGCATTGACCCAGGATCAAGAATCACAGGTTTTGGAGTTATCAAGGCAGAAGCGAGGGAATGCCTGTATGTGACTAGTGGTTGTATTCGAATTACCAAAGAAACCACTGCTGAGCGCTTAAAGCAGATTCAGGATGGTGTTGAAGAAATCGTTCGTGCCTATCAGCCAACTGAAGCGGCAATTGAGCAGATCTTTATGTTTCAGAATCCAGGTGCTGCTTTGAAATTGGGACAGGCGCGAGGGGTAGCGATCTGTGCCTTGGCAAATCAGGATTTAATGGTACACGAATACTCCGCAAAGCAGGTTAAACAATCCGTAGTCGGTAATGGTAACGCGACAAAATTTCAAGTGCAGCACATGGTACAATCCTTTTTGCAATTAAGCAGTAAACCCCAAGCGGATGCTGCTGACGCTTTAGCGATTGCGATTTGTCATTTTCACAGTCGCAATAGTCTTCAGTTTATTCCAGGGGCGACAAAAATAGTACGAGGACGTTTAAGATGATTGGACGCGTAAGAGGAGAGCTTATAGAAAAACAGCCTCCGTTGATATTAGTTGAAGCAGGTGGCGTTGGCTACGAAATATGGGTGCCGATGAGCTCAATTTATAAACTGGGAGATATTGGGCAAGAAGTCGTATTGCATACACATTTTATCGTGCGTGAGGATGTGCAACAGCTTTACGGCTTTGCCACAAAATCAGATCGACGATTGTTTCAGGAGCTCATTAAGATCAATGGTATTGGTGCTAAAATGTCACTGGCTATTCTCTCTGGTATGGATGGAATAACCTTTGTTCAATGTATTGAAGCACAGGATCATGGGCTTTTGTGTACCATTCCAGGGGTGGGTAAAAAAACAGCTGAGCGCATTGTCATTGAGATGAAAGATAAGATAACAAAACTTATGCTTGAGCTAGATGCACTAACACAAAATAGGGTACATAGCACGCAAAATGAGCAAAATCTTATGCCATCAGCAAGTGATGGTTATCATGCAAACTCAATGGTGCATCAGGCAGTGGATGCGCTTGAAGCATTGGGTTACAAACGCAAAGAAGCGGAGAAATATGTACATCAAGTTAAAACCGAGGCAAATAATGTGGAGAGTCTGATTCGTTTAGCACTACAAGGGACGCAAAAATGATGGCACAACAACGTTGTCCTTGGGCTGACTCAAATAAACAAATGCAAGCCTACCACGATTATGAATGGGGTATGGCGGTTTATGATGAGCAGCGCTTATTTGAGTTTTTATGTCTTGAAGGTGCGCAAGCAGGCTTAAGCTGGCAGACGATTTTAAAACGTCGAGAAAACTATAGAAACTCTTTTTATAATTTTGAAATCGCTAAAGTCGTGCAAATGACTGAACATGATGTCGAAAGGCTGATGCAAGATCCTGGGCTTATTCGCAATCGGTTAAAAATGAATAGCGTGATTAATAATGCAAGACAGTGGCTTAAGCTGTCTCAAACTCTGTCAATGGTTGATGCGTTGTGGCAGTTTGCGCCAAAAACTCAAGTCATCTATTCTACAACCGATAAAGTTCCTGCCTTTATCCATGAATCGATGTTGATGAGTAAATGGATAAAATCTCAAGGGTTTACATTTGTGGGAAAGACTATTTGTTATGCGTTTATGCAAGCCACGGGGATGGTGAATGACCACCTTGCTTCATGCTTTGTCAGGCATAGCAAAAAGAACAAAGACAGCCACTAGTGACATCACTAAGATAAGTAGTGCAATTAACAGATTGGGAGTTAGTGGTATTGAAAGGGCAATACCACTGATTAATCCTGCAGCAAGCATGCTAATGCAACCATATAAACTGCCAACAGCTCCTAAGCGTGCTTTGAAGGTGACGATGGCTAAGGTGCTGCTGGTTGGAAAAACAACCCCTGCTGCAAAGTTAAAAATAATCACGGCAAACGTAATAAACAGAAGATTTTGAGTAAAAAATACCGCCTGAATAGTGATTAAAATACCTGAAAGTAAAAATAGCAAAACGGCTAAAACTTGTGCACTTTCAATCGAAATGTATTTTAGTGCCATGGCATTGGCAAACATGCCAACGGCAATAAATGCCTCACCGAGACCAAAGATGATCGCATAATCGATTTCGCTTAAACCGAAATAGTGCTGAAATAGAAAAGCGCTCAGCGATAAGTAGGCGATAATAGCACCCATGACGGTACTTGAGATGATCGTATTTTTAATGAAGGCTTTGTTTTTAATGACCCAGGCGTAGGTTTGCAACGATAGTTTGGCAGAAAGACGCTTCTTGGGGTTAAGAAGTGTTTCAATGAGATACAAGTAAGCGCCAATATAGCAGATCAAGCTCAACGTTAGGATAAAGATAAAATCAGCACGCCAGTGATAAGCGTGTGCCAAAAAAGCGCCAAAAATTGGTGCAATAACAGGAGCCATTAATGTGCCAATGCCCATAAACGACATAAAGCGGGCATACTTGATTTTCTCTGGAATCACGTCACGTAAAATCACGCGTCCTAGCGACATGGGTGCTGCCATGCCAATAGCCTCAAAGGTCCGCCCAGTCATGAGCATTGTAAAGTTCACACTAAATACGGTAATAAGTGTGCCGATAATACTTATGCCAAGTCCTGATAAGAAAATTTTACGCCGACCAAAACGCTCAGATAAGGGTCCATAGATCAGCTGTGAAGAGGCAAAGACAATAAAGTAGTAAGTGACACTAAAAGCCAGTAAATGTGTCCCTGTGCCGAAGTCCTCGCTAATGCTTGGCAATGAAGGGACATAGATGTCGGAAACAAAAATGCCAAGCATTGACGTTACCATAATAATAAAGATAAAAATAACCTTTGCCGAAGCTGAGGCTTTGATGTGTAACATAGTTTTCCCATTTTGATCATAATGCGTTTTCAAAAATTGAACGCAAATTCAGTATAAAGTAAAACCATTTTATCCTCTAGCCATACAAGCGCATAAGCGTAAAAGTACGCAACAGATAACATTAAGGAATTTCTGCGATGCTTTGACCGTTGGGATAAGGTTTGGTGTTTAGATGAAATGGTGTATAATGCGCATCACCTTTGATGGATGCCGTACCGTAAAGAGAATGTTGTAGTTGCGTTACTCATCTGATCAAGATAAATAGCTGGTTTTTGAATAAGAAATAAAAAGGGTATAGTCATGTCAAAGTACGTAGTCTCTGCGATGTATAAGTTTGTGACGTTGGAAGATTTTGAGGAAATAAGAACACCATTGCTAAAAGTGATGGAGGATAATCGGGTGCGTGGCACGTTGCTGTTAGCCAGAGAAGGAATTAATGGTACGATTGCGGGCATCAAAGAAGGAATTGATGCCGTGCTGAAATTTCTACAATCTGATTCCCGCCTGGCGGATATTTCACACAAAGAATCTTGTGATGACCATATTCCGTTTAATCGCGCTAAAGTAAAACTTAAGAAAGAAATTGTGACTTTGGGCATTGAAGGACTTGATCCACTAAAGGTCTGTGGGACTTACATTAAGCCGTGTGACTGGAATGCGCTTATTTCAGATCCAGAGGTCTTATTAGTGGATACACGCAATGATTACGAAGTCGCTATTGGCACTTTTAAAAATGCCATTAATCCGCAGACTGAGACTTTTAGAGAATTTCCAGAGTTTGTTAAGAAGAATTTAGATAAAACAAAGCACAAAAAAGTAGCGATGTTTTGTACAGGCGGCATTCGCTGTGAAAAGTCAACGGCATACTTAAAAGAGCAGGGTTTTGATGAGGTCTATCATCTTGAAGGTGGCATTTTAAAATATCTGGAAGAGGTTCCTGTGACAGAAAGTTTATGGCAGGGCGAGTGCTTTGTATTTGATTCGCGCGTTGCGGTCACGCATGAGCTGGAGAAAGGACAATATGATCAATGTTATGCCTGCAGGCGTCCGATTACCGAGGAAGATAAGTTGAAGCCTGAATATGCACAAGGCGTTTCTTGCCATCATTGCAAGGGACATCATACTTCAGAGCAAAGAAAGCGCTTTTTAGAGCGCGAAAAGCAGAGTCAGCTTGCTCGTGAGCGTGGTGAGTCACATATTGGTGAGGAAGCTAAAGAGGCGGCAAAGTTACGCAAAGTGCAAAAACTTGAAAAGCGTGAAAGAAATCGTCAGGAAAATGCTGCCATTGTCACATCCTTCAGCTAATCATATGGATCATCTTAGTCAAAAGCAGCAGCTGAACGCCATTTTTAATTTGCAGCAAAAGTCTTACGTTTTATATCGTTACCCTGAATATCGATTGCGCAAAGGAAAATTAAAACAACTGCTGTATGAGATTGTAAAGCATGAAGAAGAGCTTGCCGCTGCGGTGAGTAGAGATTTTGGACATCGCTGCCATGAGCAAACCTGGATAAGTGAGATTTTTCAAATCACCTCTACTATCAGGTATGTGGTAAAAAACTTACGTCAATGGATGAAAAAGCACAAGCGCCATACCAGTCTTATTTTCCAACCCGCTAGAAGCTATGTTTGTTATCAGCCACTGGGGGTGGTGGGGATTATGGTGCCATGGAATTACCCCATATTGTTGAGCTTATCACCCCTGGTATATGCCATTGCTGCGGGGAACCGAGTCTGTATCAAAATGTCGGAATTTACGCCGCACACGAATGCAGTGATCAGGCGTATTTGCCAGGATTGTTTTACTATTGATGAAGTCGCAGTGATAACAGGTGAGTCAGAGATTGCGCAGGAGTTTAGTCAGCTGCCATTTGACCATTTATTTTTTACGGGCTCAACCAGAGTGGCTAAAAAAGTGATGCAAGCAGCCGCTTTAAATTTAACCCCTGCCACTTTAGAGCTAGGTGGCAAATCTCCCCTGATTATTGATGCGCAATTCCCGTTAGATAAGGCAGCAAAAATGATTGCTTTTGCCAAGGGGCTTAATGCTGGACAAACCTGTATTGCCCCTGATTATGTCTTTATCTATGAGCGTAAGCTTGATGACTTTGTTTGTGCTATGAAAAAAGCTTTCAATGACATGTATCAGGATTTCAATCACAATAAAAACTATGGTTCTATCATTAACCTGCAGCAATTTGAGCGATTACAGCATTATTTGATAGAGGCTAAAGAAGCAAAGATAAGCATCATACCCTTATCAGAAGCAAGCCTTGAGAGTATTGAAATAAGAAAGTTTCCTCTGACTTTATTAGTCAATCCAGATGATGAACTTAACGTAATGAAAGAAGAGATCTTTGGTCCGCTATTGCCCGTGTTAAGTTATAAAACGCTTGATGAGGTTGTCAGCTATATCAACCGTAAGCCCAAACCACTTGCCTGTTACTTGTTTAGTCACGATAAAATGCAACAGGAATATATGACACGATCCATTTCAAGTGGAGGCATGTGCATTAATGATCTGTTAAACCATATCGCTCAACACGATTTGCCCTTTGGTGGGGTTGGCGCCTCGGGGATGGGGCGTTATCACGGGTTTGAGGGGTTTCAGAACTTTAGTAATGTCCAATCCATTTTTCAGCGTGGACGGATTAATACAGCAACCCTACTTTACCCGCCTTATGGCAGGCGATTTAAATGGTTTAAGTCCCTCTTTGGGAATGGCTAAAAGCGTTTGTTGCCTGCGTTGAAAAGCTGCTATACTGTGCCAAAATTTCTATAGTACTCGTGCCTTGTGATGATTGACTCCAAATTAAAAGAAAAGCTCGCGGAAATTAAACTGTTAATATTGGACGTTGATGGTGTTCTAACCGATGGGAAAATTATTCTTGGTAACGATGGTAATGAAATCAAAAACTTTGATGTTAAAGATGGTTTAGGGATGCTGTTGCTGCAGAAATTTGGGATTAAGCTTGCGGTCATTACGGGGAAAACTTCAAAAATTGTTGAGACTAGACTCATGGCACTAGGCGTTAAAGATGTCTATCAAGGACAAAAGAATAAGCTTCAGGCATTTGACGATCTGTTAGCTAAATATGAATTTACTCCCTACGAAGTAGCTTATATGGGTGATGATCTGCCTGATTTAGCCATCATGGCAAAATCTCTGGTGACGTTTGCGCCAAGTGACGCTGTAGCCATTGTTAAATCTAAAGTCGATTATGTAACGCTTAGTAAAGGTGGTCAGGGTGCGGTCAGGGAAATCTGCGATTTGATTCTTGATGCCAAAGGCGTTTATCAGGTAGTGCTTCAAGACTTCATCACCTTTGGTGAGGTGCGAGGGTAATGTTTTTTAGTAAACGCGTGTTTTTTACAACGATTGGACTAGTAACTGTCATTGGCTCCAGCGGCTGGCTTGTGGTGAAATCAGCACAAGAGCAGATCAGTCATGGAGATTTACCCGCACATTTTGTTGAAAATACAGCACAAGATCTTGTTTATGAAAAATATAATCAAAGTGGTCGGCTGCAATATACAGCAACCGCTAAAGACTCAAAGCGCTTTTATAACCAGGATGCCAAATTGGATGGGGTGAGTGCTGTTTTTTATGCAAAAAAACCTGAAGATAAACCCTGGCATATTACTTCTGACTATGCCGATATTACTAATAGCAATAATAATATTCGATTGTATGGCAATGTTATCATGCAGCGTAAGGCAAATGGCAAAAATTCACCTGCAATAAAAATGATGACGGATGTGGTTGATTATGATAATTATCAGGATAATTTGACTACAGATCAAAAGGTTATTATTAGTCAACCAGGCACACCGAATAATACCGTTGGTATTGGGATGATTAGCGCACCTAAAAAAGGTGATTTTAAATTATTAAAAGAGGTCAGAAGTTATTATGCAGGACAGTAAACGATGTAAGCCTGGCGCTTTATTGCTTTTAAGCCTTTCTCTGTTGAGCATGGGAGTATCCTTTGCACAAAGCAGTGAGGCTAGCATGGATGCCGCAGGAATGTTTGGCAAAAATGCGACAGGAGACGGTCCAATCACCATTTGCAGTGATAGCTTATCTTATAGCCAGGATGCACATAAAATGATTTATCAAGGTAATGTGTTGGTAATGCAAACTAAAAATGCCAATATTCAATGCGGTGGTCATAATGTTCCCAATGAAAACAGCAAATGGTCAGTGTATCAATTTCCGTTGCAAAATGTTGATTATCAAAAGCTTCAGCAGCAGTCTCTAGACTATGCCAAAGAGGTATGCAAAAAACAAAATGGTTGTCGTTTTCTTTCAGGGCAAATTTTAACGCTTTTATTTGATGATCAAAACAGGCAGCTCAAGGAGGTTACTTTGACGTCAACGGATCCCTATATGGCTAAATTCTACTCCTTACCATTTCCAAAAGAGGCAAAAACCAAACAAGCTTCATCAGACCAGGAAACGATGTATGCAGAAGGCAGACAAATGGATTTTAATTTGCTTAACAGCATATTAACAATCCAAACTAAAGCCCATGTCGATCGTGCGGGGAATCGTTTTTCTGGTGATAAGGTGCTATATGACACCAAAAATGGTCTAGTGACCGTACCTGATACGGGGCAACGTGCGACGGTTATTTTAAATAACCTTAATCAAAAGTAGGCTTGGCTAATATGAGTATCGGTATTGCTGTGGCAATGATTATTGTGGTGGTTGTTATTTTAGGATGGCGAAGCGCCATGCGCGCGCGTGAGTTTGCTATACATACCGCATTAAAGGTGGTGAAACAATGGGATGTTCAGTTGTTGGATGATACGGTCTGCTTAACGAAGATCAGATTGTCGAGGCAAAGTGATATTGGCAGTATGTGCTTATTTCGTGAATATGCGTTTGAGTATAGCGATGATGGGGTTGATCGCTACAGGGCGTTTTTACAGTTCAATGGAAATCATTTTTTGCAGGTGATATCCAATGAGCAAAAGGTAACGGTGACGGAAGTAGGGACGAAAAATCTTTCGACCCATGCGAATAATGTTATCGATCTGAATCACTACCGCACACAACAAAAAAACGATTTGGATAAAGATAAGGGGCATGATGAATAGGGTAACAAAATGATTGAGTTGCACCAATTTCCACGACTTTGCACCTTGCCAAATTCAAGCCCATTTTGCCTGAAATTGGAGAGCTTGACAGAATTTCCGCCCATTTTTGCAAGGGCGTATGCAATACACCCCCTACGCAATGCGTCATCATGGGCGAAGATATTGTCATCACCTTATTAGACGCTAAAATACTGCAAAATGCTTTGTGGTTGGTATATACTAGCGCGAGCATAAAATCTAATTTAATCATTGATAATGAAAACAGCGAAGGTAATTGCTCTTTTGCAGCAAAAAGGGGGTTCGGGGAAAACAACCACGGCAATGAATATTTATGGCGGATTGAAGGAGTTGGGGCACTCAGTCATCGTGATCGATATGGATAAAGACAAGCCTGATGCCTGGTCGTGGGCGGCAAAGAATGAAAATTCCATAGATTATGTCATCCAAGTAGATGAAAAACATGCCAGAGAAGCGATATCTGAGATCAAATCCAAAGTGGATTATATTGTTATTGATACCCCACCTAATTTTCAAACCGCAGCGCTCAAAGCTGCCTTACTGGCCGATTTGGTGATTATCCCCGCCGCTCCAAGCGGCATGGATTTGTCAGGTTTGTTAGAAGCCAAAGATTTAGCACTTACGGCGGATCGTCCTTATAAGCTCTTGGCAAATAGAGTAATCAAAGGGTCAAACATGTCACGAAGCCTGTTAAATGTTTTAGAGGAAGAAGGGAAGTCATTTAGTACCTATATCCCACAAAGTGTGAAATTTGTCGAGGCCGAAGCCTCTGGGATGTATATCGGTGATTACGCACCTGAGAGCAATGTACATGTCCAGGTCAGGCGCCTGGCAAAAGAAATTGTTGCATCCTTTGCAGGAGTGACTGCATGAATGCCAAAGTATCCTTAGCAAATCGTAAGCGTGTTCACGAGTTGGGCAGTCAAGATGGCAGTGCTGAAAGCAAAAAAGAAACACTTTTGGCGTTAAAACTTGATGCTTTAAATCAAGATGCGACCCAATCAGGACGTTTGCTTGCCTTGAGCCTGGCAGATCTTTTACCAGATCCCAGTCAACCACGCAAGGTATTCAAGAATATTGATATGCTCGCGCAAAGTATTGTAGAAAGAGGGATAATTCAGCCGATTATTGTGACGCCTAAAAAAGGTGATGGTTTTTATCATATTATTGCGGGAGAGCGTCGGTTTAGAGCTGCTAAACAGCTTCGACTTACAAGCATTCCTTGCATTGTGCGTGATGAAGCGGATAACGACATTTTAATCATTCAGCTACTTGAAAATGAACAGCGTGAAAAAGTGTCGCCTTTTGAAGAAGCAGACGCTTTAACGGAGCTTGTGATGAAACGCAAAATGAATAAAGCTGATGTTGCTCACTCATTGGGAAGAGACCCAAGCTGGGTCTCATTGCGCTTAAAGTTAGCCAAGTCATCAGCCGCGATTCGCGCGCTAACTGATGATGGTTTTATCGAAGATGTCAGAACGCTGTATGAGCTTAAAAAGCTCGAAGATGAATTGCCTCAGCTTGCCAATCAGTTTATCCAAAGAGTGCGTGAGAACAAAGTGCACGGCTCTTACCGACAAGCCATTACTCGCGCCAAGGAAACATGGCAGAAAAAGGAAGATCAGAGCATAAGAGAAACTTTTGTTGGGATTGACGAGATTTTGAATCTGGATGATGGTCTGATCGGCTTTAAAACCAATAAAGAGCATGGCAGTAAGCTGTATACCTTTAAGTTATCAAAAGCAGCATTGTTGCAATTAAAAGAGATGATTTAAGAGGCATTAATGAAGATTGCTTTACTGCAAGCGGATCATGTTCCAGAGTATAGACGCTGTATCTCTGGGGGGAATTATCCTGATATGTTTGCCAATCTTTTCTTGAAAGTATTTACCATTGTTGATATCGATGTGTTTGATGTCACCGTGGGTGAATACCCTGATGATTTAAATTGCTATGAGAAATACATTATTACAGGCAGTAAGGCGACTACCTTTGAGCGTTTGGATTGGATTTGTATCTTAGAGGATAAAATAAAAACGCTATATCAGCTTAAGAAAAAAATCATTGGTATTTGCTTTGGTCATCAAATATTAGCCCAGGCTTTAGGCGGGCGAGTGGAGCGCTCTATCAAAGGTTGGGGGGTTGGTGTGCAGTGTATTAAAATACTTGAAAAACTGGAGTGGATGTGCCCTTATCATGATCACTTGAGTCTAACGTTTTATCATCAGGATCAAGTCGTTGAGTTACCCAAGAATGCTAAATTGATCGCGACGAATACTTTTTGTCCTGTGCAAATGTTTGTGATTGGTGATCAAATCTGGGGAATGCAGGCACACCCTGAGATGTTGCGCGCACATAATCACTTATTGATAAAGGAGCAAAAAGAAACACTATCGCACTGTTTTGAATCAGGTATGGATAGTCTTAGAATGCGCGATCACGGTAGGGTGGTGGCGCAGTGGATGGTAAATTTTTACGAAGGAGTGAAAGATGACTGTTGGTAGTATTGTCGTGTTTGGTGATAGCTTACAAGATAATGGAAACTTAATGAAAACCTTGGATATTCCTGGAGTGCCTTATGATCATGGGCGCTTTTGTGATGGATTTGTGGCTTGCGAATATTTAGTAGATATGATTAAAGCTAAAGAAGCAGCTAAGCCGATGCTTTATAACTACGCTATTGGTGGGGCGTGCACCAGTGGTAAAAATCCAAAATCAATGCTGACAGATCATGCATTTTCACTGCAAGTACAAATTGATCGCTATGTGGCTGAAAGAGGGAGATTTAACAGGGATGCCTTAGTCATGATCAATGGGGGCGGTAATAATTTTTTGTTTGCTATTCATGATGAAAAACCTTTTTTAAATCTGCCTGCAGTCTATCGTGTTGCCAATGACTTATTAAGCAGTATTGATCGCATGATTAAGTTAGGGGCTAGAGATATTATCGTCTGGAATGTCCCAGATGTGACGCTATCCCCCGCTTATGAAGTCTCCCCCTTCCCAAGGCTTATGATCAAGTATTTGAAAAAATACATTAAAAACAACATTGTAAGACAAAACAAGCGATTAAGTGATGGCATTACCGTGTTACAGCGAAAGTATCCACATCTTAGAATTCAAGTACTTGATGCGTATAGCTTCTTGCATGAAGCCTTGGAATCTCCCATGGCATTTGGCTTTGAAAATGCAACAGACGCGTGCGTGAAAAGTTTCGGTGGGGTGGATCAAAATGGCGAGATCCAACAGGATATTCCCATTGAGTGTAATCCACAGACGCATCTATTTTGGGATTATGTTCATCCCACCACAAAGGCACAGAAAATACTGGCTGAGAAGATTTTTAATCTGATTTATCCGCTTTAATTTTGTGTAAGCCACAATATCTGGAAAAGCTGCCTGTGTAAAACTATCAACTACTATCTGCTTTAGCAGATAGTAGTTGACGTTCGCGTAGTTTTATCGGTGATTACTGCGGTGGTCATGACCCGATTGATATTGGTTGCGGTTCTGCCCTGCCATGTAAGTAATTTCCTTTAAAGTGAAATGAGAATAAAAATCATCAGAGCATCATAGGGTAATAAGTCAGTTATGGCAAAATAAGCTGTTGAGATATTGCTTATTGTCATGATAGGGAAAGCTGATCAATCGGTAGCTCTATACCACTCGTAAATTATTTTGCGAATATTTACCTGATCAACGTTAGAGTGGTATACATTTAGATGGCAAGAATCAACATTTTGATGGCAACGATAAGCAAAATAATAAGAAAGATACTTTTGAGCAGTCGCGTTGGTGCTTTACTTGACAGGCTTGCACCAAGCTTGGAAAAGATCATACTGGTTGGGGCAACGCATAAAATGGCAGGAAGATACAGGTAACCTAGGCTCCATGCAATATGGAGCTCGTTTAGATAACCTGTGATGATGAAACACACACTTCCTGTAACAGCAATAATAAAGGTAAAAAGACTGGATGTGCCAATGGCAATACGAATGGAATAGCCCAGAGAATTAATGTACGGGATGGTGATAATGCCACCTCCAATTCCAAAGAAGCCTGATTTAATACCCACTATGCTTCCCCATAGGGCACTTTTACGTTGACCACTACGTTTTGGCTCATCTGTTTTTTTATCTTTTTGTAGCAGCATATGCAAAAACATGAAAAGCATGAGTAAGGCAAATAGTAATCCCAATAGTCGTGGATTTAACAAATGCGCGATGATGGCGCCTGCTATGTTCATGGCAATGATCCAGGGAAGCATTTTCTTGGCAATATCAACATTAATTTCTCTTTTTCGTAGCTTGTGCGGCAGCGAAGAGATGGCAGTAAAAATCATAATGCCAAGCGAGGTGCCCGCAGCAAACTGCATATACGCATCGGCTGTTTGCGGTAACTGATGAAATACAAAAGCAAGCACGGGTACGATAATAATGCCACCACCAATTCCAAGAAGTCCTGCCAAAAATCCTGTAAGGCAGCCAGATAAAACAAGTAATAAAAGTAAGAAAATCATAATAGTCTATTTGCTGATTAAAAAGTTGAATAATTATAGCAAATACAAGAGAATAACCCAGTTATGCTAACCAGAAATGAAATAAATCAAGGATCAATATGATTTCAAATATAAAAGTAGGCAAAGATGTGCCAAATGACATCAATGTGGTGATTGAAATTCCCGCGAATAATGAACCTGTAAAATATGAGTTTGATAAAGAAGCCAACATGCTGGTGGTTGATCGCTTCATGGCGACAACAATGCAATATCCTTGCAATTATGGTTTTGTCCCAAACACATTATCCGAGGATGGAGATCCTGTTGATGTCCTGGTGGTAGCCCCTGTTGCCTTAAGACCAGGTGTCATTATCAACTGTCGTCCTGTTGGTGTGCTAAAGATGACCGATGAGTCAGGAGTTGATGCCAAAATTATTGCAGTTCCCACGAGTAAATTGACCAAAATCTATGAACATGTCAAGGAGATTAACGATTTGCCTAAGTTACTTTTAGATCAAATCAAACATTTCTTTGAACACTATAAGGATCTTGAACCGAATAAATGGGTAAAGGTTGACGGTTTTGAAGGCTCAAAAGCTGCTAAGGCGGATATTCAAGCCAGTGTTGCGCGTTACAAAGCATAATTACTTCCTCAGTGATTTAAACCACTTATGGCGAAATGTATTTACGCTTGCATCTATCAAGAAGAAAATCACCGCAAGTTCAGGGGATAGCATATCACCTGTTAGTGCGTACAAAAATACAGCAAAAATTAAAATAAAGATTAACGAACGCACGGCAGCTTTTGCGCCATTGAGTTTGAACAATTCTTTATGCGTCATATTGGCTTGACGTTCTATCTCTTTTTCTTTGTCAGTCATTAAATCATAGGTAGCAAAATCACTTTGGCTTATGCTAACACAGGTGGTGCGATAGTGTCGAAAAACTTTAGCATTTAGCACGTGAACTTATTAGCAAAAAATGATATAAATGACGGCGTTTGACCATTACTTAGAGAAGCTTAATGCAAAAGAAGCTAGCAAAAGGAATTATTGTTATTTTTGGTGCGTCAGGGGATCTCACGGCACGAAAGCTAATGCCTGCAATTTTCAGTCTTTATCAACAAAAAGACCTAAGCAAAAACAACATTATTTTGGGCGTTTCTCGGACTGCCTTTAGCGATGAAAGTTTTCGTCAAAAAATGCAGGAAACGCTATCAGAGGAATATCCGAAAGATAAAAAAGCCATTGAGAAGTTTTTAAAACAGGTTTTTTATCAAGAAATTGATGTCTATACGGATGATGGGTATAGGTCTCTTCATAAGCGCTTACAGCTTCTGTGCAAGGTGCACGAGCTTCAACATAACTTTTTATTCTATCTGTCTACCCCACCAAGTCTTTACTACGAAATTCCAGTACATTTGGCAAACCTGGGATTAAGTGATGAAAGTGGCGGATATAAGCGCATCATCATCGAAAAGCCATTTGGAACTGACGAGGAAAGCGCCTGTGCATTAAATAGTCACTTGTTGAGGAACTATCGTGAATCACAACTGTTTAGGATTGACCATTACCTCGGCAAAGAGACGGTTCAAAATCTTTTGGTGTTTCGCTTTGCGAATGCCATTTTTGAGCCCCTGTGGAATGCAGCTCACATTGACAATGTGCAGATTTATACGAATGAGGAGATTGGACTTGGGTCTCGTGCGGGATATTATGATCAAAATGGCGCAATTCGTGATATGATCCAAAATCATTTGCTCCAGCTTCTGGGAATTGTCGCGATGGAACCGCCTGCTAAGATGGACGCTTATTCAATCCGCAATGAAACCTTAAAAGTATTTCAATCGATTCGGCGATTTAAATCTGCAGAGGATATCAGGCAAAATGTGGTGGTTGGTCAATACCAGGAGGGCTGTGTTAAAGGTGTGATTAAGGGCGCCTATAAAGATGAGCAAGGCGTTGCCAAAAGCTCCACGACCGAGACGTATGCGGCAATCCGCTTTTTTATCGATAATTGGCGTTGGCATGATGTACCTTTTTATGTGCGTACAGGTAAGCGCTTAAACCAGCGAGTTTCAGAAGTGGTTATTAACTTTAAGCCAACACCCCATCCTTTTTTCTCGCAAGTACAAAAGATTAGTAAATTTAAAAATCAGCTGGTGATTCGTATACAACCAGATGAGGGAATCAAGTTGAGTTTCGCGGCGAAAGAACCAGGAAGCGGATTTAAAACGCATGAAGTAGATATGGGATTTTATTATTCAGATTTTGCGCAAAAAGAAATGCCAACGGCTTATGAACGTTTAATTTTGGATGCACTTCAGGGAGATAATACCTTATTTGCCAGAAATGATGCTGTAGAAGCCTGCTGGAATATCATTGACCCTATCATCCACTACCTGCATAAAAATGGCAAAACCATGCTCAGCTTTTATCCCAGTGGCTCTTTCGGTCCGCTTGAATCGGATAAAATGCTAGCAGAGCTCGGGCACGCCTGGCGTAATCCATCCTCTGTTTTTAAACAAAATAAAAAAGACAAAAATACCTGAGGTTAAAATGTCGTATATCATCTATCAACACAGCAAAGATATTACCTATGCCATGCTGGAAAAACTTGTGCGTTTTTCACAGGTAAAAAAAGACGCCATCCATATTGGGTTATCAGGTGGCAGCACACCAAAGGCGGTGTTTGAATTAATAGCGCAAGCAAATCAACATATCGACATCAATTGGCGGAAGCTCCATTTTTGGTGGTGTGATGAACGCTGTGTGAGCTTTGATGATAAGGAGAGTAATTTTGGAGAAGCCGACAGGTTATTGTTTCGGCATGTTGCTATCCCAAGAGAGAATTTACATCCCATACAAAGTGAAATCTCACCTGATCAGGCAGCAATAAACTATGTGCAACAGCTGAAAAAAAAACTGCCACTAAAAGAAATGCTTCCTGAATTCGATTGGTTATGGCTAGGCATGGGGGAAGACGGGCATACGGCTTCGCTATTTGTAAATGGTGTTTCCTTATCCTCTGATCGTTGGGTTGAAGTAGCTACTCACCCCATGTCAAAGCAAGCTCGAGTCACGTTGACACTCAAAGTGATTAACAATGCTAAGGAGATTGACTTCTTGGTGACTGGTGAGTCAAAAGCAGATATGTTGCAAAAGGTATTTGATCGGGAAACTATCACCATCGACTATCCCGCCAAAATGGTTAATTTGAAAGAGGGAAGACTCGTTTGGCATATAGAGCAAAGTGCGGCACGTCGACTCATATGGCAAGAGTAAAAACGCCTGCCCATTTTTTTATTTGAATAAATGTAGGGGTATATTGAATGCACCCTTGCTGGCAAAGATTACCAGATTAAAAGGAAAAAGGAATAAAGCATGAATCAGCATATTAGACAAAGATTGCAGGATTTACTTATCAATAAATATTCAAATTTGCACATTCAAAATCTATTTGATGAAGATAGTCAGCGCTTTCAAAAATATCATTTGAAAGTTGGAACACTTTTATTGGATTACTCAAAGAACAAAATAACCGAGGATATTTTGCATGAACTTTTTGCCTTAGCAATTGATGCAAAAGTTGAAAAACTAAGGGATAAAATGTTTGCAGGCAACAAAATTAATAGCAGTGAACATCGTGCGGTATTGCATACGGCTTTGCGAGATTTTTCGCATCAAGAAGTCTGTGTTGACGGCGCAAATGTAAAATCTGAAATTGAATCGGAGCGTCAGCGTGTTAAACAGTTAGTGGACGATGTGCATGAGGGACGTTGGTGTGGATTTTCGGGTAAAACAATAACAGATGTCGTCAATATCGGTATTGGGGGATCTGATTTGGGACCCAAGATGGCAGTTGAAGCCTTGCGACCATATCACCTTAATAAAACACGTGTGCATTTTGTGTCAAATGTCGATGCAGTGTCTGTTTTGAGTGTTTTAAATCAAGTGAATCCTGAAACAACCCTGTTTATCGTTGCCTCAAAATCATTTACAACACAGGAAACGCTCATGAATGCAATGACAGCGCGGCGCTGGCTTTTGGACTATTACGGGGATGAAAAAGCGATTGCAAGACACTTTGTTGCCGTTTCAAGCGCATTAGACAAAGTAAAAGCTTTTGGGATTGACTTGCAAAACTGCTTTGAAATGTGGGGTTGGGTTGGCGGTCGATATTCACTATGGTCCTCCATCGGAATGGCGATTGTTTTTGCCGTGGGTTATAGTGCTTTTGAAGACTTGCTAAAGGGTGCGCATGCTATGGATGAACACTTTAAAACGGCACCACTAAAACAAAACATGCCGGTGATTTTGGCAATGACCGCTATTTTGTATAGTAACTTTTATCATACGCAATCACAGGCGATTTTAGCCTATGATGATAGGTTGCGTTACCTGGTTGATTATTTACAGCAAGCCGACATGGAAAGCAATGGAAAGTCTTGTAAAAAAGAGGGGGTTTTAAGTCATGAGCAGACAGGGGTTGTGTTATGGGGTGGTATTGGCACCAATGGGCAGCACGCTTTTCATCAACTTCTGCATCAAGGCAATATTACTATCCCCGTTGATTTCATTGCAATTAAGAAACCACACCACGGATTAAAAGACCATCAACAAGCGTTACTGGCAAACTGTTTAGCGCAATCTCAAGCATTGATGCAGGGCAAAACCTTAGCATCTGTTGTGCAGGAATTAAAAAGTGCTGGAGTCAATGAAAATGAGATCAGTACATTGGCAGCACAAAAGGTCATTGCAGGTAACAAGCCAAGCAATACCATCATTATGGATGAATTAACGCCATATGCCCTGGGCGAGTTGATCGCTTTGTATGAGCATAAAATATTTGTTCAAGGAGTCACTTGGGGGATTAATAGTTTTGACCAATGGGGGGTTGAGCTGGGAAAAGCGTTAAGCAAGCCTATCTTAGAGAGTTTGCAAAAGGGTGTTTTTTCTCATGACAATTATGACAGCTCAACCAAAGGGTTGTTGGCATACATTGCTTAAGGTAGTGCTATTAGCTTATAGAGCAGAATCATAGTAGATTGGAGTAATAATGCGCATATTGGTGGCTGAAGATGATGTCATGTTAGGTGAGGGGATCGTTGAAGGTTTAAAACAGCATAACTACGCTGTAGACTTAATGCAGGATGGAAAAATGGCTGAACTTGCCTTAGATACTGAACCTTATGATGCGGTAGTGATGGATATCGGTTTGCCATCTAAAGATGGGATCGCCATTGTAAGGAGCATTCGTGCCAAGGGAAATGCAGTGCCTGTGTTATTACTAACCGCACGAGATGCAGTTGGTGATCGTGTACGAGGTCTTGATTCAGGAGCAGATGATTACTTAACAAAGCCATTTGATCTGTCGGAGCTTTTGGCAAGGATGCGAGCATTGGTGCGCCGTTCAGCGGGTAGAGCTGAGCCTAAAATAAAATTTGAATCATTAGAGCTGGATCCCGCCGCACAAACACTAACGGTAAATGGTGAATTTATTAAGTTATCAAGGCGTGAGTTTGCGCTATTAGAGTGTCTATTAGAAAACGCAGGCAAGGTTGTTTCAAAAACGAAGCTCCTTGAGAAACTTTATGGCTGGGACGAGGAAGTTGACTCAAATACCTTAGAAGTGCATATCCATAACTTACGTAAAAAAATTCAGAGCAAATACATTAAAACCTTGCGTGGGGTTGGATATATTGTTCAAAAATCACAAGATTAGCCTAAATTTGATAGCTTAGATAAAATCTCGACTCAAACAAAATAGTCATTGTCATTAGCCAATTTGATAGCCTATAAAATGATGTTTTGCTCAAATGTTCTCATAAAATATGTTGATTTAATTTCAAATATTCATCCACATTCAAGCGATATAAAATATGTTGTGATAAAGGATGATCCGCAGCTAATTTAGGATGAGCAAAATCGCCATTTAAATCACGTTTTAATCCTATTTTTTCCATAACCCTAATAGAGCGAATATTAGCTGGCACGGTAAAAGAAACAATTTCTTTAAGACCGCACTGTTTAAACCCATATTCCAAGGAAGCTTTAGCTCCCTCCGTGGCAAAGCCTTTACCCCAATATTGCGATCCTAAACGCCAACCTACTTCAACTGCAGGAGTAAAATGTGATTCAAAATTAGTGTAATTTAGACCGATAAAGCCTATCAATTCACCAGTTTTCTTCAGGCAGGCTGCCCATAATGTGTAACCGTGTTTATCTTGATGATTATTAACCGCAGGGATAAAATCATTCACTTGCTCCATCATCAATGGTCCACGTAAAAACTCGATCACTTTTGGATCTTGGTTGATTTGAAAATAGCCATCCGCATCCTCTTCTTTCCAAGTTCTTAAAATAAGCCTTTCTGTTTCAATAATGATGGTCATGTTGTCTCCGGTTCATTATTAAGCTCAATCATATTTTTGTCAAAATCGTAAAAGAAAACCTGCAATACCCCTGCAGGTGATAGGGACGGCTCTGTAATCAGTTCTATACCAGCGGTTTTTAATTTTTCCAAAATTATGTTTAACTGAAGCTCTGGCATGGATAGGGCAAAATGCGCTTGCACGGTTTCATTTAAGGGGTGTACTTGAGGTTGTTCTGCTTGCTCATAAAGCATAAGGTGTAATTCAAGGTCACCCAAATCATACCAGAGTCCTTTAATAAAAAATGGTGGTCGTTTTAGTTCAGAGAGTCCTAAGATATTGCCATAAAAATGCTTTGCTTTTTTTAAGTCTGTTATCAAAAGTGCTACATGACTTATGCGTGCTTTGATTTGAGTATTTTTAATTTTATAGAATTTGCATTCCACTCCATGGGCAATATCAGTTTTATATAAAATCATACCGCACTTCTCCATTACACGCTGTGATGCAACGTGCGGTGTGGGAGCAAATGCTATAATATAATGTCGGTTAATATTTTTCTTCGCCCAATTAAGCAATGTATTTAAAGCTTCAGTAGCATACCCTTTGCCCCAATAATTTTTATGCAGCAAATACCCGACTTCTACTTCATTATTTTCTAACAATGAGAAACCACAACGTCCTAAAAAAGTCTGGGATTCTTTTTCTAATATTATGAAGCCGGGTAATTTATGGTCCTTATAGTTATTGATTAGCTCCAGCATCCTTTTCTTTGTTTGTTCCCTGTTTTGTGTTCCGTCTGGAAAAAATGCCCTTACATCTGGATCTGCGTTTAATTTTTGTAAATTATCAAGATCATTTTTAGTCAATAAACGTAATGATAGACGTTTAGTCTCAATTTTAATGTCCATTTTTGTGGCCTCTCAGATTGCTATCTGCCAAAATCTTTCTTAGTTTCTCATTACTCAGGCATGCGAGGCTTGTTGAGACCTTGCTGTACTGTTTGATTCTTTGCATTTACGGCAGCCTGCTAATGACGTTATCTACAACGAATTGATAGGCTTCTTCGAAATTCCAATGCAATTTCGATGGCAATAAAACACTCATATCCATATGAAAGTCACGATGATCCTTTTTAAGCTGAAGATTCTGTAAAAATTCTTCGCCTGTGATCTTCAAATCGTTATAAGTGCAATACTGATGAAAAATATCAAAAACTCGATTCAAGTTGATTAAATTGCGATCTGCCACATACCATACATCAAATAAGTCCCGCCCTTTGCGACGCTGATAAAGAGCGCGTAACTTAGTCGCCATCAGCTCATCCATTTCGTAAGTAATAATATCCGCCGTCCCCTTGAACCAATCTGAATCCATAGAGAAAGGAACCTTTTTTAAGGGCAGCACTTGAAAATGTTCAGTCGTATTTATTTCGATTTTTAGTTTTGATGCAGACTTGTTTATGGATTCGTATTTGTAAATTAGCTTTGCACTTCTTTGAGTAATTTTCCATTTTGGTTCACCTAACCATGGTTTGAGCACCTCACGAATCGCATTAATTGTTTGGCCGATTGGATCAGCGTTTTTCTGCACGAAATCGATATCTTCGCTATACCTAGACGGCGGGTTAATAAATAATTTGTTGAGCGCCGTACCGCCGCGGAAAACTAAAGCGTCTTTGATGTGTGGATCGTTGTACAAATCTACTAACGCTCTGCTTATAATGAGATCTTGTTCAATTTGGGCTGGTGTTTGCCATTTAACATGATTAGACCAATTTTGTATAAAAATATTTGGGATCATAAATCGCTCTCTACTTCAGTATTTTCTATTATTTTCCATCGTTTGGATCTCGGGTAACCCATTTTTTCTATTTCAGAAGCGATGGGTATGTAATATTTCATTTTTCCCTTTAAAAAAGCTTCTAAAGCCTCGATGATTTGAGCTTTTTTATCTTCATCCATGACATCAATTTTCTCTAAAATATAACCAATACGTTGTAATTGGTATCTGGCATTGATCTTTTCGGCAAGTTCTATCAATTTTTCCGAATTTATAGCTTCAGCTAATTCAGAAAAAACGGTTGCTATGTGGTTAAGCCCGCCCGCATGAGAGGGGTAATTAAGTAAGTCGATTGCAGTGAGCTCAGGTGATGCAACTTTAAGATAGCCAGTATCCACAACGAAATCTTGAGTTGGAAGCCCAGAGAGTGAATTTTTGTAAATAAACTCTATTTCAACATCACCAAAAACCAAATTACCGCTCATCCTTTTATTCAACATGACTTGGAACCTAGCGGGTTTTTGATGGGTTGCTCCATGAAACAACCCTGCTGATAATAGGGCAACATAATAATCGGTATTTAGATGCTTCATGAGTATGGGAATAAGTTGTTCTGCGGGTATACAACCGTATGTTTGATATTCAGGAGGCACGATGACATAAAAAGCTTTAGCCGGGGAGACAAGGTCGCCACTTTGAATAAGGCGATATAAAGCCACCCTGGCATAATTGCGAGATACTTTGAATTCTTCCAAAATCTCTTCAATCGTGAAGGCTCGTTTCCCATATTTCCTGAGCTGTTTTATGTAAGACTGTAGATTCATATGATTGCCATGCTTCCAAAATTACAAATAGTGTAATTATAAGAGCATGATACGTCTATTCTCAGAAAAGCGCAAGCAAAATGTTTAATTTCTTGTATCAGCATGTATGTATAATTACTAATAATGTAATTATAGCCACACAATAAACTTAAAACATGCGAGTAATAGCTGAAGTTTGCCAATATATGATCAGGCATGTGGCTAAGGTTACAAATACTGTAATTATACGGACATGCTATCTCTAGAAAGTGTGTAACCAACCGTAATTTAGCGATTATGATCAATATGTCCTTTGGGTTACGAATAATGAAACCTAAAGGACATGAATGCGTCTAGCATGTCCTAAAAGTGTCATATTTCGTTACTTTTAGGACATAGTAAACTCAAAATCTGTCGTAACTGTCTGGAAATTGATTTATCATCACTTCATTTGATTTACGTTAGCAAGAAATATGAACGCTCCACTAGTAAATTTATACCGCCAGGTCGAGGATTATTTTTTCAGAGGCATTTCCTCAAAATGCTTAAATCTGGACAACAGGGCTAATGCCTATATGACAGGGGTTCCAGTGGCAGATTTAAATCTTGTTTATATCACAAAAAATACCGCTTCCCTTGATAAGATTTTGAACAAGGGCAAGCAGTTTTACGACCAAAGCAGCCTTTCCTTTGTTGTTGTCATCCCACAAGAGTTTTGTACCTCTGATGTAGAAGGTGTTTTTAGTAGTATGGGTTATCATCAAACGGGAAAATCAGTTTCGATGGCGGTTAAATTAGATGACTTCAGAGCCACCGCTCTGCCAGCTTTCTTTGATGAAATAATTATTCGAGGCAACGACGAAAAATTAAATGATTGGATGACGCCGTTGATAGGGGCATTTGAATCAACCATTGAAATTAGTTCAATTTATGCAGTAACCCATGAAAATGCCTTAAAAAAGAATATTAACCTTCGCCATTTCAGCTTGTACAAACAGAAAAAACCAATCGCATCAATTACTCTATCAATGTGCGACAACGCCATTGCAAGGATCGATGATCTGGGAACTTTGCCTGAATTTCAAGGCAAAGGATATGCAACGCATCTCATGCGTTATGTGCTGTTAGAGACCAAAAAATTAGGCGCTCGTCATTGCTTTTTAGAGTCCTCCGATTCAGGGCTCGGAGTCTATCAAAAACTTGGGTTTGAGACCCTGTTTAAAAACAATATTTATTCGAGGAAAGCATGAGTGCTGATATTGGGGTACACAGACCATGCTAATAAAACCTAATCTCAAAGACCAAGAAATCATTGCGTGTTTGCAGGATGCATATGGACTGGATATAGCAACCATTTCATTTCTTCCCCTTGGCGCTGATTTCAGTACAGATGTTTATCGTGTTACAACAAACAATCAAACGGATTATTTTCTAAAGTTAAGGAGCGGTAAATTTTTAGAAGCTTCGGTATCAGTTCCAAAACACTTGGCGGATTTCGGTATCAAGCAAGTGATCCCACCTCTTGCAACCAAAACAGGGCAACTTTGGACAAGCTTGGCATCTTTCAAGGCAATTCTGTACCCTTATGTCGAAGGCAGTAATGGCGTAGAAACCAAACTATCAGAAGATCAGTGGGTTCAATTTGGTGCGGCCATTAAAAGGCTGCATAGCACCGATATTCCTTCATCAATAACAAAAGATGTACCGCGGGAAACGTTTTCTTCAAAATGGCGAGAAACCGTTAAAGCATTTCTTATGCGCATTGAAAATGAAGTTTTTGAAGAGCCTGTTGCTGTAAAAATGGCACGGTTTCTGAAATCAAAAAGGTGCGAAATACTTAAACTCGTGGAGCGCGCTGAAGAGCTTGCAATCGCGATCCAAAAACAGCCCCTCGACTATGTTTTATGCCACGCTGATATGCATGGCTGGAACCTGATGGTTGATAAAGAAAACGCCCTTTATATTGTTGACTGGGATACGCTCATCTTTGCTCCCGTCGAGCGTGATTTGATGTTTATCGGCGCTGGCATTTGGGATAGTGGTCTAACGCCTGACGAAGAAGAATCACTATTTTATCAGGGATATGACCAAATAAAGATCAATCAGGATGCGATCGCCTACTATGGTTTTGAACGTATCATCCAAGACATCGGCGACTATTGTGAATACATCTTTCTGTCTGATGAAGGTGGTGACGATCGGATGCAATGCTTTGAACACTTGCAGCCTGTTTTTCTGCCGAATGGTGCAATAGAGAGAGCGTATGACTCTTAAATAACACGAGGAAGATCTTATGAGATTATATTTTATAGGCGGCGCCAGTGGCAGCGGTAAAACGGCTGTGATGCCTTATTTGAAAGAGCTGCTGAAGGATTGCATCGCCGTTTATGATTTTGATGACATCGGTGTACCAGAAGGTGCTGATAAAAAATGGCGTCAAGAATCCACCGAAAAGTGGCTTCAAAAATTATTGAGCGAAGGCAAAGATGCCTGCTTGCTGAGTCAAATTGTTTTAGGCGAAATACTGAGCTGCCCTTCAGCCAAACAAATAGATAAAATCAACTTTTGTCTTTTAGATGTCAGCGATTTCGAACGTATTCAACGCCTCAAAAAGCGCAACACCTATGGTGCGGATCAAAATATGTTGAACTGGTCTGCTTGGCTTCGCATGCACACCCGCGATCCGCAGTGGGCGCCGCATGTACTGAAAGAAGATTGTTGGAACGAGTTGTCTTTTAGTCCCTGGGATCAGTTGGAGGCTTGGGATAGAAAAGCATTTGTTAAAATTTTTGACACAACAAGATTGACAATAAATCAGGTTGCCGAATCTATAGCTCATTGGATTATTCGAACTAATGATCAAACTGCGGAATTGATACCAAACGCTGCATACAAAATAATTGTCGATCACACGCCAAGTCAAGCCGACAAAGATGCTGTGGCAGAAGGTTTGGTCGTTGATTATGAACGCCTAATGGGACAGTCTAGAGACAAAGAATTTTCAGTGTTTTTGAAAAATGACTCGGGAGAAATTCTCGGCGGCATACAAGCACAGTTTGATAGTGAATCAGTTTATCTGGAAACATTATGGGTTGACCAAAAGCTCAGGAACCAAGGTTACGGTACAAAATTAATAAATGCGGCAGAACAAGAAGCTATTAAATATGGCTGTGTTTTTTCAACATTGGATACATGGGACTTTCAAGCCGAGGATTTTTATTTGAAAAATGGCTATCAACCTATTGGCGAGATAAAAAAATACTGGCGTGAACATTCAAGGATTTTTCTTAGGAAAGTATTATGATGACAGATTACAAATTATCTCCCGCTACAAGCGAAGAAGCAGAAGCGCTCAATAATAAAATCAATGCTTTTGTTGCCCAGCAAGTTTCATTTCATGGCGATACTGAAGTTTTGAAAGATTATGTTATCAAAGAACGGCTTAATTATTGCTGGCATTAGAAGTTGTTTTTATCTAGGAGAATGCTTGGCTATTAACGTGCTTTTTGTGTATGAAAATTATCGAAATAAAGGATTGGGCGTTTTATTACTTAATCAAGTTGAAGCTGATGCTGAAGCTATGGGAGCCAAGTTGATCCATTTGGATACCTTTAATCACCAAGCAAAAGATTTCTATCTAAAGCATGGTTATGAGATTTTCGGTGTTCTTGAGAATTGCCCTGCTGGACAAAAACGTTACTTCATGAAGAAAACATTATGAAATTTTAGGAGCCCCAACAATGAACAACCAAGAACTTCATTTTTACAGCCTCGATCCCGCAGTTTACAAACAATATCTTAAAAACTATGGCTCTGAAATTCTTTTAAAAGAAAGTGATCAAGATCAACATCTTGTTTGGATAGCAAAAAAGAGTGACTAACGATAAATTAACTGACGCCCTTGAATGGGCCATGGCGACTCTACAACAAACTAAAATTAATACAGAGACCGTTGTACAAACGCCTTGGTCCAGTGTTGTAAGAATCAACACGGGGAATGAACTTTTTTATCTTAAAACCACCCCAGCGCTTATTGCTTTAGAGGCTGACATTCTCAAAATATTGCATGACCAATTTCATGCACAGGTGCCTACCGTTATTGCGCATAATGCTGAGTTACATTGCTTTTTGATGGAAGATGCTGGCACATCTTTGCGTAGCATTTTGAAAAAGAAGTTTGATACTGACTTGCTTTGCAAAGCAATCGAACAATTTACTGCTCTTCAAATAACAATTGCAGATCATGTGGATGATTTTATTAATATTGGTGTTCCAGACTGGAGATTAAACAAACTGCCTGAGTTATATCAGCAAGCGATTTCACAGAAGGATTTGTTTATAGCTGATGGGTTATCTGAATTGGAAGTAAACGAATTAGAAAAGCTGCATCCAAGGATAACTGATTTATGCGAAAAATTATCTGGCTACGCCATTAAACAAACCATCGTCCAACCGGATTTTAATGACAACAACACGTTGATAGGCGATAACTCGCAAAATATCACTATCATTGATTTGGGTGAAATTTCCATCTCACACCCATTTTTTTCTCTGCTGAATTGTTTATACCAAGTAAGGAAACATTATGCGCTCACAGAGCGTGATCATGACTATCTTAAGATCAAGCATGCCTGCCTCAAAAATTATATGCAGTTCGAGTCTGAAAAAAATCTGGCAGATGCTTTGGAAATAGCGCATGTTTTGTGGTTTGTTTATGGGCTGTTAGCTCATGACAGATTGATGCAGGCATGTGGCAGGGAACAATTAATGTCATTTCAGCGGGGGAAATTAAGTGGGATGTTGAGAGAGTTAATGCAGTGTGCAATATAGCAACAATGAAAGACTTTTAGGATTATGACATCACCAAAACCAGGGCATTGCCAAAGCTTTCCAACTTACAAGAGCTTTAGTATGATGAGCACACTTTATTTAGCCCGTTGCCAGAATGCGCCATTTGACCTCAGAAATGCAGAAAGAAATTCAGTTGAAATACCAAGCACTCTGTGCGGAAATAACTCAGTATAACTATGCCTATCACACTTTGGACAAGCCCCTTGTCAGTGATCAGGTGTATGATCAAAAACATCAGCAGTTAGTTGATTTGGAAGGGGAATACAAGAATATATTAGACATATCACACTCGCCAACACAGCGCGTTGGTAGTGAGCCTTTGCCTTACTTTGAAGTGGTTACCCATAAAGTGCCGATGTTGTCATTATCCAATGGCTTTGAAGAGGAAGATGTCGCCAATTTTTATAAACGTTTAACTGAGCTCACTTACGAATCTGAGTTAAGTTTTGAATGTGAACCAAAGCTTGATGGACTGGCGATTAGTATTCATTACAAGAACGGTCTGTTAGATTATGCTGTAACTCGTGGTGATGGCGCTGAAGGTGAAAAAGTGACTGAAAATGTCAAAACGATTCGTAACGTTCCATTAAGCCTTAATGGCGATAATTTGCCACAAGAGATTGAAATTCGCGGTGAAATTGTGATTAATAAAGCTGATTTCCTCGCATTAAATAGTGAGGCAGAAGCCCGCGGGGAAAAAGGTTTTGCAAATCCTCGAAATGCTGCCGCTGGAAGCATACGTCAGCTTGATTCAAGGATAGCTGCCAGGCGGAAACTCAAAATGTATGCCTATGGGGTAGGGGCGCAGGTAGGTTTTAAATTACCTCAAACGCAATATGAGCTCGTGCAACAGTTAAAACAGTGGGGGTTTCAATTAACGAATGAAGTAGAAGTAGTCTCAGGTGAAAATGGTTTAATGGATTACTATGAACGCATGAGTCATAAACGTGCGGATTTACCCTATGATATTGATGGCTTGGTGTATAAATTAAATAGACTGGATTTACAGACTAAGGCAGGTTTCATTGCCAAAGCCCCACGTTGGGCGTTGGCGCATAAGTTTCCTGCTAAAGAGGTTGAGTCCGAAATTATGGCAGTTGACTTTCAAGTAGGACGCACCGGTGCCATCACTCCTGTGGCAAGATTGAAGCCCGTGGCAGTGGGGGGCGTGATCGTCTCAAATGCGACACTTCACAACATGGATGAAATAAAACGCAAGGACATTCACCTGCATGATCGAGTGATCGTGCGCAGAGCAGGTGACGTGATCCCTGAGATTGTACGTTCACTGCCCGAGTATCGCACGGTATCAGCGACCATTGTGATGCCAAGCGTTTGCCCTGTTTGCCAATCAGCCATTGAACATGTTAAAGATCAGGCGATTGCGCGTTGCATTGGTGGTTGGCATTGCGGTGCGCAGCGCAAAGAGCGTATTAAACATTTTGCTTCACGCAAGGCAATGGACATCGATGGTTTAGGAGATAAAATCGTTGAGCAGTTAGTCGATAAAAATCTAATTCGCTCCCCCGCTGATTTATATCAGCTAAGCTTGCCCGTGTTAAGTTCACTGGAGCGTATGGGGCAAAAATCAGCGCTTAATGTGCTTGAAGCGTTAGAAAACAGCAAAAGAGTCCAGCTTCATCGTTTTGTTTATGCGCTAGGCATTAAAGATATCGGTGAAGTTAGTGCCAAAGCACTTGCCAATCATTTTGGCTCGCTTCAAGCGATTAAAGCGGCTTCGTTAGAGGCGTTAGTTAGCATTGATGATGTGGGTGAAACCATGGCAAATAGCCTGTTGGCATTTTGGGCAGATGACTATAATGTGCAGTTAGTCAATGACTTACTTGAGGCAGGGGTGATTCTAAGTAATCCAATTAAAGCCGATCAGCATGAGCATAATGAAATAACAGCCAATCCTTTTTATGGAAAAACGATTGTTATTACGGGAAGCTTTGGCGAGTTCTCGCGCGATGAACTTAAAGCTAAGCTTGAGGCATTGGGTGCTAAATGCAGTGGTAGTGTTTCGAGTAAAACAGATTTTTTAATTGCCGGTGAAAAGGCGGGGGCTAAGTTGGCAAAAGCGCAAGCGCTTGATGTTCAAGTGATCAGCGAAGATGAACTTCAAAAAAAATTATTGTAGTGACATAAGGTTTACAGAAGGTATTGTGATGGAGAAAAATATGATTGAGTTGAATAAGCTATATAAACTTTGCACATTATGCAAAGAACTGAAACTAGATAAAAAGCTTTTTGGACAATTAAAGAAAACATTATATGAGGCTGAGTTTATACTTGAAAGTAAGAACGAACAATTAATTATTAAAGTTCTTAATAAAAATATTGAACCGGGTGTTCCTGTACGTGAGCTGGAGAATCATCCAAATGCTGAAAGTATTGTGAAAGCTATTATTTCAACTATGACCTCTAACGAAATTAATATGATAAGCTTTGATTGTGAGAAATTTAATAAGGCGCTTTATTTTTTTTGGGGCACAGTGGGCAATATTTTGGATGATATTCAAACTTTAGAGGATGTGATTGCGCTGTATAGCGAAGATAAGAAAAGTGAATATTTTTATATGTTAACGGACCAGTTACTCTATGATTATGAAAGAAAATTGCTTTACGCAATTATTTTAAATATTCACCATCTGACAGATAGATCAAAGAATGCAGATATTTCTATGCAAAAAATGATTAACTATTTAGATCATTTTAATCCACGTGTTGGTAGAGAAGAGGTTAAAAATAAGCTGAAAGATCTTGAATCCACTATTAAAAATAATTTGGAAGGTGATTGGCTTAAATCGATGCGTGATCATGTGATTGCACATATTGATGTTAAAAAAGCGGATAATTCCATTAGCAAATTGGTGACAGATTTTGATGGTAAATTCGATAAGATAAAATGCATTTCAAAGGATTTAAAACAGTTTAATGAAATTATTTGGCTTTATTTCAAGGATGGAGGAGATCTCTATTGTCAAAAAATGAGTCCAATAAGCGGGGCTATTACCAGTATGAAATTTAATATGAATTTAATATGAGGCTAAGTGAAAATTTAAGCTAATGACTAATATCATCATGATTAAATTGCATTTGTTTACTTACCGAGGCTCACCTCTCCCCTTGTGGGAGAGGTCGGCAAGCAAAGCTTGCCGGGTGAGGGGATGAATATTAAAGTTTTTCAAAAGCAGTTGAAAACTTCACAAACCAATGCCGAGGCTACATTGTGGTATTACCTTAGGAATCTACATTTGTCGGGATATAAGTTTAGGCGTCAGGTGGTTATTGGATTGTATATTGTTGACTTTATTTGTTTTGAAAAAAGGTTGATTATTGAATGTGATGGTGCTCAACACAATGAAGCTGAGAAGAAAAAATATGATGATTCAAGATCAATGTACCTCCATGGTCAAGGGTATCGAGTCTTACGCTTTTGGAATCATGACATACTAAAAGAGACAGAAAATGTATTGGCACATATTTATCAAGCGTTACAGCAATGACATATACCCCCTCACCCGCATTGCACAGCAATGCGACCTCTCCCACAAGGGGAGAGGTGTTCGCATCATAACTTTATGAAATAAATTAGGATAATACACAATGAAAATCGCAATACTAGGAAACGGTCAGCTGGCGCAAATGCTGATAGAAAGCGTTAGTGATCTGGCATTGGAAATTGATGCTTATCCGCTACCTGAAATAGACGCAAATGGGCAAAGCACCGCGGCAGAAATTTCTCTTTGGCAGCAAAGACTTAAAGATTATGATGTCGTGACCTATGAGATTGAAAATATTTCTGTTGAACTCCTTCAGACCGTGAACGAAGAAACGCGCATATTTCCTGCCATTGATGGATTAAAGGTCGCTCAAGATCGTCTATTGGAAAAAACTACTTTTAAGCAGTTAGAGATTGAAACCAATACTTTTCTAGCGGTGAACTCATGGGCTGATTTGCGTGAGGCTGCAGTGAGTCTTGGCTACCCCTTTATCGTGAAAACAAGGCGCTTTGGCTATGATGGTAAAGGGCAGTATATCGTCAAAGCACCTGAATCTTTATCTAAAGCATGGGATTTGCTTGGGCAATATCTTTTAATAGCCGAGAGTTTTGTGGCGTTTGACTATGAAGTTTCACAAGTTGCTTCAGCTGATCAGTTTGGCAATATTGCCTTTTATCCTTTGGTGCGTAACGAGCATCGCGAGGGAATATTGCGCGAGACGCACGTTTTACACGAAGAAGATGAGCTTACGTTTTCAGCACGGGAGTCTGTCAGGCGTTTGATGATGCATTTTGATTATGTCGGTACGTTTGCGGTTGAATTTTTTGTTAAGGGCAATGTTCTATATGCCAATGAAATGGCACCGCGCGTGCACAACTCAGGGCATTGGTCGATTGATGGCGCGAATGTGAGCCAGTTTCGAAATCATATGTTAGCCATTAGTGGGGCGCGAGTTGTTGAACCTCATGCAAATGCGCGTCACATGATGATGATTAACCTGATTGGAGAAAATGTTCCTGCGGTTGAGTTACCCGAAAATGTTTTTGTCAAAAGCTACGGCAAGGAGTTACGTCCTGGGCGAAAAATGGGGCATGTCAACATCGTAGATAATGAATTAGAGACATTTGTGGAAAGTATCAATATAATCTACCAAAATCTTAAAGCCAAGCCATGTTTAGAGGAATTCTAGGGAATAAAGAAGATGTTTGAAGTGAGTGAAAATATTGAGACTTATTATGAATTAAACCAAAGTGTGCGTGAGAAAATGCGCATGATTGATGATATGGCGGATCAGTTAGGTGAACGTTTAGATTGGAGTTTTACCGTTGACTTTCAAATTATCACACAGGCTGAGAAATCTTCCTTGTATGCGGTGTCTATTATTGCAGGTGAAGCGGATGACGATGAAGCTCCCGTGTTTTTTACCACGGCATCTGCAGATGAGGCGCTTATTCGCCTGCAGGTTTATCTGGAACTTATGGAGAAGTTTGAGATTAGTAACTTGGCAAGATCTGAAGAGTACTATCAACAGAGTCTTGATAAGCTTGCGCATTACTACAATGAGGAGTGTGACGATTTACTCCATCAAATGGTTCTTGAAAGCTTTTTTGAATTTAACGAAAGTTTGTCGGATACCTAAAGTGCCTTAAATTTTATTTAGCTTTTCGGTATTTACCGTTGGGAGTAGACCTAAAGATTATTGCAGAGGGTGCGCAGGTATAGGTTTCTGCCTTATGGATTATTTGTTACACTGCCCCGACACAGCTTAATAACACTAAAGCCCTTTAGAGCTGAAAGGGCTTTTTATTTTTTAAGGAAAATAAATGACACAATTACCTAATTGCCCACAGTGCCAAAGCGAGTATGTTTACCAGGATGGCGAGATGCTGATCTGTCCTGAATGCGCTTACGAGTGGAGTGTAAGTGACGCGGAGGTGGAGATCCAGGTGACCAAAACAGACGCCTATGGTACGCCATTGCAGGATGGTGATACAATTACGGTAATTAAAGACCTGAAAGTCAAGGGCTCATCTTTGGTAGTCAAAGTGGGTACCAAGGTAAAAAATATTCGTCTGGTTGAGGGTGATCATGATATCGATTGCAAAATCGATGGAATTGGCGCCATGAAGCTTAAATCGGAGTTCGTGAAGAAGGCTTAGTCAGTGGTGAATGTCGAGTTTTTTATCTTACCAGGTCAAACCGAGGCAGCGTATCTTCAGTTTACAGTGCAACAGATCAAGGCATATTATGAAACTGATAGATCGGTTGTTGTTTATGCAGACAGAGAATTGTGCCAAAAACTGGATCAGCTTTTATGGTTTGATCAAAGCGATATTTTTATCCCTCATTTTTATATTACCAATGAAACCGAGTTGGAATATGCTCGTTTACCCGTGGTGCTCGCTAGTGAAATAGGATTTCTAGACAGTACAGAAAAAGACGTGGTGGTAGATTTATCTGAGGATATGAGCTGTCATTTTAAAGGGGCTCAGGCGTTAGTAAAAATAGTCGATCAAGAACCCAAAAAATTAAATGCGTCGCGAGTCCAGTACAAGCAATTGCAGCACCAGGGTTATCAGATTCATGTGCGTAAAATCGAGTGATTGTTATCATAATCCTGTTTGCTTGCTTCTTCGCTGTAGCGCTTCAATTTATTTATGTTAGAATACGGGAAATTTTGTGCTAACCACTTAGTTTTCTTGATATGCAGGAGAAAAAAATGAAAAATCAAGGACCACGGAATATAGGACTTGGCTCAATAAAATCCTATTCTTTCCCTATCACAGCAATAAGTTCGATTATTCACCGCATTACAGGGGTTTTGATGGTGCTTTTATTGCCATTTTTGTTATGGGGATTTAGTTTATCCATGCGCTGTAGCGAAGACTTTTACTATGTGCAGGGTTTACTCATCCATTCGCCATGGAGCGTTATTGTATGGATATTTCTCTCAGCAGTCTCATATCACGTGATTGCGGGAGTGCGCCACCTGATCATGGATTTAGGTTTTGGCGAAGAAATGTGTGTAGCTAAAGCTTCTTCGATTGCAGTTTTAGTGCTTGGTGTATTGGTAACTATTTTCTGGGGGCTTTGGATATGGGTAATGTAACTTCTTGCACCCGTTCGGGATTGAAAGACTGGTTCTTACAGCGTATTAGCGCAATTATTATTATGCTATATGCGATTTTTGCGGTGATCGTTATTTTATGTTTATCAGGTGATGGCTCATATCACGCGTGGCTAGGAATATTCCAAAATACAGGGGTGAAAATTTTTACCCTTTTGGCATTTTTGTCATTGATGGCACACGCGTGGATTGGTATGTGGACTATTTTTACCGATTATGTGAAGTGTGCATGTATCCGTGGTGTTTTGCAGGTGGCGGCGATTGTCGGTTACTTGACTTGTTTTATTTGGCTTATTTGCATTTTGTTTTAAGGGGCGTTGATAATGAGAATTGCAGTACAACAATTTGATGCCATTGTCGTTGGAGCAGGAGGAGCAGGAATGCAAGCAGCATTTCAGCTTGCGCAATCGGGGTTTAAAACCGCAGCGATTTCTAAGGTTTTCCCCACACGCTCACATACGGTTTCAGCGCAAGGGGGGATTGCCGCAGCCCTTGGCAATGTTGAACATGACGATGGCTTACCCTCAGATGATTGGAAATGGCATACTTATGACACGGTCAAAGGGTCTGATTATATTGGCGATCAAGAGGCTATCGAGTTTATGTGCGAAAATGCACCGCAGGCGATTATTGAGTTGGAACACATGGGCATGCCTTTTTCACGTTTGGAAAACGGTAAAATTTATCAGCGTGCTTTTGGTGGTATGTCGCGGAATTACGATGTGGGAAATATTGCTAACCGAACCTGTGCGGCTTCCGATAGGACAGGGCATGCGTTGCTACACACCCTTTATCAAGGTAACTTAAAAAATCAAACGAAATTTTTTAATGAGTGGTATGCCTTAGATTTGGTAAAAGCCTCCGAGGATGCGATTGCTGGAGTGTTGGCGATGAACATGGAAACAGGGGAGATTGTGTTCTTCCAGTCAAAAGTCACTATTTTAGCAACAGGGGGAGCTGGGCGCATTTATGAGTCAAGCACCAATGCGCATATCAATACAGGAGATGGCATTGGCATGGCGCTTAGAGCTGGCTTCCCACTACAGGATATGGAGTTTTGGCAATTTCACCCAACGGGAATCGCGGGTGCTGGGGTTCTCGTTACTGAAGGATGTCGCGGCGAAGGAGGTATTTTACGCAATAAAAACGGTGAGCGCTTCATGGAGCGCTACGCACCAAATGCCAAAGATCTGGCATCACGTGACGTGGTATCGCGAGCGTCGCAACAAGAGATTAACGAGGGGAGAGGATTAAAATTTGCAGGTGTTGATTGTGTCAATCTGGATTTAACCCATTTAGATGAAAGTGTAATCAAGGAGCGTTTGCCAGGGATTCGTGAACTAGCCATGACCTTTGCAGGTGTTGATCCATTAAAAGCTCCTATCCCAGTGGTGCCTACCTGTCACTATATGATGGGAGGAATTCCAACGAACAAATACGCTCAGGCGCTAACGCAAAACGACAAGGGAGAAGACGTCGTAATTGAGGGACTGTATGCAGTGGGTGAGTGCGCCAGTGTTTCTGTGCATGGGGCAAACCGTTTAGGATCAAACTCATTATTGGACTTGGTCGTATTTGGACGTGCTGCGGGCATGCACGCTGAAGAGGTTTTACGTGCTGGCATACAGCAGCGTGAAGTAACAGAAAAAGCCTTGAATGATGCGATGGCGCGCTATAACCGTTGGGAAAGTAACAAAGCTGGCGAAGGTGTTGCCCAATTACGTGCCGAATTACAAAAGGCAATGCAGATTGATTTCTCAGTCTTTAGAACCGAACAGCAGATGCAGGATGGTTTAGAGCGCCTAAAATCCTTACGCGCACGTGTACAAAAAGCATCATTGACTGACCATACACAGGTTTATAACACTGCCAGAGTCGAGGCGCTTGAGTTAGATAACTTAATGGAAACCGCCATAGCAACAGCCGTTTTGGCGCTTAATCGTAAAGAATCGCGTGGCGCACATTCGCGTGAGGACTATCCTGAGCGCGATGATCAGAACTGGCTGAAACACAGTTTATATTTCCTTGATGGTGACAGGTTCTCGACGCGCGAAGTCAATATGAAGCCATTAAAATTAGAACCATTTCAACCAAAAGTAAGAAGCTACTAAGGAGATAACGGTGGAAGTCAAGTTTAAAGTTTATCGCTATAATCCCGAAGTGGATAGCAAGCCCTACTATCAGGACTATACCGTCACGGTGGAAAATGAAGGGACTAAGGTATTAACTGCAATTGAGCTTATTAAAAATCAGGATCCAAGCTTAGCAGTGCGCCGTTCATGTCGCGAGGGGGTTTGTGGTTCCGATGGCATGAATATCAATGGTAAAAATCGCCTGGCGTGTATTACTTCTATTGGCGAGTTGTCTCAACCCATTAAATTACAGCCCTTACCTGGATTGCCAGTAATTCGTGATTTAGTAGTGGATATGAGTCAGTTCTATAAAAATTATGAAAAGGTTAAGCCTTATTTAATTCCAGCTGAAGGTGATACGCCTGTCAAGGAGCGTTTGCAGTCCCCTGAGGAGCGCGCGAAGTTAGATGGACTTTATGAGTGCATATTATGTGCCTGTTGCACAACTTCATGCCCGTCATTCTGGTGGAATCCAGAGAAGTTCATTGGTCCATCTGGTCTTTTGCAGGCATATCGTTTTGTGATTGACTCGCGGGATGGCGCGACCCAAGAGCGTCTTGACGCTTTACAAGATCCATTTAGCGTCTTTAGATGTCGTACGATCATGAACTGTGTGAGCGTTTGTCCCAAGGGGCTCAACCCGACAAAGGCGATTGGAAAATTAAGATCAATGATGCTAAAGAATAACGTGTAATTAAGAACAAGAGTAATACTATGAGTGAAACCCACGAATCAATGGTCTCCTGGTGGCAGAGTTCGCAGTTATCGGGCAGTAGCAGCGCATACTTAGATGCCATCTATGAAGATTACCTAAAAGATCCAAATGCTGTTGATGGTAGCTGGCGCCAATATTTTGATGCGATTCGTGATAATAAGCACGAAGTCTCACATGCGGAGGTTAGAGAGGATTTTATTGCGCTAAGCAAGAATCCATTTCGTTTTGCGTTATATGGATCGCAAGGTGCTGTCATAGATTCTGGTAGTTATCCAGATGGCGGAGACAAAGTCTCTGCGGTGATGGATCTTGTGTATATGTATCGCAGTATTGGGCATAAGATTGCAAATCTTGATCCACTTGGCATCAAGCAAGCACAAGAAACGCCTGAGCTTGAACTGGATTTTCATGGTTTGAACACATCCAATTTGAATGAAAGCTTTAATGTTGGTATTTTCTCTGACTATAAAGCTATGCCATTAAAAGATATTCTGCTACAGCTTAGACATATTTATGCGGGTAGTATCGGTTATGAGTTTATGCACTTAAGCAATATGGCAGAGAAGTTGTGGTTTAGACAGCGTATTGAACAAACCATTCCCAGTTTGTCGAATGAGCGCAAAGCCTGGCTGTTGGATCGATTAACGGCAGCTGAAGGCTTGGAGAAGTACCTTGGCATGAAATACGTTGGTCAAAAGCGCTTCTCATTAGAAGGTTCAGAGTCGATGATTCCCGCTTTAAATGAAATCATCAATAAAGCAGGTGAGGTTGCTGTTGAGGAAATTGGCTTAGGAATGGCTCATCGAGGTCGCTTAAATGTCCTTGTCAATATTATGGGTAAATCCCCTGAAGATTTGTTTAAAGAGTTTGAGGGGGTGCAAAGTAAGCGTTTCTTGTCGGGGGATGTGAAATATCATCTGGGCTTTGCTTCCTGGCATAAAACGCCAAAAGAGGAAGTGCGTTTGGCACTCGCCTTTAACCCATCTCATTTAGAAACCGTAGATCCTGTGGTAGAGGGTGCTGTTAGAGCCAAACAGGATTGTTTTACTGAAAACCCACACAGTAAAGTGGTACCTGTTTTGATTCATGGCGATTCCGCTTTCTGTGGTCAAGGCGTGGTGATGGAAACCTTTGCGTTGTCGCAAACTCGATACTACGGTACGGGTGGTACGATTCATATTGTGATTAACAACCAGATTGGATATACCACGGATAAAAAGGAAGATAACCGTAGCAGCTTGTATTGTACGGATATTGCTAAAGTCGTTGAGGCTCCTGTGCTTCATGTCAATGGCGATGATCCTGAAGCGGTTATACGTGTGGCAGGTCTTGCGATGGACTATCGCATGATGTTTAACAAAGATGTGGTCATTGATTTGGTGTGCTACCGTAGGCAGGGTCATAACGAAGCAGATGAACCGTCTGGGACGCAGCCCCTCATGTATAGCGTTATCAAACAGCTGCCAACAACGCGCGCTATTTATGCTGAAAAGCTTGAAAAAGAGGGTGTTGTAACAAAAGCGCAGGCTGATGAAATGGCAAAGGCTTATCGTGATCGGTTGCAGGCAGGAAAAGTGGTTGCGGATATTATCGTAGGCAAGCATGAACGTAAGAGCAGGTGTATTGCTGATTGGCGTCCTTACGTGAACCAGAAATGGGATCAAAGTGTAGACACTCGTTTTGCCAAGGATAAACTTATAGAGCTTGCGCAAAAACTTAATGATCTGCCGCAAGCGTTAGCTTTGCAGCCGCAAGTAAGAAAAGCAATGGATGATCGCATTAAAATGGCAAGTGGTAAAATACCTGTCAATTGGGGTTTTGCTGAGAACCTGGCTTATGCGATGCTGTTGTCGGAAGGTTTTAATATACGTTTATCTGGCGAGGATTCTGGGCGCGGCACATTTTCTCATCGGCATGCGGTATTACATAATTACGATCATAGTAATGCCAATTTGCTAGATTACACACCGTTACGACATATTAATCAAAATGCTCAATGCCATATTATTGACTCAATACTATCTGAATATGCCGTGCTCGGCTTTGAGTATGGTTATAGTTGCTCATCCCCAAAAACACTGGTGTTGTGGGAGGCGCAGTTTGGGGATTTTGTTAATACTGCACAAGTTGTGATTGATCAGTTTATTGCTGCGGGAGAGGAAAAGTGGGGTATTTTATCAGGTCTTGTCATGCTCTTGCCTCACGGTCAGGAAGGGCAAGGAGCAGAGCATTCTTCAGCACGGCTTGAGCGATTTTTACAGTTGTGTGCGCATGACAATATGCAGGTTTGTATGCCAACAACACCTGCGCAAATATTTCATATGCTGCGCCGACAGATGTTAAGGACCTATCGAAAACCCTTGATTGTTATGTCGCCTAAGAGCTTATTACGCCATCCCTTGGTCCATTCGAGTATCGATGAGCTTGCTGATGGTCAGTTCCAAAATGTCATTGCTGAAGTTGAAAATATCAAACCTTCAGAGGTGTCTCGCGTGATTCTGTGTTCAGGTAAAGTGTATTATGATTTATTGACTGAGCGGACAGACAAGGCGGTAAAAGATGTTGCGATTATAAGACTTGAGCAGCTTTATCCCTTCCCTCAGGTGGATTTAGGAAAAGTACTAGCGAAATATGAACATATCACAGACATTGTTTGGGTACAGGAAGAGCCAGAAAATCAGGGTGCGTGGTGGATGATTCAGCATCAGTTGCGTAAAGTGCTGCATAAAGATCAAAGTTTATCCTATGTTGGCAGAAAGGCGGCAGCAGCACCTGCGGTAGGTTATCCGTCATTATTTCATGCGCAACAAACTGAGTTGGTTAATGAAGCGCTTAAATTGAACCTGAATTAGGTTGTGTATTTACATAGTAGGGGCGTATTGAATACGCCTTTTGGGCATATGGCAGCGCAAGTAGATTTTTAAAGTAGAAAAGTAAAAAAGGGTAAGAAAATGACAGAGATAAAAGTTCCTGTTTTTCCAGAGTCGATTGCAGAAGGCACCATAGCGACCTGGTATAAAAAGCCAGGGGATCTTGTTGAAGAGGGCGATGTTTTAGCCGAAATTGAAACGGATAAAGTCGTGATGGAGGTTCCAGCGATGAGTGCTGGCATTATGGGTGAAATTAAAAAGCATGAAGGTGACACGGTGTTATCACAAGAAACGATTGGTACAATTGGTGAGGGTAGAGCGAAACTCTCAGCTAAAACAGCAGCTAAAGTCGTCACTACAGGGTCAAAAATACAGACTGGATCAGTTGCCGAAAGCGTGACTATCAATGCGCCTGTTTTTCCAGAATCGATTGCTGAAGGGACGGTGGCGACCTGGCACAAAAATATCGGTGATACAGTGACAGAAGGTGAAACCCTGGTTGAAATCGAAACGGATAAAGTCATGATGGAAGTCCCTGCTTCGAAGAGTGGTATATTAGTCAAAAAACTTAAAAATGAAGGTGATACGGTACTAAGCGCTGAAGCAGTTGCCGAAATGACTACAGGTGCCATTAGTGCTGAATCCGTATCAACTGCCAGAAGTGCAGAAACCTCTATGCAGTCACATGATCATTTATCCCCTTCTGTGCGTCGTGCGGTTAAGGTCAATGAGATTGATGTTACCACGGTTCAAGGCACAGGTAAAAATGGTCGTATTACCAAACAGGATGTGATTAATATGCCAGTTACAGCAGTGGCAGCACCTAGCGTTGAGGCGGTGAGTTTTGCGGGCGGTCGTCTTGAAAAGCGTGTGCGGATGACACGCTTGCGTCAAACGATTGCTAAGCGTTTAGTTGAAGTGCAGCATACTAATGCCATTTTAACGACCTTCAATGAAGTCGATATGAAGCCTGTCATGGATTTGAGAAAACAATATAAAGATCTATTTCAAAAGACACACGATGCCAAACTTGGCTTTATGTCTTTCTTCCTAAAGGCAGCGACAGAGGCATTAAAACGTTTTCCTGAAGTCAATGCGTCAATCGATGGTAGCGATGTTATTTATCATGGCTTTTTTGATATTGGTGTTGCGGTTGGTTCAGATCGTGGTCTGGTAGTTCCTGTGATTCGTAATGCTGATCAAAAATCATTTGCCAAAATTGAAAATGAAATCATCGAAATGGCGATCAAAGCGCGTGATGGCAAGTTGTCACTTGAGGAAATGCAGGGTGGCACGTTTACTATTACTAATGGCGGCACCTATGGTTCGATGTTATCCACTCCGATTATCAATGCGCCACAAAGCGCGATTTTAGGCATGCACAATATCGTTGAGCGCCCTGTGGTCATAAATGGCGAAATCGTCGTTCGCCCCATCATGTATTTAGCGTTATCCTATGATCATCGGATCATTGATGGGAGTGTTTCAGTGAAGTTCCTAAAAACAATTAAAGAATTGATTGAAGATCCTTCAAGGATGTTGCTTGAGATATGATTTTGGGGCTTCACTCACTGATTGATTACACTCCAATCTTGTCATCAAACGCGATAATGTGATCGCGTCCGGTAAAATTAAAGCCATTCTGTAGCGCAAGTTCAATAATCAGAGGGTAGGCTTTGATCATTTCTTTACGTGTACTGCCTGCAGGCATTAGATAGACTTTGTGGTTAGGAATATTTAATTGACTGATGAGGGCTTTTATCTCCTGAATATTTGCTTCACTCCCATCGCAGACGGGTTTAAATTGATAATCTTTGTGATAGGCAATCATTTGGCTTATTGCATCAATATTAAGTCGATATTTGTTGTGTTGATCAATAAATGTCTGATCGACAACCTTGTTTTTTGGTGTGGTTATGCCTAATTGAGGAATGCTATTGCTGAATTTAGGTGACAGGCTCACAAGATCAATCGGGTAATCGGTCTTAACAAAGTGAGACCCTTCCGTCTCTAAAGTTACAAATAATTGATACGCATGCGCAAGCTGCATGATCTCATTTATAAGAGCTGGGTGCATGGTGGGTGCGCCACCTGTTAGCATAATTTCCCTAATGTCGGGGTGTGCCCTAATCATGCTGATGATGTCGCTAAAAGAAAACTTACCCTTATCCGCATGAATGCTTGAATACCAGGTATCACACCATCCCCCAGACTCACCAAAGTAGCAGCGATGTGTACAGCCTGTGGTGCGAATGGCAAAACATGGGTGCCCACGGCGAGAACCCTCACCCTGTAAGCAAGGGTAAAGCTCAATAATCGGTAGAATTTTATGGTAGTCAGGCAAATTCGTGGTCAATTTCAACGCCACCCAGATTCTTGTTGTTTTCCATTACATCAACGCGAAACAGACTCACGCGATGGTTGCTATGCTCTTGGATCATGGGATTAAGCGTGTTTAAGACAAATTCGGCAATGCCTTCACAGCTGAAATAAGGCAAAGTGCGAAGCTGTAGCAGCCCTTGATTCTCCAGATCCTGAAAGGTTTTCAGTGCAGGGTCTTTTTCCGATAACACGACGGTGTGATCAAACATATAATGAAACCACTCTTTTGTCGTTAAACCATTAATCTGAAATTGTGGGTCTTTTAGCCAGCCAAAATCCCATACCCAATTGTGCTCATCTAAACTTTTGGCGGCAAAATGCAGGCGAAACGAGATCGCATAACCATGCAAAAAGCGGCAATGGGAGTGCGTAGCGTTCCATTGGCGAAAGCAGGTAGAGAAGCCATCAAGATATTTTTCAACACGATAAATCATTTGTGATATGATGCTTAAGGTTTTTGAGCACTATATACCACTCATAAACCATTTTACAGAGTTTCTTGCTTTGCATTTTGCGTGATTTTGACAAGTTGAACTTTGGCAATAGTCTCAGCTATTCCCTGCAATTCAACTTGCCAAAATCTTCACAAGCTGCTTCGCAACTACACCTGACCACTCCAGAGTGGTCAGGTAAACACCGCAAAATGATTTACGAGTGGTATAGGTGAAATCTGCAGTTGCTGCAAGCAATTGCAAGGGTTAATCACTGGAGTTACGTACTTTTGCATTTTTGAACAAGGGCTGACCACTCCAGAGTGGTCGGGCAGACTCGGCACCCCTATTTGGAAAGAGGGGAATTTTTCCGACAAGGTTGTTACTAGATTCCCCTCTTTCCAAAAGGGGTGGCAACCTAAGGTTGACGGGGTGTTTTCTAAACTACAAAATTTGTGAGAGTGTATAACTTCAGTTAATTAGCGGGTGAACTCAGCAATAAGGAAAGCTAATGGAAAAGAAAAAATATGCCGTATTATCGCTATCAGGTGGGATGGATTCATCTTCATTGATGTTACGTTTACTGGCTGATGAATATGATGTGATGGCAATCTCGTTTGACTATGGGCAAAAGCATAGAGTGGAATTGGAGAAAGCCGCAAGCTTAACGGATTATCTTAAAAAGAAAGGCTGCAAAATCAGGCATCATATTATTAAAATCGATGGGCTTTCAGTACTCTTAGACTCTGCACTGATCAGTGGTGGAGAAGAGGTTCCGCTTGGGCATTATCATGAGAGTAATATGCGCCTGACGGTTGTTCCCAATCGTAATAAAATTTTTAGCTCCATTATTCAAGCCGCAGCGCTATCGATAGCAGAAGCACAAAAAACATCTGTCATTATTGCGATGGGAGTTCATAGTGGAGATTATGCGACTTATCCTGATTGCCGCCAGGTGTTTCGCGATAAGGATTATGAGGCATTTCTTGCTGGGAATTGGGATGCCGAAAAAGTGACTTACCATTTGCCTTATATCAATGCGAGTAAGACGGTGGTTTTACGTGATGGTATTAATGCTTGTGAAGCACTAAATTTAAATTACGAAGAAATTTATAAGATGACTTTTACATCCTATATTCCAGTTGAATATGACCATATGAGTTATAGCGATTATAAATCAGCCTCGTCCATTGGGCGCATCGAGGCATTTTTGGCATTGGGATTAAAAGATCCTGTGGCGTATGCGGATGAGTCAGGTCCTGTGAATTGGCAGACGGTGAAGTCATATGCCAAGAAGGTCATCACCGAGTTTCATCAAAAAATAAAAGCCTAGGGAAAGAGGGTTTAATGAGCGAATATACGCTGCATTTGCAGAAAATGAAGACTACATTAGATAGTGATAACAATGCCTGCTATCAACTGCAGGACATCAAGATGAATGGTCTGGTTGGTAAAAAAATCAAGCTTATATTTCTCAATCAAATCAATTGCGTGGCTTGTGGGCGCCTGACCAAAAAAAGCTTTAACCAGGGGTATTGTTTTCCTTGCGTGCGTAGTCTGGCTGAATGCGATACATGTATTGTTAAGCCTGAGCTGTGTCATTATCACGAAGGAACATGTCGTGATAGCTCTTGGGGAGAGGCACATTGCCTTAAACCGCATTATGTGTATTTGGCAAATACAGGGGGCGTAAAAGTAGGTATTACGCGTGAAAAAAATATTCCCATGCGTTGGATTGACCAAGGAGCCGTACAGGTCTTGCCAATTATTAAGGTTAGTGAGCGGCGCTTATCTGGATTGATTGAAGTTGAGCTGGCACAAACATTGTCAGACAAAACTAACTGGCAGGCGATGTTGAAACAACACCCTGATGCCACTGACTTGGTGGCGATTAAAAGAGAATTGCTCTTACAAGAGCAGCACTTTATTGAATCACTACAAGTTGAATATGGTACGCATGCAATCGACATTGTGGATACTAAGGAGATAAATATTCACTATCCAGTGCTAAGTTACCCACAAAAGGTCAATTCACATAACCTGGATAAAAATTCACAGGTTGAGGGGGTTCTGCTTGGCATTAAGGGGCAATACATTATCCTTGATACAGGGGTGATGAATTTGCGCAAGTTTGCTGGATACAAGTGTGAATTAATTGTTTCGAGTGTGAGTATCGTGAAATGAGTATGATATTGAGTTATTTTCTTGGAAAGAGGGAAGGCAGCAACAATGAATAAAAAAGCCATTTTGCTTATTAATTTGGGAACCCCAGAATCATATCAAGTAAAAGATGTGCGTCGTTACTTAAAAGAATTTTTATCCGATCGGCGAGTGATCGAGGCATCGCCTTTGATCTGGCAGCCTATTTTGCGCTTGTTTATTTTGCCATTTCGCTCTCCCAAAACAGCAAAACTATATGAGAAGGTGTGGTTAAAAGCTAAAAATAACTCGCCACTTATGCACTATACGCAAATGCAGGCACAGAAATTAGCGGAAGTCATGGAGGGTAATACACTGATTGATTTTGCCATGCGCTATGGTAAACCAAACATCGAGTATAAACTTCATTCTCTTGTGAAACAGGGAATAACAGAAATCATAGCTTTCCCGCTTTATCCGCAATATTCCGCAACGACAACAGCTTCAGTTTTTGATGAAATATTTCGCGTATTGCAGGGTATGCGCTATCAACCCAATATTACGGGTATTGCACCTTACTATCAACATGGTGCTTATATCGAGGCGTTAAAGCAAAGTGTTTTGAGTTATCTAACAACCATTCATTTTAAACCAGATGTGCTTTTACTATCATTTCATGGTATTCCTTTGGAATGTGTACAAAAGGGTGATCCTTATCGGCAGCATTGCCAATCGACTTATGAATTATTGATGCAGGCGCTTATTGATATCAAGATTGAAGTGAGTTTATCTTTTCAATCACGCTTTGGTCCTAAAGAGTGGCTGAAACCTTATACAACAGATGTTTTGGCAAACTTACCTAAAGAAGGTAAGAAAAATGTGCTCATTATGGCACCAGGGTTTGCCGTTGACTGTCTGGAAACTCTGGAGGAATTAGCCGAAACCGAACGTGAAACCTTTATGAATGCAGGTGGTAAAGAATATAGGGTCATTCCCTGCCTAAATGACAGTGATTTACATATCAAGATGTTAAAGACAATTATTGATGAAAGTCGGTGACTTAACTCGTTTTAACTATTTGCCAGAAGATTTAACAACCATAGCTTGGCAAAATTCCAAAATTTCTATAGAATCGAGCAGCTTTTGAACCTAGGAGAATATTTATGGCACGTGTAACGGTAGAAGATTGCTTAGAAAAAATTGATAGTCGCTTTGAATTAATCGTTTTGGCGGCCAAAAGAGCAAGATTTTTAAGCTTAAGCGGGAAAGAGCCTCGTGTTGATTGGGATAATGACAAGACTACAGTTGTCGCTTTACGCGAGATTGCTGGTGGCAAAATAAGCAAAGCAGAAATCAGGGCTGAGCAGGAATATTAAAAAATTTAAAAATAACAATTTTAGGCGTTGACTTTGATTTTTTAAACCATATAATCTGTCTTCGTTCTCGGGTGCTTAGCTCAGCTGGGAGAGCATCGCCCTTACAAGGCGAGGGTCGGGGGTTCGATCCCCTCAGCACCCACCAGAGATTTAAAAGGCTTCCATGTGAAGCCTTTTTTGTTTGTGTCCTGAATTAGCGCTTGAGTTTTGGGTGCTGAACTGTGACAATAGCGCGGCTCTTTGCTATTGCTTAACTCGCAAGGGTGGTAATAGCTTATCGAGAGTAAATACGATAAACCGAAAGGAGTAAAATATGAAACATTATGAAATCGTGTTCATGGTTCATCCTGATCAAAGCGATCAGTTACCAAACATGCTACAAAAATACCGTGAAATCGTTGAATCCAGAGGCGGTAAGATTCATCGACTGGAAGACTGGGGACGTCGTCAGCTTGCTTACCCAATCGCGAAGCTTCACAAGGCCCATTACATCTTAATGAATATTGAGTGTGGTACAGATGCACTAGATGAGCTAAACGAATCATTCAGATACAATGATGCAATTCTTCGTCGTTTGGTGCTTAACACCAATGATGCAATCACTGAGCCTTCAATCATGATGGTAAAGGATGAGAAGAAAGAAGTTAAAGAAATAAGTGAAGCTGAGTAAGGAGATGAGTATGCGTCCAAATCGTCGTCGTAAGGTGTGCCGTTTTACCGTTGAAGGCGTTAAAGAGATTGATTATAAAGATCTAAACATGTTGAAGGGTTACATTACTGAAACAGGTAAGATCGTTCCAAGTCGTATCACAGGTACTTCAACTAAGTATCAGCGTCAGCTTGCTAATGCTATCAAAAGAGCAAGATTTTTAGCGTTGATCCCTTACTGTGATCGTCACTTCAACTAATCATAGGTTAAGAGGTCTTTGATAATGCAAGTTATATTAAAACAGAAAGTAGAAAACCTGGGCTCACTGGGGGATGTTGTTAACGTAAAACCAGGCTATGCGCGTAACTATCTAGTGCCCTTTGGGAAAGCGGTTCAGGCAACAGAAGCTAACATTGCTGCTTTTGAAAAACAGAAAGCAGAGTTGCATCAGCTAGAAGCTGCGCGTTTAGCAAGTGCTAAGGTAAAGGCAGAGAAAATTTCTGGTCAGGTATTTAAAATCATTGCCGCAGCAGGTGATGGTGGCAAGCTGTTTGGTTCCGTTGGGACTAAAGAAGTGGCGGACGTCATTGCTGCAGCTGGCGTTGAAGTTGAGAAACGTCACGTGCGCATGCCAGAAGGGACCATTCGTTCATTGGGTGAATATGAATTATCTGTTCATTTGCACTCGGATGTCGATGCTCAAATCAAGTTAGTCGTTATTGCTGAATAAGTCTTAATTAGCTCTAAAAATATAAGCCGCCATCTGTGCGGCTTTTTTGTTTCGTAAAATCTTAAAGGCTTTTCTAGCACAGTTCAGTCGGCATGTTGTCTACATCAGAACTGCCGAGTTCCTAGGTGTTTTTAACAAACTTGTCATAGATAACTTCGTGCACTTGCGCGCTTGGGTGGGTCTGGTCGTAGAAAAAATAAGCCTCAGGATTATTACATACATTGAAATATTTATAGGCGTCATACATTATATTCTTTAAACTCACCAGTCCTGGAATAACCTGTTCTGTGTACGCATTGTATACAGCTTTAATGAGGTCCATGTTTAACCAGGCATAATTGCCTTGATAGCATGGCTTATTGACAACATCTACCTTAAGTTTATATTGACCATTAAGTTGCTGCCTTTGTGATTTTTCCATAAACTGCCCAAACAAATCAGCTATATCCATCTCCTTAAACACATGTTCGTTGGAGTATGTCGCAATAAGTGATGCAATCATTGTCTTAAGCTTATCATTGTGCTGTTTTGACAGTGCTTCTGTTACAGCGGTATTTTTATTTATACTGACTGAGGCTGGCACATAAGACAAATTGGGCAGATTAAATACTACAAATTTTTTAACTCCCGAAGCAGCTAACTCTTCAATCGTTGCCTTTATGGTATCAACAACATTTGTTGTAAGCTGTTGCTGTGACTTTTCATCCAGATTGTTAGGCTGAGTCAGATAGTCATTACCACCAATCCAAATTACCACTAAAGTTGAATTTGCATCCTGCCAATTTTCGTACAACGCATTGGCATAATACATATGAGTCTCATCGGTTAAAGTGTAGGGTAAATGGAGATTATCGTCATAGCTTAAAGTTGTTGCACCACCTACGGCATAATTACTTACTTTGATATTATGCTGTAACAACGCATTTCTAAAAATAGCTGACCATGTATTGCCATTACTGAACATTCCATTGTAATAATTGCGTGAACTGGGTATCACTCCTTGTGTTAATGCAAACAAATTGCCTTCGTCAGACAAGCTATCACCAAAGATGACGACACGATTCACTCCATCAAACAACGAGTCTTTGCTAATTTCAAAAGCCTTATTTGGGCATAGCTCGAATGTGATATTTGGTGTCCCAGCCCAGTTGTGCCATGAACGATGTGCCAGATCAATATCAATATTTACATTGGAAGCCGTGGCAAAATATTCATTTTTACTCCAATAGTTATGCAGGGCAAGATTGACAGACCCTAATAACTGCTGTTTTGGCTTATCCTCATATATAAAATAATCAACATTTGAATTATATGCGTAATAACCCGTATCCACATAATCTAACATTAGGCGCTGATATGCTAAAATCTCTTTGGTTGTTTTAGCTATACCGTCAACCCGCTGTTCAACATACTGTAGGCTATTGCAATTGTTTTTAACCACACTACATGACACCTAAATATCGCCTTTCCTCAGCCTGAGAAATATTTCGCCTAAATATCAGCCGCAATGAAGCGA
>NZ_PGGB02000003.1:0-100 GCF_002803295.2 Caedibacter taeniospiralis | reverse complement strand
AAGAAGTTTTTTCGTGAGCGCGATATCCCCCTGGCGATAAGCCCAAATAAAGGCAATGCTGGTCAGAAAAAACAAAGCAGATAGTCTGTCGTGGTCGTTA
>NZ_PGGB02000002.1:37251-165221 GCF_002803295.2 Caedibacter taeniospiralis | reverse complement strand
TTCTTGGATTCAAGCTGTTTTCTAGACTCTTCAAGCTCCAGTTTCTTTTGCTCATAAGTATTAGTAGCCTCTTTGAGCTTTGTTTCTAAATCAATTATCCTTTGTTCGAAATTTTTTTGTTCTTCTATTGTCTTTTCAGCCTGACTTTTCAAGTTGTTAATCTGTTGTTCTTTTTCTTCAAGATCACTCTGCATCTTGAGCTTATTTTTCTCGTTTTCTTCAATAGCATTACTGTTATTTTCAATGTCTTTCCTTAGGTGTGCTATTTCGTCTGTATCCTTTAAATGTTGAGATTCCTTTTCTTCCAATGACTGCTTATAAGATATTTCCTTTTCCTGAAGCTCCTTTTGAAGATCAGCTATCAGTAGAGTTTGTCTTTCAATATTTTTTTTCGCTGTCTTTAAATCTTCTTCTAACGTATTAAATTCATCTAAGAAACTTCCTCCTTTGAGTTCATCTTCTAGGCTTGGAAGTTTAGTCACCTGCTGATTAGTTAAACGTTCTATCTCCTTATGCGCTTCCTCAAGATTCTGGTTTTTCAGGCTAAGCTGAAATTCAAACACATCACTAATTTCTTTGTAACGTAGCAGCTCTTGCATGTAAGTTTCTTTTTCTTTCTTGAATGTTTGCGATTGATCGTTCTTCTCATTTTGAAGTGAAGTTACTTGCTTCCAAAGCAAATCAATTTCTTTCTTGTAATTCTCATTATTGTTCAGGTATACCTCTTGTTCTTTAAGAAGTTCATCATTTGCTTCGCATATCCTATTGAAATCTTCACCTTTGTTTTTCAACTTGAGTGTCAGATCATCAATTTTTTTGTTATTTTCGTTTAACCTTTCTTTCAGTTGCCTCTCAGTATGGGCGTTATTATCTATTTGCTCAAAATACGACTTTTGGTCCTGTTTATATTGCTTAAGTTCTTGTTTTAAAGTTTCAAGTTGTCTATCTAATTCTGACACTTCTTTTTCATGTCTTTCGCGCTCTTCATCATGAGAAAGTTTTTGCTCATAAAAAGCTTGGTCGTATCTCTTCAGGCGTTTTTCCAAATGTTTGGCATCTTCAAGTTCAATCTTGCCATCATTAACAAGATTCTTAAGACTATCGATATGCTCTTCTTTCTCCACCAGTTCTCGCTCAATTTTATCAATATGTTTTACAAGCTTATCACGGTAGTTATACACTTCTGTCTCAGATTCCTCATGGTCTTTAACAAGTTTTCTCAAGTCATTAATGGTATTTTCATCCTCTTCATTCTGGCTGATAAGTTCTGTTAGCAACTCAACAAAACCATCCCTAGCACCATCGTTATCAAAATTTATAGAGTTCTCGCTAAGATACTCTTCTACACGCTTTCTCACATCATGAGGCATTATAATTTCTCCTTTCTAAATCCAAGTAATAAGTGTGTTTAGCTACTAGTTTTGTAGTGTAAACAATGTAGACCCGCTGAAGAATATCAGCCGCGAATATCGGACAATTTGATTGCTTATGAGAGGTATTTGTAGGAGGTTGCCATTTCCCGTTAGCAATTATTTACAGACTGCGTAGAATTCTCCAAGTTAACCCAAGTTAGAATATGATAACTTTTCATCGTCCATACCCAGTGCTTTGCTCATTACGTGGAAAATATAGTTTTGCTCAACAAAACCTTGAAATAGCCAGGCTTTTGGACCTGTTGCAGATATGATTACATCTTCTCCTGAATGTGTTTCTTCCTCCAATGGAATGAGTGCATTTTGTGTATAATCCTTTGCTAGCACCTTTTGCTCACTGAAATCACCTGCGATTTGATTCCCTCCAGGACCATTTGCATAAGCAATTGTTGTGTACACACGACCTTCCATGTCCTTATTGGGTTGCCCATCTAGTCCTTTAGATAAACCCAATATAGCATTATTGCGTGCTGCATAGCCATTCATGACAAAACCGTGCCCATGATCTGCAGTAACAATCACCAATGTGTCTCTCGTATCAATCATACTCAAAGTTTTTGCGATGGTTTCGTCAAACTCTTTTGCTTCAGAAAGTGCACGTTGTGCATTACCTGCATGATGCCCATGATCAATACGCCCCCCTTCAACCATGAGTATATAACCCTTTGGATTTGTTGATAAAATTTCAATAGCTTTCTCTGTCATCTGACTTAAAGATGGCGTGTCGGCATTTCTATCCAAGACATAGGGAATATGATTTTCGGCAAATAATCCAAGCACTCTCAAGTCTTTTGACGGTTTTACGCCAACCAGCTCATTTTTATTTGTTATATATTTTCCTTGTGGATAACGCGATTGCCATAAGGAAATCAGGTTTTCATCTTTGCGTTTACCTCCATCTTTTTCAAGGGTAAACATGGATAAGCCAGCTCCCAGCGCCACTTCAACGACATCACCTTGGTCTATGAATTGTCTGGCAATATCCTGGCAGCCATTTTGTTTTGCATTTTGCGGCATCAGTGTATCTGCTTCCCAATCACGATCAAATGAATGGGCATATACACCAGCACGAGTTGCGTGTGTAATACGTGTTGTTGTGACTAGCCCGACTGATAAGCCTTGTTTAGCAGCCTGCTCAAAAATAGTCGCTAACTGTTCAGCAGTAGCCCCAGCACAAACACCCCTCTTAGCTTTATCGCTTACGTTGATAACCCCGCTTTTAGTTTTATAACCCGTGACCATTGCCGTTACTGTTCCCGCAGAATCTGGCGTTTGCATATTCGTATTGTAAGTTTTTGAAATGGCTACATATGGAAAACTTTCAAAACTCAAGCAATAGGACTCCCCATCGCCGCCCTGTTGCTGTCCTGCATAAATTCGCGTGGCTGTTATTGTTCCTAAAGACATCCCATCACCAATAAATAAAATCACATTTCTGGCACGGCGATTATCAGGAAGTCGAGACTCAGCTTGCTTGATTTTAAGTTGCTGGACTTTATAATCACTTGTGTCATAAGCTGCATGACTTTCTTGTAAAATAGCTACTACTAGCAAACCTATACAAACATTTTTCATATTCATCTATCTCTCCTCTTATAATTTATGTTGCGGTACGCTGTAATGTCACGATAACTTCACTCTTTAAGCAACATATATACCCATCATAAATCATTTTACGGGTTTTATGAGGGAAGAAGTTCGCGGGGATTTTGAAGAATTGACTTGTAGGTAATAGTGAGTTCTATTGTCAAAATTCAATCCTTTAAAATCAGCCGAAATTCAATGCCAGAAAGTCTGGAAAATGATTTACGATGGGTATAAAGCTAAAGTAGGATTTGTTACCGTCACAGATAGCATGAAGCTTAAATGTTACAGTTTTGTTATCTTTAGCTAAAAGAGACTAACGATACAGTACGGCATCAAATCCTGAAATTACGACCTTTTCATCAAGCACGCCAGCGACACGTTTTATTTCCTGCTGATCTTTGTTCAGCAGTATCAGTGTGGGCAATCCCAAAATATTTGCCTGATTCAAGAGTTCCGTGCTGTCGCTACTGTATTGCGATACATCGACCTTAATAATTTGAATATTATGATTTTTAAAATACTGCTGCATTCTGGAGTTTTGCAGGATTTCTTTAAGTTTTAGGCAGTTTTCACACCAATGCGCAAAATAATCCACTAGAACATAGTCGTGGGTTTGAAGAGATTGCTTAAGTTGTGCATCAAGCTCTTTGACTGTAAACACAGTGATCACATCGCCATCCTGACGCACAGTAAGCTGTGATTGCGTGACATGGGTAATATAGCTTACCATGCCAAACAAGCTTATAAGCACAACGCTTGCACCAACAAAATGCTTGGTTTTCTGCTTCATATATTCACTGATAACCGAAGCATACATAAGATAAATCACATATACGTTAATCAATAATAGATAAGCCATAACATCAAAAAGAACGTCATTGACGACACGGCTGAGTAAGAAAATAGCCATTGCCAGCATCGCAAAACCAAAGAGAATCTTAATTTCTTGCATCCAGCTGCCAGATTTTGGCACAAATCGCTTGAGACCTAAAGCAATAAGCAAAAGAGGAATACCCATGCCAAAGCCAAGCGTGAAAAGTGCCACGCCACCGTAGATGACATCCCCTGTCTGGACAATCGTTGTCAATACACCAATTAAAGGTGCCGAGGTGCAGGGTGATAGCACCAAGCTCGCAATAGCTCCCATCAAAAAGCTACCGATAATACCACCTGATTTGAATCTACTTTGCGATTGTCCAATCCGTGCACTAATAAAAGAAGGTAGCTTAATTTGGAATAAGCCAAACATCGACAGTGCCAAAGCAACAAAGAGCAGGCTGATTAAAATAATTACCCACGCTTGCTGGAAAAACAACTGGAAAGAAAGACCAATGCTGCTGATGATAATGCCAAGCATGGCATACATTATTGACATACCAAGCACATACGCTAAAGCAAGAAAGAAACTATGCAGCTTGCCATGGCTTTTACCAATAACAATGGCGCTAATAATAGGAACCATAGGCAGTACGCAAGGAGTAAACGCCAATAACAAACCAATACCTAATAAGGCTAAGATAGAAAGCCAGTTAAAGATTTGCTTTTGCAAGGGAAGGACTTGTTGATCTAACAAAATTTCTTTGACCTGAGGCAAGTGACATAAATTTTTGTCACAGCCCTGATAACGAACTTCTAAGAAACTATCTGCTGAGATTTCTCCAGATAAAGGAACGCGCAAAAATAATTCATGTGCATAGACTTTTTCATTGGCAAACATAGGGTGTGTGATTGCTTCAGGAAAGAAAATATTACCGATTTTTGCATGGTCAGCATTCCTAAGTTGAAGGCTTATTTTATCTTTATAGAGGTATTGCCCTTTAGGAATTTCCCAGCACAGTGTTACTTCTGCTTTCCCTTTGACTGCGATAAGACGTATCTTGTCGAAAGACTGTTGATGTGTGTTGAAAACCCCCATGTTTACCAGGTTGTCAGCGCTAAAAAAAGCCGTGTTGCTCGCAACCCCAAACTGCGTGAAAAAAACGCAAAAAAGTGGTAGCAGTAAACGCAGGAAGTTGTGAAAAAACATGAATCATCTTGGGGTTGTAGTGTCAATGAAAGCATATGGTAACACGATGCTAATCATTGACAAGAACGATTTGATGTACAAAGCATATACCCCAATGCCAGGCTCTTTCACTTACCAAAATCGCCCGTGACCATCAGGCGATCATTTGTTATGATGTGGCGAGTTCAATGAGTCTTGATTTTTAAGTTTATGGATCAACTAAGTCTTTCTTTTGAGAATAACGAAAAGCAGACGATTAGCGCATTTAGTCGTCAGGCTTATTTAAATTATTCGATGTATGTCATTTTAGATCGCGCATTACCTCATATCGGTGACGGACTTAAGCCCGTGCAGCGCAGAATTATCTATGCGATGAGTGAAATCGGATTATCAGCCTTAAGTAAACACAAAAAATCTGCGCGCACCGTGGGTGATGTTTTAGGTAAATATCATCCCCATGGCGATAGCGCCTGTTATGAGGCAATGGTGCTCATGGCGCAGGATTTCTCTTATCGCTACACTCTAGTCGATGGACAGGGTAACTGGGGGTCACCCGATGATCCAAAATCATTTGCCGCGATGCGCTACACCGAATCAAGATTATCCAAATATTCAGAAGTCCTGCTGAATGAATTGAAACTTGGTACCGTTGATTGGGCGCCAAACTTTGATGGCACACTGCAAGAACCCAAAATGTTACCAGCCCAGGTGCCTAATGTACTTTTAAACGGCAGCATGGGGATTGCAGTCGGGATGTCCACCGATATTCCATCCCATAATCTAACAGAAGTGGTCGATGGATGTTTATATTTATTAAGCACCAAGGATCCTGATCTGGATGGTTTAATGGCACATATTCCAGGACCTGATTATCCTGGGGGTGCTGAGGTGATTACTCCCTTTGAAGAACGTAAAAAGATCTATGAAACAGGAACAGGCAGCATTCGTTTACGTGCCGTTTTCCACGTTGAAGAAGGCAATATCGTTATCACGCGAGTGCCACATCAGGTTTCAAGTGCTAAAGTCATTGAGCAGATTGCAGCCCAGATAAACGGCAAGAAAATCTCCTGGCTAAGCGATATTCGTGATGAGTCAGATCATAATGATCCGGTGAGAATCGTACTTGTTCCACGCTCTAATCGCATCGATACCAATGTGCTAATGAGCCACTTATTTGCAACCACCGATCTTGAGAAAAGCTATCGAGTTAATTTGAATATGATTGGCATCAACGGTAAGCCACAGGTCAAGTCGTTATTGGAGATATTGACAGAGTGGCTGGTGTTTAGAACGGAGGTCACCACCAAGCGTTTGGAGTTTCGCCTGGATAAAATTTTAGAGCGCTTGCATATTCTGGATGGTTTTTTAATCGCTTTTTTGAATATTGATGAGGTGATTGCGATTATCCGCTATGAGGATGAACCGAAGGAAGCTTTAAAAAAACGCTTTGAGCTTACGGATGCACAGGCTGAAGCCATCTTAAACTTACGCCTGCGCAATCTGGCCAAACTTGAAGAAATAGCCCTTAAGAAGGAAAAACATGAGCTTGAAAAAGAGCGCGATGAGATTTTGGGTTATTTGGAAAATCCAACAAAATTGAAAAATTTAATTAAAAAAGAATTGAAAGCCGCTGGGCAAAAGCATGGTGATCAGCGAAAATCAGCTTTAGTCGTAAGATCTGAAGCAAAAGCGTTAAAAGAAGCGGATTTACAACCTGTTGAAAGTGTCACTGTTGTACTGTCAAAACAAGGCTGGGTTCGCGTGGCAAAAGGGCACGAGGTCAACGTTGAGGGCTTAAGCTATAAAACGGGGGATAGCTACTTTATATCTAGCATGGGTAAGAGTAATCAGCCATGCTTATTCTTCTCAAACTTAGGTAAAGTGTATAGTTTGCTAAGTACTGATCTTCCTTCAGCCCGAGGTCAAGGCGAGCCCATCACGGGACATTTAAAACTCGAACAAAATGAAACCATTATTGCCATTACATTCGTTAAAACAGAAGATCGGATCGTTTTGGCATCAACAGCTGGTAATGCTTTTGTAGCTAAGGTTGATGATTTGATTAGCAAAAATCGCTCAGGTAAGCAGGTGATCACGCTGGATGATGACAAAATGGTACCACCAGTAAATGCACACGAGCATGAAAATACCTTGATTATTGCGATCTCAAACCAGGGGCGTTTACTTGCCGTCCAAAAGCACGAGTTACCGACCTTAGCCAAGGGCAAAGGCAACCGTTTGATTAATATGCCAAGCCACTTGGCAACTGGTGAGAAGCTTAAGTTTATTGCCGCTGTTGCAGGACACGAGAGCTTAACGATTTACTCAGGTAAACGTCATATGCGCTTAAGTTTTACTGAGCTTGCAGATTATCAAGGTAACCGAGGTTCCCGTGGTAAGATCCTGCCACGTGGATTCCAAAATGTGGATGATCTTTCCTGTGGATAATGCGATAAGCTTGACGCTGCCACCTTCACAAGTAAAGTGGGGCTTTAAAAACTACCCCGCCTGACCACTTTAAAGTGGTCAGGCAAGCAGCCACCCCTTCACTGGTGAAGGGGAATTAGTGACAAGCTTTCCGAAAATCACCCTTCGTTGGCGAAGAGGGTGAAAAACACTCGTATGTAGTTACGCACGCTTTGCTTTATAAATGGCTGTGTATTTCCTGGTGATATACCACTGCTGTGCAATACTGATGACGTTGTTAGTCAACCAGTATAGCACCAGACCAGATGGGAATGACGCAAAGAAAACGGTGAATATCACTGGCATCAACATCATGATCTTGGCCTGTGTTGGGTCTGCTGACGTTGGACTGAGTTTTTGTTGTACGAACATGGAAATACCCATGAGTATCGGCAGAATAAAATACGGATCTTTTGATGCTAAGTCATTAATCCAGAAAACAAACGGTGCCTGGCGCAATTGCACACTTTCCAGCAATACCCAGTAAAGCGCGATAAATACGGGGATCTGTACTAAGATGGGCAAACAGCCACTTGCTGGGTTTACCTTTTCTTCCTTGTACATCTCCATCATCTTACGCCCAAGTTTCTGGCGATCACCTTTGTAAAGCTCTTGCAGCTTTTTCATGCGCGGCTGTAGCATGCGCATTTTAGCCATAGACTTATAGCTTTTCGCCGATAACGGATAAAATAACACTTTAATGAGCACGGTAACCAGAATAATCGCAAGCCCCCAGTTGGCAACCACGCTGTGAATCAGGGTCATCAACCAAAAAATAATCACCGAGATAAACGACAGCATGCCATAATCAACCAGCTTATCTAAGCCTTCTGGTTTATTGGCACCAAAATCTTTGACCATAGCCTCCAGGTTTTTGGTAATCGTGGGACCCGTATAAAGAATATTTACATTTTCAACACTTTGATTCTCACTTAACACCACCGCTTGTGTTTTAACGCCTGATTGATAGGTGTGTTCCGCAAGCTTATTAGCGTAGACACTGAAGCTTGTCCCTGGATTACTGGGAACCCAAAGACTGACAAAATAATGTTGAATCATTGCAGCCCAGCCTTTACTGGTGGACACATTAACCGCTGCAGTTGATTTGGCTAAATCAGCAAATGACTCTTTTTGGAAAGTGCGCTGGTTTGACGAAAGTCCAACTCCTTGAAAAGAGTAGGAATGCGCATCCAAAATACTAAAGCTATGCGTTTCAGGAGGCACTTGCCGAGTAATTTCATTATCAAAACTCACACTTATTGGGGTGTTGGTTGTATTTTTCACGCTTTGCTTAACGGTAATCGCATAAGTCAAATCGTTAATATGATATTGGCGTATAACCTCCAACCCTTGTACTTTTGCAGCTAAGGTTACCGCTGTTTCACTATCCTTTTTCACCACGCTCTGCTCAGTAAACAGAATACTTTGCGGCTGATCATTGATATAGATGACACTTTGCGCAATATACCTGGTTCCTGCGTTGTTATTAAGCATCGGCATAGGCTGTTTATCCGTAAGACTCACGTCATAGTCTTTAAGCTCAGCATTAATAATCGCACCATTTAACAGACTGATTTCCAGGTTCGCAAAAACACTGGTGTTTAACGAAATAGGTTTAGCATCAGCATTTGAGAAATCTTGTTTTGTAACATCGGTTATTACCGTATCTACGGCTTTATTTTGTGCATTATTTTCCTGCTGAACCAATTGCGTACTTTGCGCACCACTTTCTGTTTTAGCTGGCTTTGGGACAAACATTTCCTCCCAGCGTGCCGTCAGTGACATAAAAATCACGACAATCAGTGCAATCAAGAATATTCTTATATAGTTTGACTTCATCTACTTAAACCTTTTCTTTCTTTGGAACTGGATCATAGCCGCCTTGGCAAGCTGGGTGGCATTTTAACAGCCTTTTTGTTATTAGCCAAAGCCCAATCAGTAAACCATGCAATTTAATTGACTCAAGCGCATATTGTGAGCAGCTTGGATAAAAGCGGCAGCGCGTACCTAAAAACGGACTGATCGCAATTTGATAAAATCGAATGAGAAAGATAAAAGGAATTGCAAACGCTAGACGTACTGCTTTAGAAATCCGTTGATAGACTGCCATAATTCCTCCTTTGTCGCCTTGGATGCGTTATGGTTAGCGATAACAATCAACATCGTCTGCGCGAATTTATCCTTATGCTGACGAAACATTTCTTTGTTCAAGCGGCGACATAGATTGCGCTGCACTGCTTTTTTTACTTTTTTTTTGCCAACAATTACACCAATACTTGCTTTAAGATCAGAGCCTTTGGCAATCAGATAGGAAAAGTGTTTAGTATGAACTTTGTGGCAGATACGCGAAAAGCCAAGGGAAAAACCCTTGGCCTCTAGAATATGATCTTTTGTTAATGAATTAAGCGGCAAGCTTATGTCTGCCCTTAGCACGTCTGTTACGAATCACCTTTTGTCCGCTTAATGTCTTCATACGGGCACGAAAGCCGTGTGTTCTTTTTCTTTTTAAGTTACTTGGTTGAAACGTTCTTTTCATCGTACTATCCTCGAGTTTATATTTATAAAGGTTGCTGCAAATCTGTCAAAGTTCATGCAAAGCGCGGATTCTAAGCCAAAAACAAGATTCGGTCAATTATAAAATGCCAAACTTATTCATCTGCAATTTCAAGACACGGCATTCTAGCGTAAAGTACAGGTGCTGTCGATGGATGTTTTAGAATGCTCTCTGTACGCGATGATTTTTCTCATTTTAAGGCATAGTTTATTTACCCTCCAGAGAACTCTAGCACGAGATTGACTTATCAGTTATTGAAAACTAAAATATCCGTACACATTACGGACATGGTGACACAATGAGTAAAACAGCACGAATAGAGTTTAAGGTTACAGCAGATAGCAAGGCTATTTTTGAAAGAGCGGCTCAACTAATGGGCGTGTCACTCACTGAATTTGGCATGAGAGCGATGACGAGCTTTGCCAGGAAAGTCACAACGGAGCAGAACCTGATCAAACTAACTGTAGCTCAGCAAGAGAATTTTTTTGAAGCATTAAAAAATCCTCCTAAGGCAAATGATCTGCTGAAAAGCGCTTACCAAGCTCATAAAAATATTTTGTCACAGTAGGTTGATTAATGGCAATAACAATAGAGTTGCTGACAAAGCAAAAAATGTCTGGCATTAAATTTGATTGTGGGGAAGAAGCGTTAAACAACTACATACTCAAGCAAGCCAAACAGGACATGAAGCGTCATGTTTGTGCTACATATGTACTGTTAGAGGATTCGTCTTTGCTTGGTTATTATACATTATCCTCAACCATTATTCATTTGGATCAACTATCTGGTATTGACGGTGTGATAGCAAAAAAGTTGCCTAAATATCCCTATCTACCTGCAACCTTATTAGGTCGCTTAGCTGTTAAGAGTGAGACTAAAGGCAAAGGTTATGGTCAACTGCTGTTAGTAAATGCTTTAACTCGTACTTATGTTAATAGTTCTGTAATAGGTTCAATTGCGGTGGTTGTTGACGCAAAAAACAAAGAGGCAATGAATTTCTACAAACGATATGGTTTTCTAGAGCTGAGAGATAATCAACTGTTTATGACAATGGATACAATCAAAGAGGTTTTTGAGTAAGGTTCAATGAAATGGACCAAAACCAAGACAGGCAGGCCACTATACCCCATTTTCCATTCGTTATCATCGTTTTTAACACTTACAAACCTGGCGAAAATCTGTTAGGATGGCGCTACTTAGAGTGATTTTAGTTACACGACTCATGCAAAGCTGCAAAGCTAATAATAGTTTCCTGTTTTCAGTCATCATCTATTTGTTAAAAAATCCTTAGCGTTCCAGCATTACTCGATTTTTACAACCACTGATACTTCAAAAGCAACATTGCTTTAACACAACACCCTTAGGATATAAGTATGTTTACCGAAAACAAACAAAAAATTGAAACCCAAACCTTACAGGTCAACTTTATTTTATCGATTGTTTATGTGCTATTTAGCCTGGTCATCGTTTATTTTGCGCAATCTTTAACGGTTTTACTCGATGTTGGCTATTCCGTCATTACTTTGCTGATTTATGCGGCTTCACTGTACGTCATTAAGAAAATTAACCAGCCAGCTAATAAACGCTACCCTTATGGTTACTACCGTTTAGAGCCCGTTTTTGTCTTATTACAAGCTGGCTTTATTTTACTCGTCGCGGCAAGCGTTATCATCATGGCTATTATCAACCTTGTCACACACGCGATAACGCCTAATTATATTTTCGCAATTATCGCCTCTTTTAGTGGCACACTCGTCTGCGGCATTATGTATCTATATGTCAGAGGAGCTGCCAAAAAAACAGGTTCAAAAATTCTGCATGCGGATGCTGAGCTTTGGAAAGCAGATGCTCTCTTAAGCGCCTCGGTCGATATTTCACTTGCTACTGCATTAGTGCTTATTTTCTTTAATCTACACAATATGGCCAGCTATATCGATCCAATTATTGCCATTGTCATGGGTATTGCCATTACGATCAAACCCTTAAAACTCATAAAAGAAGCTGGACTAAACTTGTTAGACGCTTCGGTTGAACCCGATTTAAAAAACAAACTTACTGATGCGGCTAATATCATTTGCAGTAACCATCAGCTAACGTTACAGGATATAAAAATCACACAGTCAGGAAGATTTCTATTCGCTGACCTACGCTTAAAACTTCCAGCTGCTTTACCAACACAAGAGCTTCGCAGTTTAAAAGCAGTGCTGTTAAAGCACTATAAAGACCATTTTAAAGACAATGTGGTTTACGTTTATATCACAATCTAACTGGAGTATGCGATTAGGGTGGAGCTCCCTTAGCGTTTCATATGCCCACAAAATGGGCAGTGCTGTATCTTATGCTATGAAACGGTTTCCATTTTTACTATTCTCCAGCAATGGTGAATATTGGGGCGCCTTAAGAAATCACGTGACAAACATTGATCATCGATACTTTGACAGTTATACCTTGTCAATAAGTCAGCATCCAGCTTAAACCTTCTATAGTTATTGGAAAAATAAAGGATGCCATTTTTTGCTAAAAGCCGCATCGCCAAATCGATCAGCTCAACGTGATCCTGCTGAATATCTAATACCATCTGCATACGCTTTGAATTGGAGAAGGTTGGGGGATCTAAAAAGATCACATCAAATGTTTTAGCAGATTTCACCGCTTCTTTTAACCATGACAAACAATCTGCCTGAATAAATATATGTTGATTCAGATCAAGCTTATTAAGGGTAAAGTTACGTTTTCCCCACTCTAAATACGTTTTTGACATATCAACGCTGATCGTTTTAGCACCCTGCAATGCGGCTTCAACGCTCGCGCTGCAGGTATAAGCAAACAGATTCAGCAAAGTTTTATACTGTGATGACTTCGCAATAATCTGACGCATTTTGCGGTGATCTAAAAATAAACCTGTATCTAGATAATCATCAAAATTTACATAGAACAAGGCGCCATATTCTTTGACTACATGAAATGTATTCGTCGTCGCCCGCTTTTCATATTGGTTTACCCCCCTTTGACGTTGTCTTATCTTCAGATGAATATGGTCATACTTTACCTTAAGTACTTCTGCAACATGATAAATGGCTTGTAACAAGCGCTTTTGTGCCAGCTTCTCATCAACACCTTTACCCATCTGATATTCCTGTATGTGCACATGGGTATTATACAAATCAATCGCTACAGCATATTCTGGCAAATCAGCATCATAAACGCGGTAGCACTCCAAATCCTGCTGTTTCGCCCATTTCTGTAATTGTTGATAATTCTTCGTCAGGCGATTCTTAAATGCCTCATGAGCGTCATCCTGTAAAATAGCATTAGCTGCCTGACGCTTTAGTTTTTGTGTAGGTGATTCACGTTTCATTACCCATTCATCACTTACTTCAAACTGGTATAGCACCGTTTCCAGCGCGCCGTTGAAAAATTTATTTTGCTTGTTTGATCTTAATCCCAGAGCTTTTACAGATTCGCTTGCGGCACTAAAAATCGCAACACGCCAACCTGTAAATGCTTCGATTAAAGCCTTGCCAAAACATCTAAATAAATGGTTTAACTTTTCGGGTTGTGCGTGGTATAAGCGCTCGCCATAAGGTGGATTAGTAAGTATCAAACCCGTTTTAACACCAGGCTTATTCGTTAAATCTCTGATATCCTGGCATGCCAATTCAATATAATCACTTAATCCAGCCGCCTGAATATTTTGCCTGGCCTTATGCAATATTTCTTCATCGTAATCATAACCAACCAGTTTAATCTTCTGTCTTTGCGAACCTTCCATCTGCTGCGCGTGTGTATCTGTTTTCAGCTGTTGCCACAAGCTTGCATTAAAATCATGCCAGTGCGTAAAACAGAAGGTTTCACGTCGCAAGTTTGGCGCAATCTGATATGCCATCATCGCAGCTTCAATTAAAATAGTCCCAGAGCCACACATAGGATCAAGCAACACAGGCTCATCAGTTTGCAGCATATCAAGCCAGCCACTTTTAATGAGTAACGCCGAAGCCAGTGTTTCTTTTAAGGGCGCTTCTCCTTGTCCCAAGCGATAACCTCTTTTATGCAAGCTCTCGCCGGTAAGGGATAAATAACTCATCATCATCCCTTTTTGAAAGTGAATCGCAATCACAATATCTGGGTTATCAAGACTCACATCAGGTCTAACCTCCATTTGATCGCGGAAATAGTCAACAATGGCATCCTTGGCTTTTTGAGCCGCAAACTGAGTATTATTAAAGGCGCTATGTTTGCCTGAAACTTCTATTTTTATGGATTTTTCCACAGCAAAATAGCTGCTCCATGGCAAAGCATAGAGCTCATTATAAAAGTCCTCAGAACTTTCAAATTTGGCACTGTGTAATTTTCGATGTACCTGGTTCGCCAGTCTCGACCATAAGCACACTTTGTAGGCAACACCCAGGCTTGCCACAAATTCAACACCAGAAAGCTTCTCGTGAGCCTCTGTAACACCGAGCATTAAAAGCTCTTCTTTCAGTAAAAGCTCGATGCCTTTGGCACAGTTTGCAAAAAATATGAGGAGGGAATCTTGCTCAGTTGTCAAAGAAGAATTCATCTGAAATTATCATGCACATAAAATTGAATCTGCGGATTATATCACTGCTTAATCGGTTTACGTGAGTTAATTTTGATTGGATGCCAAATGAGTACTAGCGATCTCATGAGTGCCATGCCCGAAAACTCCATAGTAGTTCGCATAAATTTGCTTTATGCTATGAACCACAAGCACTTCACCCTAACGATTCATGATGAATTTTAAGCCTTATATCAACACTGCACCATCCATTTTTGGCAAAATGTCTGCCATTGCTAAAGCGCATAATGCGATTAACTTCACCCAGGGCGCCCCTGACTTTAAAACACCAGATTGGCTAATGGAACGCCTTGAATACTACACAAGATCTGGATTTAACCAATATGCGCCAATTCCAGGAACCCTTAGCTTACGAAAAGCTATAGCACAGAAGATTAAGGCGTGCTATGACATCACAACAGTTCCAGAGGACAATGTTTCAATATGTTCAGGCGCCATTGAAGCAATATTTGCCCTTATCAGTGCAGTGATTAACAAGGGCGATGAAGTCATCTATTTTGATCCCGCTTTTGATGCGTATCCTGCCATTGTGGCATTCAATCAGGGAGTTAGCCGTCGCATCCCTGTACAGGAAAATGCCGACATTAACCTTGAACTTTTAGCGCAGAGCATCAACGATAAAACAAAATTAATCATTCTCAATTCACCCCACAACCCCATGGGCGGAGTCATTACTCATGCACAATATCAAGCCATTGCACACCTGATCAGGGGCAAAGATATTCTCGTTTTAAGCGACGAAGTGTACGAGCATATATATGCTGGCGAATCATACACCAGTGCCTTACAAATTCCTGGTTTAAAAGACAAGCTGATTGTCGTGCAGTCCTTAGGTAAAACATACAACCTGACTGGTTGGCGTTTAGGCGCCTGTATTGCCCCTAAACAAATTATAACTACCATTAATGCAGTCAAGCAATTTACAAGCTTTGGCGCACCTCACCCAATGCAGTTGGCGTTAGCCGATGGGATAAATGCACATCCTGAGTATTGGCAAGAATTACCTAAGCTTTATCAAACACAACAGCAAAAACTCGTCGACGGTTTATCTAGCAGCCGCTTTAAGCTCCTTCCCTGGTCAGGATCACCTTTTCAAATTCTTGACTATAGTGCGGTTTCAAATGAAGATGACTTTACATTTTGCCAACGCTTAATCCAGGAATATGGCGTTGGTCTTGTGCCGATTTCGTCACTATACGAAACACCAAAACAAGGCTTGGTACGCTTATGTTTTGCAAAGTATGATGATGCGTTATTAGAAGGGGTAAAGCGATTATGTCAAGTTTAAAAGTAGCAGTGATTCAATCAGATCTCGCCTGGGAAGATAAAACAGCAAATTATGCACATTTTGAGAAAGTGATTAGCAGCATAAACCCTTGCGATTTAATCGTATTACCCGAAATGTTTAACGTTGGTTTCACTCCCAATCTGGCAATTGCGGTCACTGATCAAAATGAGATCATCACCTGGCTTATGCAGCAAGCACAAGCTAAAAATGCGGCAGTCACTGGCAGTGTCGTTGTTTTAAATGATGCCCAAAAACCTGTTAATCGCCTTTATTTTTATCACGCCAGGAGGTGGCATATGGCATTATGATAAATGCCACTTATTTGTTTTATCCGATGAACACAAATTGCTCGATGCGGGCAATAAACGTGTGATCGTCACCTATAAAAATTTCAGAATTCTGCTGAGCATCTGCTTTGATCTACGTTTTCCCGTCTTTAATTGCAATAATAATGACCATGATCTCTTACTCAACGTTGCCAGTTGGCCAAGTAAACGACGCAAGCACTGGGGTTCACTTTTAGTTGCACGCGCTATTGAAAATCAAGTGTATGTTGTTGGATGTAACCGCGTTGGCACAGATGGTTTAGGATTTGATTACAGTGGCGACAGTCTATGCGTTCATTTCGACGGTGAGATCATGGCGAAGCTTCCACCTAAAACCCAAGGTGTGCTGTGTCATGAGTTTGATAAGCAAGCCTTAAATGAATATCGTGCTAAATTCCAGGTGCTCGCCTCACAAGATAAATACTCACTCCAACTCAACCAAGTCTAAATATCCCAAACTTAGCAATTGTAAGCTACCACTGTTGGTGCTAGAATGCGCGACGAATTGTCACGATCTGGCAGCTTGGTGCTTTTTGTGGAAAAAGTATGATATAGATTCCGATTGCCTTTGCGTCGTTTTTTTGCTATAAAGTTGCCCCTTGAGAATTTAACAATTATAACTATTTTAATTTACAGCAATTGACTGGAGGATAACATGTCTAGAGTTTGTATGGTCACAGGCAAACGCCCACTAACGGGCAATAAAGTGTCGCACGCGCAAAATAAAACCAAGCGTCGCTTCTTACCTAACTTACATTCACACCGTTTTTGGGTTGAAAGTGAAAACTGCTATGTTCGTTTACGTGTAAGCTCAAAAGGTATGCGCATTATCGATAAAAAAGGGATCGATTTTGTTCTGGCTGATCTTCGTGCCCGCAACGTAAAATTCTAATTCATTTAACAGTTTAGGAGTAAATTAACATGCGTGATAAAATCAAATTAGTTTCAAGTGCAGGCACCGGTCATTTTTATACAACGACCAAAAATAAGCGCACCATGCCAAACAAAATGGAAATCAAAAAGTTTGACCCCGTTGCTCGCCAGCACGTGCTTTACAAGGAAGCCAAAATTAAATAACCATTGAATTAGACTATTCTCTATTTATTATAACCCACACTATCGTTTCATCTTTTGCAATACGCCCCACACAATGCGTCATTATGAGCAAAGCTATTGTCAATGCCCAAAATAAATCTATTAAAAACCCAAACTTTGGTGTTGCAATTTAGGAAATAGTTGTTAATATGTGTCGCAGTTGACGCGGGGTGGAGCAGCCTGGTAGCTCGTCGGGCTCATAACCCGAAGGTCGTTGGTTCGAATCCAGCCCCCGCTACCAACCAAAATGATTTTAAAAGATTGCGGGCCCTCATGGGCCCTTTTGTTTTGCTGAATAAAAGGGACTCATCGTAGTCCTTTTTTTATATCCCAAGGGGTGTATTGGAATGTTAATTGACCAGTTAAAAGAGCTTATTGCGCCAGAAGTGGAGAGCCTTGGCTTTATTTTATGGGGTATTGAAATGGATGCCTATTCCACAGATACCGGCAGAATGACCTTACGCATATTCATCGATCATGAAGAAGGTGTTTCTATTGATGACTGCCAGGAAGTAAGTCAGGCAGTAAGTGCAATTCTAGACGTCGAGGATCCCATTAGCACGCCTTACGCTTTGGAAGTTTCTTCCCCTGGGATTAATCGCCGTGTATTTAATGTGACACAAGCGAAAGCTTTAGAAGGCTTTGAGGTGAAAGTGCAACTGCATCACGCAACAGAGAATAATCGTCGCCGATTTAAAGGGGTTATCCTATCAGTTGAGAATGAACAGATTTTAGTTAAAACGGAAGAAAGTGAAGAAATTCGTTTTGACTTCCATAACGTTGAGAAAATGCGCGTTGTGCCAAAGTTTTAATCATTTAGTTTCGATATAGGTGAGGGTTATGAGTAAAGAATTACTGTTAGTTATTGAAAGTGTTGCAAATGAGAAAGAAGTCTCAAGAGATTTGCTGTTTCTAGCGATGGAAGAAGCGTTGGCAATGGCAACTAAAAAACGCTTTGAAGAAGGGGCAAAGATCGTCGTCAGGATTGATCGCAAAACAGGAGAATATGAGACATTTCGGCAATGGCAGATCGTAGGAGAGGATCACGAAATTGAAAATTATGCCGCTGAACTTTACGTCGATGTAGCACAGGAAAAAGGTCATAAGGTTAGTGTGGGCGACATACTGGAAGAACCTGTTGAATCTGTTGAATTTGGACGTATTGCCGCGATGACTGCTAAGCAGATCATTATGCAAAAAGTGCGTGATGAAGAACGCCGCCTCATGGTATCAAGATTTCGCGACAAGGTTGGCAAGATCGTTTATGGTGAAGTTAAACGCGCAACACGTGATTTCTTAATTATTGACTTAGGCAATGATGCGGAAGGCGTGTTACCAAGAAAAGAGCTGTTGCCAAAAGAAAATTATCGCTTAAATGATAAGTTGCGTGCGTGTATTTTGCGTATTGATGATGATATTAAAGGTCATCAAATTATTCTGTCACGCGCGAATAAAAGAATGTTGCACGCACTCTTGATCCTTGAGGTTCCCGAAGTTGCAGAAGAGCTGATGGACATCGTGGGCATTGCACGCGACCCAGGGTCTCGCGCCAAAGTAGCGGTTAAATCCAATGATAAACGCATTGATCCTGTGGGTGCCTGTGTGGGGATGCGTGGCTCACGCATCCAGGCGATTACCAATGAATTGCAAGGCGAACGTGTTGACATTGTTCTATGGGATGATAACCCTGCACAATTTGTGATTAATGCGCTATCCCCCGCTGAGGTGACTTCGATTGTCCAGGATGAAGATAAGCAATCGATGCAGGTAGCAGTCAAAGAAGATCAGTTATCGCAAGCCATTGGTAAAAATGGACAAAACGTACGCTTAGCGACAGCGCTCACTGGCTGGCATATTAATGTTATTGCCAACACCCTCGCAGAAAAGGCACAACAGGAAGAAGAGCAAAAAAACATGCGACTATTTATGGAGTCGCTAGATATTGACCAGGACATTGCAGAAGTGCTGATTGAAGAAGGTTTCACCAGTCTTGAAGAGGTTGCCTATGTTGCCCGCGAAGAAATGCTTGAAATAGAAGGCTTTGACAATGAAATTTGTGAAGAACTCCAGGCGCGTGCGAAAACGGCATTGATTTCACAGGCATTGGCTGCTAATAAGCCTGCAGAAGACCTGCTTGCGATGGACGGCATGACCGAAGCATGGGCAAACACTTTAGCAAAAAAAGATGTGATTACGATGGATGATCTGGCTGAGTTAGCAGTGGATGATTTACGTGAAATTATTTCCATTTCCGAAGAACAAGCTGCAGCATTGATTATGACTGCGCGTGCACCTTGGTTTGAGAAGGATAATGAGAAGTAGGAGAAATGTGATGGCAGAGATAACGGTGGCGCAATTAGCCAAATTAATTAAAATTGATGAAAACGTGTTATTGGAGAAATTTGAGCAATCTGGAGTCCATAAAAAAAGCATTAACGCTCTGGTTAGTGATGCTGAAAAAAACCAGTTGTTAAGCTTTATTCAAGGAGGTACTACAGAGAAGAAATCAGCAGTTACCTTACAAAGAAAAACAACGAAACAGTTAAAAGTTGCGGGTAATCGCAAGGTCAACATTGAGGTGCGTAAGAAGAAAACCTTGATTGCACCAACAGCCAAAGAAGGATCTGATGTCCATGACAAGGCTCTAGAGTTCGAAGCTTCCACAACAGATGAATCAGTAACTCATGTCGCGGTAAAACATAACAAACCTTATGAACCTTTAGCGAAGGAAGCCATAGAAACTAAATGGAACGATGACCAGTCATTATCCGTATCAGGATTTACAAATGCAGAAGATGTGGCAAAAGTCGATAAGATAACACCTGAAAATAAACCTATTCCTAAGCCCAAGAAACCAGTCAAGGAAAAATCCGTAGTCTCTTCTGGATCCGAAGAACAGTCTAGTGGCAAGGTTGAGATAAAAATGACAACTAAACCCAAAAACAGTGGTTTCAACATTACGTCAAGACCAGAGCCAGTAGTTACCGAAAAAGAAAATATAGGGGACGGCGAGGTCAAAAGCGCACACAAAAAAGTGCTGGAAAAACCCAAGAAAAAGGTAGACGAGGAAGAAGAAGAGGCTTCACGTAAGTCACAGAAAAAAGTGAAATCAACCACAAGCAAGAAATCGTCACGCACCATCTACTCCGCTGAAGATGATGATGAAGGCTTCTCTCGTAAATCATTAAAGCCTAAGAAGTTGCAGCTTAATAAAGTGAAAACTCAGCAGTTTACCAAACCCGTAGAAAAAGAAACCCGACAAGTGGTTATTTTTGAAGGGATTACGGTCAACGAGCTTGCACAAAAAATCGCAGTTAAGGCGGCCGAGCTCATTAAAGTGCTTTTCAAAATGGGCGTGATGGCAACTATTAACCAGCCTCTGGATCAAGAAACAGCCATTTTAATTGTCGAAGAGTTTGGACATGAATATACCTTGCATAAAGAAGATACTTTAGAGGGAACCGTAATTGTTGATTCCTCTAATCAGGAATTGATGCCAAGAGCCCCTGTCGTGACGATTATGGGACACGTCGACCATGGCAAGACCTCGCTGCTGGATTATATTCGCAAGACTCGTGTGGCAGTTGGTGAAGCAGGTGGGATTACTCAGCATATTGGTGCTTACTCAGTAACAACTGCAAAAGGGCAGATTACTTTTCTTGACACCCCAGGACATGAAGCGTTCACGGCAATGCGCGCACGCGGAGCAGGGAGTACTGATATAGTCGTACTGGTCGTTGCCGCAGATGACGGGGTGATGCCGCAAACAAAAGAAGCCATTCAACATGCGCGTGCCGCAGGAGTTCCAATTGTGGTTGCCGTCAACAAAATGGATAAACCAGAAGCTGATCCAGATCGTGTCAAAACGGAGTTATCCCAGCTGGATGTAATTTCTGAGGCATGGGGAGGAGATACAATGTTTGCTCATGTCTCAGCTAAGTCTGGTCAGGGGATTGATGAGCTGTTGGATGCGGTGTTACTGCAAGCCGAGGTACTTGAACTTAGAGCGGTCAATAAAGGCTTTGCCAAAGGTGTTGTCCTTGAATCACGCCTGGATAAAGGGCGTGGCGCTGTCGCTTCTGTCTTAGTGCAAAGTGGTGAACTAAAGCAGGGTGATATTATCTTGTGCGGAACAGAATATGGTCGTATTCGCATGATGATGGATGATCTTGGTCAAAAAATTAATACCGCAACACCTTCAATGCCTGTCGAGATTTTAGGACTCTCAGGCGTCCCTAATGCAGGGGATGAAATGGTTGCTGTGAAAGATGAGAAAACGGCGCGTGAGGTTGCTGAGCACAGATCACAAAAGAAAAAAGAGGAGCGTTTGAAACAACAGCAAGCAGGTAAACTATCAAGCTTGTTTGATCGGATGGGTGAGTCTACTGGCGAACGTCAAACACTAAACGTCATTGTCAAAGCGGACGTTCAGGGTTCAGTTGAGGCGATTCGTGAATCATTAATTAAGCTATCAAATGATGAGGTCAAAGTGGATGTTATTGCCGCGGGTATCGGTGGGATTACCATCTCTGATGTATCTTTGGCAGTTGCATCCCAAGCTGTGCTGTTTGGGTTTAACGTACGAGCTGACGCTACGGCTAGAAAACAAGCAGAAACCGACAGCATTGAACTTCGTTACTATAGCATTATTTATGATCTTATCGATGATGTGAAACAAGCAATGTCAGGGATGTTATCTCCTGAACTTAGAGAACAGATTATTGGGGTTGCTGAAGTGCGGGATGTGTTTAGATCTTCCAAGTTTGGTGCAATTGCAGGCTGCATGGTAATTGATGGCGTCATTAAGCGTCATAACCCAATTCGCGTGCTGCGTGATCAGGTCGTTATTTATGAAGGGTCATTAGAGTCTTTGAAACGATTTAAAGATGATGCGTCTGAAGTAAAAAAGGGTCTGGAGTGCGGTATCGGGGTCAAAAACTACAATGATGTCAAAGCAGGGGATCAGATCGAAGTATTTGAAACGATTGAAATTAAAAGAGAGATGTAACCATGGCAACTAGTTCACGTGTTGAGCGTGTTGGTGATGAAATTCAGAAGATAATCGTGTCTTTGTTATCAACGAAAATACGCGATCCTCGCTTACAATGGATTTCCATTACCGGTGTTGAAGTATCAAAAGATCTCTCTTATGCCAAGGTATTTTTTTCCTCACTAAATACTGAAATAAACCCCGAGCAAATGATCAAAGCATTTGATGCTGCCAAGGGTTTTTTTCGCAGTGCTTTGGCCAGGGAATTACGCTTACGTGTCGCTCCAGACCTGCGATTTTTTTATGATGATTCGCTGGCATATGGGAACAAAATGAATTCATTGATTGAGAAAGCGCGCAATGAAGATGCACAATTTATTCAACATGATGAGTCCAATACAGATGATCATCAGGATAATGAGGATGAGTAAGTTGGGTGATGCTAAAAGTGCCATACAACAGATTAAAGACAAAAACTATGCGGAAAAATACTTTAGCAGCAATAAACCTGTTTATTTGATCGGCATAAGCTTCGACTCACATGCGCGTAATGTGGTTGATTTAGTGTCTGAGTCGTTTTGATGCGTAGGGGTGAAAAATATTTTGCCCCTACAATGTGATTAGTGAATTTAAATGTTAAATTTTTAATGCTAAATGCTGAGTGCCACGAGTTTTAAAATCCGCTTTCCTTGACAAAAAAGATTAAAATATGTCGCGTGATATAGGAAGCTATCGATATGCTATCAACTGTAATAAATGCTTTGCCACGCACCACATTTTCCAGGGGATAGCCCATAGGGGGACTCACTTTGAGAGAAATAATAAAGGTATTGATATTTGGGATAATTTGCTGCTCACTATTTTGCGTTACAGCAATACTGCCACCTAAGTTTGAAGCGTGATAAGCGCCAAGGGGAGCCGAAGATCTGATAAAACGATTTTCGGCGTGGTCTTGATTTAAGGTATAAAGCTCGTTGACATTGTGCTTTGATAGATTTGAAATACCGACCTGAAGGTTCGGAAGATCAATATTTTCGGGAATAAACTGACCTTGTTGATCCTCCTGCAATCTCTCATAGTCAGCACTACTTGGATAAGCATGCAAAATAACCGTATCTTTATTCACCAGTATCATCATCGCCTGGCGTTTTTTAACCCAGGCATTGGGACGCATATCTTCTGAAAGCGACTCAATGACACCAGAAAAGGGGGCTTTGACTATAAGACTTGCCTTTTTCTCACGAAGATATTGAAGCTCCGTTTGATTATATCTTAGGGTGCTTTTGAGTGTTTCCTGCTGTTGTAAATCTTTCTGAAAATGAGCAATATTGCGTAATTGCCATTGTACTTCTTCGATCTGATTAGGGTGCCTCGGGCCTCATGATAGATTTTGTATATCCATACACAAAATCGAATCGGCTATCCTCGGCGGTATAAATTTTGCCCGGGCCGTCCGCCTCCTCGGCATGTCCTCACAAATTCGCTACGCTCATTCCGAACGGACAACACTCCTCCGATTCTACTCTACGCCTTGGGTAAAAGCTGTTTCACAGACTTCGCTCTGGCGCCTGCCGTCCGCCTCCTCGGCATGTCCTCACAAATTCGCTACGCTCATTCCGAACGGACAACACTCCTCCGATTCTACTCTACGCCTTGGGTAAAAGCTGTTTCACAGACTTCGCTCTGGCGCCTTCGGCACGTCGCTTGCTGATCAACAGCGCAAGGCTACCCGGGTCTACTCGCCCTCGCGTTCCGCTCTCCATGGCTCGCAGCGACCGTGTTTTTTGAATCCTAAAGTCAAGCTCAGGGGATTCAAGGATTACTAAGACATCGCCTGCTTTAACTTGTTGCCCTTTTTTTACTCTAACGGTTTTTACTTTGGCAGGGAGCTCACTAAAGAGCGTCTGGCTTTGATAGGATAGTGTGGCAGGCATGCTGACGGTGGATTGCCATGGAATAAACAACACACCCAGGAGTACAACGAGAGTCACGCTTAAAATAACGGTATTTCGGTTTAAACGAACGTTCGCGCGCATGTCATACCACACCTTAAGCTCACGACAGATAGGCAGCAAAATGAAATAGATGATTTCAATCGCAAATAGAACGATGCCGAGCATCTTAAAGAATAAATAGTAAACCAGGATAGCAATACTCAAAAAAAGTACAAATCGATAAATAAGTGTAGCGACGGCGTATAGCATCAAAATTTTTTGCTTATGTGCTGTGAAGGCTTCTGGTGCTGGATCTTTGAAGCCGAACAAAAGTTTACGTAAACGCCAGCGCATAAGCGCAAAGCTTCTGGTTTGCAAATTACGCATGGATAAAAGATCAGAGAGAACATGATAGCCATCAAAGCGTAAAAACGGACTGATGTTAATGAGCAGCGTGGTTAAAAGGCTATAGGTAGCAAGAAAAAAACAGATACTTTTTAATGCCCCATCAGGTAAGAAAAGCCACAACCAGATAGCGATGATAGCGATATACACTTCCATCATAATACCCGCCAGAGCTATGGTAATGCGCTCTTTAGGGGATTTGATCTGCCAGCTTTCCTGGGTATCGGTATAAAGCATGGGAAACATGACAAGAAAAGCCACCCCCATGGAGGGAATATTAAGCCCATATTTCTTACTCATGAGCGCATGCCCAAACTCATGAAAACTCTTGGCGCACACCAAGGCAATGGCATAGAGCAAAATATATTTAAAGGATAAAAATGCAAAGAAGGTATGGGTAAACTGTGTCCACTCTCTCATTAAAAGGATAAGCCCCATAAGCGCAAAAAAAAGCATGATCAATGCAAAGCTTTTCGTAAAAATAAAGCGCGTATACGGGTAGATTCTATCTAAAAAGTCGTTCGGATGCACAAGGGGAATCCTGAAAAATAAATAATTTTTCGCGAGATACAGGAAAAAATTCAGTTGCTTACCATGCTGCTTTTGATAGAGCTTTTGCATAGTTTCCACATTTTGCTCAATAAGACAATTTGTCGACAAAAAATGCAATATTTTTACCAAATCTTCTTCTGTTGCCTCTACCAATGATTCCTTTTTAAGCTTGATGAGAAACTCAGTTGGTGCAATGGCTTGCCAATGCCTCAATATTTCATATTCCTTCCAACCCAAATGAAAAAACTGAGCGCTGACTTTGTCGTGAATGATCCAGGTGGGTCCACCATTAAAATCCTGTCCTCCTTCTTGCAGATGAATATCCTCACGCAATGGGGGAAGAAAGGGTGGTAATTTATTCATACTGACTAACATGGTCTACCACCCCGTAAATTGCCTGAAACTACTGATTGGCTTTCTAAACAAGTAATAAAACAGACTGACATTATTCCCGATGATTTTTGCCGTTCCCTGGCTACCAATGCGCGGAGCACTTTGATTTCGGTCAATACTGGCAATGATTTGGTAAGCCAAAATGTTGGAATTCACGATCGCTGCCTCAAAGCTGCTGTATTCAATCGTACCCAAAACAGGGTTTAAGGGATCAGCATTTAAAAATAGTTTCACCTTGTCACCTGGGTGGAAAAAAATAGCGTGATCCACTGGCAGCGATATCTCAATTTCGACTCTATTACTATCTGCGATCTGCATGATATTTTCACCTGTTGACACGGGTTTGCCTATCCATCTGTTTTTATTATCAAGTACAATAATTCCTGCAACTTCAGCTTTGACATCGGCTTCCTGCAGCAGATGGCTTGTGTAATCGACCTCCAGTTCCTTTTCACTGATTTGTGCCTGCAATACCTTGATTTCTGCGCGTTTTTTCACGTCCTCAAAACCACTTTGAATTGCCGTTTTATACTTGGCAACCGCGGTGGCAAGCTCACGCTTAGCAAGCTCACTAGCGTTCTTAAGATCACGCTTATCCATACTAAAGAGTAAATCCCCCGCAACAACCGTTTGGTCGGGGAATACCTCTATTTTTTCAATCACCCCCTCCATAGGAACTGTGACAATAAAGGGATCCTTGGCAATAATGGAAGCTGGAGCAACTGTCGTCTCTGGCACCCTGACCAGCATCAATAGCAATGCGATCAATACGACCGCCCAGACAATGGCACGTTTCAAGGTGAAATAAAACAGCAGTTTATGCACAAGCTTACTTGGATGAGACAGCCTTTGCCAGCTTTCCTGGTACGCCTCAACAAGCCACTCCAGCTGTTTGGTGGTTTGTTCATTAAACCCATCTGTTGAGGAAAGAATCATGCCACCTGAGATGCGTTGATGACGGTCTTTAAAAAAATACAGCAGTAGCTTGTCACTCAAATTATCAGGCCAAAGCTCCGCCAATTTATCCGACACCTCACTGTGTTTAATGATTAGGGTGTCGCTGGTGGTTTTATATGATTTCAGGATCAGCGAAATAAAATGATCGAATTTAATCTGATAGTCACTATGGCGATCAAGCTGTGTTACCCCCGAAACGGATAGCACATGCGGATGATCCCAGTGATTGACTGACCACACGATGGCTCGATCATAGTCGATAACTGATTTGGTTTGATGACTGATAAAGAAGGCAAGCTCACGAAGTTTTTTAATTTTATTCAGCGCCTGCTGTATGGATAATAAGTTCAGCAAAACATCCTGCACGATCATGATCCTTTCGTATTTGTCATTAAATCGGAATTGATATGCGCTTCACTCACTGAAGTTATGCACTTTTGCTGGTTTTGAAGACTACCCCGTCCGCTTTGCGTCCACCCCTTCACCAGTGAAGGGGAATTAAGCGACACGCATTCCCCAAATTCCCCTTCACTGGTGAAGGGGTGCCGAGCCTGCGAGGCGGGGTAGTGCAGCGAAAGTGGGTAGCTCCAATCATTAACTACCGACATAATATCCTGAGGTAGCAAAGAACTCATTATACCTGGACTTTTAGCTGATTCGTTAATTGGAGAATTAACTTCAAATTGCGCAACACCACTCATTCCTGCAAAAAGCCCTGTATTATTTTGCAGCCTGCCATAAATTAAGGCAGATTGACTGGCAGGATCAATACGATCGACAATTTGTGTGACGACTCCATGAAAGGTCTTGTCTAGGCTAAACTCATCAAGGTGCAACTGGAAAGAAGAGCCAATATGGATGTCCTTCAGCCAAATAGAAGGGACATAGATTTCCACTTCCAAGGACTGATTGTTCACAATCGTCAGTAGCGGATCCCCTATTTTTACCGTCTCATGCGCATTAACCTCTTGTACAATGGTCTCACCATCATAAGGGGCTGTCAGTTTGCATTGCTTTTCTTTGAATTGTAATAAGCGCACTTGTGCTATATTACGTTCATGCTCACCTTCTGCCTTAGCCACTTCCAGATTACTCGCCGAATTCAACTTCCTCAAATCCTTGGTGCTTTTTAACACCGCTTCACTCAACTTGAAATCCGCTTTGGCTTTATCCAGCTCTAACTGTATTTCTTCACAGTCAAATGCGATCAACACATCGCCTTTTTTAAAAGTTTCTCCTGGACGAAAGAAGATATTCTCAATGCTGCTTGCTAGTTTGCTCGAAAGCGTTGCTTCATTGACTGCGGTAAGGGATGCGTAAGCACTAAAATTTTTTTCATCTGCCGTGAGGAGGTTCGCAGCAGAAATTGAGAGCGGCAGAAAACCTACAGCACAGAGGATGAATGGGAGAACACGTGTCATCATTGGAAACCTCCTTGTTAATGTTTTTTGTTACTGGAGTTGCGTACTTTTACTGCACTACCGCTCGGAGGAGGCTACTGCACTACAGCAAAATAACCTCTAATCTGCTTTGCGACGCAAGAAAGTTGGGATGTCCAAATATTCACCACTCGCTTCAGCAGTCGTTTTTTGCTCTTTGTCATTCTCTAACACTTCCATTGAAGGCGCTTGGCGCTTTAATATGTTAGATGAATTAAAAGGACTGTTTTCACCAATTTTTGGCTGTTGCTGAAATGAGACGGGTTGGCGTGAATACGGGCTTGCTGCTTTGTGAATACCACCAGCCAAAGCCACCTTGTCCACATTTGTTTCAAGACCTGTAACCACAATAGTGACACGTAGCTCATCTGACATCTCTGAATCGATGACCGTACCAACAACAACCGTCGCTTGATCTGAGGTGAAGGCTTTGATCACATCACCCACTTCTTCAAACTCACCAATTGACATATCCATGCCTGCAGTGATATTGACAAGCACACCTTCTGCCCATGCCAAATTTACATCCTCTAATAATGGGCTTGCCACTGCCGCTTCTGCCGCTTGACGCGCGCGATTTTCACCTGTCGCTGTCGCTGTTCCCATCATCGCAACGCCCATGGCTGACATCACCGTTCTGACATCAGCAAAGTCTACGTTGATAAGACCTGGACGTGTAATTAATTCAGCAATTCCCTGAACCGCACCTTGAAGCACACCATTGGCTGCTTTAAAGGCGTCAAGAAGGCTGATGTTTTTACCTAAAACACTCAATAATTTAGCATTAGGAATAGTGATCAAAGAATCCACACTTTGTGATAACTCACTAATGCCATACTCGGCCAGTTGCATTCTACGGCGCCCTTCAAAAGGAAAAGGCTTAGTAACGACTGCAACGGTTAAAATACCCATCTCTTTGGCAACTTCAGCGATAATTGGAGCTGCTCCTGTGCCTGTACCACCACCCATTCCAGCCGTAATAAACACCATATCCGCACCTTCTAGTGCCTGTTGAATACGCGAACGATCTTCCTGAGCCGCACGTTTACCAACTTCAGGATTAGCGCCCGCACCAAGTCCTTTTGTCAGTTCAGTACCAATTTGAATCACATGACGTGCACTGGAATTTTTAAGGGCTTGGGAGTCAGTATTGGCACAAATAAACTCAACTCCTTCAATATTTTGCGATAACATGTGTTCAACCGCATTACCGCCACCGCCACCAACACCAATAACCTTGATCACCGCGTTATCTGTTAGCGATTCTGAAATTTCAAACATCTAAAATTACTCCTTTACTGTAATATTTAAGCTTTAAATCTAAACTAAAAGTGCTTGCCAAACCAGCCTTTCATCTTGCTCCACATGCCTGATGTTTCGACCACATCATCGTAGGCAAGCTGCCCTTCTTCCAGCTGCATATGACTATATTTTATTAATCCCACACCTGTAGAGTGTACGGGGTTATGTAACACATCCTGAACGCCTGTAATATTAGTTGGTCCACCAATGCGCACAGGAACTTTAAAAATCTCTTCCGCCAGCTGCGCAATACCCTTCATTTTGGCGGCTCCCCCAGTTAAAACAATCCCTGCCGAAATCGCTTCCAGCAGATTATTTTTATCTAAGGCTTCATAGACAATGCCAAACAGCTCTTCAGTTCTGGCTTCAATCACGCCCGCTAAAGTTTGCAAAGGTACGCGTCGCGCCAAACGATCTGCAAGACCTGGAATTTCAATCGCATCATCTGATTTCACAAGATTACTCATTGAGCAGCCATACTGAATTTTAATCCGCTCAGCCGTATCGGTTGCCACACGTAGCGCATGGGCAATATCACTCGTAATCTGACTTCCTGCGATCGGAATAACCGAAGTGTGTTTGATCGCACCTTCAACAAAAACAGCCACATCAGTTGTGCCGCCACCGATGTCGATCAAGCATACACCGAGCTCTTTCTCGTCATCTGTCAGTACGGCATAGCTTGAAGCAAGCTGCTCCAGTACAATATCCTGCACCTTAATACCACAACGGTTGACACATTTTTTAATGTTTTGGGTGGCGCTTGATGAAGCCGTAACCATGTGCACCTTAGCTTCCAAACGGACCCCTGACATCCCCAACGGCTCTTTTATGCCATTGTGATTATCAATCATAAAGTCTTGATATAGAATGTGTAAAATCTCCTGATCCGCGGGCATCGGCACGGCCTTTGCTGAATCGATCACTCGATCCAAATCTTGCTGAGAAACTTCTGAACTCTCAATCGCCACCACCCCGTGCGAGTCAAAACTACGGATATGGCTTCCTGCGATTCCAATATAGGCTTCTTTGATATTAAATCCACACACATCCTCCGCCTCTTGAGCCGCTTTTTGAATCGCTTTCACAGTAGCATCAATGTTGACAATCACACCCTTTTTGAGCCCCTTTGAAGGTTGTGTGCCAATCCCAATAATATTGATCTGCTCATCTTCATTGACTTCAGCAACCAGAGCAACAACTTTCGAGGTTCCGATATCAATGGCACACAGTATCTTTTTTTCCACGATTCCAGACATATTCTAAATACTCATTTTCCTGTTTTAGCATTGCACTATAGGTTTTGCACACGCTTGTTTTTCAATCAGAAAACACAGTAGGACTGGAAAAACAGTCATTTTCTACTTGGTTCAACGATCTAAAAACGACAACGACGCCACCCTGCCCCAAGGTTTTAATAAACTGCGCCCACTGTACCATAAATTCAATAAAACTGAATCTTGCTTACACCGTAAACTTGATATTTTTTGGCTTTACCAGGATTTCCACCTCAAAGGGCGTATTTAATACGCCCCTGCGTTTATTGGCATGGGAAAATAATTCTCCCAAGCGTGTCGGTGTGAGTAATCAGTGTCACACCGACAGCTCACACTTAGTGATAGACAGAAACTCTATCAAAGCTATTTTTTTACACTTGCAGTATTCCTGTTTTCCACGCCATCAGGCGCAAAACCAACGGCAAAACCACTATGATAGCGCATGTCTACACTCATTAGTTTTTGCCCTTTTGGAACTTCTATATTTTGGTAGTTGCTTAGCAAGTCACTCAACTTATTTTCTACATCCACATCGCCTAACCATACCTTTACACCTGTATTTAAACCGACTTGCCATTGATTCCCCTGATACTTGATGTCCATCAGCTCAAAACGATTCTGCCTGGCGATCTTTGCTAAGACCTGGTACTTGTCAGCAATAATCGCTTTATTTTCCTCATCTCCAGAAAATATGGGCAATGCGGTCTTGGCAGTAAAGTATTTGGGTGCGATGATCTCACCATTCTCCAATAAAATCTGGCTCTGAGAATTCCAATAAGCTTTGGGTTGATATTCTGTTAGTTCAAGCGTCAGTTGATCTGGCCATTTTTTTTGGACCTTTATCGCTTTAATTCCAGGATAGGTCTTCAGTGCCGACTCAACCTCACTCACTCTGAGCTCCCACCAGGTTTCCTGTTGAAATGGCTTAATTAAGTTGATAATTTGGGGTTTGGAAATATAATCCAGCTCTCCTTTAGTCAGAATGTTCACCTTTTGCAGATGCACGCTACTTTCCTTAAAGATGTAACGCACTCCTGCCAATGGAAGCACGACCATGAGGACAAGACACGTGATCTTTAGATATAACCTGAGCTTCATAGAGAACTTTCGAGTATTTTTAGCACCAGGGTTTCAAAATCCCAACCATATTGCTGTGCAGCCTTTGGGACTAAACTTAAATTTGTCATCCCAGGCACCGTATTAACCTCGATCAAGTAAAGCTTATTTTGTGGCGATAACATGAAATCCACTCTCCCCCAACCACGGCAACCAACGATGTTAAAAGCCTTTAATGCAATTGCTTGAGTCTCTTCTTCGAATGCTTCACTAATTCCACTGGGGCAGTGATAACAAGTCCCTGCTTCCTTAGTATATTTTGCCTCGTAGGTATAAAACTCAAGCTTCGGCTCAATCCAGATCGATGGCAGCGCTATCCCATTAACAATAGATACTGTTAGCTCTTTTCCCGTAATCCATTCTTCTGCCATTACCTCACCATATTGGCAGGCATCCAGGTATGCCGCTTCAAGCTCATCTTGACTCTTTACCTTATGCGTCCCAACACTGGATCCCTGACTTGTGGGCTTAATTGCCAGTGGAAATTTAAGTCCTGAAATATCAAGTCTTTGATCAATAATTTTTGCTTTCGGGGTGAGTAGCCCCTCTATCTGCCAAAGCTTCTTGGTTTTTATTTTATCCATCGTCAGCGCACAAGCTAAGGCATTGGCACCGGTATAGGGAATCTCTAATTCATGCAATAACGCCTGCACATGACCATTTTCACCGTCACCCCCATGAAGCATAATCAAACAGCGATCGACATTTGCCATGAGCAGTTTTGTCACCAGGGCTTTGCCTGAGGCATCAATCGCTATCACCTCAACACCTGCTTTTTCTAAAGCAGCAATTACTGCTGCTCCCGAACGCAGTGATACTTCGCGCTCAGCAGAGTTTCCGCCGTATAGCACAGCCACTTTCCCAAACTTATGTTTTAAATCAGACATGCAATTGCTCCTAGTATTTATTGTTCTTTGCATTGAATAAAATCAAGAGCTTTTTGCAAACGTTCGATCACCCTGTGCTTCCCTAACCATTTTAAGGTAATACCAATATCTGGCGATTGCCCTGAACCCGTCACGGCAACACGCACAGGCATCCCGACTTTGCCCATCCCTAGATTTAATTCAGTAGCAACATCTTTAAGTACCATGTGAAGCACATGCTCATCCTGCCACTGTTCAGTGGTTAATAGTTCGCACTTATTATTGACTGTTTTTAGCACTATAATCGCCTCTTGTGAGAGATGCTTGAGCGACGCCTTTTCATCATAGGTGTCAAAATCCTGATAGAAATAAACAGATTGCTGTACGAGTTCTTTTAATGTTTTTACCTTTTCTGCCATCACTGGAATAAGCGTTTCAAGCGCGGGACCATGACTGATGTCCAGTCCCGCTTGTACAAAATGGTAAGTTAAATGTTTAGCAATCTCTTCAGCAGGCAAGTGACGCAGATAATATTGATTTAGCCAATTGAGTTTTTCTGTGTTAAATGCGGAGGCTGAGGCATTAATATCATCCAATTCAAAATACTTCAGGATCTCCTCCATGCTAAAGACTTCCTGATCACCATGCGACCAACCTAGGCGAATAAGATAGTTAATCAAGGCCTCTGGCAAATAACCTTCTTCTTTGTATTGCATGACACTTACCGCACCATGGCGCTTTGACAGTTTTTTACCGTCATCTCCCAAAATCATCGGCACATGAGCAAACACGGGAATCTCAGCAGATAAGGCATGATATAAATTGATTTGCCTTGGGGTATTATTAACATGATCATCTCCACGCACAACATGCGTGATTTGCATATCAATATCATCAACAACCACACAAAAATTATAGGTTGGCGCGCTATCTGTGCGTTGAATAATTAAATCATCAAGCTCAGCATTCGCAATGCTGATCTCACCCTTGACTGCATCACGCCAGGTGACCACACCATTTTCTGGATTTTTAAAACGAATAACGTGTGGCATGGAAGGTTCTTGCTCATTCACAGATAAATGACGGCAATGTCGATCATAGCGAGGCTTTTCTTTGTTTGCCATCTGCGACTCTCGTAATGCCTCTAAACGTTCGCGCGAACAGTAGCAGCGATAGGCTTTATTTTGCTGCAATAATTGCTCGATGACTTCCTTGTAACGCGCAAAATGCTGTGTTTGATAATAAGGCACATCATCGGCATAAAGACCGAGCCAATCCATGCCATCTAGAATTGCTTGTACGGCTTCTGGTGTCGAGCGCTCAAGATCCGTGTCTTCAATTCTTAACACAAACTCACCATGGTTTTTGCGTGCATATACCCATGAAAATAATGCCGTTCGTGCACCACCGACATGCAAGTACCCCGTAGGACTTGGAGCAAAACGGGTTTTTACTTTTCTAGTCACAATAGTTATCTACCTTTAAGTTTATTCTCTGAAAAATGCAGTTTTATCTATTAGAAAATAAACTTGAACTGCACACCACTTTCTAACGTATTATTCTCGGGTTCCACCCAATTTCCGGTATTGCCCGTTGAAGTCTCTGAGGTTTGCATCTTCCAGTATTTAACATACGGGCCGACAAGCCACGCCCAACCTCCCTGATCACGCCCCAATAACACATAAGCATTAGCCCCCCAGCCCTCACGCTGGTCATTAGTAACCCCACCATCGACACTCGAATATTGAACGCCTTGAATCAATCCATCAAACTCAACCCTTGACTGCAACATAAATTTATTCTTACGCCAATCAAAGTCGACCCCTATGGGGATATAAAAGTAATTGGAAATCCTTTTATATCCCCCAGAAGTACCTGATGTGTCATTGTCTAGAAAACGGTACCCCAAGCCAACAAAAGGAGTTAAATTTACCCCTACACCTTGCCAGGAGAAAACATAACCAATTTTGGGTGAAACACCTAAAATGTAGCTATCGTCATTACTCATCTGAAACGGCTCTCCATTTTGGAGGAATCCATCATATTTACCATTGACAAAGGCAAGCTCGCCATCAACGATTAAAGTAACACGATTGCGATCGATGTATTGATAAGCACCATCCAGGCGAAAGCTCACTCCCTTGATATTCATGTACTTTTGCCCTTGCGGCGTATGAATCTTGGGCTCTTCATATTTGTAATAGCCAATCGCGGGAGAAATAGAAATTAATGAGCAACCCACCTTGTCTATTCCACATACTTCATAACTGTTTGCCACTGAAAATGACAATGCTGAAAATATCAGTGTCTTCTTGATTTTTTTGATCATCGCGAACCTTCTTAATTTGTTTGTTTCACAGTTGGAACCCTATATTGGATTTTAACTTTTGCACACGAAAACATGCTCTCAAATCCTTTAAGGCTTCCTCAAAGTCATCATTGATAATGACATAATCATATTCTTTGGCGTGAGAAGCTTCACTTTTGGCAGCCGCCATTCGTCTTGCGATAACCTCTTGTGAATCTTGTCCACGCTCTAACAAACGTTCACGCAACGCCGCTAACGAAGGGGGCATAATAAAAATACTCACACAGTTCTCTTTAAAAACTTTGCGAGCCTGCTTTGCACCTTGCCAATCGATTTCCAAGATAACATCTAAACCCTTTTCTGTTAGTTCCGAAACGGATGCTTTGGAGGTTCCATAGTAGTGATCAAAAACCCTGGCATATTCGATAAACGCATCTTCGGCAATCAGTTTCTCAAACTCAGTATTGGAGACAAAGTGATAGTGCACGCCCTCAAGCTCTTGCAAACGAGGTTTACGCGTAGTGTGCGACACACTCACGGCAATATCCTTCTGTATTTTCACCAATGCCTTAAGCAACGAAGTTTTTCCAGCACCTGAAGGTGCCGAAACAACATAAACCACCCCTGTTGTACTCATCTATTTCTGACTCTCTGTTTTATTTCCTTTTTCCGTGCTTAACATCGCCTGAACATGAGTCATAAACTTTTGTCCAAACAGCTTATCTCGAGTTGCCATCTCAAAATTAGCAATCAAAAAACCTAGTTTGTCACCACAATCATAGCGTGTACCCTTGAAGTTATGCGCCACTAGACGCTGGGTTTCAATCAATTTAGCAAGAGCATCGGTAAGTTGAATTTCGCCTCCTGCTCCTTTTGGAATGGTTTCCAAATAACCAAAAATTTCACCAGGCAGAATATAACGCCCAACAACAGCACTCGTTGATGGAGCTTTTTCAGGGGATGGCTTTTCAATAATCGCCTCAATGCTCTGATCCGCTCGTGTTTTAACGATGCCATAAGATCCCGTGTCTTTTCTTGGCACCTCTTGCACCGCAATTACACCACATTTTTGATAATAATATTGACGCATGAGCTGTGATAACGCCCCCTCACCATTGATGTTATCAATTAAGTCATCTGCCAATAGTACAGCAAACGGTTCATTCCCAACCAGGGGCTTGGCACATAGCACCGCGTGTCCCAAGCCAAGCGCTTCCCTTTGTCTGATATACGCACAGTTGACCCCTGCAGGTAGAATATTACGTACAGACTCCAGAAGATCAAGCTTTCCTTTTTGTTCGAGGTGATACTCCAATTCAAAGTTCTTGTCAAAGTGATCTTCAATCGCACGCTTATGGGTACTCGTCACAAAAATCAACTCATTAATACCCGCTTCAATCGCTTCTTCTACAGCATATTGAATCAACGGCTTATCAACAACTGTCAGCATTTCTTTAGGGGATGCTTTAGTAGCGGGTAAAAAACGCGTGCCAAACCCTGCCACAGGAAACACGGCCTTAGTAATCTTCATCAACTTACTCCTTAAAACTAGCCACCAATAGATTTAACTTTGTCATTAATCCACTGATAACAGTGTTCATTTAATTCATCTATCCCAAGCTCACTCGGTGAAATCGCAGGTCCAAATGACAAAGTCACCACCCCAGGCTTGATCAATCCCGCCTTATTTGGCCAAAACCTCCCTGAGTTATGTGCAACGGGAACTATCATCGCTCCTGTCGATTTTGCTAAGGTAATCGCTGTTTTATAAAACTTTGGATACGATTTGACAGGTACGCGTGTTCCTTCAGGAAAGATTACAATACTTAACCCTGATTGCAAACGCGCTTTCCCCATCTGCAATACTTTTTTAAAAGACTTCAGACTTTGTTTGCGATCAATCGGAATACTATCTACCGCTTTAAGCCCATGCCCAAACACTGGCACGCCTAGTAACTCCTCCTTTAAAACAAAACAGATATTATGTAACATTCCATGAAAAACAACTGTTTCCCAAGAAGATTGATGCTTACAAACATATACACATGGCTCACTCAGCAAATTCTCTTTACCTTCTACCTTTACTCGAAGCCATAAAAAAATGACTAGCCCTGAGCGTATGAGTACAGACCAGACTTTTGCAGGAATAAGTTTCACCCTGATCGGCAACCTAAGCACTCCCAGCATAACCGTTACTGAGGCTAAGACAATGGTCAATATCGCCATATACACCACAAAAATAATTTGGCGCACCCATAAAACACTATGCCACAAAAGGCGCACTAACTTCATACGATCGACTCCACAAACTGCTGTAAACTATCAAATACCATGATCTTAGCTAACTCATGCTGATGCTGCGCCAATGTTTTTAATCCTTTACCCGTTTTAACCAGTACAGGCGTGCAATTTGCTCTTAATGCTGCCTGAACATCCTTAAAACTATCACCAACAAAATATACTTCTGGTGTTAGTGCAATATTGAGCTTCTGACTGATTTCTTGAAGCATCCCAATCCCAGGCTTTCGACAATCACACTGATCATCTGGGGCATGAGGACAACAGGCAATGTGACAAATAGCATCTGCGTCTTCAGCCAGTAACTGATAAAGCTTCTGGTGCATTTGATGTAAATCAAAAAGGTCAAATAAACCTCGCGCAATTCCTGACTGATTCGTTGCAATTGCCACTTTAATTTCATTTTGTTTGAGTTTCTTTAGCGCCTCTATACTGCCTGCAATTGGCTGCCATTCGTCAACTGATTTAATATAGTCATCCGAGTCTTCATTAATAACACCATCTCGATCCAATATGACTAATTGGGGTTTTGCCAGCTCCATTACATTTCCGACTTTACAAATTACTTGATCAAATATTGGCGTTTCTCTTTAACCTCGCGCCATTTGTCCGCATCTTCTGGCGGATCACACTTCTCGGTGATATTGTCCCACACTTGCGACAACTCGCGATTAAGCTCAACAAACTCTAACTGATCTTCGGGTAATTCATCCTCTGAGTAAATAGCATTAACAGGACACTCAGGCTCACATAACGCACAATCAATACACTCATCAGGGTTAATAACCAGCATGTTCTCACCCTCATAGAAACAATCAACCGGGCAAACTTCAACACAATCCCCAAATTTACACTTAATACAACTCTCGGTTACTACAAACGGCATATATTCGATACCTTTAGACTCATCAAAACGTCAATATTCTAACACTTACCAAGTCTTTTAAAAGACCTAACTCCAGTAATTCACATTCATTCCTGCAACTTTTGCAGGACATATGCCAACTCTTTTGAAATAACAAAATTATTTCGCACTAACAGGCTGATCGTTTTGGTCTCGAATTGATCCAAAAACCAGTATTTTGTAGCAAAATCATAAACCGCATTGGCACGTAAGTACATGCTGTTCACTCCTTTTTGAAACTCTTTTTCCAGCTTATGCTTTGGCGGAAGTTTGACCACAATACTCTGCCTTTGCACATCATACACAGCACAGCATTCAGTATTAAGAAGCGTTATTTGTGTTTGATAATCCCTCATTTGTGCAGGTTTCTGCTGAATAGCTTCCTCGTCGATGCGATGATTTTTTTGCGTCTGTGCTTTCTGCAATTGCTGCTGCAAAAGATAATTTTGCTCCTTTAGCACTTTTTGATCTTCGATTAACTGTTGCAACCTTGCCTGCATACCATAAAAATTTACTTCTAAATGATCATTTTTTTGACGAATTTTCTTAAGTTGTAATTCACATTGATACACCTTGAGTTTAATGGCTTCATCGACATGAGCTTGAAGTTTTTCCTTCAAATTCAGCGCTACCTGTTTATGTTCATGCAACGCGCAAGACAATAACACCCGATCGATCACGGCACCTAAGCCCTGGACAGGAGTTTCGGTGGTTTTAATCACTTCTTTTTTAGCAACTTCACGCGCTTTATCAGGGTTTTCTTTGTACAGCAACACCTTATCTGTCACATCAAAAAAGGAATAATGCCTGTCCAGGAATTTACGCACTTTGGCAATGCTAATCTCCTGACCATCACGTTTTAGCATTTGACAAACTTCATTGACTTGGTGTTGGCTTAGCATAATTGACGACCTAAATAGATTCATCTTGGCGCTTTGTTAATACTTCAACGCCAATTTCTGTGATTGCCAAAGTATGTTCCCACTGAGCGGATAGACTCTTATCCTTGGTCACGGCAGTCCAGCCATCACGCAATATAGTGACATGTTTTTTACCCGCATTAATCATCGGCTCAATCGTAAAAGTCATCCCAGGTTTTAACACAGTTTGCAAACATTTATGCTCATGAGGCAACTTGGAAACATAGTGAAGCACCTGTGGTTCTTCGTGGAACGCCTGACCAATGCCATGACCACAAAACACTTCAACCACCGAGAAATTATGCGACTTTGCATGTTTCTCTATAGCGTTTGCAACATCTAGTAGCTTATTTCCAGGTTTAACTACTTCAATTCCCCTCATCAGGCACTCATAAGTAACATCGGTTAGACGCTGCGCCAATATCGAAGCCTTATCCCGCCCGCCCACAAAAAACATTTTACTCGTATCTCCATGAAAGCCATCTTTGATAACCGTCACATCGATATTGATAATATCCCCAGCTTTAAGCTTTTTATCCGAGGGAATTCCATGGCAGACCACGTGATTTATCGACGTGCAAATTGACTTAGGGAAGCCTCGATACTTCAAAGGTGCAGGAATTGCGGCTTGCTCATTAACGATGTAATCATGACAGATTTTATCCAATGCTTCGGTGGTTACTCCCGGAACAACATGTTGCCCTATCATCTCCAGCACATCAGCAGCTAAACGGCCTGCAACGCGCATTTTTTCTATCTGTTCGGGTGTTTTCAAAATTATATTATTCATTCGCCTATTACTTTTGAGTAAATTCATTATTGAGTCACAAAGGTCACATTGTACATGTATTAACACGAGCTTTTCCATGCAAAGAATGTCCTAAGGTGAAATTTAACGATAACAACTCCTCCGCAACGCCCTGGGCAGATTTAATCTCCCTAATTCGCCGTCAGCGCCTTTTTGTTAGGTTTTATCTTTCCGTGACACACCTTGCATCACCTGCGCCAATCGGAATTTCTTATTTCCTAATATCACCTGATTATAAATCACCAAATTACGCAAGATATTTTTGACGTACTGCCGCGTCTCAGCAAATGGCATAACTTCAATCCACTGATCAGCGGTAAGTTCATGTTCAGGCAACCATTTTGCTACATTGCCTTGTCCTGCATTATATGCTGCCATGCTTACAATTAAATTATTATTGAATAATTTATCCATGAAATTTAGATTTGCAGCACCTAACATAATCACCTTATCGGGTTGATATAAGTCACCTTCTTTGTAGTCAAGACGGTATTTTTTTGCCAAAAATTCAGCCGTTGTCGGCAATAACTGCATGAGTCCTGTCGCACTAGCCGATGAGGTACCATGCACGCGAAATGCAGACTCCTGGCGCATCATGGAAATAATCACCGCCGGTTTGATGGCAAACTCCTTTGCCGCCTTTTCAATATCTCCCCAAAACGCTAATGGATACAAACCCCAAAGATCATCGCTTGCACCTGCATTAGCGTAAGCACTTGTTGATATTTGATAGACTTTCCTTTGGGCAGCAAGCGTGGCAATAGCTAACTTTTCACCTAGGGTAAAACCATTGAGACTAAAGCGCCAAAGTGCATAAGACAAGCCATATTTCCCAATCTGGTATAAATCAAAAATCTGCAAAACGGTCTGATTTTTGCCAACCTCATCCGTTGTTTTCTTATCTGTCCTTGCCGCTTGATTACTCAGGGCATAGGATACGCCTAACTCATCTGCCGCTAAAAAACCGTAATAACTTGTCTGTTTAGCCAGTTCGGTTAATATCGGTTGTGCTTTCGTATTTTCTTTTAATCCTTGATAGCTTTTTGCCTGCCAGTAACACCACTCATCTGCGCCTTTGAGGTTACTAGGAAGCTCGTCATACCAGGTTAAATACTGCTGATAATCTCTCCAATAAATCGCCGTTCTTAAACGCCACTGCCATAATAAACTTGAAGCGTACTCGTTTTCAATCTTATCCAGCCATTGTATGGCTTGCTTGTCGTGTGATCTTGCATAGGCAATGGCAACTTCTGCATTGACAAGGTTTATCGTCTTCTTCTCTAATAGATGCTTTTGTTTAAACTTGAGCCAAAGATTTTCAGCATAAGGCGTATCCTTAGCTGATAGATTTGCCATCACACTCAGCATTGCCGCTGAAAAACCATTCATTTTATAATACCGTAACGTCCAATCACCCATATACTTATTAGGATTTTGAGTGGTCTTAAGCCATAGCGCATAAAAGCCTTGGAGCTCTTTATTTTGTGTTTTAGTGATCCATTTCACCGCTTGTTCCACATAACCAGAGCTTGCCAAAGCATAGGCTTTTAAACGAATTTGTTGCTCAGCTAAGTGAGCTTCTTTCCCCCAGATTGATTCAAACTCATTACATGCTTGAGGCAAGCGCGCACGTGATAACCATAGCTCCGTAAATTCGCTCACTGCTATGCTTTTTTGCCCAATAGCATACTCAGCTTGTACCACATAACATTTTCCATTAAATCCCAGATTGTTATCGTAATAATGTAAAAAATTTTGCCAATCTTGCTTTTTAAGATAAAAATTTGCCAGATCTTCTTTCAACTGTTTCGCCCAGAAAGTTCCTTTATTTTGCGTCAAATAGCTGTCGATTGTTTCCTGTTTAAAATGATCAGGATCAAGTGAAATTTCCTGATATTGTAAGAAAGGATATAACGGCGCTTTAGCCAATTTCGCTTTCACCTGATAATAAGCTTGATAATCCCTCTTTACTAAAAGGCTCTCTGCTTTCTGATAATTGCTGAGTTCAACCTTATCCATGGCATAGCTTGTTGAAAAAAGCACGACAGATGAGACAAGCAACGCTAATCTTCTAAATCGCATAAATCACACAGGTCCAAAGTATAGGTAAACGATGCTTCATTTAATAAGAAATATGCCACAAACTCAATAACGATCATGTCCTTTGCACTAAAAAGCATTACAATAGCACACCTTGGTCTCACCTCTATTCAATAATGCTCATTTTATACTCCGCTTTGATGAAGCGCCGTATTTATGACATTCAGAGCCCTAGTTGACGCCTTTGTCGCCACGATTATTCATAGCAACGAATTAAAATATATTTTAGGCATCTAAGCAACCGATAGGGAAATGCCTTTAAGAAATCCATTAACACTTAAATCCTCATCCAAATCTGTCCAATGAATACCCCTACCTCCAGCGATCAGTCGATAATTAAGGAGTTGCTCTTTTGTTGCATTTTCAAGCTTAGGGTACCACATCAGAGGAACGATAATAGTGCGAGCGTCCTTCAATCTAACAATCAACTCATCATCCGTAAATGAAACGTTATCCGCTATTGCTTCATGATGTAAAATATTCATACCACTTCTCCAAAAATACTCTCTTGTTCTCAACCACCATTTGTTTAATTTTATTTAATTCATGCGTAGTAAAACCATATGAACTAGCAAGTCGTACATCTACCAACCAAAATTTAGCCTCCTTATCCTCTCTTTCAACATGAATATGGGCAGGTTCATCGCTCTCATTACTGTAAAAGAAAAATCGATATGAACCAATTTTAAGCACAGTAGGCATGGAAATTCATGGTCTCAAGATTATTTAACTCGATTCTAGAGACTGTTAAAAGCTAAGTCAAAGACAAATTATCGATAACAGACCCAGTCTCCCAACATTTGTATGAATGAATAATCCACCTTCACTTACGTGCATAATACATCTCCAAATCATCCGTACCCCCAATATGCTGTCCATCAATATAGATTTGCGGCACGGTTTGTTTGCCTGTTAATGCTTTAACCGTGCGCATTGAAGCTCCCTGCCCCAGGATGACCTCATCATATACTTGCCCGTTATCTGCAAGTAATGTCTTTGCCCTTTGGCAATGCGGACATCCTGGTTTGGTGAAAATCGTCACCTCTTTTGGCAGCCTGGCATTAGGAGCAACATACTTGAGCATGGTGTCGGCATCAGAGACTTCAAATGGGTCACCTGGTTTATTGGGCTCAATAAACATCTTAGCGATGACACCATCTTTAACAAGCATCGCATAGCGCCATGAGCGCTTACCAAAGCCTAAATCAGCCTTATTGACAAGTAGACCCATTTTCTCGGTAAACTCACCGTTCCCATCTGGAATAAAAGTAATGTTTTCCACCTTTTGCTCTTTTTTCCAGGCATTCATGACAAAGGTATCATTGACGGATATACACACAATCGCATCAATTCCATGCTGTTTAAATACGGGGAATAGCTCATTGTAACGAGGCACATGTGAAGACGAGCACGTTGGCGTAAACGCACCAGGCAACGAAAATACAATCACATTTTTGCCTTTGAAAATATCACCGCTTGTCACATCCTTCCACTGCCCATCTTGCATCGTTTTGAAGGTTACCGCTGGCACTGTCTGTTTTTCTAGATTCTTAAACATTTTATTACTCCTGTGTTTATTTTAAGTTATTAGGATCAACTGTTAGCTGACTGCAATTACGTACTTTTGCACTTCTGAACACCCCGCCTCGCAAGCCTGGTCACTCTAGAGAGTCAGGCTTGCGAGGCACCCCTCTTGGAAAGAGGGGAATTTTCCGACCAGTTGTTGCCAGATTCCTCTCTTTTCAAGAGGGGGCGAAAAGCGCCCGAAAGAAGCAAATAGTTTCGCTTCTTTAGCTTTGAGCGCCACAAGCCTTATTTTTGATGATTACACTTCCAAACTTTATGTTATTTCTACTATAACACTACCTTTCAGATAACTTAAATCCCTGCCATTTAAAATATTCTCCACTGACAGCATTTTTTTCCCTGAAAACTGGAGCGCGGCAATATTGATTACCCCATCTACGGCTTGAACTTTTATCCCTTCTTTATCCACAGCTAAAACTTCACCAGACCTAGCGTTGACGGTGTTAGCAAGGATGCTAATATCTGCGATTTTTACCATTTCATTGTTAAGCCTTATGTATGCACTTGGCCAAGGGGTAAGTGCGCGTACTTTGCAGTCAATCAAACGGCAAGTGTTGTTAAAATCAATCAAACCCTCTTCTTTACTCAGCTTATGCGCATAGGTCTCACCTTTTGGCTGTGGTGTAGGGATAAGCTTACTCTCAGCAACTTTTTGAAGCACTGTGCACACAGCTGGAATAGATAATTCTGCCAGGCGATGATGTAAGCTCAGACTCGTGTCTGTTTCTAGAATTGGCGTTTCTGCGACATGCAGAATATCACCCGTGTCTAAACCCTCATCCATTTGCATGATCGTGACCCCAGTTTTATCATCCCCTGCCTCGATTGCACGTTGAATGGGGGCTGCTCCTCGCCATTTTGGTAAGAGTGACACATGGATATTGATGCAGCCATGTTTTGGTGCGTTTAAAACAGCTTTGGGCAATAACAGACCATAGGCAAGAACAACCATAATATCGGCTTTTAAATTCACTAATGCCGCAACTGCCTCTGGCTCTTTTTTAAAGGATGCAGGCTGAAAAACAGGAATCTCATGCGCCAATGCACACAATTTAACTGGGGAACTTTCCAGCTTTTTACCGCGCCCCTTGGCGCGATCTGGCTGGGTAAACACACCAACGATATTATAATTCTGGTCAATGAGTGCTTTCAAAACTTCAGCTGAAATATCAGGGGTTCCTGCAAATACGATGCGTAATGATTTTGCTTTATTTTGCATGCGGATAAATACTGATTAACGATAGGCGTAAGCATAAAGATTGGCACCATCTAACGGTCCTGTATTACCCGAAGCCACACAATTACCCATGACTTTTGTCGCACCATATTGAGCCGCTAAGGCTTTTGCTTTTTGCACATTTTGCTCACAAGCTACCTGAATTTCTTCCTTTGTAGTGTAATGTGTATCACTACGAATAATGCCAATCGGAGATTCACTGAAATTATTGACAGGCACAGCTTTGCGCAGATTCATATCTTCTGAGGCATAAAACTGAACTTCTTCAGGCTTTACTGGACTGTAAACTTCTTCGGTTTGCGGCAAATAAACAGCATGTGCCTCATAGTTTGTTTTGGGGACAATTGCCCAAAAAAAGCCAATAACGGCAATTAAAATCCCTGCATAAATAATATTTTGTTGTAAACGACTCATGTAAATTAACGGTCTAAATTTAAATTAATGGCTATCATAGCACAGTCATCTTATGACAATCCATGCTGTTTATTGCCCTATTTAACGACCAAGCGTTCTAATGACTAAAAAGATCAAAAATGGGGCTCCAATTAATGCCGTAATAATACCGACAGGAATAACCATCGGATAAAGGATGTTTTGTGATAAAAACTGACTGATGAGCATCAATATCGCGCCCCACAGGAAACTGGTAATCAACAGGTATTTCATTTTGTTAGTGCCAATACACATTCTTGCCACATGGGGCGCAACAAGCCCTAAGAAAGCAACGGGTCCTGCAATGGAAACAATAGCAGCGACCAGGAATGCCAAAAAAACAACCAATAAAATCAGTAACTGCTTCACATCAAGCCCCATCATCGCGGCTTCTGTCTCTCCAAGACTCAATAGATCAAAAGCTTGATGCTGATGAAAGGTAAAGGTACAAAACACAAGAGTAACCATGCCAAGTATCAACACTTGCAACCAGCTGACATTAACAAAACCACCAAACTGCCATAATGTCATTTGCTGTAGTGTTTGCGCGTCGCTAAAACTCATTACCAGAGCCGTCAACGCACTAAACCCTGCCGACACTCCAACGCCGAGCAAAATAACTACAGCAATATTGGCAAGCCTATCCTGAATGGCAATAACCAATAAAAACAGGATTAATACCATCAATGCACCAACAACACAAGCCGTAAAGAACAACAGATAGGAATACTCAAATACGCTCTTAAAATAACCAGGTAAAACAAATAAAAGAGCTAATCCAACAAACTGGCTGCCTGACGAGATGCCAAGAATACTGGCATCAGCAAGCGGGTTGCGTAGTACCAGCTGTAAAACAGCACCGCTGACACCGAGCCCTCCACCGACCAAAATAGCTGCGCACCAGATAACAAGCTGATACTGCCAAAATATTTGGCTTGCGAGCTCAATTGTCAAATTCGATACTTTTGCATAAGAAAACCAGGCGATACCCATGAGCAGAATGACTAATCCTAAAAGTAATCCAATATTAAGACCAACTATTTTTTTTGTTTTATCACGCAACACACCCTCACCTTAATTCGTAGATTTATCACACAAAGACACCAATTAACCTTGCCAATTCTAAGGATATTCGTTATAAACTCGATACGTTTTCAATAATACCGATTGTATTTAAATTAACAAGGGAAACAAGATGCCTGCAGCGTTTCAAATCAAGGGAAGTCTATTTACGCTAAGCGTATTGCAAATCCTAAGTAAGGATCTTGATGACATTGAAAAACAAATCACGACCAAAATCAAACAGGCACCACAATTTTTTAATAATACACCGATGGTGGTTGAGCTTAATGCGTTAGCAACTGAACTGACACTCGAGTTTATAGAGAACCTAACAGCCGTGTTAAAAAAACATACCTTGCTTCCTGTTGGCTTCCGACTACTCGATAACAACTTAGCTGAAATACTTCAAACAAAAGGTTTTCCTATTTTCAAAGAAGGTAAAAATATGCCTGCTCCTGTGACTCCAGCCAATAAGGTTTCGACCTCACAGCATAAGATTATCGAGACCCGTGTGCGCTCAGGACAGCAGGTTATTTCACAACAGGGAGATCTTATTGTGCTATCTTCTGTAAGCTCTGGCGCTGAACTTTTAGCCAGTGGTAACATCCATGTCTATGGCACCTTAAGAGGACGCGCAATTGCGGGTCTTGATGGTGACACCAATGCTCGAATTTTTTGTCATAAACTCGAAGCAGATCTTGTATCAATTGCAGGCCAATATAAGATATTTGAAGAACCAGTACAGGCGCTTGGAAATGACAATAACGGCTATCAAATTCAGCTAAAAGACGGTACAATCATGATCGGCTTAATCTGATCAAGCTTAAAACACGCTCCACTTAGAACAATAACCATTGAATCAAGGACTAAACACCGTGAGTAAAGATTCTAAACAAACTAACTCAAATCCAAAACCACGTGCAACGACCGTGGTCATTACCTCTGGTAAAGGAGGAGTCGGGAAAACTACCACAAGCGCCGCAATTTCATTAGCTTTAGCCATGAAAGGTTTCAAGACAGTTGTCATCGACTTTGATGTCGGTCTTAGAAATCTTGATCTTGTCATGGGCTGTGAACGCCGCGTTGTTTATGATCTTATCAGTTTGATCAATAAAGAATCCAACATTAACCAGACGCTGATTAAAGACAAACGTTCAGAAAATCTCTATATTCTTCCTGCCTCACAAACCCGTGACAAAGACGCACTAACTGAATCAGGTCTAGAGGAAATCATGGCAGAGTTGCAGCAAAAATTTGATTACATTATCTGTGACTCCCCAGCAGGGATTGAAAAAGGAGCCTTAATGGCGATGCACCATGCTGATAAAGCCATTGTTGTCACCAACCCCGAAGTCTCCTCGGTAAGAGATTCTGATCGTATTATTGGCGTGCTGGCAAGTAAGACCAAAAAAGCCAAAGAAAAAGGTGAGTCTGTGGAGGCAAAACTCCTGATCACACGCTATGATCCACATCGCGTAAGCCAGGGAGAAATGCTGTCTTTAGATGATGTCAAAGATGTATTGTCAATTCCACTTTTAGGTGTTATCCCAGAATCAAAGACTGTCCTTCAAGCATCAAACTCTGGCACACCCGTTACTGCTTATCAGGACACTGAGGCCAGTCAGGCTTATATCGATGCCATTGATCGCTTTTTAGGTCACGACAGACCACTTCGCTTTATCAGCGCAGAAAAACCAAGCTTTCTAAAACGCTTATTTGGAGGGAAATAACATGGGATTGTTTGATTACTTCAAAGCAAAACGACCAGAGAAAAATAGTGCACATATTGCTAGAGAGCGCTTACAAATCATTGTTGCCCATCAGCGTAGTGAACTCAATCATGATAACCCAAAATCTGAGTTCATCAAGAAACTACAGGGGGAAATTGTGGCAGTATTAAAGAAATATGTTCACATAGCACCTGAGGACATTAAAATTGAGCTTGACGATCATGGTGATTGCTCCGTGCTTGAACTTAATGTCACCATTCCCGAAGAAAATAAACATTTAACCAAACAGATGAATGCCTGATGTCTGAACAAATTTCTGCTGCCAACTTTAAAAATGTCTCGTTTTACCGCGGCTCAAAATGCATTTATAGCAATTTAAACTGTACAATTCCCAAGGGTAAAATAACGGCAATACTTGGACCTTCTGGCACGGGGAAAACAACGCTTTTACACCTTATTGGCAAATTAATCAAAGCCAATAGCGGTCAGATTAAAGTGCTCAATCAAGATCTTACCGCGTTAAATAAAAAAGCGCTCTTGGCATTACGCAAAAAGATGGGCGTTTTATTCCAATCAGGTGCGCTTTTCACCCAGCTATCTGTTTTTGACAATGTTGCCTTCCCACTAAGGCAGAATAGTAAACTCAGTGAGCCTCTCATTCATAACCTGGTGCTGATGAAGTTACAAGCAGTTGGCTTACGCGGGACAACTCAAATGATGCCAAGCGAATTATCAGGAGGCATGGCAAGACGTGTAGCTCTTGCGCGCGCGATGGCACTTGACCCTGAACTTATGCTTTATGACGAGCCTTTCACTGGTCAGGATCCTATTTCCTTAAAAGTCATTTTGACTTTAATCAAAAAACTCAATGACGCACTCCATATGACTTCTGTCATTGTCTCCCACGATATTGCCGAAGTGATGGGCATTGCTGATCATGTGATTATCATTGCCAATCAACAAGCGATAATTGAAGGGTCTCCCAAAGAGATCAAAAACAGCCAGGATCCATTTGTAGCACAGTTTTTATCTGGCTCTGTTAATGGTCCTGTTGCCTTTGATTATCCCGCGCCTGATTTTGTCACTTCGTTGAAATAAGGAAAAACGTATGCTCAATCCGCTACAACTGCTTGGTCGGTTCACTTTAAATGCCCTAACTAATCTGGGGCAATCCATCTTGCTGGCACTGGAGATTATTTTTGGTCGAAGCAGCACTCGGGGAATCATTGATCAAACCTATCATGTTGGCATTAATTCCGTCTTGATTATCCTTGTTTCAGGTCTATTTATTGGCTTTGTATTATCCCTTCAGGGTTTTTACACCTTAGCCAAATTCAGTGCCGAATCGGCACTTGGTCCCATGGTTGCATTAAGTATTATTCGCGAGCTAGGTCCTGTGGTCACTGCCTTGTTGTTTGCAGGACGCGCAGGAAGTGCCTTGACCTCTGAAGTCGGTCTTATGAAAGCAACTGAGCAACTTGCCAGCTTAAATATGATGGGCGTAGATCCCGTGCGCTTTATCCTGGCACCTCGCTTTTGGGCGTGCGTTTTAAGCGTCCCTATTCTTAATTTAATTTTCTGCACTATCTCTATTTGGGGAGGTTATCTCATTGGAGTGAAGCTCCTGGGGCTTTTTGGTGGCACATTTTGGGGAAATATGCAGGCTTCCGTGTTGTTTTATGATGATGTACTCAACGGGGTACTCAAAAGTCTGGTCTTTGGTATTGCGATTGCTGTCATCTCACTTTATCAAGGCTATAGCTGTCACGCCAACTCTGCTGGTATCGCAGAGGCGACCACCAAAACGGTGGTCTATTCCTCTTTAGTAATTTTAGGTCTGGATTTTCTCATGACCGCGTTAATGTTCAAAGGAGTCTAAATAAACCATGTACAAAAAATCTTATGAGCTACTCGTGGGCATGTTTGTCCTAGCGGGTATTATTGCACTTATTTTTATGGCACTGAAAGTCAGCGGATTATCGCTCTCTGGGCTTAGCAATAATAGCTATCAGGTTAATGCACAGTTTCAAAATATTGGCAGCCTGCGTCCAGGTGCGGCAGTTCGCATTGCTGGGGTTGAAATTGGAAAGGTCGAATCGATCTCACTAAACCAAAGCTATAATGGTTTTATTGCGAATGCGCTTATTAATATTGACAAAAAATATGACAAGATTCCTAGCAGCTATGGTGCTGCAATTGATACCAGTGGTATTTTAGGGGATAGTTTTATCGCCCTGCACCCTTCTAATATTGATCTTCCTGACTTATATGACAGTAAATATTTACACAATGGCAGCACAATTGAGTTGTCGAATACCTCTTCAGCGATTAACCTTAATTCACTGATTAACACCTTTGTTTCTGGATCTGGAGATAAGAAATGATGTCAAAAGAAAAGGTATTCGGTCTTTTAAATGGCATTTTTTTAATCAGCGTGGTTCAATTAAGCTTTGCCAGTGAGTCTATTTCAACAAGCGATCATTCCCAATCTCAAGCAGCCAAGCCCTCAGAAATCAAGTCAATACAGAGCAATACCGACAAGCAGATCGATTTGTCTGATCCAGTACAATTATTACAAAATTCCATCGTTGATACACAAAAAACACTTATTCAAAACAAAGATCAGTTAAAGAAGGATCCACGGACTCTCGTTCAGCTGATTGATACGAGAGTTATGCCACTTTTGGCCAGTGATATTATTGCCCAGCTTTTAGTTGGTAAAACTCGGTGGCAAACGGCAACTGAGGCTGAGCAGCAAAAGTTTATCACTGAAATCACACAAATGCTTGCTTATTCCTATATTGAAAATATTGCCCAAGCAGGAAACTATGCTATTCAAATTTTCCCCTTTAGTAATGACTCCTGGAAAGAACAACGACTTGTGGTTGTCACCGGAAAGATTACCAATCTGCAAAATAACTCAGCCTCTGATATGAGCATAAAAATGCTTAAAACTAGCGTTAGAAAATCATCGCTTAACACCAACCCACAATGGAAAATTTATGATTTATCGGTTGCTGGGGTTAGCATATTGGATAATTTCAAAGCACAATTTCAAGACTACAAAACCCTTAAAGACATCAACCTTGCCATCGAAAAGAAAAACCATGAGCTTATCAGTAAAAAATCCCAATAACTGGCGTTTAAGTGGTGATTTAACATTTGCCACAGTGATGCGTGTTGACGCGCAGCTAAAGACTGCGCTAAAAGAAAATGCGCCGATAGAGTGGTTGTCTATTGATCTTTCGAACCTTGAGCAAATTGATAGCGCTGGAATTTCACTTCTGCTGAATACCATTCATCATTGCAAACTGCATAATATCAAACTGCAGCTTGTGCAATTAAACTCAGAAAACGCTCATCAGCTCCTTATAATTCACGGTTTGGGGGATATATTTTCTGATTTTTTAGCTACTGAAATCAACTAACACGAGAAATGTAATATGAATACGACTGAGCTCAAAACGATCATTGAAAATAAACTTGGCAGCAACACCATCGCAATGATTGCAAGTGATGATAATATCCACTTTGATGCGATTATCATTAGTGATTTATTCAATGGGATCTTAAGCAAAGTCAAACAGCAACAAATAGTTTATGCGGTCATCAATGACTATATTGCTTCTGGCGAGCTTCATGCGATTGCGATGAAAACCCACACCCCAGAACAGTGGGCTCAGTTGAGTGTTAGTAAGCAATAAAATCGGCTTTAACAACATCTTTACCCATGATGGCATATTGCGTCAAAGCCATAGAATCTGGTTTACTAAAAAAACAGGAGCAACTTAAAGATGTCGACAATCACATGGTCAATCCCAGTTATTGTAATGATGATCCTCACCATCATCAGCGTTTTTATTACTTTATTCAGTCGGATACAGGCCATACGAAAAGATAAAATCTCGCTTGATGATCTACGTTCAATGGACTTCTACAAAAAGGAGCACCCCTGGCTTGAAATCACCTCAAGGCACCTGGACAACCTGTTTCAAATGCCTGTCTTATTTTATATCTGCTTTATCATTATCCTGCTAACCCCCGCACTGATGAAAATACATTATTTTTTAGTGCTTGGCTGGCTGTTTGTAAGCTTTCGGATTATCAACTCAATCATCCACTTAAGCACGAACAATCTGAGTCTGCGCCTTTGCTCTTTTTTAGTATCAACTGCGTGTTTATTTACGATGATTTTAATGTTGCTGTTTGAACTGCTAAAACTTCATTAGCACCCTTTGATAAAAAGAAAAAGAAATTTTAATTTTCACACTTAACCTTAAAATATTGATGATGGATCGACCATGGACGATATAAAACATTATAGGTATTAAAGGATACTGCATTTAAGCTCGACTGATACAGCGTCTCATAAGCCTTTTCTGCATTAATTTCTGTCGGACCCAGCAGCTCTATATTGTACTTACGACACCACTTGCGCACGGTCGTCGTTTTAAAACCAAATTTACCAGCAACATCTTCGTAGCTTAATCCCTCGCTAGAGTAGCTTCTTAATACTTCTTCTGCCGAACGACCATACTTTTTCGATAAGATAATTTCAAAGCTTTGAGAATATTGATTTGCCATTTTTAACACTCCTTACTCCATTTAAACATTATGTCCATCTCTACCTTCCTAATCTAAACCTTAGTCAGCTTTATGACCAGGATCCGATACTTTGTAATTTACACTTTCGCCTATTGATAACCAAAGCCGAGGCATTCGTCAAGCAATTCAGGCTAAACAATAGATTATCCCTTTACTTTTGCTTAATAAACAAGCAGCCCCGTAAACCCCTGCTTTCTGGTTCATTTTCATTTTCAAAATAAGCATCAAATACTCGTTGCGCAATGTAATCATGAGCTATTAACTTTTGCCTAAAGTCATTCATGCTTGTTTCACCTTTTTGTGCCGCATCGCAATACATTTGCCATAATGCTTTGACGGATGCACGACTTTATGATTACTTTAACTCACTTTCATCCAAAGCAAACATAAATTAAAGTTTTAACCATTTTTTTGCACAAAACAAAAACAAGCAATTGAAAACCCCCTCATAATCCTATAGAATTTCGCCACCTTCTAGGCTGAGTTTATGCAGTTTACCAGTGAATGTATCAAACTCGATGTATAACTAACCACTGGCTTAAGATATATTGGAAATAAACCATGATTGAAAATTTTAAAGACCTGTTTGAAGCTTCACTGAAAGAAACAGAAATGCGCGTTGGCAAAATCATCAAGGCGACTGTCGTTGCGATTGATCGCGAATTTGCCTGGGTTGATGCAGGTTTAAAATCAGAATCCATTGTTTCACTTGATCAATTTAAAAATAATCGAGGGGAGATTGAAGTTCAAGTAGGCGATCAAGTAGATGTTGTGCTTGATGCACTTGATAACAGCTACGGCGAAACACGTCTATCTCGCGAGAAGGCAAAACGCATCGAAGTCTGGGATGCACTTGAAAAAGCGTGCAATGATCAAGATACCGTGCTTGGTCGCATCACTAACCACGTTCGCGGTGGTTACACTGTTGAAGTTGAAGGCTTACGTGCTTTCTTACCAGGATCTTTGATAGACGTTCGCCCATTGCGTGACGTCTCTCACCTGGAAGATAAAGACATTGAGCTCAAAATTGTCAAGCTTGATACTAAACGCAACAATATCGTTGTTTCTCGGCGCGCAGTCATCGAAGCTGAGTCACAAGAAGATCGCGAAGCACTATTTGAAAAATTAAGTGAAGGTTCGGTCGTTAAAGGTGTCATTAAAAATATCACTGACTTTGGTGCGTTTGTTGACCTTGGCGGTATTGACGGTTTGTTACACATCACAGATATGTCTTGGAGCCGCATTAAGCATCCAAGTGATATGTTGGCACTGGGTGATGAAATCGACGTTAAAATCATTAAGTTTGATAATGAGAAGGGACGTATCTCTCTTGGTATCAAACAACTTGGCGAAGATCCATGGGCAAGTGTTGCTGCAGAACTTACTGTTGGCACCAAACTGATGGGTAAAATCACTAATATTACTGACTACGGCTGCTTTGTTAAACTTAAAGAAGGTATTGAAGGTCTGGTCCACACGTCTGAGATGGACTGGACAAACAAAAACGCCAACCCTCATAAGTTAGTTTCACTTGGTCAAGAAGTTGAAGTTATGGTGCTTGAAGTTGAGCCCTCACGCCATCGCATTTCTCTTGGCATGAAGCAATGTATCATCAACCCATGGCAAGCATTTGCAAATACTCATAAGCCAGGCGACAAAGTAAAAGGCAAGATTCGTTCTATCACTGATTTCGGTATTTTCATTGGTTTAGATGGTCATATTGATGGTCTTGTTCACATCTCTGATGTTTCATGGAACAAGCCTGAAGACATTGTTAAACAACTGAAAAAAGGTGAAGACATAGAAGCGGTTATGTTATCGGTTGATATCGAACGTGAACGGATTGCACTAGGCATCAAACAGCTTTCTGGCGACCCTTTCACCCAATATACTGCCACAAATGACAAAGGCGCTAAAGTGACTGGTGTCGTTACCTCTGTACAACAAAATGGGGCAACGGTTGAGTTAGCTCCAGAAGTTGAAGGGTTTATTCGTGTTGCTGATATTTCACGTGAACACGTTGAGGACGCGCGTCATGAGCTTAAAGTGGGTCAAGAAATTCATGCCCGCATCAGCAATATTGACACAAAACGCCGCAGTATCAACCTTTCAATCAAAGGCTTGGATGAGGACACTGAGAAAGCAGCTAAATCCAGCTACAAAGCCGAACAAATGGCGCCAACAACTATTGGTGACTTGATCAAAGAAAAGCTCAATAAATAAACTTGTGTACTCCGCAAGGATTCATTTGGGTTGGAATAGCAAAGGAATGCCAGGTTGCTCGTTCCCACGCTCCCGCGTGGGAATATACCTGATTGCCATGCTGTACAAGTCTCCATTGCTCGCTCGGCTTAGACAAAGTATCCGCCCAAAACAAGCAAGCTACCATCAAAAACCTTGATGAAATCAAAGGTTCTGATGGTGCTTTTTCACAAAGTGGGTGGAAAGATGGTCACCGCCTAAATTTTAGCTTCACTATCCCTCTTAAATTCTCTACCATAGCCCGATTATATGATTATATAAAACCGCTTACCCATGGAAAACATAGAAACACTTATCGATACCCATGGTTTTCTCAAAGACTATCGACAATGGTCACCTGAAATTGCGCTATTTTTTGCCAGACAGGAGCACATCGAATTAACCCAAGCGCATTGGCAGATTATCTATTTTTTACGCAAATACTATGAAGTGCATCAAAGCTCCCCTGCCATTCGACTACTGGTAAAATCACTCAAGGAGCAACATGGCAGCGACATAGGCAACAGCCTGTATCTGCAAAGCCTCTTTCCCATATCACCAGCCGTTCAGGCTGCGAAAATTGCAGGGTTACCGAAACCAAAAAGGTGTATTTAAATGGGTAAATTAGCGCAACTTAAGGCATTGGCTAAAAACGAGATTTTAGTAAAGTCCCTGGCAACGATGTTTATCCAGGGCTTAGGGCAAATGACGGCATTTGCTTCAGCAATTTTACTTGCTCACTACCTATCTGTTACCGAATATGGTCAATACATGTTTGGCGTGACGATTGCCACCATTTCTGCTGTGATTGCCACTCTCGGTGCCGATGGCATTTTGGCGCGCAGCTGGGGCTGGTCTGAAAAAAGTGGACGCTCGCGCATGATTGAAGTATTTCATCTGCATAACTGGTTTTGGCGTCGCGGCATATTATTGCTGAGCTTTGCCGCTGTACTTTGCTTTGGCTATATTTATTTATTCGATCCAAACGCAAGTTTTATTGAGGTCTTTGCATTTTTATTTGCCTTACCATTTTTTATCGCAAATCTATTGCAGTCATTTTATATTGCCAATAAAAAAGTAATTTATGCCAATTTAATTCAATTTATTATGCGGCTGATTATGTTGAGCATCATTGGGGTTTTTCTATTGATACAGATTTCAACCACCCCATTATTAGTCGCCTCAATGTTTAGTGCAATTGCCATATATATGCTGATTCTGTGGTTAAAGATCAGTGTTAAATATGGATTTAACAGCAACAAACCAGAAGGCAGTAATACCGCCTTCATGCTGTTAAAGTGGGGAAATCTCCTCTTAAGTCAAATTGATATCGTTTTACTTAAAATATTTTCCAGCAACGAAAATATCGCCTATTATGCGGTTGCCTTGCAACTGAGTGCACTTATTGTGTTTGTGCTTAATGCGGTCAGCTCCAACATCATGGCACAAGTCGCTAATGATTATAAAGTACTTGACAGGGGCGCCTTCCAGCACAAAATTACCGGCTATACGCGAATTATCTGTGCTTTATCCGCATTAGGCATGATTGCCCTTATTGCTGCTGGTTATTGGATCACCCTGCTGTATGGTCAGACCTATACGCAAGCTTATTCACTTTTTTGTATACTGATGATCGGGCAAGCCGTCAATGTTCTGTGTGGTAGTGTTTTTACCATCCTTAACATGGCAGGATTTGAGAAAACCACTTGTCGGGTTTTTTATATTGCACTCATAATTAATATTGTTCTCGGCGTTATTCTGATTCCAAACTTAAATGCTTATGGCGTCGCCATTGCTTCCGCTGTTGCAATGATTTTCTGGAACATTGTTTTAACCCATATGGTGATTAAAAAGATTGGCATTAATCCAACGATTTTTACTTTCATGCAAAAGCAATAATTGAACTTGCTCTTTTCCATTTTTCCATAGTTGGACTCTGCCGATTAGGCGTTATAGATCTGCCGATTTATCTGTTTCTCATTATTGGCAACCACTGCGGTGACGGATACATCCCCCGTGACATTGACTGCCGTTCTTACCATATCCAGAATGCGGTCAATTCCGATAATAAGCGCTATCCCCTCAACAGGTAAACCAACCTGGGTTAATACCAGAGTGAGTGTAATCAAACCAATACCTGGAACCCCTGCCGTGCCAATTGAGCTTAGTGTGGCGGTTAGGATTACGGTAAGATAGGCGCTTAGACTTAGATCAATATTGTACACATGTGCAATGAATACCGTTGCAACCCCTTGCATAATTGCCGTGCCATCCATGTTAATCGTGGCACCCAATGGAATGGTAAATCCTGCAATCTTGTTGTCAATCCCGATACTTTTTTCAGCCGTCTCAAGTGTCAACGGTAAAGTAGCATTGCTACTTGCGGTGGAAAAGGCAAACAGTTGCACAGGCAACATTTTCTTGAAAAATGTGATGGGGTTTAATTTAGCAAACACCCCAACTAAAATGCCATTGGTGACAAACAGATGAAGAAACAGCACGATCAATACCGTAGCAAAATAACCCAAAACATAGATAAATTTATCCAGATCAGTGGTGATCACAAGCCTGGCAATTAAGGCAAAAACCCCATATGGTGTTAGGGCCATGACAATACTCACCAGTGACATGATCACTTCATTTAAATCATCAAACCAATGTTTAATTCGCGCACCCGAGTCTTTGGCAAAATTGATCGCAAGACCAAATAGAAGTGCAAATACGATGATTTGCAACATATGCCCTTTTGCCAGTGAATCTACTGGATTAGCCGTAAATAAGCTTAAAATGGTTTGCATAAAGCTTTGTGCGGGTGCTGCGTTGAAGTTTAAGTTTTCGGTGGAAATATTGGCACCTTTGCCGATTTGAAATAATAAGGAAATCACAATCGCCAAAGCAATTGCAATAGCTGTGGTCAGAATATAAATAGCAATCGTTTTGCCGCCAATACGCCCAAGGCTTTTGGGATCGGCTACATTGCTGGCCCCGCAGATAATGGATACCAATACCAATGGCACCACAAGCATCTTCATCAAAGTCACAAACACCGTGCCAGCAAGGTGTAAAATGCCATCACTGATATAGGAATCAATCCAGCCAACATTGGCAAAAGGATGAAAAATTAAACCCACAATAACGCCAAGCGCCATCCCCATTAAAATGTTACGAGTAAGCTTTTTGCTTGTCATGGTTACACTCCTGTCATGTTCTTGAATACTTGCCCATTTTCACAGACGCACAAAACTACTATAGAGCAAAAGACCTGACATTCAAGAAGAGAAAACTCAGGGCAAAGCATAAATATCAAATCGACTGCTTTTTCCTATGACTTGACTACCTGGCTTTTCAATACTAAGAAATATACCCAATCGTGGGCGTTTAACGACGATTTTCTTAGGCTGCAATGCTTTTGCCCTTTCCCACAGGCTTTGATTATTATGATCATCTATCCCAACAAGTTCGTGTAAAAGCTGCATATTCTTTTTGACTTTAGCGCTTTTAGCGCGTTCAGGAAACATGGGATCAAGGTAAATGACATCATAACCTGCGGATAGCAGGTTGTCGTTGGCGGCACCTGAGTTGGCAAAATTCACCTGTATTTGATTGGCAATCGGGGCTAGTTTTGGTTCTGCAACTGCGCGCTTTAAACCATCCAGCAGTAACAAAAAAACATATGGATTGCTTTCAATAGCAGTAACTCTGTGCCCACGAGCGGCAATACAAAAGCTATCCTGTCCTAAACCTGCTGTCATATCTAAAACATACAGTGGCTGCTTGCTTTTTCCTTCGATAGCTTTGATTAGGTCAAGCCTGGCAGTATTTGCTTTAATCCGATTTTGAATATCAGCGCTATTGAAGTCAACGGCAAGTGATAAGCGGGAATGTGTATGCTTCAAGGTAAGCTGGTTATCAACATAACAAAGATAAAAGCCATTGTCAGGGATATTACTGCACACTTGGATATGACTATCTTGCGGCGGTTCTAAAGTAATTGGCTGATGAGCTTCCTTAACAAAGTGTATGGTATACATTCTATTTTTTTCTTCTAGCACGTGGATGGGTCTGATCATAAACTTGAGCTAACTGCTGGAAGTCAAGATGTGTATAGATTTGTGTGGTCGAAATATCGCTATGTCCGAGTAGGGTTTGCACGGCAACAAGATCCCTGGATGACTCCAGTAAATGACTGGCAAAAGCGTGTCTTAACATGTGCGGATGAATGTGTTTCGGTGCATGAATCTGCGCAAATTTCTCGAAGCGTTTTTGAATACTGCGCACGTGTATTGGTGCGCCTTTAAGGGTCGTAAAAATATAATCATGATCGCAATTGAGTAAACTACGGACATTCAGCCATTTGTTTAACGCCAGAATTGCTTTGCTGCCGATGGGGACAATACGCTCCTTGTTACCTTTGCCCACTACGCGCAATATTTTTTGTGAAATATCCATCTGGGCAAATCTTAATTTTGCAAGCTCATTCAGGCGTAGACCACTGCTATAAATCAATTCGAGCATTGCCAGATCGCAAATCTCTAAACTGTCGTCTGTTTGATAGTCTAAGAGGCTTTGCATTTGATCGACATCTAGGGTTTTGGGTAGCTTTTTTGCAGCCTTAGGCGCTTTAATGCCATGAGAAGGATTGCTATCTACTGCACCATTGTTGACAAAGTAACAAAAGCACGATTTAAGCGTGCTTAGTTTACGTTGGATAGACCTGGCTGAAAGACCGTGACTGTGCAGCGTTTTTAGCCACAACTTGATGTCTTTGTTACTGCTTTGCATTAGTGTTTTCTTATGTTTGGCGAGAAAGTCACAAAATTGAGATAGATCGCGTTCATATGCACTAATTGTAAGTTCAGCGTAATTACGCTCAAATTTCAGGTAGTTTATAAACAGTCCAAATTGATGATCCATCAGATTTATTATTTTTTTGTGCTTGCCGTGAGTATATACTCATGCGCGTACTAAAAAAAGCGAGTTTTCATATGGTGGAAAAAGCAATTTTGTTTATCAATGGTGAGATAGATCTTGATTTTTGTGAGCATTATATCCGACAGCATTTATCTGATCTGCCCATCTATTGCGCTGATGGGGCGTTTAATCAGCTAAAACACTCCAAGTTTCTTATGAAGCAGATCAGGCTTGTGATTGGTGACGGAGATTCAATTAAAAGTGCGGAGCTTAGAGAAGTGCCATATCAGCAAGATGAAGATCAAAACTCGACAGATTTTGAAAAGTCATTAGTCTTTCTGGCGAAAGAAGGTTATACAACGCTGTTTTTATTTGGTTTTGGCGGCAGGGAAATGGACCACTATCTTGGCAATTTATCCACGTTGTTCGCTTACCAGCAGCAGTTTGATTTTACGATCATTGATCGCCATGGTATGTCGCAAATTTTGCCAAGAAAACTGCAATTAAAAAATGTTAAAGGAAAGATGATTTCAATTGTTCCCCTTTTTGAGCTGACCTCTTTGACCCTCAAAGGATGTGCATTTGATTTAAATCAATATACATTACGTTTCGCTGAACAGGTTGGGACGCGTAATCACGCCATTGCCCAATGTGTCTCTATTGAATATGAAAAGGGTAATGGCCTGGTATTTGTCTCTCATGGAAAATATCATCGATTTGATGAGTGACTGATTAAGGTTTTGCTGAATAGTGGCGTTAAAACTTCGCATTTCCTGGCGTACGCGGAAACGGGATGACATCGCGAATGTTTGGCACGCCAGTGATATAGCCCAACAGGCGCTCAAAACCAAGACCAAAGCCGCAATGGGGTACGGTACCATAGCGACGTAGATCGCGATACCAGTATAAGCCTTCAGCATCGACCCCGGTTTCAGCGATACGCTGATCCAGTATTTCAAGGCGCTCCTCGCGCTGGCTGCCACCGATAATTTCACCGATGCCTGGCACCAGAACATCCATTGCAGCAACGGTTTTTCCATCACCATTCAAGCGCATATAAAATGCCTTAATATCTTTAGGGTAATTCATCAATACAACGGGGGACTTAAAGTGCTCTTCACATAAATAGCGCTCATGCTCAGATTGCAGATCCAAGCCCCATTCAACGGAGTATTCAAATTTTTTGCCACAGGTTTTTAAAATCTCAATTGCATCGGTGTACTCAACGCGGATAAAATTATTATTAACAACAGAGTCAAGTTTGTCTAACAGCCCTTTTTCCATAAACTGATCAAAGAATTGCAGATCATCCTGGCGTTCACTCATTACTGTTTTAATGACAGACTTCAAAAGCTTCTCAGCTAAGTCAGCATCGTCGCTTAAGCTGGCAAAAGCAAACTCAGGTTCCACCATCCAAAACTCAGCCAAATGGCGTGACGTGTTGGAGTTTTCAGCACGAAAGGTTGGACCAAAAGTGTAAACTTTTGATAAAGCCATGCAGTAAGTTTCAACATTGAGTTGCCCTGAAACCGTAAGAAAAGTTTCGCGACCAAAAAAATCCTGAGTATAATCAATTTCTCCCTTGTCATCTTTAGGCAGGTTTAATTGATCAAGTGTAGATACGCGAAAAAGCTCGCCCGCACCCTCACAATCATTAGAGGTTAAAATAGGCGTGTTCACCCAGAAGAAACCTTCAGCATGAAAGAAATTATGAATGGCATGAGCCAAGGTGTGACGCATGCGTGAAACAGCACCAATCAGATTGGTGCGAACGCGCAAATGTGCATGTTCTCGAAGGTATTCCATCGTATGGCGTTTTGGGGATACAGGATATGTTTCAGGATTATCGATCCAGCCATGAACAATAACGTTGTCCGCTTGAATTTCAACGTTTTGACCTTTGCCTTGAGACGCCACCAATGTCCCTGTAACTTCAATGGCGCAATCTTTGGTCAGACCTAAAATTTCTGATTGATAGTTGGCTAAACTGCTTTCAGCAATTGCCTGAATGGGGTCAAAGCAAGAGCCATCGTGAATAGCTAAAAAAGAAATGCCAGCCTTGGAGTCACGACGACTCCTAAGCCAACCCCTGACCGTAACCTTTTGCCCGATAAGCATGGGTGTCGTAAAAAGTGTTTTTGCGGTATGCGTTTGTACCATGGTGATTATTACCTGCTCTTTTATTTAACGTGAGTTCGACATAGTCATCTCATTCTCGCAGGCGATTATAACGAGATTTCAGGATAAGCGGTAGAATTAAGATGGCAACCTGGCGTAAAGCACAGGATAAACACTACAAAACCAACGTCAATGAGTATATACTCTAGCGCAACTTTGATGTGTTAAATGTGGATAAACGATGACACTCACGTTTCAAGATATTATTTTTAAACTACAACAGTATTGGGCTGAAAAGGGCTGTATGATCGTGCAACCTTTGGACATGGAAGTGGGAGCAGGAACGTTTCATCCAGCGACCTTTTTGCGTGCCATTGGTCCTGAGAACTGGAATGCAGCCTACGTACAGCCATCGCGTCGCCCAACCGATGGTCGCTACGGTGAGAATCCAAATCGTGGTCAGCATTATTACCAGTTTCAGGTGGTGATGAAACCATCACCCAAAGACTTTCAAGAACTCTATTTAGGCTCACTGCGCATATTAGGCATTGACCCATTGGAACATGATATTCGCTTTGTTGAAGATAATTGGGAATCACCAACTTTGGGAGCCTGGGGCTTAGGCTGGGAGGTGTGGGCTAATGGCATGGAGGTGACTCAATTTACCTATTTTCAACAAGTGGGGGGATTGGAATGTAAACCTGTCACAGGTGAGATTACCTATGGTCTTGAGCGCCTGGCTATGTATTTGCAAAATGTAGATAGCATGTATGACTTATTATGGGCAAACACTGCTATGGGTCCCATTTATTATCGGGATGTATTTCAACAGAATGAGCGTGAAATGTCACAATATAACTTTGAAGAAGCCAATATTGAACACTTGTTCAGCGAATTTGATTTTCTGGAAAAAGAAAGCGTACGCCTACTAGAGAAGGACTTGGCACTTCCTGCCTATGAGATGATGCTAAAGGCTTCGCACACATTTAACCTGTTGGATGCGCGTCACGCAATTTCAGCAACAGAACGCCAGCGCTATATTTTGCGCGTGCGTACCTTATCGCGCGGCATTGCTGAGGTTTACTATAAAACCAGAGAAAACTTAGGATTTCCGATTTTGGCGAATGCATGAAGTAAGGGAGGTGAGTTTTAAATGGTAAAACCATCCGTCTTGCGTGTGAAAATATTCCGATGCTTTTGCGCTTCTTTTTTTTGTGATTTTGAACGCGTTGGAAAGTCGCGATCAAAATCTGCCAGAAAATTTCCTGCGTCACTAACATACTCGCGCTTTTTATTGTTATCAAACAGATGGAGTATTTTAAGAATAATTGACATGGTGACCTAAGTTGTTGTTTCTATTTCGACTGCGATTATACTAGAATGCCTTGAAAAGGCCTATTCCAACAGCGCTCCATCACAAATCATTTTGCGGTGTTTAATTGCGAAGCAGTTTATGAAGATTTTGGCAGATTGGATTGCAGGTAATAGCTGGGACTATTGCCAAAATTCAATCTGCCAAAATCACGTAAAGTGCAAAGCAAGAAATTCTGTAAAATGGTTTGTGATGGGTATAAAAGTAGTGCGTGTTCGAGTATGTGAATCAGATTAAATAATTTTAGGAAAAGACCCTTTATGCGCCCAGGTCCGATATTTAAAGTCTTAGGTATGCTCTTGATGTTTTTTAGTTTAACGATGCTAACGCCGATTGTCGTGAGCTGGATTTATGACGAGCACAATACAGAGCCTTTTATCTTTAGCTTTTTAATTACGCTGATTTCGGGGGTGACATTTTGGGCATTAAGCGCTAAGTCCAGGAAACAATTAACGGTTAAAGATGGTTTTATTGTGGTGATTGCCATATGGTCGGTATTGGGTCTATATGGTGCCATTCCCTATATGCTCTCCAATGGCTTAGATCTAAGCTTCTCTGATGCCGTGTTTGAGTCAATTTCGGGATTTACCACAACAGGAGCTACGGTGATTCACGGGTTGGATGTGCTGCCTAAGAGTCTTTTGTACTATCGCCAGCAGACACAATTACTAGGTGGGATGGGGATTATTATCTTATCGGTCGCTATTTTACCGATGCTGGGTGTCGGAGGAATGCAGCTATATCGCGCAGAAGCTAATGGTCCCTGGAAAGAAAATAAGCTAACGCCACGCATTGCTGATACGGCAAAAGTGTTGTGGGGTGTTTATTTATTGTTGGTGGTGTTATGTATTATCAGTTACAAACTTGGCGGCATGAGCTGGTTTAATGCCGTGTGTTACGCCTACTCAACCGTGAGCACCGCTGGTTTTGCCCCAAGCGATGCGTCAATGGCAGGACAGACGCCACTGGTTTATTCGATCTGTATTTTTTACATGATCATTGGTGGTGCAAGCTTTGCCTTGCATTTCACTGCTTTGCGCAAAATGTCTCTTAAAATATATTGGCGTGATCCTGAATTTAGAGCCTATATCTTTTTTGCTTTTTCAATGATGGTAGTCGTAGTGCTAACGCTTATTTCGCAAGATGCCAGCAAAAACAATGAACGTGCTTTTTGGGATGGCATATTTCAAGTAGCATCCCTGATAACAACAACAGGGTTTACCTCAGATTCAAATTATCATCTGTGGCCTTTATTTCTGCCAATTTTATTAATGATCATAGGACTCGTTGGAGGGTGCGCGGGCTCAAGCTCTGGAGGTCTTAAGATTGTGCGCGCGGTACTCCTAAGAAAACAGGCTTTTCGTGAAGCAAGACGCCTGGTGCACCCAGCAGGCGTATTTCCTATAAAGTTTGGCAATAAAGTCATGTCTGAAAGTGTGATGAGTAGTGTATGGGGGTTTGTCGCGGCGTATTTTATTTTATTTGTTATTTTGTGGCTATGTATGATGGGGGTTGGGGTAGACTCTATAACTGCTTTTTCCGCTGTGGCAGCCAGTATTTCTAATGCAGGACCAGGTCTTGGGCAGGTTGGAGTTAATTACGCCACGTTGCCCGCTGCTGCCCATTGGCTTTTAAACTTTGGAATGCTCTTGGGGCGTTTAGAAGTTTTCACCATTCTGGTGTTATTTACCCCTGATTTTTGGCGGCGCTGATCACTCAAGCGATTGTTGTGATCCATCATATTTTTTAAGCTCAACATCACTAATCACTCCTTGATTAAAAAGCTTTATGAGTGCCTGTTGAAAGGTTTGCATGCCTTTGCTCTGACTGGTTTGTAGTACATTATAAAGCTGAGGAATTTTATTCTCGCGAATTAAATTTCTCACAGCAGTATTAGCAATGAGGATTTCGTGTGCGGCAACTCTGCCACCCTCTTTTTTGCTAATAAGCCTTTGTGCAATGACCGCTTGTAATGACTCGGATAACATTGAACGGATCATTGATTGCTCATCTCCTGGAAATACATTAATGATGCGATCAATGGTCTTAGGTGCAGATGAAGTATGTAGTGTGGCAAAAACCAAGTGCCCTGTTTCTGCGGCTGTAAGAGCCAAACGAATTGTTTCAATATCACGCATTTCCCCTACTAAAATGTAGTCAGGATCTTCGCGAAGAGCAGCACGTAATGCGTTATTAAAGCTTAAAGTATCACGCTTGACCTCCCGTTGATTGATCAGACATTTCTCCGGGATATGCGTAAATTCGATAGGATCCTCAATTGAAATAATATGCCCTTTCTCTGTCTTGTTAATATGATCAATCATAGCTGCCAGAGTCGTGCTTTTGCCACTACCTGTTGGACCTGTGACCACAATCAAGCCATACAGCTGATGCGTCAATTGCTTGAAGATTTCAGGCGCTTTGAGATCCTCCAAACTATGCACGCTTTCAGGAATCAGGCGAAAGACAATCGCAGGACCTCGATCCTGCATAAAGGCATTAACCCTGAAGCGCGAATGAATTTCAGGAGCATGGATGGAGAAATCATATTCCAGTGTTTCCTGAAATTGGTCTAGCTGCTCTGGGTTCATAAGGTCTTTAATAAACATGTGCACCATACCAGCCTGCAGTGGTGTTTGATCGATAGATTCCATGTGTCCATCTATACGCAGCATAGGGAGGACACCGCTTGAAATATGCAAATCCGAGGCTTTTCGACTTACACAAAGCGATAATAATTCCTTTAAGTTCATGCTATGATGTCCCTTTACTTAAAATCCATATTTGAAACTATAGCAGATGAATGATACGCGACAACAACTGCGACAAAATTTAGTCATGACTCAAAAAAAGATAGTTCAGTTTTCACCTCCTCTTTCGCGCCCACCGTTGTTACTAGCAGTGTCTAAAAAACAGAGTATAGAAGCGATAGAGCAAATTTATAACTGTGGGGTAAGGGATTTTGCCGAAAGCTTTGTTCAGGAATCCATGGATAAAATTCCACAGCTGCCACCCGATATCCGTTGGCATTACATTGGCAGAATTCAGTCAAATAAGCTTAAGAAAATTGCGCAATGTTTTCATTGGGTACATACCCTATCCGAGTTAGGACACGCACAAAAATTGCAATGGCATTGTCAGGAACTTTCCAAACAAATGCAGGTTTGCCTACAGATCAATGTTGATATGGAACCGCAAAAATCAGGCATCTCAATCGCACAGATCGGTCAGATTGATGCGCTTGTTGGCTATGTTGGCAACTGCCCTAACCTGGTGTTACGTGGGTTAATGTGTATGCTGCAAGAAAGTGAGGATTACCAGCAGCAAATAACAAGCTTCACTCGCCTGGCAAGCTTAAAAGAAACATTAAATCAAAAATTTAAGCTTAATATGGATCAACTTTCGATGGGGATGAGTGCTGATATGGAAGCCGCAATTGCTGCAGGAAGCACCATAATAAGAGTCGGAAGCGCCATCTTTGGGCAGCGAGAATAAAAGAGGTGCTTATGTTAAAAAGGATTTTTTGGGGTTTATTACTGTCACTGATTGTGGTAATCGTCGTGATTTCACTGCTTAATCGCCAGGCAAAAATGAGATATCCAGCTGTGGCTAAACAATACGCTAATGTGATTGTCTTTGGTGACAGTCTAAGTGATAGTGCGCCAGATGGGCAGAATATGGGTAACAATTATTGGGTGAAGCCTGAGGGCATTGTTAATCAGCTTGGTGCGCCTATTACCAATGAAATTTCGACCCAAAATCCAGTGCGTAAAACCTGGTTGAATTATTTTTTGGTAGAAATGCCGCTTGAAGCAGGCAGTGATTTTTCTAATATCAAAGGCTTGGTGAAAAATGCCGCCTATGCAAAAAATGTTTCTTTTGCCACAGCCTCAGCGGAAACTGGCGACTATTATCTGACGGATACAACATGGGCACGCGACAGCATGGCACAGTGCCAGAATGGTATTGGTGATTACGGTAACTACAACTGCGTTCCTGGAGTACTAAAGCAGTTGCAGCTGTATTTGTCAAACGTTGCTAATAAGCCAAATCCCAATACGCTTTTTATTATCTGGGCTGGAGGAAATGATTTTTATCAAAATATTGTACGCATCGCATCAAGAAATGGACAGGCAATAGCGCATCCGATTGAGAGATATACTCGAATTTAGTGTATGGGCTGGAATATAGTAATCAGCCTTGTTTAGGTGGTGTATTCACTGCAGAATGATAGCATTATTTTGCGTAACAAAACTCTCAAAAGAAGAATACACACATGAGTAAAGATAACGTACTTGATCTTAAAAATACAGTAGATACTGAAGTAAAAGATGCTTTAACTGGGTTGATTAGAGAAGCAGCTAATAAAGCCATTCACGAAGCGATCCTTGTGGAGCTTAAAGAATTTATGGATTCATTGGCAGATTTGAAGCTGGATGACGGGAAACATCAGGTTGTTCGTAACGGTTATCATCCTACGCGAGAGGTTGCAACTGGGGTTGGGAACGTGAAGGTGACAGTGCCTAGTCTAAGGTTAGAGATCGCAAAGGCACAGGTATTCAGTTTCACTCACTGCTGATTCCACCGTATATGAGACGAGCAAAAACGATTGATGAGTTGTTACCCTTGCTGTATTTGCAGGGAATCTCGACGAATCATTTTCAGCAGGCCTTAGCCCCCATACTGGGTGAAAATGCGAAAAATGTATCGGCACAGGTGATTTGTCGATTAAAAGAGACATGGCATGCTGAGCTTGCGTTATGGCGGAGTCGTTCTTTATCGGATAAGCATTATGTTTACTGGTGGGTTGATGGGATTTATTTGACAGCCCGCATGGAAAGTGAAAAAACCTGTATGCTCGTCATTATAGGTGCGACAGTAGATGGGAAGAAAGAGCTTGTTGCATTTGATGATGGTTTTAGAGAAAGCGCGGAGAGTTGGGCAGAGTTATTGCGTGATATCAAGCGCAGAGGATTGGTAGCGGGGCCTGAATTAGCGACGGGTGATGGTGCTATGGGCTTTTGGTCTGCCCTTGAGAAAGAATTCCCTAAAACGCAATGTCAACGTTGCTGGGTCCATAAAACAGCGAACATTCTTAACAAGCTACCTAAAGCTATGCAGTCCAGAGAAAGTCAAATTAGCGTAAAACATGTACATGGCCCCTGGGAAAGAGCAAGCAGAAGAAGCATACAAAGAGTTTGTTGCGACGTATGAGGCCAGGTATCCTAAAGCGGTTGAGTGTCTGACGAAAGATAAAGAAAGAATGTTTACTTTTTACAACTTCCCTGCCGAACATTGGTGTCATATTCGCTCTACGAATCCAATTGAATCAAGCTTTGCAACGATACGACACCGAACCCGACAAGCCAGAGGTTGCTACTCAAGAGAAACGCTACTTTGCGCTTTCTTTAAACTTGCTAGACAGGCTGAGAAAACCTGGTCGAGATTAAGAGGCCATCAGCGACTGGCTGAGGTGATTAATATGGTTAAATTTATTGATGGGATCTCTGAGCATGAAGTAGACAAAATAAAACAGGATAAACAAAATGCCGCTTAAGCCATACACTAAATTTGACAATAACTCTCCGATTGACAATATCGTGCAGGCGGTGAAACTCCTTATGGATAAAGGGGTTCCTGCTTCTCATATCTATGTTTTAAACCTGCCCGACTTTTCAATGGTGCCTGCGCTAACCAACCTGGTGGGTGAACATGTTAAAAATAACTACGCACATCGTGCTGTGCTTACGCTTATTTCGAGCATTTCACAACTGTATAATCTGAATTTGCACATCAATCTCGTATTGCAAACCCTCGGGCGCTTTTCTGCCAATCACATCTTTCCAATTGACCAGCTTTTCCTTGATGTTTATTTTAATAAAGAGCATATTTTACAGAAACTCAGGATCATCCAAAAGGTTGATCTTACCTGTGCTAAGGCAGGGGATTTTCCCTATTGCGCAGGTTTTTTGTTCTACAACGGCATGCACCCAACAACTGTTATTCATCAATATTTAGCAAAGGAACTTATGAGTTATATTCAGCGGACCTAAAGGCATTAAAATCCTCGCGCACCTGTGCTTGCATCATCTTAGCGCGTTGCATCGCTTGTCTGCTCGGGAATTTCCTGCCTATCAACCTCCCGCAAAATACTCCCTGAAATGCCTGCTGCTTCTACTTTGTGCTTTAATACATCGCCATCGCGCTGGGTGTACACGGGTCCCACATCCAGGCGGTACCAGTCCCCCACTTTCTTCAAGCTTGGTTTAAGCCCTGCAAGAATGAGTTTAGCGCGTGTGGCGTTGGCATCACTTAAATTGCGGTAGGAGCCAATTTGCAGCATGTAGGTATAACGATATTGTTTTAACTTTTCAGGGTTAGTATCCACCTGAACTGTTTTATTGGTTAATGTATCATAGAACGTAAAAGTAAGTGGCTGCTGCTGGGTAGCCTTTTTGGATGTTGTCGGAGACTCTTTATTGGTATTGGTATTGCTACTGGTATTGGCACTTTGTGCTGCCGAAAGAGCACCTGATTTTCCCTCATCGCTGTTATTCTTCGCGCTGGGGGTTGCTGTATCGACGGTAACATTACTGGAAGCTTGAGGCACTGCGACAGGAGTGCTCAGCAATTTTTCAGATGTCTGGACCGCTCTTTGCTGATCACTTTTTTGCGCTGGAGGTGCTTGCTGGATAGTGGTCTGTGTCAACGGCGTGACTTGCGCCTTGCTACCGTTCTTGTTGTAAAAACTCATCATAAAAGCGACGATAAGAATCAGTAATAATATGGCTAAAATCACTTTTCTTAGGGCGAACGAAGACGGCTTCGTACTGTCTCTTGGTACCTTATTTTGTGGTCTTGGAGCGACTGTATGGTTTTTTGCAAAATCACGCATTGTAATGAGAACGGCTTGACATTTTCTTAATTGTGGTGGAGATTCTAATGCCATCTTGCCAAAGTATAAAGTATGTTTATCGGTATTTGCACATTTATCTAAATGTTAGCGCCAGCAATACCAGAATTATTTTGCAAGGCTCTTTTATTGCAGAAACAAGTGTCACAAGTTTTGTCGCGAGATTGTCGCAAGTCCAGGTTTCTAACAGGTAAATCAGCTTATTTGTTGCGTCTTGTGATTAATAACACTTTTTTCGATCATTACCTTTATTTCTCGCTGCAAAGACGTATGCAATACGCCATGGACGAAATTGTTCTCGTCTTTTGGCAGTCGCACTTAGCAATAATAATTGCTAAAATGCCGCGAAGTTTAACCAATAGAGGCATTTGTATGTCAGTTATTAAAGTAGAAGATTTTATTCAAAGCGTTGCCGATGGATTGCAATTCATTTCCTATTATCACCCTAAAGACTTTGTACAGGCGATGTATCGTGCGTATCAGCACGAGGAATCAAAACCTGCCAAAGATGCTATTGGTCAGATCTTGATAAATTCACGGATGGCTGCCTATGGTCATAGACCCATTTGTCAGGACACAGGTATGGTGTGTGCTTTTGTTAAAGTCGGGATGGAAGCACGGCTTGATCACACCGATCGCACCATTACAGAGCTTGTCAATGAAGGCGTGCGCCGTGCCTATTTAAACACAGAGAATCCATTAAGAGCATCCATGGTGAGTCCACCACATGGTGCGCGCAAAAATACCAAAGATAATACACCAGCCATCGTACATATCGATATGGTGCCTGGGTCAAATATTGATATTGAGCTTGCGGCAAAAGGCGGCGGTTCTGAATTTAAATCTAAATTTAAGGTGTTAAACCCAAGTGACAGCATTGTTGATTGGGTAATTGAAACGGTACCAACAATGGGTGCTGGATGGTGTCCGCCTGGTATTGTTGGCATTGGGATTGGAGGTACAGCAGAAAAAGCAATGCTTTTGGCAAAAGAGTCTTTGGGCGAAGAAATCAACATGCACGAGATTCTTGAACGTGGCGCACAAACCGAGCTTGAGAAACTGCGTGTTGAGCTTTATCACAGGATTAATGCCTTGGGTATCGGTGCGCAAGGCTTGGGTGGGCTAACAACCGTGTTAGATGTGAAAATTCATGAATACCCAACCCATGCAGCATGTAAGCCCGTTGCGTTAATTCCAAACTGTGCTGCCACAAGGCATGTTCGCTTTAGCCTGGATGGCTCAGGCATCGCGAAATTACCTGTGCCGAAACTAGAAGACTGGCCAGTCATCACAGAAACAGATAAATCACAAGTCAGAAGAATTGATTTAAACACGATTACCCAAAAGGAGATTGAAAACTTAAAACCAGGGGAAACGTTGTTGCTCAATGGCAAATTATTAACGGGGCGAGATGCCGCACATAACCGTATCGTAGATATGGTGCAAAATGGCGAGCCATTAGCTGTCGATTTAAAAGGTAAGTTTATCTATTATGTGGGTCCTGTTGATCCCGTTGGTGATGAGGTTGCGGGTCCTGCTGGTCCCACAACGGCGACACGTATGGATAAGTTCACCGATTTTATGTTAGGCAGTGTTGGTATTGCTGGCATGGTAGGTAAAGCAGAACGCGGGCAAACAACCATTGATTCGATTAAAAAACACAAAGCTGTTTATTTAATGGCAGTGGGAGGTGCTGCCTATCTGATTTCTAAATCAATTCGCCAGGCAAAAGTCGTGGGGTTTGAGGATTTGGGCATGGAAGCAATTTATGAGTTTGAAGTAGAAGATATGCCTGTTACCGTTGCAGTTGACAGCCAGGGAATATCAGTACACCACACAGGACCCATGGAATGGAAGACGAAAATTGCTGAAATGAGCGCCAAGAAATGACAATCTTTCAGTCCATTGTCGGACTTTAGTGCCATTAGGACTTAGGGTTCTCCAACTTAATGACTGGGGTTATTCAATAAAAACAAGCATTTCATTTGTCAAGTTTCTCAAAAATCTTTAACATGCTAGCTTAATTAGCAAAGTAAGGAATTTCAGTGAACCATAACATTGTTATCTTAGGTAGCCAGTGGGGTGATGAGGGTAAGGGCAAAATTGTTGATTTTTTAACAGACAAAGCGGATGCCGTTGTGCGTTTCCAAGGTGGGCACAACGCAGGACACACTCTGGTGATCAATGGTGAGGTAACAAAATTGCGTCTTATTCCCTCAGGCATATTGCACGACGGCGTCAAAAGCTTTATTGGTAATGGGGTTGTGGTGTCGCTTGATGCCTTACATACAGAAATGGAAGAATTACTGGTGCGTGGAGTGCCCGTTTTTGAGCGCTTACGTATCAGTGAAGCCTGTCCTTTGGTCTTGCCCATACATGTGGCGTTAGATGAGATCCGAGAGAATGCCTTAGGAGACCAAAAAATTGGAACCACTAAACGCGGAATCGGTCCTGCCTATGAAGACAAAATTGCGCGTCGTGCCGTTCGCATTGGTGATTTGGCACACCCGCAAAAACTTAAGGCAAAACTTAAAGCTTTGCTGGATTTACATAACTTCACCCTTAAAAACTACTACAAAATCGAAACATATTTTGATTTAGATGAAACTTATGCAGCCCTCTTGAACTATGCAAAAACCATCTTACCGATGGTAACAGATGTTTCGGCAGATCTTAATGCGATCCGTTTGCGTCACGGCAAGATCATTTTTGAAGGCGCACAGGGTACGCTTTTAGACATAGATCATGGAACCTATCCTTTTGTTACCTCATCCAATACCATCTCAGGTACAGTTGCCTCAGGTGCAGGCTTTGGACCTTGTTATATTGATGCGGTAGTGGGTATTACCAAAGCCTACACAACACGTGTTGGCAGTGGCGCATATCCTACGGAACTGTTTGATGAAATCGGCGAACACTTAGGGACTAAAGGCTGTGAATTTGGTACGGTAACAGGTAGAAAGCGCCGCACGGGATGGCTTGATTTGGTAGCCTTGCGTCGCGCGATTGAGATCAATAGCATCACGTCGATTTGTTTAACCAAACTCGATGTATTAGATGGTTTAAAAGAAATAAAAGTATGCGTTGCCTATGAGCTCGATGGCAAAGAGGTATTTTATCCTCCTTATGGCAATGCCGATTACATTCGCTGTAAGCCAGTTTATAAAACATTTAACGGATGGTCGGAAGCAACCTTTAATCAAACCGATTACAATAGATTGCCTCAAGCAGCGCGTGATTATGTGAGGTTTATTGAGAAGACATTGAATGTGCCGATAGATATTATTTCCACGGGTCCTGAGCGCAATCAGAATGTGATTGTGAAGGGTATTTTCTAATACGACAAAAAATGAAGATAAAATTGTATTTGAATGCTGAAAAAATCACTCATAGCGCGTACAATGTGCCAAATTTTAAGATTCAAAATATAAAGTAAATGACATTATCTAACTCCTCTGACTCCCCAGCTAAAAAACAGTACAAGGCTGTTTCGCTTATTTCAGGGGGCTTAGACTCTATGCTTGCGACCAAAGTGGTTCTTGATCAAGGCATTCACGTTGAAGGTATTAATTTTTTCACCGGATTTTGTGTCGAGGGGCACACACATGCCATTCGTAAAAAAGATCACGCGAGACAAAAGCGCAATAATGCGTTGTGGGTTGCCGAACAGTTGGGTATAAAGCTTCACATTATTGACGTCATCGAAGAATATAAGGATGTGCTGTTAAATCCAAAATATGGCTATGGCGCCAATATGAATCCATGCCTGGATTGCAAAATATTTATGGTCAAAAAAGCCAAAGAGTGGGCGCTTGAAAACGGCTTTGATTTTATTATCACAGGTGAGGTAATTGGGCAACGCCCCATGTCACAGCGCAAAGATACGATGCCAGTTATTCAAAAACAATCGGGCATTGATGATTTATTACTGCGTCCTTTATGTGCTAAGAATCTGCCAGAGACAAAACCTGAACGTGAAGGCTGGGTTAAGCGTGAGCAATTATTTGGTTTTCATGGCAGAAGTCGCACACCTCAATTTGAGTTAGCCAAAGATTATGGTTTTGTGGATTACGCGACCCGAGCTGGTGGCTGCTGCTTTTTAACCGATAAGCAATACTCGGATAAACTGGTGGATTTATGGAAAGGACGTAATGGCGAGCGCGACTATGATTTTGATGATATTATGCTATTGAAAATAGGCAGGCACCTGCGTCCAAAGCCTGAGTTTAAACTCATTATTGCGCGTGAAGAAGGTGAGAGTAATTTCTTAAATGGCTATAAGCATCAGTTCCCAAGCGCCACGGTTGAAAGCCATGGAGGACCACTGACTTTGATCGACGGTCAGTTTACTTCCAAAGATGAGGCTTTTGTAGCTAAAATTATTGCCCGCTTCTCACAAGGACGTGATGCGGATGAGGTGAGCTTACGCTTTAGTTATCCTGACGGTGTCATGCGCGATCATACAGTCAAACCTTTTACAGTCGATGAAATCGACGAAACGTGGTATATCTAATGAGCATTGAGATTGAGTTAGATTTACGGCGCTTATTGTGCCCAATGCCCGTGATTAAGACGCAGAATGCGTTGAAGAAAATGAATACAGGTGAACATTTAAGGGTCATTTGTACCGACCCTGGGGTGAAACACGATATTCCTGCCTGGTGCAGGATTAATGAATACGTTATTGTGGAGCAATTTGAAGAAAACAACGAGTTTATCTTTATCATTAAGGCCTAAGAGTATGGATCAAAATCTATTGAGTATTTTAGTATGTCCTGTGTGTCAATCTCATGTAATTTATGACAAGAAAAACAGGCAGCTTGTGTGTAAAGCGGATAAGTTGGCTTACCCCATTATCGATGAGGTTCCAAGAATGCTGATTGAAGAAGCCAGAAAATTAACGCTTGAAGAAGTAAAACAATATGATTAAGCGACACATTATTATTCCAGCACGCCTGAAATCCACAAGACTTGCCAATAAATTACTGCTTGATTTGGCGGGAAAACCCATTATTGAGCATGTCTATCATCGGGCAGTCCAATGTCAGTTCGACCAGGTTGTCATTGCGACAGATAGTGAAGAAATTAGAAAAGTTGCCGAAAGCTTTGGAGCTCAAGTGTGTTTGACACGCGCTGATCATCCGTCAGGCACGGATCGCCTGGCTGAGGCGATCGAAAAACTTTCAATAGCAGATGATGACATTGTCGTGAACATTCAGGGTGATGAGCCATTGATTCCTGTTGCAAATGTCATTCAAGCGACTGATTTACTCATCAATAAGCCTGCGGCAGTCATGTCAACTTTGTGCGAGCAAATCACAGATGAATCAGAAGTGCACGATCCAAATTGTGTTAAGGTGGTATTCAATCACCACGGGTTTGCCCTGTATTTTTCACGCGCGCCCATTCCCTGGCAGAGAGGAGTGTTTGATCAAAACAAAATTAATCCAGGTGATCACTACCGCCATATTGGTTTATATGCCTATCGTGCAGGCTTTTTAAAAACATATACGCAAATGACCAAGAGCCCGCTTGAACAAATTGAGTCTCTAGAGCAGCTACGCGTACTGTGGCATGATCAAAAGATTGCGATCGCCACAGCAAACGCCAAAACTCCCCCAGGAATTGACACTTTGGCAGACTTAGAAAAGATGAGACACGTATATGAACAATTTCAAGCTCGATAGGCGCTTAGCGGAAACCAGTAGCTTAATCAAAGACCTGGGTGACATTGAGCTTCGACTGTCTAACAACGCGCTTGTGCCATGGTTTTTGCTTATCCCAAAAGTTCAGCTGACAGAATGGTTTGAGCTCGAAGAAGTCATGCAAATCAGGCTTAATAAACTGGTCAGTGCCTTATCGGCATTTCTTAAAACAGAACTTAAGGTCGATAAAATTAATATCGCTACGATTGGCAATGTCGTCTCACAAATGCACATTCACGTGGTGGGTCGAAAGCAGGATGATTTTTGCTGGCCTGATGTGGTGTGGGGAAAACAACAGTTTAAGCCTTATACGGATGATCAACGAAATGAAATCATTATGAGTCTGATTAAAAGGTGTTCAGCCTGTGTTCAAGCGTAAAGGACAGCCTCGTATTGCATTCATCGTTTGTTTAATGGAATTTTAATATGGCAGGCGTTCAATACCTTAATGTTGATGAAGATCGAAACGGTCAGCGCATTGATAATTTTCTGATGGGTCAATTCAGCAAACTCCCTAAAACTCTAATCTACCGATGGCTTAGGAAGGGTGAGTTGCGGGTTAATAAAAAACGCGTTAAGCAAACTTATCGTGTGAGTGCTGGAGACATCGTACGCATTCCCCCCTTTACTTTGGAAGAAGACGCCATTATTAGGGTGAGTGACGATCATCTGTCTTTCTTAGAATCTTTAATTCTATTTGAAAACGATGACTATATGATTATCAACAAGCCTTGTGGCATTGCCGTGCATGGCGGCTCTGGAGTCACCTCAGGACTCATTGAACGCCTAAGGCAATTGCGTCCCCACGCCAAGAAACTGGAACTGGCACACCGCTTGGATAAAGAAACCTCGGGTTGCATGATTATCGCCAAAAAATACAGCATTTTAACTTACTTCCATGAAGCACTAAAAAAACGCGAAGTGCAAAAAACCTATCACGCCCTGGTTCATGGCAACTGGTCAAATAAAATCAAACAGATTGACTTACCATTAAAGCGTCATTTACTCCCGCATGGCGAGCGTATCGTGCGCGTTGACAAACTCGATGGGAAAGAAGCATTGACCAGTGTACGCATTTTGCAAAAATTCGACGATTACACCCTGGTTGAAGCCATACCCCATACGGGTAGAACGCATCAGATCCGCGTGCACCTTACGGCATTTGATCACCCGATTGTATGCGATAAAAAATATGGTGTTGAAGCAAAGGATCAAGGACTTATCAGCAAAGGTTTTAATCGCCTGTTTTTACATTCGGCAAGACTCTCCTTCAAAGATCCTAAAACAACAGAAGAGATTTACTTTGAAGCGCCTTATGATCGGGAATGCAGTAAGCTTTTAGATTTACTGTAAATCCACAGGCAAGAAATCGTGGTCCATTAGTTGAGTCACGCTATAAGGACAGTGCTCTGGAAATGCTTTCTTAGCTATGCCTGTTTCCAAAGCGGCAATGTTCACTGCGCGAATATACAACCTATCTTCAGTCATTAATCCTTCAATTAATCGATATAAGCTTGGACTATCTTCCAGCACATCTTCTATCGAGTTACGCTGTTCTCTGATAGTTCCTTGCCAACTTGAGCTTCTTTGATTTTCTTGATATTCCCACCCCAATAAGTGCGCAATAAGCACAATTAAACGATTTTTTTAACTCTCTAAAATCACTCTTACCCATGCTTTCCACTTCCTCAGCTAAGTGGTCTATATCTAGATTATCAAATGCTCTTTCCCGCAATGCCTTTACTGTTTGCATGGTCCAAGCGTAGAAGTCTTTCTCATAAAGTGTACTGGTCATAGATTATTCTCCTAAAATTTAGATCAACCCAATGCAAAAATCAGGCAGGAACCATCCACCCCGTAATTTCTTTGAGGACTTTACCCATCTCAGCTGGGGATTTGCTTACGGCAACGCCCGCAGCTTCAAGGGCTGCAAATTTCTCCGCAGCAGTCCCCTTGCCACCAGAGATGATCGCTCCCGCGTGCCCCATGCGTTTGCCCGCTGGGGCCGTAACACCTGCAATATAAGATACAACAGGTTTTGTTACATGCTTCTTGATGTATGCAGCGGCTTCTTCTTCAGCTGAACCACCGATCTCACCGACCATAATGATCGCCTCAGTTTGCGGATCATTCTGAAACAAGGCAAGTGCATCGATAAAATTAGTGCCTGGAATGGGATCGCCACCAATACCGATACAGGTTGACTGACCAAAGCCCAAAGCGGTCGTTTGATTAACTGCCTCGTAAGTCAAAGTACCAGAACGTGACACGATACCCACTTTTCCTGGCATATGGATATTGCCTGGCATAATACCGATTTTACACTCACCAGGCGTAATCACACCTGGACAGTTTGGACCGATTAAACGAGAACCTGAGCGCTCCACATAAACCTTAGTTTCAAGCATATCCATCACAGGAATCCCTTCGGTAATACACACGATGAGCTTAATGCCCGCATCAGCGGCTTCAATGATTGAGTCCTTACAAAATGGGGCTGGGACATAAATGACCGTTGCATCAGGCTTTACCGCATCAGCGGCTTCTTGTACCGTGTTAAATACAGGCAAATCCAAATGCGTCGTGCCCCCTTTGCCAGGTGTCACACCGCCAACCATTTTTGTGCCATAGGCAATCGCTTGTTCAGAATGAAACGTGCCCTGCTTACCTGTGAAGCCCTGGCAAATAACTTTTGTGTTCTTATTAACTAAAACGCTCATACGTGAGTTACCTCTTTAACTGCTTCAATGATTTTCTTCGCACCATCGGTAAAACCACCTGCTGCAATAATGTTTAAACCACTTTCTTTTAATTTCTTGGCACCCAGTTCCGCATTGGTTCCCGCTAGACGCACAACCACAGGCACCTTAACACCAACTTCTTCAACCGCAGCCATAATTCCTTCAGCAATCATGTCACAACGTACGATTCCACCAAAGATATTCACAAATACACCCTTAACCGCTGAATCAGATAGAATAATTTTAAACGCTTCCGACACACGCTCTTTGGTCGCGCCACCGCCAACATCCAGGAAGTTCGCAGGACGCCCTCCGTGCAGTTTAACGATGTCCATTGTGGCCATTGCAAGCCCCGCGCCATTGACCATGCAGCCGATATCACCCTCTAAGGCAACATAGTTAAGCTCCCATTCGGCAGCGCGCGCCTCACGCTCATCTTCCTGAGTCAAATCACGCCATTCAGCTAATTGCTGCTGACGAAATAAGGCATTATTGTCTACCGAAACCTTAGCATCTAAACAGTGTAAATTACCCTCCTTGGTGATCACCAAAGGGTTGATTTCTAAAAGATCAAGGTCTTTTTCCTCAAACATTCTAGCAAGACCTAAGAAAATCTTAGTAAATTGCTTGATCTGATTACCCTCTAATCCGAGCTTAAATGCGATTTTGCGCGCTTGATAGGGTTGCGCACCGACCACAGGATCAATAATTTCTTTAAAGATTTTGTGCGGCGTGTGAGCGGCTACTTCTTCAATCTCAACACCACCTTCTGTTGAAGCCATAAAAATAATACGGCGTGTACTGCGATCAACAACCGCACTTAGGTATAACTCTTTGGCAATATCAGTACAGCTTTCAATAAGAATTTTACTAACGGGTTGACCATGCTCATCGGTTTGGAAAGTAACAAGACGTGTACCCATCATGTTTTTCACAAATTTAGCAACATCTTCTTTGCTAGAAACAAGTTTAACCCCTCCAGCCTTACCACGACCGCCTGCATGCACTTGTGCCTTAACAACCCACATGTCGCCACCAATTTTATCAACAGCAACCAACGCTTCTTCAACACTTTCAACAGCATAGCCCTTAGAAACAGGCAAGCCATATTCAGCAAAAAGCTGTTTTGCTTGATACTCGTGTAAATTCATATCTTTCTCACTATCTACTTTATGGTTTGTTTAACAATGTTTTCATGCTCTTAGCGACACAAAAACGAAAACATCGGCAAGTATATCTGATAATCTGGTGCTGGTTAAGCGCCAATTGGCAAAGTTTTTGTTTTAGGATTTGAGAATGTGTATATACTCATGTAAAACCAATGACGCCCACTAAAAATTATGGATCTGTTAATTTCCGCAAAGCCAATCCTCTTAACTTTTGCAACCATTATTGCAGTCTGTATCGGCAGTTTTTTGAATGTTGTCATTTTACGCCTGCCTAAAATACTGGAGGATCAATACAAACGTGAGGCACAAGAATTACCTGGCGTAAATAATGGCGAAGGTCTTGCAACTCAACAACAAGAAAATATTCACCGAAGCTCCGCTTGCCCAAACTGCCACACCACTTTAAAAGCCTGGCATAACATCCCTGTGCTCAGCTTTATTTTTCTACGTGGGAAATGCGCCTTTTGCCAGCATAAAATATCCCCTATTTATCCAATTATTGAAATACTTAGTGGTGCTCTCATATTGTTCATCTTGTGGTTTTTTGGTATTAACGCTTTTAGCCTCTTACTTTGTGTACTGTGTTTCTTTCTTATCCCCCTTGTCGTGATTGACCTTAAGCATTTCATGTTGCCTGATGTGCTAACGCTGCCACTACTATGGCTTGGACTCTTGGCAAATTGTGCTTTTGTTTTCACCACCCCCACAATGGCGATACTAGGTGCAAGCGCAGGCTATGGCATATTATGGCTGGTGTTTTGGGTTTTTAAATGGATAATCAAAAAGGAAGGAATGGGCTATGGAGATTTTAAGCTTATGGCAGCACTTGGCGCCTGGTTTGGTCTTCAGAGTTTATTATTTCTCATTTTTGTGAGTGCTGTGTTAGGCATTGTTTTTGCTTTATGCGCAAGCCTTATTCGTAAACAACAACAAAACCTGATTCCTTTTGGACCTGCAATTGCACTTACTGGGATTCTTTATCCGTTTATAGGGCAAGCGATAACAGCCACATATTTTCAAGTGACCCTAGCCTTGTTTTAGGGTAGTACAACTACAGCCCGCAGCCATAATCCCAACTACAGGTCTTGGCAAACTCGTCATAATAGTTAGTATTTTTTTTGATAGCGCTTAAATATTCGCCAAAGTCCTGATCGAACATTGGCAGTGCAATTTCATGCTCTAAAGCCGTGATACGTTTAATGTCTCTTGCTGAAAAAGTCAGCACGTCTCTTTGGGTTAAATGAATACACGGCTGGCATTCCAGTGAGCGGTGGTTTAATGGCGTTTTAAAAGGGGTCTTGGCAATCAACTGATTACGCTCGTCTTCACCCATATCCGCCAGAAGATAGCGCACCTTGCGATCATCATAGCGCTGTGATTCCTCTATCTCATAAGGCAAATCGGCTTGCGCCTTACTCATTGATCGGCGGTTTGCCAAAAGTATGATAGCCTCTAAATTTTCATCATTTTTCTCAAGCCAATTAAGTATTGCCATGCCTTTTAAAAACCCTGCACACCAGTGAAATTGTTGAGAAGGAAATTGCTTACGTGCCTTAACTAACGCACTAAAATCATGCTCTGGCTTTAAGTGATAATGCGTAAATCCAAGCGCTTTAATCCAGCTACTAGCCTTATCCACACGAGCTTGCCATATGCTTGCCTGCCACCCTGTGTCCACTGATAGCACAATAACGTCTGACAAGCTAAGCTCATACGCACGCTGTATGAGAGCAATGCTGTCATCACCAAAATTAGCGACAATACAATACATGCTATAGACCGATTTGTTGCTTTAGTTTGACTAGTAGCTGTTGTGCCTCTATGCGAACCTTCGCCGCACCTTCTGCTAAATACTCATCAATAATCTGTTTATTTTCCAAAAGATATTCATACCTTTCACGCATAGGAGTTAGCACAACATCCATTTTTTCAAATAAAATTTGTTTCGCCTCACCCCAGCCAATCCCAGTTTGATAGCGTTCAGCAAGGATAGAAACTTCAGTCTCATCGGCAAAATGTTTGTAGAGCGCGAAAACCATACAGTCTTTTACTTCCTTAGGTTCTTCTGGCAGCTGTGAATTGGTGACAATTTTCATCACCAGTTTTTTAAGCAACTTACTTGGCGCAAATAATGGGATGGTGTTGTTATAACTCTTAGACATCTTGCGCCCATCTAACCCCAGAATGGTTTGCGTACTTTTATCGACCAACGCCTCTGGAGCCTTCAACAGGTTACATCCATAAATGTGGTTTAAACGATTGGCAATATCACGCGCAATTTCAATGTGCTGAATCTGATCTTTCCCCACAGGAACAAGATCCGCACTCAACATAATAATATCCGCTGCCATAAGCATCGGATAATTAAAAAGCCCCATCGTGACACCTGCATCTTCATCCTTTTCACCCTCGGCGATATTAGCATCCACCGCTGCTTTATAAGCATGAGCACGATTTAAAAGCCCCTTGGCAGTGACCGAGGTTAATATCCAATTAAGTTCCATAATCTCAGGAATATCTGACTGGCGATAAAACATCACTTTTTTTGGATCCAACCCTGCAGCGAGCCAAGTCGCTGCGATCTCGTAAATATATTGCTGCCTTAATTGACCATCCCATAGTTTGATGAGTGAATGATAATCCGCAATGAAGAAATAAGCATCAAAATCAGGATTTTTTGCCATTTCCAACGCAGGTTTAATGGCACCAATGTAATTACCGATATGTGGCGTACCAGAAGGAGTGATGCCTGTTAAAACAATTTTTTTATGGATTTCTTTCGCTATTTTTACTGCTTTCGTCATTTTTGTGGATGATACCTCATGGCTTTTAATGAGGTTCGCCAGTGTAACAGAAAAGCACTCATATACGTAACGCCTAAATTTGTGCTTTCGCGCAAGAAAGATTGTGAAAATGATTTTTGAGTGTTATACAATGGCGAGCTATGTGTATTCACCAAAGTGATCGATTTAACCGATGAGCTGGCTCACCAAAATTATTCCGCAATTACGCTCTGACTCCCAGAAAAAAGAACTTCCTGAAGGGGTCTGGCACAAGTGTCCATCTTGCAGTGCCGTGTTGTATCTTCCTGATTTAGTTGAAAACATGATGGTTTGTTCTAACTGTGATCATCATATGCGCTTAAATGCACGCCAGCGTGCGGGCTATTTTTTCGATAAGGATTCTGCTGTTGAATATTTCAGTGACGTAAAACCAAAAGATATTCTCAAGTTTAAAGACACCAAATCCTATAAAGACCGCTTAAGTGCCGCGCAAAAGAAAACCAAAGAAAATGATGCTCTTCTTGTATTTGATGGCTTAATCAATGCCAAAGCTGTGGTTGCAGCTATCTTTGATTTTAGCTTTTTGGGAGGATCAATGGGTGCAGTTGTTGGCGAGAAATTTGTACGTGCTGTGGATCTTGCGATTGAAAAACAGGAACCTCTTATCTGTTTTACCGCAAGTGGAGGGGCTCGAATGCAGGAGTCCCTTTTTTCCCTGATGCAAATGGCAAAAACCAGTGCAGCGCTTGCCAAACTAGCCAAACACAAACTCCCTTACATCGTGGTCTTGACTGATCCGACCACTGGTGGCGTCTCTGCATCTTTGGCAATGCTCGGAGACATCCATATTGCCGAGCCAAATGCACTAATCGGCTTTGCAGGTCCCAGGGTGATCGAGCAAACCGTGCGTGAAAAACTGCCAGAAGGTTTTCAACGCAGTGAGTTTCTGCTTGAAAAAGGCATGATCGATCGTATTGTGCATCGCCAGCAGCTTGCCAATGATATCAGTCATTTACTCGATAAATTGTTGCCAACGCAGCATAAGCACGTTGGTTAAAACCCCATTATGCCTGCGTTAAGCGTAAGCCCAGGTGACTGCATTGAAAAAATCATCAGTCAGATTAGTGCTTTAGCCTTTCCACAAGCCGCACTTCTGGATTTAAGACTTTTTCTGGATAGGCTTTGCGTTGATTATGAGCCAAAAATCATTACAGTGACGGGCACTAATGGCAAGGGTTCGACCGTTGCACTCATATCCCATATCCTGCAATACAATCACATTGACCATATCTGTCATATTTCGCCACACATTCTCCGATTTAACGAAAGAATCAGTTATAACCAGAAAGATATTAAAGATGCTGATTTGTTATCCTGTCTTAGGCGTATCTACCAAACCTGCCTGCAACTTAAACTCAAGCTCCGTTATCATTTTGTCAGTTTTCTTTGCGCCTGGCTTTATATTCAAAACAAAAAACCCTCCTGGGTAGTACTGGAAGTTGGTGTTGGGGGGCGGTTAGATCCCGCAAACTTATTTGATGCCGAGATTGCCATTATCACCACAGTTGCGCTCGATCATTGCAATCTCCTTGGTAATAGCATTGAGCAAATTGCCCTTGAGAAGGCACATATTGCACGTGCTGACAAGCCTGTTATCATCGGAAAAGTCTTGCCACCAAACGCAATGAATTATCTCAAGCAAATCAAGGCTATTATTGTAGAGACCAAGAATCACCCTGTCATTGACAACCATAACATTCACCCTAACAGCATGATCTGTGCATTAACGGCGATTGAGCAGATCCAGGGAAAGCTCAGCATCCCCAGTGATATAGCAAAATTAAGCGTAACTGGTCGATTTCAGGTCATACAACATAAACCCTTGATCATTGCTGATGTCGCCCATAATCCGCAAGCCGTAAGCAACTTTTTTACGCAAATTCAGGTCTTATTACAAGACGAGCCTAAAGAGCGGGTGATTGCAATCTTTACTGCCAATCAGCACAAGGATATTCACAGCATTATCCAGCATGGACAAGCCGTGGTAACACAGTGGCTTATTCCTGATTTAAGCGCGATTGATTCGCGTTTTACCTCAGTTATAGATGTACAAAAGCAACATCTTTTTCCCCGCAACAGCCTTTTTTTTAACACGCCCGTTGCGGCTTTTGACTACGTAACCCATAATGTTCACGACGATGACCTTGTGATGGTCTTTGGTTCTTTTGTGCTCATTGGTGAGCTGACCAGATACTGCGCGCAAAAACAAAACTCAACACTCACTCTCTGTCAAAAATGATTAGATAGACATCTCTGAGGCAGGGGAAAATGGGACTCTCTACTAATCTATTCAGGATAAATTTCACTAGCTAAGCCAACAATCAGTGAATCGGGTTTGATCGCGATGTTTGGATCCTTATTTTTATAGTCCAGCCTGGATAAAATAAAACGCATGGCATTAATTCTCGCCCGTTTTTTATCATCTGACTTAATCACCGTCCATGGTGCAAGCTCTGTATCAGTATGTAAAAACATGCTTTCCTTAGCCTCGGTGTAATCATCCCATTTATCCAGGCTTGCCCTATCAATAGGACTTAATTTCCATTGCTTTAATGGGTGAACTGAGCGAGATTGAAAACGTATTTTTTGTTCTTTTTGACTGACTGAAAACCAGAGTTTAAAAAGCTTAATCCCACTTTGTACCAACATTTTTTCAAGTTCAGGTGCCTGCTGCAAAAATAGTTCATATTGCTCAGGGGTACAAAAGCCCATGACTTTTTCAACCCCTGCACGGTTATACCAGGAGCGATCAAACATGACAATTTCACCAGCCATCGGTAAATGGCGAATATAGCGTTGAAAATACCACTGCCCCTGTTCAAGCTCTGTCGGTTTCTCTAATGCCACAACACGCGCACCACGAGGATTCAAGTGCTCCATCATCCGTTTGATTGTCCCCCCCTTGCCTGCTGCATCACGTCCTTCAAATATAATCAATACTTTTTGCCCTGTGGATCTTACCCACTGCTGCATTTTCAGAAGCTCAATCTGCAACTGGGTTTTTTGCTGCTCATAGACTTTTATGGGCATTTTTTCCTGGTATGGATAGATATTTTCAGTAAAAAGTTTTCGACGATTTAGTAAATCTAACGGTGCTTGACTCATATCCATTGGTGATCTTAACTTTTTGATTGCTTTATTGTAGGCGACTCCATAAATAACCACAAGCCAGGTACTTAGCCATAAAGCGTTAATCAAGGAAGTTGCGGAAAACTGGCATTTTTTTTGTTAGAATTGCCCCTGTTTGAACATACGGAGAAATGCGATGATTATTGTCACAGGTGGTGCAGGTTTTATTGGTGCTAACATCGTTAAACAACTTAACATTCGTGGACATCAGGATATTCTGGTGGTTGACAACTTAAAAAATGGTCATCAATTTATTAATTTGGTCGATTATGAAATCGCTGATTACTGCGATCAAAATGAATTTCTGCAAGCAATCAACACAGACTTAGCCTACCTAGCCCCGACATCTGGTCTTAGTTACCTCAAGATTGAAAATATCACTGCCATTATCCATCAAGGGGCATGCTCAGCTACTACTGAATGGGATGGGCAATATATAATGGATAATAACTATCAATACAGTAAAACGCTTCTGCACTTTTGTATGCGTCACAAAATTCCCTTTATCTACGCGTCAAGCGCTGCTACTTATGGTAATAACACTACTTTTATTGAAGAACGCCAATACGAAAGACCCGTCAATGTTTACGGCTATTCCAAGTTTTTATTTGATCAATATGTTAGAAAATACTTACCTCATGCACAAAGCCAAATCGTCGGCTTAAAATATTTCAATGTCTATGGACCACACGAAATGCACAAAGGCTCAATGGCGAGTGTTGCATTTCAGCACTATAAGCAATTTAAGGTCGCTAAAAAACTGAAGCTTTTTGGCGCCTATGATGGCTTCCAGGCGGGTGAGCAGTTGCGTGATTTTATCTATGTTGAGGATGCAGCAAAAGTTAATCTATGGTTTCTAGATCATCCCGAAACCTCTGGTATTTTCAACTGCGGCACAGGGACAGCTGAACCGTTTAATCGCATCGCCAATAGTATCCTTGATTTCTACGGCAAAGGTGAGTTGGAATATATCGAATTCCCAGATCACCTAAAGGGACATTACCAAAGTTATACTGAGGCTAATTTAGATAAACTCAGAGAAACAGGCTGTGATGTTGGGTTTAGAGACGTCAAAACAGGAGTAACTGAATACCTTCACTGGTTAGAAAAGAACAAAATATGATCTACAACACCCTGCGTTTTATTTACAGCCTGCTGTTTGGTTTAATTCTACCTTTTGTCACACTCCAAAAACTCATTCGTAGCCGTAAAAATAAAGGTTATCGTCAACGCATCTCTGAGCGCTATGGCTTTGTCCCTTTTAGATTAAAACAAAGCATTTGGATCCATTCAGTCTCCATGGGGGAGAGTATTGCTATTGCACCTTTGGTCAAAAAGCTCGCCAGCACCCGCCCCCAAGACCATTTTATTGTTACCACCATGACGCCAACAGGAAGTGCCCAGGTACAAAAGCTATATGCCACATTTAGCAATATCCATCACAGCTACATTCCTTATGACATTCCATGTTTACTCAAACGTTTTATCAAATGTGTGAAGCCTAAACTGTGCATTATTATGGAAACTGAAATATGGCCAAATCTCTTGGCAGTTTGTACCGCAAAGCAGATTTCAGTCATCCTGTTAAATGCACGATTATCTCAAAGATCTGCTGATGGCTACGCTAGAATCAGGTTTATAACGCGCAAAATGCTTGGTCAACTCACTCATATTAGTGTACAGTCAACCGATGATGCTAAGCGTTTTATTAATCTTGGCATGGTTCGAAACAAAATCAGCGTTGATGGGAATATCAAATACGATTTTCCGATTGCGCACGATCTGGCAAGTAACGCCAAAGCTTTGCGTAATACGTTTAACAAAAAGCATATCTGGATTGCCGCAAGCACTCATCAAGGTGAAGACGAAATAATATTAAAAGCGCATCAAACCCTGTTACAACAGTTACCTGACACACTTTTAATTCTTGTGCCCAGGCACCCCGAGCGTTTTGATCAAGTCGCTGAACTAATACAAAACCGACAATTAAATTGCAGCCGCAGAAGCCTAAACGAATCCACGCATAACATTGACATTTATCTTGCGGATACGATGGGTGAGATGATGCTATTGTACGCAGTAAGTGACGTCGCCTTTGTCGGTGGCAGCCTTGTGAATAAAGGAGGACACAACATGCTGGAGCCCGCAGCCCTTGCCAAACCCATTCTCTCTGGCACATCGGTGTTTAATTTTGCTGAGGTTGCCAGTAAGTTGCAGGCAGCTCACGCACTCACCTTTGTTACTCATAGCAATGAACTAGCCGTAGTCTTGCAAAAACTCTTTATTGAACCACAAATCGCCAAAGAACAAGGTGGTGCTGCCATTGTAGTTTTTAATCAAAACAAAGGAGCACTTGACAAGCAATTTTCAATCGTTGAGGCTTTTCTATGTTGAGCAAGTTCGCACGCATAAAAAATGACTTTGAGGTGTTTGCCAAAGACTATTTTTATCAACAAAATATCAGAAGCTTACGCCTGCAAGAGGCTATGGCATATAGTTTTTTAGAAGGCGGAAAACGCATCCGCGCAATTTTAAGCTATCTCAGTGGCGAGTGTTTCCAATGCAGTGAACACAATATCAAGCATATCGCTTTTGCCTTGGAAGCCATCCATGCGTATTCTCTTATCCACGATGATTTGCCTGCGATGGATGACGATCACCTTCGCCGTGGCAAGCCCACCTGTCACATCCAGTTTGATGAAGCTACCGCCATCCTGGCAGCTGACGCCTTACAAAGTCTGGCATTTCAGGCACTAAGTGAACTTAAAGACTTAAGCTTGGAACAGCTTAAAAAAATACTACACACACTTTCAACCCATGCAGGCAGCCAGGGGATGGTCTCAGGTCAGCAGCTAGATATTGAGGGCGAAGGTAAAAAACAAAGCATTGATGAAATCGAAACCATACATCGCCTTAAAACAGGCAAACTCCTGACTGCCGCAATTCTTTTGCCATTTGTGGCTTCGTCCCATTATCACAATCATTGTATTGAAAACCATTTAATCCAATTTAGCCAATCTATTGGACTGGCATTTCAGATTAAAGATGATCTTTTGGAAGCAACTTCTGATACACAGACTTTAGGCAAAGATAATGACAGTGACCTTAAGCTTAATAAGTCGACTTATCCTTTACTCCTCGGGATTGATGCTACACAAGCGCTTCTTGATGATTTATTTAATCAAGCTGCAGATCAGTTAGATAAACTTCATGCTTTTAACACCATGGGTCTTAAAGCGCTTTCTCAGTATATCATTAGCAGAACACATTAGGTTTTAACGTTTAATAATCGTTGCCTCTCCTGAGGTAAATACGCGTTGCTCATTCTCGCCTATCTTAAGCCTAAGCTGTCCTAATTCATTTACACCATTCCCGACACCTGAAACGACTTCCTTATTTAAAATACTCAAACTAATAGACTTGCCCTTTAAATAATCATAATGGTGATAGTCATCCATAAAATAAGCAAAACCCTCTTTTTCAAACGCTTTCAACGTAGTGATAAGTGCATTACTTACCGTAATTGCCAAAGCATTGCGATCAATATAAGTTTTTAGCTCATTTGCCAACGAGCTCCATGCTTGAGTTACTGTATCGTTTTTACGCATATTCACATTAATACCAATCCCAATAACAATCTGACTCTGTGCATTTGACTCAGCCTTCACTTCAATCAAAATACCTGCCAATTTTTTGCCATTAACATAAATATCATTTGGCCACTTGATTTTAAGATCAAGCTTGGGAAAACTTTGAGATAAAGCTTTGGTAACCCCGACGGCAACGGCTAAGCTTAAGCCTGATAAATCACTAAGTTCCTTGTTTAAGCTCACCTTCAACGAATAATATAAATTCTCAGCAAATGGTGAACTCCACACGCGATCAAAGCGCCCCTTGCCACGAGTTTGTTGTTCTGCGATACAAATATGATAACTGAACTTTAATGACGCATTTTGTAAATACGTATTGGTTGAGTTAATGCTTGGAAAGCATTCAACTAAAACATCTTTATGATTAATAGCTCCTGAAATAAACTGTTGATCAAGCATAATCAAAGGATCAACCAGCCGATAACCATGACTGCGATGCGACTCAATTTCAATATGATATTCACTTTGTAATTTTTGAATGGCTTTCCAAACTGCCGCACGCGTAATTCCAAGCGCATTGCCTATGGTGGTTCCATCGGTGTAACTCACGTGATTCAGTTGACTTAAAATTTTTAAAAATGTCATATTCACAGGCTGGGCTTACTCCACTCAAATAATTTGCTTTACTTTTGATATGTTTCTCATCTGGTTTCTACTAAAAGCTTTCATTTTCTTTATTTTTAGCCTTGTGCACTTTAGCCCAATGGCACTACCTTAGCATAGTTTGCCATCCATGGCAGCTTCGCATTGGCTCCTCACGCCATCCTGGCTCAGGATGACAGACTCCTGCTAACCAGAAGTCCGTCATTGCCGCACGGATGCAAGCAATCCAGTGCCATGGATGGTTGCTTTCCGCGCTCTAAGTATCATTGATTTAAACTCATTTTCTTAAAGTAGCGCCATTGCACTTTAGCCCCTTTGGCAGAACTACCACAGAGGTAGCTGCACTCTCTAAAAAAGAGCTTTTTCCCACCTCTGAATGTTTTTTGCCATCTTACTGAGCCTATTCACAAGCGTTACTAATATAAGCTCATTTTCCAGCAATTCCAATACTACTTTTGGTTTAAACTCCAGCATAACCACTCTTGAAGTTCATGATCAGTGAGTTTGTTGCATCACTCACAGGAACATCCCCATCAGTGGTCCACATAATAGCACCCCCTATTTCTTGTTCGGCGGCATAAGGCACCGCTAGCTAATATCATTGCCAGCGAGGTTGAAAGTAAGGTTTTTTTAATACTCATTTTTATCTCCAGTTGTGTTGTTTTTGAGCAATGCCATTTTATGGCTTAAAATACGATCTATTAAAGAAGAAGATTTATTTAATCCTTGAGGAAAACTTTTCCTGATCCAACTGGAGTTATACCCATCACAAACCATTTTGCGAGGGGTATACAGTTTGTGTTTTTTGACCATTGGGAAAGTGTCTGTCCTATATAAGTAAGGTGTCTCGTATGGTTTTGGCAGCTAGAAACTGTTACACTTCCTCCAGGTTAAATGGCTTGAGCAAAACAGATGAAAAAACTTCCGATTGGCATTTCTGGTTTAGCAGAAATCATCACGGGTGATTATATTTATGTCGATAAAACACCGCATGTTTATCATTTAGTGAATCGCGGCAAGTATTATTTTCTCTCACGTCCTAGACGTTTTGGTAAGTCTTTGTTAATTGATACGATAAAACAGGCATTTCTGGGAAATAAAGATTTGTTTAAAGGTCTATATCTGGAAAACAACTGGGATTGGGAAGTAAAGTATCCCGTGCTCCATTTTACCTTTGGTGAGGGTAATGCTGCAGATCCTGAAGCACTAGACGCTAAAATCAACAGCTTCCTTGATGATCACTACCAATTGTATGGAATTACCAATGTATACGAAGAGGTGAGCACGCGTTTTGCCCATCTTATACGCCAGCTTGCAAGCATCCACCACAAAGTAGTGATTCTGGTCGATGAATATGACAAGCCGATTTTGGATAATATCGATAATACCGAGATTGCCAGGGCAATGCGTCAGCGACTTAGAAACTTTTATAGCGTGATTAAATCTCAGGATGTGAATGTCAAATTTGCGATGCTTACAGGTGTGTCAAGATTCAGTAAAATCAGTATTTTCAGCGAGTTGAATAACTTAAAAGACCTTACCCTGGATAAGCGTTATGCCGATATTTGCGGCTATAACCAGGCAGAGTTGGAGCAGTCATTTGGATCCTACTTGAAAGAGGGGGAGGTTGATTTAGTCCAGCTTAAAAAATGGTATAACGGCTACAACTTTGCGGGCAGTGAAAGCCAGAAGGTCTACAACCCCTTTGACATTTTGTTATTTATCGATGGCGATTATCAGTACCAGTCCTATTGGTTTGAAACGGCAACGCCAACYTTTTTRGTCARGATGATYGAAAAGYAYCGTTAYTTTRTTCCTGATTTAGAGGATATTGTGGTGGGCGAGGAACTCTTAAGAACCTTTGATATCGATAATATGCCGATTGAAGCCTTATTATTTCAAACGGGCTATTTGACGATTAAAGCGGTAACCTCTCGCGGTCAGACAATAGCCTACCGTTTAAGCTATCCTAATTATGAGGTCAAATACAGCCTCAACAATTCTTTAGCTGTGATTGCTTCTAATCAAAGCGCTAAAGACAGGCTGATTGGTTGCCTACTCAATGTCTTGGAGACAGATGATTTTAAACGCCTGGAATTGATATTAAGCAGCCACTTCGCCTCTATCCCCAATGACTGGTATCGCAATAACCATATTGACGAATATGAGGGGTTCTATGCCAGCATTGTGTATAGTTTTCTAACGGCTTTGGGTTACGACACGATTCCTGAGGATGTCACTAATCGCGGCAAGATTGATTTGACGATTATCATGTACGATAAGATCGTGATTATCGAATTTAAACTCGCCAAACTGGGTGATGCCAAGAGTGCCATTCAGCAGATTAAAGACAAAAAATATGCTGAAAAATATCTTAGCAGCAACAAACCTGTTTATTTGATCGGTATCAGCTTTGATTCACAAGAGCGTAATGTGGTTGATTTGATTGCTGAGCCTTTTTAGCCACTTGGGACAAGCAATTGCTTGGGAGATGATCGTGTCAATGGCATATTTGCTCTGGGAGGCACGGTGTATGCAGCCACAGATGGGTGGGGGTTATTGATTTCAGAGGATATTCTAGCCCAAAATACAGCTACTTTTTCTTAGGTGCATAAATGTCAGTCGCAGTTCCTTCATAGACCTCAGTTGCCATCATAAGCGTTTCGGATAAAGTTGGGTGTGGATGAATCGTCAATGAAATATCTTCAGCGTCACAGCCCATCTCAATCGCTAATGCAGCTTCGGCAATGAGCTCTCCTGCATTAGGACCAACAATACCTGCACCAATAATAGTGTGGTTTTCATCATAAAGGATTTTGGTCATGCCTTCATTGCGCCCCATACTTAATGATCTACCGCTTGCTGCCCATGGGAAAACACCTTTGTCATATTTGATGCCTTTTTCCTTGGCTTCTTTCTCGGTCACCCCAACCCATGAAACCTCTGGATCAGTATAAGCGACTGCTGGAATACACTTGGGTTCAAAGTAATGCTTCATCCCAGAGATAACTTCCGCAGCAATGCGTCCTTCAGGCACGGCTTTATGCGCCAACATGGGTTGTCCAACGACATCACCAATCGCAAAGATATGTGATACATTAGTTCTTAGCTGATTATCGACTTTAATAAACCCACGCTCATCAACATTAACCCCTGCTTTTTCGGCATCGATTAACTTGCCATTAGGGGTGCGCCCAACGGCTAAAAGGATGCGATCAAAACGCTCGTTTTGAGCTTCCCTTTTGCCTTCCATCGAAACATAAAGTCCATCTTTCTTCGCTTCTACTTTGGTGACTTTTGTCTCCAAGCGAATATCATAACGCTTAGACATCATCTTTTCATAGGGCTTCACGATATCTTTATCCGCTGCCCCCATGAGTTGATCCATAAATTCAACCACGGTGATCTCAGAACCAAGTTCACTGTAGACCTGTGCCATTTCAAGACCAATGATACCCCCGCCAATCACCAGCATTTTCTTAGGCACTTCTTTCATTTCAAGCGCACCCGTTGAATCGATAATGCGAGGATCCTCAGGGATAAACGGCAGCTTAATTGAGCTTGAGCCTACCGCGATAATGGCATGGTCAAAAGAAATGGTTTTAATGCCATCTTTCGTTTCAACCGCAATTTCGTGACTTGAAGTAAACTTGCCATACCCTTGGACAATGTCGACTTTGCGCTGTTTTGCCAGACCTTTTAGCCCGCCTGTTAATTGGCTTACGATCTTGTCTTTATAACCCAGAATTTTATCTTTATTGAAGGTTAAATTATCAAAACTGATTAAACCCTCTTTTTCCAGATGACGGGCTTCATTGATCACTTTAGCCACATGCAAAAGCGCTTTTGATGGAATACATCCAACATTTAAACACACCCCGCCAATCGAGTCATAACGCTCAATCAGCACCACTCTCTTACCTAAATCTGCCGCACGAAACGCCGCACTATAGCCTCCAGGACCACTACCTAATACCACTAGTTCTGTTTTTATATCACTCATTTTTCTACCTTTCTTGCTAACTTTTACAAACTCCCAATTCAAGAAACACCCCGTCAGCCTACGGCTGCCACCCCTCTACAAAAGAGGGGAATTTTTCAACGGCTTTTCGCCCCCTTCGTTAGCGAAGGGGGCGAAAAGCGCCTTAAAGGAAGCAAACAGTTTTGCTTCCTTAGCTTTGAGCGCTGTAAGCTCCGCGCGCAGCTGGAGGACAACGCGAAGCGGACGGGGTAGTCTTGAAAAACAAAATGCCTTTATAAAAGAATCTCTCTTAAATCCGCCAAAATCGCACAATACCGCGTTAAGAACTGTGCAGCTAACGCACCATCAATCACCCGATGATCTGTCGATAACGACAATGGCAACATGGTTCTTGGCATAAACTCAGCACCATTCCACACGGGTTTTATCGCAGATTTTGACACCCCCATAATCGCCACTTCAGGCATATTGATAATCGGCGTAAATGCAGTACTTCCCAGCACACCCAAACTTGAAACGGTAAAAGTAGCCCCTTGCATATCATCCGAAAGAAGCTTGCCATCACGTGCCTTTTTTGCCAGGATCATAATCTCACGAGAAATCTCAAAAATACCCTTTGTATCGGCATTTTTAACGACAGGAACCATTAATCCCTTTGGCGTATCCGTTGCAAAGCCAATATTAAAATATTTTTTCACAATCAGACTCTCACCATCATTAGATAAGGAACTGTTAAAGCGTGGATATTCTTTTAACGTCACCGCCGCGGCTTTGATGAGGAAAGACAACGGTGTCACTTTAACGCCTGCTTTTTCGGCAGCCGCTTTTTTAGCATTTCTAAAGACTTCAAGATCGGTAATATCCGCCTCATCATAGAAAGTAACATGGGGAATCTTAACCCAGTTACGCGCCAGGTTTTTAGCGCTTAGCTTATTAATGCGCGACAAAGCCTCAACTTCAATATCACCAAATTTAGCAAAATCAATCTGTGGATCGGGTAATAAATCCAATCCCCCACCAGATGAAAGCTGTCCCGTCTGTACTAGCTGAACCGCTTTTTTAATATAGCTTTCGCAGTCTTCTTTACTGATTCGTCCCTTGCGCCCTGTTGCGACAACTTTGGATAAATCCACCCCTAAAATGCGTGCCAAACGGCGAACTGCAGGGGAGGCGTGAGCATTGGCATTATGCACCTCAATCACATCAACACCTTTATAGTTACCAACATCAGAAACCTCTACACTCATGGGTTGCGCTGACACAGCGACTTGCGTCATGGGCGCTTCAGATGGCTTAATGTCTGATTTCACCCCAGCTGAAGCTACTGCATCCGTTTCTACGGATAACACCAAAGTGCCTTTGGAGACCTTATCTCCAAGTTTGACATTAATTTCTTTGACAACGCCACCTACAGGTGCTGGCACTTCCATTGAGGCTTTGTCAGTTTCCAAAGTAATTAATGAGTCTTCTGCTTGAATAACATCACCCACTTTGACATTGACCTCAATCACATCAACATTCTTATAATCACCAATATCTGGTACGGTGACTTGCTGTATTGCCATGCAATTTTCCTCTTGTTAATTTATCTTTCTTTAATACTCACACGGGCGTATGTGATACGCCCCTACTAGTGGTTGATGGGATCAACACGTTCGGGGTCAACCCCATATTTTTTAATCGCATCTTTCACGGTTTTAACAGTAACCACACCTTCGCGTAATAAGCCAGTAAGCGCCGCAATCACCACATGATAACGATCCACTTCAAAAAAACTACGCAAATTCTCACGCGAGTCTGAACGACCATAGCCATCAGTCCCCAACGTAATATAATTCCTGGGCATAAATTCACGCAACTGTTCACTATAAAGTTTGATATAGTCGGTTGATGCGATCACAGGACCTTTACGATCTTTCAAGCACCTCTCAATATGGGTCTCTTTAGCCTTTTTATCAGGATGCAACATATTCCAGCGTGCAACGCACCGACTATCACGGTACAACTCATTGGCAGAAGTCATGCTCCAGACATCACTCGTTACACCAAAGTCTTTCTCTAAAAGCTCGGCTGCAGCTTCCACTTCACGTAAAATAGTGCCTGACCCCATCAACTGCACATGCTTTTTAGCCTCTGCCTTTTTAGCTTCTCTTAACAAATATAGCCCTTTGATAATGCCTTCCTCTGAGCCTTCTGGCATCGCACCATGCACATAATTTTCATTCATGACAGTGACATAGTAGAAAACCTGCTCACCTTCAACATACATACGACGCATGCCATCCCAAAGAATAACAGCAAGCTCATAGGCATAGGTTGGATCATATGATACACACGATGGAATTAACCCCGCTTGAATATGACTGTGCCCATCCTCATGTTGCAAACCTTCACCGTTAAGTGTTGTGCGCCCAGCAGTTCCACCTAACAAGAAACCCTTAGCATGTGAGTCACCAGCAAGCCAAGCCAAATCACCTATGCGCTGAAAACCAAACATCGAGTAATAAATATAAAAAGGAATCATCGCCACGCGATGCACACTGTATGACGTGGCAGCAGCTAACCATGAACAAAAGCCCCCAGCTTCATTAATACCATCCTGAATAATTTGACCATCAACGGATTCTTTGTAATACATCACCTGTGCCTTATCTTCGGGCACATACTGCTGACCACGATGATTATAAATCCCCAATTGACGGAATAAACCTTCCATACCGAAAGTGCGTGATTCATCCACCGTCACAGGAACTAGGCGATCTTTGAGTTCGTTATGACGCGTTAAATTGACAAACATGCGCACAAACGCGGTTGTCGTCGAAAACTCACGATCACCACTTGCTTCTAAAAACAGCTGAGCAAAATCCTGATAACCTGGAATGGGAAGTGGGGTGTTATTTTCAAATCGGGCTGGGGCATAGCCATCTAAAGTTTTGCGCTGCGCATGTAAATACGCGTGTTCTTTTGAGCCTTCCTGAAATTTAATAAATTCCATTTTCTCAACCTGTTCATCACTTGCCGGCACGTCAAAGCGATCACGAATATATTTCAGCGCGGCGGTATCAAGCTTCTTAATATTATGCGCGATGTTTTTAGATTCGCCCCACTCACCCAAACCATAACCTTTGATCGTCATTGGCAAAATCACGGTTGGTTTGCCCGTGTTATTATTCACCGCGCGCTGATAGGCAGCATAAACCTTAATGGGGTCATGTCCTCCACGCATTAAATTCTGCACATCCTCATCGCTATAACCCTTGCCCATTTCCTGAAGCTCAGGATCTCCGCCAAAAATCGTCTGATGCAGATCTTGTCCGCCACGGGAGCGTGCAAACTGCATTTGTCCATCATTCATTTGCGCCAAACGCTGTTGCAGCTTGCCACTTTTATCCTTGGCGAATAACGGCTCCCAATTGCTGCCCCATAGCACTTTAATAACATTCCAGCCAGCGCCTGTAAAAATTCGCGCAAATTCCTCAACAATCTTACCATTGCCATCGACTAAACCATCTAAGCGCTGCAGGTTACAGTTAATCACAAAAATAAGATTATCCAAGCCTTCACGTGACGCGCGATTAATCGCGCCCAAGGACTCAGGCTCGTCCATTTCACCATCACCACAAAATGCCCATACTTTACGATTTTTGGTATCAGCCAGTTTGCGCGCATGAAGATACTTCATAAAACGCGCCTGGTAAATCGCCTGCAATGGACCCAGCCCCATAGAAACCGTTGGAAACTGCCAATAAGCAGGTTGCAAATAGGGGTGCGGATAAGAAGATAAGCCCTTATCGCGATTAAATGCCTGTTGACGAAAGTTCTTTAACTGCTCTTCGCTTAGGCGACCCTCCAGATAAGATCGCGCATAAATAACAGGAGTCGTATGCCCTTGATAAAGCACAACATCACCTGGCTTTGTTTCACTTGGGGCATGGAAAAAATGATTAAAACCCACCTCATACAGTGTCATAATCGACGCACCAGAACCAATATGTCCGCCAAGGGAGCCATCTTTTTTATTGGCTTTTGCCACCATGACCGCGGCGTTCCAGCGATTTAAGTTCTCAATTTTTTTCTCGATTTCCAGATTCCCAGGATAGGCAGGCTGATCTTCCACCTTGATGGTATTCATAAATGAAATACTTTGGGCAGGCGCATACGCACTCTCAATGCCCATCTGATTCGCGCGATTTAACAATTGATTGACAATGAAACTTGCGCGCTCATTCCCCTCGCGTGCCACCACATCCTCTAAGGCTTCCAGCCACTCTTGTGTTTCCGTTATATCAATATCATGAAACCCTTCAGACATATTGCCTCCATAGACAGTTTAAACTTAAAAAGCTAAGCGCTAAAAATGGGAACAATTATAAACACAAGACTCGTGAAAATATAGGCGAATCAGCATTTTATATGGAATAAGAAAACCTGCGAAAGTACGTAACTTTTGGAGTATTTTATTCATCATTTCGTCCGATTGTGGACTCCTCCATTTGCAACAGACCACAAGCATGATATAAAAGCATTCCTAAACTTAGCAATATGCACAGGAGAAAAAAGATGCCATTGTCAAAAGAACATTATAAAAACTATTTTTTACAACAGTTCAATGAAATTCTGTTTGATCAGACAAAATTAATAGACGCCATCGTGGGAATAAAAGATTTAACTTTAAAAGGTTCACTCATAAAAGTAGAAGAACCTGTAGTCAAAGAGAAGTTACAACAGTACAAACCATTAACATATGATGCAATTTTAAAGGATTTTGATTTTGGCACCACTTTAGGAGAGGAGTCTTTGCGTACTAAGTATTTTTTGGATACTGCCAATTGGTCGAAGGAGCGGCGTTTCTTTATTGGAGCAGCGTACTCACAAGCCGTTGCTAATACCTTTGAAAAATTAACAGCAACCGATATGGTAAATGATAACTTAAGTCCACTTGAAGTAGATGATCTTGAAACTACTGATCCCACAGCCATAAAGTATCGGGAGTTAAAAGAATATGTGAAAGACCAGGGAGACTTATACAACGAATTACAAAATAGCGCGGTTGAAGCGGCACTAACAACTTTTGACTTTTATCATACAATTTCCGCTTTAAAAGCGGTAATGGAGACAAAGTCATTAACCCAGGAAGAGTTTGAAAAAATATTATTTCAGCCAGAGCAAACAGAGGAAGGGGAAAAGCTGCAAAAGCAGGCCTTGAAATCAATTATGCGGGGTACTTATGATACGAAAATAAAGAATCTTCTTGAGCTTATTAAAGCGAACAACATAGAAACCCTGGACGCACTAAATGAGAAAAGAGCACAACTTGTGTTAACAGAGGACGCTCATAAGGTATCTGAGCAATATGGCATTGATCAATCTCCTATAAAATTTGAGCCAAATATCGCCAACTTTAAGGCAATTGATGATATAAATCAATTATCCACTCAGGCAACCAATCTCGAGCTTAAATTCTTAGTTGGAACAATATATCAAAAGTTACGGGATGGTCAGTGGGAGACATCAATCAAAGAGGAGTTATCTCAAAGCATTGAGACATTAGAAAAGACTCTTATGACTATTGATACGAGTTGTGAGCAAATTTCACGCTCAAGTGTATTAAATACACAACAAAAATCAGAGATTAATCGTCACAAAGACGAATTATTTAAGGCAACCGTAGCGTTCGCAGATGATAGTTTGTGGAGCCCAGGCACAGATGATAAAAACAGAACAAAGTATATAGAAAGGATTAAAGAGTCTGAAGCTCAATGCAGGGCAATACTTGATGATTCTACCAGCAGAAAAATATTAAGTGCTTTAACAAATTTTTTAAGCCATGTGACTATCGTTGGAATGATCGCCAATATAGTCAATAAATGTACAACGGGAAACTGGTTGTTGTTTAAGCACACTGAAGAATCAAACAAATTAAAAGAAGTTGATCAAAGTGTAATGGCACTAAGTTAAGCACTGGGCTTTCCACGTCCTCCATAATGCAAAGCAAGTTAAACATGTGTCATATTTCCTTCAAACGCCCTAACACGCGGGCAGATTTACGGCTAATCCGCCTAGAGACGTCTCTTTATACTTGGTTGACATGTCTTTACCTGTCTCTTTCATGGTTTGAATTACCTGATCTAAGCTGACATGATGCTCACCATCTCCAAGTAATGACAGTTTCGCTGCATTAACTGCCTGTACCGCACCCATAGCATTACGCTCAATACAAGGGATTTGCACCAAGCCGCCAATCGGATCACAGGTAAGCCCCAAATTGTGCTCCATCCCCATTTCAGCCGCATTTTCTACTTGTGCTACCGACCCGCCCAAAAGTGCACAAAGTCCCGCAGCTGCCATGGAACAAGCAACACCCACTTCTCCCTGACAACCCACTTCCGCCGCGGAAATAGAAGCTCCTTTCTTAAATAAAATTCCGATCGCGGCAGTAGTCAGTAAATAATCAATGATCTCTTTTGTAGTGGTAAATGGATGACTCAATATATGATGTTTAAGAACAGCAGGGATAACGCCTGCGGCACCGTTAGTTGGTGCAGTAACCACCTTGCCACCTGCGGCATTTTCTTCATTAACTGCTATCGCAAAGACGTTTAGCCAATTCAGATCTTTAATATCCAAACGTGATTCTTCCAGACGCTTTTTAAGCTTATAAGCGCGACGCCTGACTTTGAGTCCCCCTGGCAGCTCACCATCGGTCATAAGACCCTTATCAATCGATTGATCCATCACCTGCCATAGCTGCAATACTCCTTTTTCGACTTCTTCTTTACTTCGCAATGAGCACTCGTTTGCCATCATCAAATCAGCAATATTCATTTGATGCGTTTGACATAAATACAATAAACCCTTGGCCGTTGAAAAAGGAAAAGGCACTTCATGAGCATCCACAGGGGCTGGATCATTTTGCTTACGCATCTCATGCTCATCCAGAATAAATCCCCCTCCTACAGAAAAATATTTTAACGAACTAAGTTTCGCGCCATTTTTATCCCATAAGGTAAAAAGTATACCGTTAGCGTGTTCAGGCAAGGCTTCACTGTAGTGAAAAATCAAGTCTTCTGCGTAGTCAAAATCAATCTCATATTGCCCTAGTAAACGCACCTTTTTGCTTTTGAGTATTTGCTCATAACCTGCCGCTGCCTTGCTAATATCAATACTGCGCGGTTCATAACCTGCTGCACCCAGGATGCAGGCATAGTCGGTCTTATGTCCTTTTCCCGTTAGCGCTAACGAACCAAATAACTCAATACTAAAGCGCGTTGTATTTTTCAGATAGGCTTCATTTCTCTGCAAAAAACGAAACGTCGCCCGCATAGGTCCCACAGTATGCGATGACGAAGGTCCAACCCCAATTGAAAACAGATCGAAAATACTAATATTCATAGAAACACTTGCCCTTAAGGAGTTCAGACCCATTAAAACTCGGGCTATAACCATCTTCCCGCCTATTTTACTTTAAACACTCCGTCCGCACGCCTGACCACTTTGAAGTGGTCAGGCAAGTRYYYWSMAGTGGTCAGGCAAGTGTCCACCCCTCTTGGAAAGAGGGGAATTTAATGCAAGTGGGCAGGAAGATGGTCATAGCCAAAACTCGCTCACAATAAATCAGTGGCTGGCAGAAGTAAAATAATTTACAATGCCCGCCAAAATATATCGCGAAATCACGCATGTTTAAAGATACTTTATTCTTAACCACTCAGAAAATCTTACCACAGGCCTTTTTATCACGCCTGGCAGGCAGACTTGCCAACTGCGAAAACCCTGCGATCAAAAACAAATTAATCTCACTGGCAATCAAACGTTTTAAGATTGACCTAAGCGATGCTTTGATTGAGGATCCTAAAGCCTACACAAGCTTTAATGCTTTCTTCACACGAAGATTAAAACCGCAAGCACGCCCGATTGATCAAAATGATCACAGCATTGTTTCACCTGCCGATGGTAAGATAACTCAGGCTGGAGAAATAACACATGGCAGACTTATTCAGGCAAAAGGCAAAACCTTTTCTTTAAAGGCATTAACTGCAAATACTCATACGGCGGACTATACCGATTTTGCCGTGATTTACTTATCCCCTTCGGATTATCATCGCGTGCATATGCCTCTGGATGGGCAGCTGACACGCATGATTTATATCCCAGGGAAACTGTTCTCTGTGAGTGAGCTCACCGCAGAAAATATCGATGATGTCTTTGCTAAAAATGAGCGCCTTATCTGCTATTTTGATACCGTGATTGGCGAAATCGCCGTAATTTTTGTCGGTGCGATGCTGGTTGCTGGTATTGAAACGGCTTGGCATAAGCTTGTTGCGCCAAACTACTATAACAAAGTGACTCACTTTGATTACAAAGATCAAAATTTACACTTTAACAAGGGGGATGAAATCGGTTTGTTTAACTTTGGCTCAACGATTATCACATTATTTCCTGATCACAAAGTTCATTGGTGTAATGCCATGTTGGGCAGCACCAAAATGGGTGAAATGATTGCAACTCAATCTTTTGGTTAAAAATCAGCCTATGAATATAAAGTTCAGTTCCTATTTATTCTTTGTTTGCCAATGATGTTTGACAACAACGCGCTTATGATTAAAAGCCAGCCCCAACATAAGGATTCGTTTTGCCTGTGGTTGAGCTTTTAATTCAGCAATATAGTTTTTTTGACGAATCTGATCTAAAGCCCTGCTTGCCAGTTTTTCTAAATTCTCACTGCCATCTTCTTTACCATGCTCCCGCGTGGGAATGCGTAATCTTGCACCCTAAGGTAAATTTTAAAAATCTCATTCCCTAAGCATGCAATCTGATCGTGGTATGTTTTATATTTCATGTTACAATAGCGCGCTTGAAGACTAGCTGACTTACTCATCGACCATGAATTTTTTATCTCATTATTTTGAATTTGCAAAATATAACACCACCCTACGCACCGAGCTTATTGCAGGCATCACTACCTTTCTTGCAATGCTCTATATCATCGTGGTGAACGCCAAAATCCTTTCTCAAGCAGGGATGCCTGAAAACGCACTGGTAACAAGTACTGTGATCATTTCAGCCTTTGCTTCCATTGCCATGGGTCTTTATGCCAGAAACCCCTACGCACTTGCCCCTGCTATGGGGATGAATGTATTTTTTACTTATACCATCGTCAAAGCCTGGGGAATTCCATGGGAGGTGGCACTGGGTGCGGCATTCTGGTCAGGGATTATTTTTGCACTTTTGGCCCTTTTTAACATTCGTACTAAAATTCTTGCGGGAATTCCTGATGGCATTAAGCATGGACTCGGTGCAGGTATCGGAATTTTCATTGCTTTGGTTGGTTTTTATAATGCAGGTTTCATTCATCAAGCGCCTTCAGGGCTCTTGGAAATTGCACCTTTGACCGCAGAAACCTTGATATTTTTGATCTGTTTTTTTGCCCTGATCATCTTCCTTGCCTTTCGCTTTAAAGCCGCTATTTTACTGATGATTATTGTAGGCTGTGTACTTTCTTTTCCAGTGGGTCGCTTATTTGGAGATGAAATTATCATGCACACGCCAACACATATATTCTCACCACCCGATTTTTCGCTTTTCTTCTCAATAGATTGGTTGGGAAGCTTTAAAATTGCGATTATTCCAGCCATATTTACCTTTCTATTTATTAACATTTTTGACAGCACAGGCACGCTGATTGGCCTGGCACAAGCCTCAAACTGGTTTGATAAAGATGGTCAGCCAATTCGTATTAAGAAGTCATTAATTGTCGACTCTTTCGCATCAGCATCATCAGGTCTTTTAGGCAGCTCGCCAACCTCGGTATACGTGGAATCAATTACGGGGATCTCCGTTGGTGGACGCACGGGGCTCGTTGCAGTTGTCGCAGGTTTACTATTTTTACCTTTTTTATTTTTAGCACCTCTGGTAATGATGGTACCTATGTTTGTAGTGGCACCTGCCCTCGTTATTGTTGGTAGTTTTATGCTATGCTCGGTCAAACAAATTCACTGGGATGATCTCTCACAAGTGGTTCCTGCTTTTATGACCATTATCTTAATGCCGCTGACACTTTCGATATCTGAGGGCATTGTTTGGGGTATGATCAGCTGGTTTATCATTGTTCTTATCAAGGATAGAACCCAATTAAAACCAATGCCTGTGATTATCACACTATGCTGCTTTTTGATTATGCTTAATTCATTAAAGGTTCTTTAGCAGACTTTCGGTGTTGACCATATTTTGCCCCCAAGGGCGTATTCAATACACCCCTACGTTTATTCAAATAAACCTGAACCACTAACCCTTACAATATAGCGACCAGTCTCAAGAATGGGGGTAGTGGTCAGGTAAAAATGGACAAAAATTCTGGCAAACCCAGGTTTTCCACATTACTCACTGAAAACACTAAGTATTCGTTTCATCTAAACTTAAAATCCCTGTTGCTGCATCGTATTCAATAATTTCGGCATAACGCGCCCAGCCAATAAAAGTACTGAACACGCGCTGAGCCTCATCATCGCTTAGGTGATCCTCCAACTCAGATAAGAAGCGTGATTCAGGCGCTTTTTTATTTGGTCGCTCCTTCAGTACTTTCACCACGTGACGAGCCAGTGGGATATGTTGCACCAGTAGTTTGGAGAAAATAATCTTACGTTCTTCGATATCGGCATTCATAAACTGTTTACCTAAAGCCGTCATCAAAATATCACCATCTAAAACACTTGCCAGATGAAGCACGGATAATGTTTCAATAATCGGAAATAAATCATCAATATCCAAGCGTACATGATCCGCCAAATCAGGCAGGTCAATCGAACCTTTTGCCTGAAGATCGTCCATTTCTGTTAATAAACCCGTTAGCTCTGATACTTCAGCATCTGGCAAACGGTAGCCAATATTAAGCGCTTTACGCTTATTCATCCGCTCGCTTAACTCTCGTGTTTCAGCTGTCGTCATCATGCGATAAACTTCATCGATTAAATCTTCAACCGCTTCATCATTTGAGTTTCTAGGATGGGCTAAATCAACTTTTAGCTCACCACGAATAAATCCAGGGTTACTGCCAAAAATGATAATTCTATCTGCCGTTAAAACCGCTTCTTCAATATTATGGGTAACATATAAAATGCCTTTCATCGCATCGTTTTTTTCCCATAACTTAAGCAAATCTTCGCGTAAGTTTTCGGCTGTCAAGACATCAAGCGCTGAGAAAGGCTCATCCATCAGCAATAAATCAGGCTGTAGCACTAACGCGCGAGCAAAACCAACCCGTTGACGCATGCCTCCTGAAAGCTCCTTTGGATAAGCATTTTCAAAACCATCCAAGCCAATCATATCAATTGCCTTTAACGCTTTTTCCTTACGTTCTTGAGCCCTTATGTTTCTCGCCTCAAGCCCAAGCTCTACATTCTGTAAAACGGTCAACCATGGCATCAAAGCGAAACTTTGAAAAACCATCGAGATGTCAGGCACTGGGCCTGAAACCTTCTTTTCGCGATAAATAACCTCACCAGTAGTAGGTGCCGTCAGTCCTGCAATGATTCTAAGCAGGGTTGACTTGCCCGAACCTGATTTACCCAGAAGGGCAACAATTTCCCCTTCTTTCATCGTAAAATCAACGTGATCCAAAACAATCAGGTCCTGCCTATCCGATTTTTTAAATGCTTTGGAAACTTTATTAACATTTAAAATTGTTTTTGCTGCCATTTGCTTTGTGCCATGGATTATTTCAATTGCCATATTATTTTTTCACCTTCAAGTATGTAAACTCAGTTACATATTCATGCTAAAACGCTTTTCAGCGTAGTTATACAATCTCCGCCAAAATAGCTTATTAGTCAGTACCACCAGAATACACATCACCGCCACACCAAGCGCGATATTGGCAGTGTGATCACCTGGCGCATTATATTGCTGTGAAATATATGCTCCAATGCCAGAAGCCATAATCACGGAGTCTTTACCCCAGTTAATATATTCACAGACAATGCTTGCGTTCCAGGCTCCGCCTGCTGCGGTTATGGCTCCTGTAACATAAAATGGCATAACCGCTGGAAATAAAAACTTAAACCATTTGACCATGCCTTTTAGTTGCATGTTCTTAGCTGCCATCTTCAACTCATGCGGAATTGCTGAAGCGCCAGCGATTACATTAAATACGATATACCACTGAGTTCCCAATGCCATGAGCACGATACACCAGATATTAAAATTTAGATTAAAGGCAATCACAACTGTTCCAAGCAATCCGTAAAGTACGTTGACAGGAAAAGCGGCAAAAATCTGCGCGTATGGCTGGACTCTTTCAGCCACGGCAGGGCGAAGGCCAATCCAGATACCCACAGGAACCCAAATCATTGAAGCAATGACGATGATCACAAATACACGCAGTGCAGTTAATACACCATAACCAAATACTTTAGCTGTTTCCTGAAAGGTAATGGGTTCCTGTGTATTGACGTAAATAAATCGCCATGCCAAATACAAAAACAAAGCAATGCTCATCACAACGCACAACTGCCAAATCGCTGCCTGCAAACGTGAGTCTCCCTTGCCAATTTTTTGATGCACAGCCTGATTATAACTTTTATCAAGATCCTTTTTAAACCAGGAGATATTGACGAGTCGATTGGCTTGCAACGTCATAAAATAACTAAAGCTTTGCAAGATCGTTGAGCGTTGCAGGAGTTTTAAAAACCATGAGTTTGATCCTGTCTCCTGCTGCATTTCACTGACCACGAACTTCTCTGACCATTTAACAATCGGTCTGAAAATCAACTGATCATAAAGAACGATAACCAATAACATGACGATAATCGCTGCAATCACGGCAGTGAAGTTCCTATCATTATTAGCCTGGTCAATAAACGTGCCTATTCCTGGCAAGTTGATTGCGCCTGATGTACTTGCTGAAAAATTCACGACAATGCTTTCAGAAGCCACGACCATAAACCAACTTGCGGACATTGACATCATCGTATTCCAGATGAGTCCTGGCATTGAAAAAGGGACCTCCAGTTTCCAAAAACGCTGCCAACCAGATAGCTGATACATATCGGCAGCTTCGCGCAATTCTTTAGGAATCGTTTTCAGTGATTGATAAAAACTCAACATCATATTCCATGCTTGTGCCGTGAAGAGTCCAAAAGTAACGGCTAATTGCGCACCCCACAATGAGTAGGGAAAAATAGCTAAAAAACCCGTAACTGTAATTGCCAGAAAACCCAGAATGGGAATCGACTGCAAAATATCAATGATTGGGATAATGATGCTCTCAGCCCGTCTGCTTTTGGCAGCCCAGGCGCCAATGGCAAAGCTAAAAATAAACGAACATAAAAGTGCCATAAACATTCGCACCGTCGTATTGGCTGCATATCCAGGCAAATTCCATAAGTCCATGGAAATATGCTGATACTGTGCAACACTTTGTGAACTTCGGTAATCAACTACCCCACCCAAAGAACTGCAAACCCAGGCCACCACAAAAACTATAGACAGCACAAGAAATAAAGAAAAAAGATCCCATCTACTGGGCAATAACCGCGTGGCAGGGATATTATAGAATGACTTTTCCATTGCAAGATTCAGGGGATATCTTCATGGCGTGAGATTCTACCTGAAGAGCCTTCCAAATGAAACCATCGAATATTTTCTTTTATCGTTACTTTTCATTTCCCATTTACTGCCTGCCAACGCTCAGGGGTACCGACATCACACCAGTTGGCGTGAAAAATTTCGCCTGTTATACACTGTTGTTCAATAAAAGGTTGCCAAATACCTGGCAGGGATACTTTTGTGCCTGTTGATACCTTGTTAAATAGCGCTTTTTTATAAGCACTAATCCCTGTATAGGTATAACTCTGGTTGACTTTATTGATAATTGTACCCGCACTATTTAAGCTAAAATCACCTGCTAAATTGTGCTTAGGGTTGGGAACCAGCACCAAATGTGCAAGCGCCGACATTTGCTGACTGTAGCGCATAATATGGGAAAAATCATAATCCGTCATCACATCGGCATTCACAACAACAAAAGGGTCACTCAACCAGGGAATGGCTCTTTTAACACCGCCGCCTGTATCATACTCATCCAAAGGCTCATACAGATAGCAAATATGAATTCCCCAACGCTCACCAAAGCCGACTTCACTGACAATTAAATCAGCAAGATAGGCAACATTGATAACAAGGTTACTTACCCCCGCACTCACCAACCGCTCTATTTGCCATTCAATGAGTGCTTTGCCGTTCACTTTTACGAGTGGTTTGGGAATCTTATTTGTCATATCCCCCATTCTGCGTCCACGTCCCGCAGCCAATATCATTGCACTAATCGCATGGTTTTCTGTTTTTTTGCTCATTTTAGTTGATTGATTTAGGTTAATTTGATACTAAAAAACACGCTTTCTCTCATCGCCAAGGCAGATTAACGCATAGCTGCAATGTAAATATAGATGGCAAAAAAATGAGCCATACTGCCCGCTAAAACAAAAAGATGCCACAAGAAATGGCAAAACTCGATTTTTTCATCCAGCATGTAAAAAATCACACCACTGGTGTACAGGACACCACCCAAAACAATCCACATTAAACAGGCGCCAGGTAAAGCATTAATAATCTGAACAATAAAACCAATTGCTACCCAACCCATGATGACGTATAAAGTCGTTGATAACCAACCATCACCAAAAAACAGGATTTTATAAACCAATCCTGCTAATGCTGCACTCCAAAGCAGCGTGAAAATAATCCATCCATAAACACCAGACAGGGCAATAAGTGCGATGGGCGTATAAGTTCCCGCAATTAAAAAGTAGATATTCAGGTGATCAATTTTACGCAATATTTTTTTCGCTTTCAGGTTAGAAACCCCATGATAAAGACTTGAGGCGCCATACATCGATATCAGCGTCACTCCAAAAACTGTTACCGCAACCACATTCGTCACAAGCCCTGTACCAACGGCTTTCATGATCAGCATAATCAACGCAGCAATGCTAAACATAGCGCCGACGAAATGGGTCAGTGTATTTAACCATTCTTCACGCCTGGAATATAAGACCTGAGCAGACTTAGTCTGCTCTTGTATTTTCTTTTTTACCAACATAGACTTTGACAGCTTTTCATTTTATTTTAAACGCTGCTATTGTGCGTTATATGCAGGTATTAATCAAAAGTTAATCGCATGTTTACGTGTAAAAGCCATAACCGCCTCCAAGAATTTGGTGGTAACCCACTATACTTCGGTGGGGTTGTTCGCTATTTTGTCATCAAGGATGAAAAAAATAATGAAAATGAAAAAGTCTCCATGCCCAACCATCAAGCTCAGTTTCACGTTGTTGACAATATCTTAGCCTTAACAGGGCAGTGGTGTTGGCAAACCATTGACCAAAGGATACTTGCCAAGATCAAAAATATTAAGCAAAAAATCATGAAGATTGATGTAGAGAAGGTTGGAAAACTTGATACTTCTGGCGCTTATTTCATCTATAAAATCCAACAGCTGTTTCCAAATACCACCATTGTGGCAACAAAGATACAACAAAACCTTATTGATCTGATTCATAAGAACTATACCTCCTATGATAGCCGTTTACAGCCTTTAAATACTTACGAGAAGGTTTATCAAATTGGTGAACAAACAACAAATTACATCAAAGACAGTAAGAACCTTATTGCCTTTATAGGTGCCACCGTCATGAGCTACCTGCAAGTCATTCGTACCCCGTTTGCAACTAAATGGCGCCTTTTACTCGACATCATCATTCAAACTGGCGCGAAAGCTGTTCCTATTGTATCACTTCTTTGCTTTCTCATCGGCATTGTGCTTTGTTACCAGATCGGCTCCCAGCTTAAAATCTATGGCGCCAATATTTTTGTCGTCGACTTGTTGGGCATTTCCTTATTACGTGAATTTGCTCCTTTGATTACGGCGATTATCGTTGCGGGAAGATCCGCATCATCTTACGCAGCTGAACTTGGCTCGATGAAAGTCCAACAAGAAATCGATGCGCTTAGAACATTTGGCATAAGCCCGATTAAGCGCCTTATTTTACCACGCATTATTGGCATGATGATTTCTCTGCCACTTCTTATTGTGGTTGCTGATATCATCAGCTGCATTGGGGGCATGCTCATGGCTAAAGCCTCCCTTGGCATCAGCTTCTTCGATTTTTTGCAACGCTTTTCTACAGCTATATCTTTTAACAACTATTTCACAGGCTTAATCAAGGCTCCTTTTTTTGCCATAATCATCGGCACCGTGGGCTGTTATCGAGGCACGGTTGTAAAAAATAATTCTTTAAGCATTGGTCAAGAGACGACAAAAAGCGTTGTTTACTCAATTTTCCTTTTTCCTTGTTATTGTCGCAGATGCCTTATTCTCAATATTATTTAGCGCAATCGGGGTTTAACATGCCAGAGATCGCTGATAGACAGCCAATCATCGACATAAAAGACTTGGGCACCTGTTTTGATGGTGTCTGGGTGCATAAAGATCTCAACCTTACAATTTACCCACATCTGATTACTGCAATTATTGGTGGAAGTGGTTCTGGAAAAACCACCTTAATCCATGAAATCTTAATGCTGCAACCCGTGACTGAAGGCGAAATTTACTTACTAGGGCAAAAGATTTCTGATCTATGTGATGATGAAGTAAAACGTCGGCAATTTGCCAGCCAAATGGGGATGATGTTTCAAGGTGGTGCGCTTTTTAGTGCATTAACCGCACTTGAAAACGTCATGTTTCCCCTGCAGGAATATACCCGCTTTAGTCGCGATGTTGTGATCGACATTGCTCGCTTAAAGCTTAAAATGGTTGGTCTTAAGGAAGATGCCTACCATAAATATCCTTCTCAGTTAAGCGGTGGCATGCTTAAGCGTGTAGCGCTTGCTCGCACATTGGCTCTTGATCCTGAGATTATATTTTTAGATGAGCCATCCGCAGGGCTTGATCCCCATTCAGGTTATGCACTAGATCAGCTCATACTAAGGCTAAAGCATGACTTAAATCTCTCAATAATCATGATAACCCATGATCTAGAGAGTATTTGGCGAATAGTTGATGAAGTTGTTTACCTTGATGATAAGCGAGTGCTTATTCACGACAACGTCAAAAATGCGGCTAAAATGACACAACACAAAAACTTAAATGATTTCTTTAATGGTGGAAAAACCAATAAGGATATCAAACTAACACTAGGATCACAGCCATGAAAAACAATCGTTATTTTGTTGCAGGTTTGTTTATCATTATCACCACGACCTCAATGATTTTTATTGGATTTTGGCTTGCATTTGGATTAAAAGATGTAAAGTATGACACCTATATTGCACGCTTTAATGAATCAGTTACAGGACTAAATGTTAATGCTGCGATTAACTACAATGGTGTAAATGTCGGCAAAGTGAAAAGCATCAGTATTGATAAAGAAAATCCAAGCATTGTGATTGTCGTGATGCAAATCCAACAGGGCATTCCCATTTACAACACGACTTATGCAAGCTTAGTCCCCCAGGGAATTACAGGACAGGTGTTTATTACTTTGTCTTTATCAAAAGAGCTGACCAAGTTTCTTGTTAAGCCTGCCATCTCTCCACCCTACCCTGTCGTCAATACCAAACCTTCCTTTTTGACGGATATTGTTAATCAAATGAGTACCGTAGCGGAACAGGTCTCCCAAATATCAACACGTGTTGCCAGGATTATCAGTGATGACAATGTTCAAAAAATCAACCACATTGTGGCTAATGTCGAAGATATTTCTAATGCTTTAGCAACCAGCAGCCAAAATATTTACCAAAGTATTGAGTCTTTAAACATTATTCTTAAAAATGCAGCTACAAGCTCTCAACAGCTTAATCAAATTGCGGATAATGTTAATCATGGCGCAAAAGCAGTTGCCAAAGCCTCGGAAGATGTGAGTAAAACGCTTACAAGCTTCAACAATCAAACTCTGCAGGGCGTTAATAATATTCTGCTACCCCAGATTACCCAGACATTGGACAGCCTTAACCAAACGTCAGCTCAACTTTCTGAGCTATTCAAAAAGATGAATCAAAACCCTTCGATGCTCATACGAGGCAAGTTGCCAAAAAAACCAGGTCCTGGAGAAAAATAATGCGTAAATACCTTAATCTAAAAACCCTACAACTTATGACAGCTGCCGCAGGCTTTGAACTCATTAGTGGCTGTAGTATTTTATCGCCTGTTGATTTGCCACAGGTCAAACAATATCAAATTCTTTCTCCCAACTTGCAAGTAAATCAAGCCAACACAGCACAAAAAGCTGGAATTCGAACATCAAATAAGCCATTTGATCTGACTTTGTTTGCCACCCCATTAACAGCCGACTCACCTTATAACTCAACCCAAATGTACTATCGCGAACATAATTTTGAGCTATCAAGTTATACCCAAAACGCATGGGCTGCTGAGCCACAGCAAATGCTTGGTAAAAACCTGTTACAAGCTTTGCAACACTACAGAAGCTTTAAAAGCGTTGTTTCAAGCAATTTTATTGGCTATGCCGATTACCGTCTAACGGGCAATCTAAACCAGCTTACTCAAATCATAGAAGGCAATAATAGCAGAGTCATTTTATCTGTAACTTATACCCTGACGGATGCTAACAGCGGACAGGCGGTCTCAGTTAAGACATTTGCTCTGGAACAGGAAACCAGTGCCGACGCCCAAGGCTTCGCGCAAGCTGCAAATAAGTTAGCAGAACAGTTGGCAAAAACGCTTAATGACTGGCTTCTTTCTCAGCCGCTATCTTCGCAGCACAATAACCCTTTGAAAAAAGGATAACTTAGCATTCGAAAAGGAGCAGTAAATGACCATTCAAAACGGTAGTTTTAGTGTAAACCTATTCAAGTACGCACGGGAATTGGTATATTTTAAAGTACTTGTTCAACAGGGTTCACGTAAAAAAGCAGCTGATGCTCTTAACATTGATATTAAAACAGCGCGCCGTTACTTAGCCGAGCTGGAGTTTGCTATCAAAGGTCCTTTATTAAAAAATAGTGAAAGTGGTGTTCAAAATATTGCCTTAACTCCACTTGGACACAAGCTTTATGCAGTGATTTTACCCAAAATAGAACGCCTAGAAATAGATCTCAGCAATTTTGAATCGATTCGTCAAAATATTGTTTACAGGATCTTGGCATTTCCAGCGGGATACCATTATGCTGCCAAGCTGCTACTAGCAAAATTACGAAAAAAATTCCCACAAATAACCTTTGAAATCGGTGTGATAACACCTACAATGATTGCGCGTTTCGGTGCCCACCTACAGGAACTTGCAGATAGTTTTAACATGCTACTTTTACTCAAAGAACATTTACACTTGCTTGATCAGGATAAATGGATAGTGCTTAAAACAGTTAAAGGGAAGTTCGCATTATATACGAGTCAACCATATTTAGACTCACTAACGCATTCAATTTTAAACCCAAATGATCTTACTGGACTCAACTATCTTGGAAGTCCTCTTGAAACAGGGCAAATTCAATTATTGAAAGATGGCACAACAAAACTAATTCAACTGAACATCGTTTGTAAGATGGGCATGGAGTTTGTCATATTGGAACTTATTCAACAGGGATTAGGTATTGGTATTCTTAATGAAACACTTGTCAAAGCAAGTAGTGATCGAGCTCAATTAGTAAAATTACTACCTGACTGGACAATTTCACGAGATCCAGATGTTATCATTTTGTCTCAAAAAGTGAATGCGGAAATAGACAAATATGTTATTCAGTGCCTAGAGGATGATATGCAACAAGGAGCAGGATTTCTCTAATTACTGTGAGCAATGCAACGGTTTAACCACCCGCTTCACAAGTGAATGGGAATATTTGACAGCTTTTTGTTAAACTCCCCTCCGTTAGCCAAGGAGTGGCTTCAAAGAAGGCTTTTGTAGTTTAAAAAAAATCTAAAGTACGTAACTCCAATTAGTGATTTTTCAAGCTTAGCCTCCCCCTGGGAAAAATTCCTTTTATTCAACAAACTTCCCCACTCTTCAAATCTGTTTTCTGGTCATAAAATGCACTCACCAAATCGAGAAGGTCATTATTGAATCTTCTTTGGTGTAAGCGTAAATCACAACTGATGTTAAAAACATCAAAAACCATAAGGAAAACAGAATGAAGATCACTAAAAAACACTTAAGTTCACTGATGTTAGCAACCCTTCTTGGCGGATGTGGTGGCGGCAGCGAAGGAAATGGCGGAAATGTCACGCCTGCAACGCCATTAAATCTGACATCCGTCATTTCTCTTCCTCAAACCATCGCCTCCGATGCCGATGGCGTAATGGAAATTAAACTAAGCAACCCCGTAACATTGTCTTCAATAGTTGGCGCAGGCACGGTAAGTGATAACACGATGATCATTACAGGATTATCTGACCAGACGAATAAAACAGGTAATGCCAGTGTTGAATTTACTTTGGATCAAACAGCACAGGTCGGCGCGAATAAAGCTTGTTGGAATGGTGTAGTTGGTGCTCACTTAAACCCAGGGGAGAGCTGCTCTCAATTTATAGCTGTAAGTGGTAGTGACAACTCAAGCATCACAGGAAACTTAATATTTTCAGCAAAATCTAATAGCGGTGATATTTCTTCTAAAATCGCCATTGATACACACTTTGTACCGGCGGATCAGCTTGCACTGACTTCAGCGGTATCCTCCTCTAAGGCTGCCAGCATACGTCCAAATGCTCAAACAGAATTTATTTTAAATAACACAGCAGACTCAGCAATCAACGGTACGTACATCGATCTTACGCAGCTACCAGATGCGTTAATTAACGCCATAGATTGGAATACATTAGCAGGTGGTATTTATTACGAGAAGAAAAAACGTATTATTGTTCCTAATATTCCTGCTGCAGGAAGTCAAAAGATTACGTTCTTTGTCAAAGGTCAGGCATCAGAGGTATTAAAAGATGCTAACTTACTTAGTAGTTTAGAGAATAATGGTGCTTTGGAAATCAATGAGCTTTATGTGGGGAGCGCGACGGCAGCCAATAAAGTAGCGCCTGCGCTTACTGCCAGCGATAAACCCTTTGATATGAGTAACAAGGCTGTCTCCATCTCTAAGGGAAATAATGACAGTATTATTCTTACGATTCCAAGCAATGCAGGTAAACTGCGTTTCAACTCTTTAGAATTCTCTGTTGATCATCCGCAATATATTAGCATTATTTCTAGTGTTGGCTCAGGAGACCAGGTATTGCCAGGTGATAGCATCGAATTTAAGGTGTCAGCAGCAAAAAACGCCATCTCAGGAGAGTATCCATTTAACGCTATTTTAAGTGATAGCTCAGGGCACATGTATTCCGTCAATTTAACCGCACTCATTGATGCCAGTACCCAGTTAAGTGTAGAGGAAGATAATCCTGTTGTTTTAAGATCAAACAGCTCGACCAACGCCAAAGCAAGCTACCTGAATATCGTCAATAAAGGCAAATATATCGCCTATCTAGCCGATAAACTAAGTGATCAGTTTAGTGTGGCTGGGGGTGATTTGAAAATTGTTGATAGTCCAATGAACTCCTGTAAAGGTGCTCAGTTGCTACCAGGTAACAGTTGTCAGATTGGTATTCAATCAAGCAATAAAGATGCGGCTTTAGGTACATATAAACTCAATGCCATTGCGAAAAACAACGTTAAATCCGCCACGATTGCGATGATTGATTTGCAAGCTTCTCCGGAGGGTGCCAATGTCATTATGATGCAGTCACTTCCTGCTAGAGTAGCGCCAGGCAACCAGGGCTTGATGAGTTTTAAAATCGCTAATCCTGGTGAAACGATATTGACAATATCAGCCGTTGATTTCAGTGATGTCCATAGTGATGGCGCTTCCTGGGATTGTGGAGATCTTAAAGCAGGAGAAATCATTGAACCTGGTAAAACAAAAGTTTATCAATGTCGTGTGACAGCCACAGAAGGTGTCAGTGTCAACGGAATATTGCGCTTAGCATTCAATAATGACAGCGTAATTTATGCAACACCTGCCTTTAATACTCAATTTGTTGCTTCCTCTACACTTGATACAAGCTTGCAAAGCCTCAATGGTATCAATGTTGACGCCAGCACAGGTCTGGATGTAGTGATTGATAACCAGGGCAGTGTACGTGCGCAAAATATTACGCTGGATTTATCCAAATTGGATGCAGCAATTTACCAGAGTTTCTCAGGTAATGGTTATAATCCTGACACGGGTATTTTAACCTTATCAGGGGATTTATTACCAAAAGCACATAAGCATATCCATCTTGATTTCGCCCTTACAAGCGATAATTTGAATGCACTTAAAAATGCACAGGTTGCACTTAACCAAAACGTAACGAACAAAATAATTGCGCTAAAAAGCAACAATCATGCAACGATTTATCCTGCTGTTTCAGTTTCTACCAGTATTGTGCATTTTGAACCCTCAAGTGTTTCGTATATCGCTCCAGGTCAAAAATACTTAAAACTCACGAATCCAACATCCAAACTGGTTACCTTTACGATTAGTGATCTTCCGCTAGGGATACAAGCGGATAAGCTAAGCGGCGAAATCATGCCTGACGCGGATCAGATTATCACATTAACTGCGGCTCAAGAAGTACCCAACGGTCAACACACAATGAAAGTATCTTTGAACGTAGAAGGGCTCGAAGGGAATGTTTATGAAAGTGATATATCGCTCAATATTGCATCGGCATCATTAACCGCAAAATCTGCATCGGGTTATATCATCATGCATCTGCCTAAGACTCAGGGTGAAACCAGCACAACGGATGTTATTCTTAGCAATAGTGATGATGGCATAGCCAATAATAGCTTTAGTATTTTTGGAATTACTTCAGTGGCTGATGCCTTTGAAGTACGTGATGCCCAGGGTAATGTTGTATCTTCAGATAAGATTGAAATTACCGATAGCACCAAAGGAAACTCCGTCACCAAAGGAGTTGCCGATGGGGCCCAGGCAACGATTGCGCTTATTGCTCACGACAAAGACCTTCCGTCAGGGAATTATGTTTTAATGAGTAAAAAGGTGGGGAATCTGCAAGAAGCGCCTGTCGGTAGCATTTTGCTTAATCCCGCACTGGATAATATGTTGATGACACCAAAATCGCTGATCCCGCAAACTATTTTAATAGGAAAAACAGCCCTAGCTCAAGCTGAGTTCACCAATATTAATACTCACAGTATCAAGCTGGTCAATGTCACTGCTCCCGCGGGTGCTCTGTTTGATACAAGTGCCCCCATGGTCAATGGTAATTTATGGGATGGCAGTCAGGGTGTTACTTTGCAACCTGGTGAAAAGGCCACACTTCAATTCAATGTCACCTTAAGTGACCTAAGTGCAGAGTTTAAGGGCGAGCTTAAGTTTGAGATTGAAGATCTGGAGACTCAAAACCTTATGACTGAAACGATTATGCAGTTTGATACAACGGCGGTAGATAGTCAGAAATCCATGGACTTTGAGCAAGGAAATGTAACCGTAGATTTTATTCCTGATAATACTTCTGTACTTTCCTTTTCATCCACCACAGGACTCAATAATGCCTATGTGGATTTCAGCAATATGCCCGATGAACTGTATCAGGAGATCGCCTTTGTCAAGTTCAATGGCAATAAACTGGTATTACCCGAACAACCAGGCAAAATCATGTTGAGCTACCAGGCTCCCAATCAAAAGGCAAGACTGGACATTGCGCTTAAGTCATCCGCAGCAGAGGCTCTTACAATGTATAAGGATAATCTCGCAGACAATACAAACTCACATTATTTAGCGTTGGGTGCTGCCAATAGTGATGTTACTCACCCTGCTATTTTTGTGGCGAACCAAGCGATCAGTGTTTCACCCGTCACCATTGCAACAGAACAACATACCATTACCTTTACCAATCAGACCAGTCAGGCACTTGAATTAGTTCAGGCACAGCTTGATGACACCCTTTATGGCATCAGCATTCAAAGCAATCAGTGCACAGGCGTCTTAGCTGCCAAACAAAGCTGTAATATCACGCTTCATGCCGATAAGGATGCCTAGCATACAGGAGAGTCTGCTTATCTTCACCTAAACTATAAGGATAATTCAGGGAAAACCAAGGTAAACTCGGCAGAAGTGATAATTCAAAAGAGCACAGCCACAATACAGATACCAACAGTTATGCCCATTTCAGATACGACCGACCTTGAGTACCCGTTGACGGTTACCAATAATGGACCGTTTACCCTTAGAACTTATCAAGGCGCTACTATTGGCTCATATCTTATGATAAATGGCACACACGAGGGGCTGTCACTAAGCTATTCGGATGCCGATGATTCTTGCAGTGTCAAAGACAGTCTTGCCCCAGGGGAATCATGCACCGCCTATATTAAAGTGGCAAAAGATGCGCCAGTAACGACCAGCGCTGTTGAAGTACGGTTATTGGCTGATGAAGTGGGTAACAACCTGCATGAGAATGCCAAAGCAAGCTTTAATACCATAATAACCTCAGAAGAGTTTACGCTGGTGGATAGTGATGATCAGCCACAGACCAGAGCCCTTGAGCTATATAGTAATCCTGAGTTCAAAACGACTATCTGGGTGAAAAATACAGGAGTGCGTTCTGTTACATTAAAAGCAAATGCACTGGAAACTATTGACGCAATTGGTTCTCCTGGCGTATTACTGTCAAGCAACTGTGACGGTAAAACCTTAGGAGTTGGCGAAAGCTGTGCGGTGACTTTAAGCGGAAACTATCCTGCTAATCCTGCGACAGTCAGCTCTTGGGATGCCAGCTACGAATCCAGGTTAGTGGTTAATGCCGAAAATGCCAGCGCACAAAACATTACCATTAATACTAAGATGGTTTATCCCTGGTTGCAGGTAGCTTCTGGTAACAGTACAACCTGCGCAATTGATTATCGGCATAAATTATATTGCTGGGGTAGTGGTGCGTGGGGAGAATTGGGAGATGGAATAGGAAATAAGTCATACATATCTACCCCCACCGCGGTTGTTGCTGGAGATCAGGGTTTTACTCCAGATAATGTCTTATCTGTTTCAGTTGGTCGCCAAAATACTTGTGCCATTACAGATAATCATCAACTTTATTGTTGGGGCAATAATCAATATGGACAGCTCACAACATCTCTAGATGTCACAAGGCAAGCCACTCCTCAAAAAATAAAGGCAGGCAGCGAGGGTTTTAATCCTGACAATGTTATTAGTGTTGCGATAGGTACAGGAGCAATTTATGCTATTAGTCAACAAGGAGACAAGCAATCACTTTATTACTGGGGCGTGTTTGATGTTAATGATGATTTTGCAATGATAGTTAAAAGCACCCCTGTTAAATTAGAATCAGTGGGTTTTGGTGAAGATAGATTTGATTCTGATCATGTAAAAGAAATAAGTGTAGTTCGAGATAGTATTTGTGCCATAACCCTATCCAATAGTTTATATTGCTGGGGAAATCAACGGAATGCTATCACAGGCACAGAATCTAGCACCTTGGCTTATAATCCTGTTAAAGTACCAAGCAATTTAGCATCAGGTTTTGATAGTAGTCACATTAGCTCAGTAAGTTTAGGTTATAATGCAGCATACGCTATTGACTCCAATCACCAGCTATATAGTTGGGGAAATAATATGCTAGGGGCTTTAGGTCAGGGGGATGCGAACACAGGCATTCACTCTCAGGCAACAAAAATTAGTGATGGAACAGAAGGGTTCACGTCAAATCGCATTGCCACGTTAGGATTTTCTGGTGGAGATAAATCACAATGTGCAATTACCTAGCCAGGAGGATTATACTGCTGGGGTTATAACATGTTTGGACAAATAGGAAATAATCAAAACACCGCCAGTTCTGTTCCTGTAAAAGTCCACCCTGGCGAAGGTTTAAAGGTTGATCAGGTAACTCAGGTAAGTTTAGGTCTCTACCATACATGTGCCATTGATATCACCGGCGGCTTATATTGTTGGGGTGATAATTACTACGGTCAGCTAGGAATTAATAGCAGAGACGAGAAAACAACCCCTGTACGCGTTAAAAACCCTTACGAATCCTGATATTTTATACTTTGTTTCAAGCTAAGCTTCCTCCCAGCCGCATTCTAAACTCACAAGTTTGGAATGTATCCGCCTGCAGGTCTTCTGCTTACATAAAGACGGCACCGATCATCTTCCATCTTCCCGCCCACCTGCCGCTTATTCCCCTCTTTTCAAGGGGCTTGCGAGGTAGGGTGTTTTTCAAAGCGCATGGGGGCTTAGCACCATTAGAGCAGGTGGAAATATGGTCATCGCCCAAAAGACAAAAGCGTGTATTGTAGCTGATGCCAGGTTTGTGGTACCTTACGTAACTTCAGTTACGTAACCGCTGGAGAATATCGGATTTATTTTCAAAAGTTTTGATGATTCCAGTAGGGGAAAAGGGGTTAATGCTTTTCTTAAGGTAATAAATGACAAATAAACATGATCACGTTTTCAAGGATTTAATTAGCAATAGAGACTTCGCCGTTTGCTTTTTAATGACGTATCTGCCGGGCGAACGGATATGGAAACAGAAGAATTTTATGATAGAATCATCCACAGTAAACCAAATTTGAAAGGTGATGTTATGACGGTAGCGGAGAAATGGGAACAGCAAGGAGTACAAAAAGGTATACAGCAAGGTCGCTTTTTAGAAAAAGAGCATACAGCTAAAGCCATGCTTACCAAAGGACTCAGTGATGATTTGGTGGTTGAATGTACAGGTCTTGATCGTGGTGCTGTATTGAAATTGAAAAAAGAGTTAAAAAGTAAAACCCAACACTAAATTTTCATTATTGTTGTGTATCCACTATAACCATCATAATAACATTGCTGTTCATCCAGCAAATCTTGAGTCTTAATCACTTCGTTATCCCTTTACCTGAGCTGTACCAGGTTTGCATTAATTGTCATAAAACTACAATATTTATGGGAATTAAACAACACCGTCATCACTTTTTTTATACCTCCCTGAAACACCAAAAGAGCCTTCTTTAAAACCTTAAATAAAAGCTGTTGCCGAATTTTCGGCTAAACAACACAAACTCCCCCTGGGAAAAATTCCTTTTGTTTCACAAACTTCCCCACTCTTCAATTCTATTTTCTGGTCATAAAATACACTCACCAAATCGATAAGGTCGTTATCCAACCTTCTTTGGTGTAAGTATAAATCACACTTGATATTAAAAACACTAGAAACCATAAGGAAAATAGAATGAAAATCACTAAAAGACACTTAAGTGCACTAATGTTAGCAACACTTCTTACAGGCTGCGGTGGCGGTAGCAGCGGCGAAGAAAATATCAGTACCCCCATCGCAGCTCAGGTTACAGGACAGGTTGCGCGTGATGTGCCTATGACGATTCTTTCAAATATTCCAGGGTATTTTGAGGCAACTATAAGTAATTCGGGTCGAGGTGCATCTATTCCTGTTGGTGCTGTAACTTACAACAGTATTCATGTTAATAACATTACTTATCCTATGGTGGAGGGTGTTCAGTTTAGCCTAACCAACACAAATGGGGTGGGAGCTAACGCCAACTGTTATGATCCTGTGACTCAAACAGGTGCAGTCCTTCAGCCAGGAGAAAGCTGCAATATTGCATTTAATATCACCGATACTTCAGGTTTAGGAAAAAATGTCTCTGGAGAAATTGTTGCCACACTGGATGGCGCGACCAACAGTGTGATTAAATACCCGATTTCAATGACTTTTCTGCCTTCTAATAGGATTATTTCTGCAACAGGTCAAACTAAGTGTTATGGGATGGATGGCGAAATACTTTGTACTGAAGCGGAAGATTTTCCAAGACAAGATGGTGAAATCAAAGCAGGTCAATCTCTAGATATGTCATCACGATTCACCGTGAACAATGATACAACCGTTAGCGATAACCTAACAGGACTTATGTGGCAGCAAGACCCTAGTGTTAATAATGAAGGAAATACAGTGGATTGGACAACCGCACTGACAACCTGCATGGAGCTTAACCAGGGTGAATATAGTGATTGGCGCCTACCAAATCGCAATGAATTGCAAAGTATTATTAACTATGGCGCAAAACCAATGGATATTTTAAATGCCTTAGGATTCTCTAACGTTAACAAAGGCTACTGGAGTAGCACAACAGTCATGGCGAATACGAGTTATGCCTGGGCAATAGGATTAACCGATGGTAATACACTTTATGGATTGTTAGAAAAAGCAAGTGACAGCAGGGTGAGAACCTGGTGTGTCAGAGGTGAAGCGGTACCTGACAGCAGTAGTCCTGTACTGCAAACTGGTCAGAAATTATGTTATGGCATAGATGGTGTTGAAAGATCATGTAGTGGCTCAGGAGAAGATGGCGAGCATCAAACAGGTTTGCAATGGAATATTGCTTCACGCTTCAATGATAATAACGATGGGACCGTTATAGATACCTTATCGGGATTGATATGGCAAAAAGATCCCAGCCTTAATAATGAAGGCAACCCATTAAACTGGCGGGATGCCATAAAAACTTGTGCCAATTTATCCTTGGCAGATAAGGATGACTGGCGTGCTCCCAATGTATTTGAATGGATGAGCTTGCTGGATCTATCAGTTACGAATCAGGCTGATCAGCTGAATCTACATACCCCATTTGAAAATATTTCAGGCGGAAATGATGATATAAAAGGAGAATATTGGACAAGTACTACCCTTGCTAATACCGAAAAAAATTCCAGTTACGGCTGGACAGTACGAACCTGGGATGGTGACTTGCATTATGCTGATAAGACCAGCGTAGAGACTGCATATGGAAGTGCACCAAGGAATTTTTACATTATGTGTGTACGTGGTGGGGTGTAATTAATTTGAATAAATATTTATCTAAACCATTACTATTTTAAAAAAAGTAACTATATTCATGCTCATAGCTTAATGGAAACTGCCATCAGGTTATCAGGAAACCAACAAAGACTAGAAGGAAACTAATAATGAATCACAAAAAAATACTCCCCATATTTCTAGGTTTATTGGCATTTGCCAGTAATATCAACGCTAAAGTCTATACACATAACGAATCATTTTACATTACAGTTAAGGATCATCACGGCAATCAAATGGATGCTCAAGATGTGACTTATGGTATTGCAGGTGAAGCTACCACAAATTACTCCATTCCATCTGACCAAAGAAAAGATGCTAAGGATCCAGGATGTTTCACCTACAATGAGAGTGGAAACGCTCAAAATCCGATCCACTGCTTTTGGGAAGTAGGAAGAAAAGGCAACACAGATGCTGCAAGTTTTTTCAACAAAAAAGTTGGCAATAATTACTCTGCAGTCATGTCAGGAGGACGTGATGCTGATTTTCATCCTGGAAAGCCTTCATCTAAACTCAATTTTGCCTGGTCAAGTGTGCTTGAGTTTAATGTTTATGATGATCAATTTTGTAGCACAGTGCCTACAAATAAATGGAGCGAAGTTCAGGTTCCTGTGAGGCAATATTATCTCAATTATACCTTAGGACAATCAGGCGAAAATCTGACGCAGATAGCACTGAATTTAGGAAAGAGTATCGTTGTCAATAAAATTCACGATGCGTTGTGCGAGGCTGGTTTTGAAGAAGGTGCTGTAAAAGATTGGTCATGCGGTCTATGGGCGGTTTCTGACTGGGTAAATACAGTAGATAGTTTCATTACTGCCTGGGATAACCCCTGGATTTTGGGCTTGCAGACCCTTTCAGGAAACGAGACCTCGAATATACCTCCAAGTCTGAGTGCAGGTTATCTAACAGATTACACCACTGATGGCAGCACGCTAAAAACCGCCTTGGTTGCGCGCCTTGTATCCAGAGACAGCGGTAAAGAGATGCCGCTTTATAGAGCGAATGACCCAGATGGCGATTTCTTAGTATATGCAACGACAAACGAACAGGACATGACCGCAATAGATCTTATACTTTCCAGGAAGCTAACAAAGTATCTATATACAGGACAACCGATGAATTGTGAAAGTTTGAATGAACACCTGGATAGCTTTCACTAGTCTTATCGTCTAAGGAGTAATTCATATGATGCACATTACAAAAGCGTTAACGCTGGTGACTGCTTGCTTAATAGGAAATGTATATGCAAATGACAATGCTATACCATCACAGCATGCTAAGGAGAATACGCAATTACAAACAGTAAAAATGGATAACCAATCGGCACCTCATCAGAAAGTTCCTGCCAGCACTGACTTGCCTCAGGCATATCCAATTAATAGCATCATTATCAAGTTGAAACCAACAGAGGAGCAAAAGCACCTTTTGGAAACTGCTGTTAACCCCTATACAGGGAAAATGACCAAAGCGTCAAAACTCGCTGCACAAATGGCTGCTGTAAAATTACAAATGAATACTCCTGTCTCAACTGAACTATTAGATCAGTTATTTAAGGCTTCTGGGATTCACTTTACAGATAAAGGAACTATGAGTACTGGAGCGCATATTCTGGAATCCAGCACCGAATTAACCATGAAACAGCTAAATCAAATGCGCGAGCTTGAAGGGGTTCTTAGCGTTGAAGCTAATCCAAAACTTATCCCAATGAGCGAACCTGTTGGAGGTGGCAGTGTCACAGCGCCCAATATAATGCAATGGTATATGTATGGAAAATATGAGCATCCCCTAAGAGGGATTAGTTATGGTGCTAATATTTTTAATCAGCAGGATGAGCGACTATTTGCCGCAGAAGGCGAAGGAGTCACCGTTGCCGTACTTGATTCAGGGTATACAGCACATCCTGATTTTATGAGTCAGCTACAGCGATTGAGTAATCATCCAGGAGTTTACGGTTATCGCTTTATGTACGATGCAACACGCCCTGATGCTTTAAGTGACTTAAATGATGGGCAACCCAACATTCATGGAACTCAGGTTATTGGCGTTATTGCAGGGCAAAAAATACAGGGAAATGGGGTACTTGGCGTTGCTCCAAAAGCAATGATTGTGCCTGTTAAAGTCCTTCCTACTTATAGCAGTAATTTCATTGATGGTATGCTATGGGCAGTAGGGATGCACCCGACTATTGACAACCCTAACCCCGCACAAGTATTGAATATGAGCTTTGGAACTTCACCAGTTCCTGAACAAAATCTTTGGGAATGTGATGTAATCTCCCCATCATTAGAACAAGCAGCATTAGCTGTCTTGGATGCCAAAGCAGTTGCTGTAGTTGCTGCTGGCAATCTAGCATTACCTACTAAATATAATCCATTAACGACTTGTTCTGGAGTAATTACCGTATCTGCGCTTGGGCAAAACGGGGATCTTGCAGGCTACTCAGCCTCTGATGATACCGTTGAAATTGCAGCCCCTGGCGGCGATGGAAATAATTTCTACACTACTTTTTATAGCAATGGCAGTTTCACCTATAAAAATACGTCAGGTACTTCATTTGCAACACCCATGATAAGCGGCATTATTGCCGATATGCTATCAATCAATCCTGATTTGACACGTGATCAAATAGTCAAAATTTTACAAGAAACTGCAACTCCTTTTGATAATGACAAACAGCGGTGTCACTTTAGTGGTGAGCAACCACTTCTCTGCCTTGAGACAGGAAGAGTCAATGCCGCTGCCGCGATACAAAAAGTGGAAGAAATAACCCTGGAAGCAGAAAAAATGGAGAGCATCAAATGAATATTGTTAGTGAGGCACCTGCTATAGCATGGGCATTCTTTTGTTATTACCTAAGCACGTTTCTAAAACATGTGCGCTTATTCAATAAGAAAATTGGAAAATGGGGAATAGTCATATTGAGTATTTTTTTTGCTCCGTATGTTGGAATAACTGCAGAGAAAAACAGCTCAAGTGTTGATATTCCAGTCACTCTCACCAATCAAAGTAGTATCGATTTTTATTGTTCAGGTCTAGTGATTGAGAAAGAATTAGCCTCAAAGTACAAACTCGAATCAGGGCAAAATTTGAAAGCAGAAATCTCTCCAGAGAATCATTCAGGCATGTTACTTAATTGTTGGCCACAATTCTTAAATTACCAATTTAAAATATTGGATGAAAATCACACCTATATTAGCTTTGATGTAGGGGAATTTTCCAGACTAGATTACTATACAATAAGCGTTAGCTGTACTGCTCGTAATGGTGAAAGAATTGAGAAGTATGCACTAAAGAAAGGAGGAAAAAACAGCAATCCATCGTGCTTAGAAAAATCTCCCATTCAACTCTTGTTTTCTGATACAGAATAGGAGCGACTAATTACTGTCCCGACAGTCTGTTTTTGTCTTTTCGGCGGTTTAAAGCTCGTCTTAAATTTCACAGAAGCGCTGCCAAGGCATTATCATGCAATCGCATCAATCAATGCTTTGAAATAATGAGGCAAGACGCCGCGATCATACCAGCACAAGGATGTTTCATGATCATAAAACCAATGCGGGTTTGATATGACTACCCTTTTGTGGTCACAATACTGCTGATAAAACTGCTTGGTCACTACCGTATATCCCAAACCCAAACCAACAAGTTGTGCTAGCTGGTCTGGTGAGTTAATAAAATGTCGATCCTTACGTGCATTTTCTAGTAAACAGTATTTTGCCAAATATGAAAAAGTAATATTGTCACTGGGATCAAAATCCACAATATTTTCATTGGCTACCACTTCGAAAATGGATTTACTCTGCCATTCTTTTGGCACAATAAGCACATAGCGCTCAGGCTGAAGTGATTTGGTACACATTTCCTTTGAAACGTGTTTGTTGCTGACAACCGCCAAATCAACCTGCCCCATCCTTAGCATCTCGTGTCGTGCTTCAATATCATGGATTTGCAAATGCAATCTTAATTGTGGATAGATCTTGGCAATTGCTGACGCAGGTTCAACAATCCGTGTCTTCATTAAGGTTGAAGAAGAGACGATTTTAATCGGAATGATATGATTGCTTTCAGTCATATTCAAACTGTGCAAATAACTATTTTCCAGGTTTTGCATGTCATGGCAGTATCTTAATAGTATCTGACCTTCAGCACTCAACTGCATGCCTTTTCTGGAACGAATAAATAATGACACGCCCAGCTTATCCTCAAGCTGTTTGATTCTTTGTGTCACCGCCGTTTGGGTTAAAAAAAGTGTCTCTGCCGCCGCGTGCACGGTCTTATTTTTTTCCACACTTAAAAAAGCTTGTAATAATGGACTTAGCCTAATCATGGTTCAATTTAAAATGCCTTTGGATAAGCCCAGCATATCGCTGATGGGATAAAAACTCCAGGGAGTTAGCGGCAGACATCTTTGAGTGATGACGTAAGCTTCGCCCATTTTTCTGCGGTAGGGTGGATCAGTGTAGCGCATCCACCGACGTGCACCACGGACCCCACCGTCAGTGAAAAACTGTCCGCAAATTACTGGCAGGAGTTTTTGAATGTGTCTAACGCGCTTTGAGCTTGATAAGCTAATTCATGGAATTGCTGTAAGTTTTGCTCAATCTGTGCATCTACGGCATCAGCGATGGCATGCTCTTTTCCTACTTCTTTCGCATGCACTGCCTGCATTGGCGTACGTGCTATGATGTTTTTTAAATCATTGACAATAAACAAAACCATCTCGTGCTTGCCTTGCATAAAGCTTTGCATGGTTTCTTGATAAGTTTCTGCCAGATAGTGCACGCTGATCAGGTGCATTCGCATATTAAAAACAAGATCAAGGCAGATTTCCATCAGCAGCTGTTTTGCTTTACTGAGCTTTTTCTTATTGAGTTCGACCGATTTTTTGAGACTCAACAGTAGGGTGCCTCGGGCCTCATGATAAATTTTGTATATCCATACACAAAATCGAATCGGCTATCCTCGGCGGTATAAATTTTGCCCGGGCCGTCCGCCTCCTCGGCATGTCCTCACAAATTCGCTACGCTCATTCCGAACGGACAACACTCCTCCGATTCTACTCTACGCCTTGGGTAAAAGCTGTTTCACAGACTTCGCTCTGGCGCCTTCGGCACGTCGCTTGCTGATCAACAGCGCAAGGCTACCCGGGTCTACTC
>NZ_PGGB02000002.1:0-37245 GCF_002803295.2 Caedibacter taeniospiralis | reverse complement strand
TAAATTTTGCCCGGGCCGTCCGCCTCCTCGGCATGTCCTCACAAATTCGCTACGCTCATTCCGAACGGACAACACTCCTCCGATTCTACTCTACGCCTTGGGTAAAAGCTGTTTCACAGACTTCGCTCTGGCGCCTTCGGCACGTCSGTCGCTTGCTGATCAACAGCGCAAGGCTACCCGGGTCTACTCGCCCTCGCGTTCCGCTCTCCATGGCTCGCAGCGGCTGTTATTAAATTTTGTCGACTCCTCAATAGAGATCTGGTAAAACTTCTGGTTCATAAAGGCGTTATACATGATATCAAAGTGCTTAGCGTATGCAGTCAATATATCTTCAAGATCCTTTATAATGGCATGTGCGATCATTTTTTTCGGACGAAAAAAAACTTCAGCAATAAAACACAAAACGCAGGCAATGAATGTGTCAATAAAACGTGCCAGCATAAAAGTCGCAGGCGACATCCCTCCTGTATCAAGCATCGAAAACATCACCATGACGCCGATGGTAATAAACACAGTCGCATACATGTAATGCACAATCGAAAAATACAACGCAAATAAAATTAGCAGTGGAATAGTTGCCAGCCATAACTGATGTGCTCGCATTAATTCAATCAGCAAAAAACCAAATAACAAACCTGCGAGCGTACCAAGTAAGCGCATTTTAATACGATTATTGACAAGTCCAGGCTCAAATGGCATGTAAATAATCATTAAGGTCATCGCAATCCAATAACCGCGTTCGATATCAGCCACAAGCCACAGTGTCACTGCAGCACTTAGCATCAATGATATTCTAACGGCGCGATAAAGCGTTAACCGATCGATTACACTAAGCATATTTTTTCCTGAGTTTTTTAATTTCCTGATAAATTGGCACAAGCCTAACAACAGATGCCTCAATTTTCGTTAAGGCATCCTTTAATAGAGGGGATTCAATAACCTGTGCCCAATCCTTCTGCTCCTTGATTAACCCTTCCTGCATAGACCACTCTTTCTCAGCTAAAAGCCTATCAATCCATATGCTTGCCTGATAGAAAGGTAGTTTCACCTCAGGATTATTTAAAACATAAGCGTAAGTCATCCCAATCTGGTATATCACATCAATATATGAACTCATCATCAACAGGAAATCTTGATCAAATCGTTGATGGTATTGATCCCTTTGCTCGCGAAGATAATATAAATGACTGTACATATCATAAAGATTGTCGCGATATTCGTGTTTGTTTTCACTTAACAGCACGCGTCTTAGCGCATAAATATACGCTGTCATCGCGAGCAATACTTTAGCTTTTGATCTTCTTGGCGCAAGAAGTGCAACGATCAGCGCATACAATGCACAAATGGCAAATCCAGATGAATAGTTGATCAATAACTCACTGCTATTTATCGGTGACAGCAGGGTTGCATCAGCCAGCAAATGAATGTAAATAGGCAGAAAAACAATGCTTAACCCCAGATATAGTCTCAAGTTATTGTTTCGTAGACTGATGATATAGCAGCCTAAGCTGTAGCAGAAAACCCATGCAATCGTCAGGAGCTTTGACTCGGCATTAACAAAAACGCCAACAAAGGATATCCACAAGCCAGCACTTATCATTAAAACAGCCTTAATTTGTCCCCATCGTGATTGCCCCAATGGAAAAGCGCTGATAAAAATAAGCAAAACACTAATGATCAAAAAAATAAGAAAATCAGGCCATTGAAAAAACAGATACCCCAGTAGGAGTATGCAAAATGCCAGCAAACTCACCATTACATGATAAGCAATCTCCAAATAAGGATCTTGTGCGAGACCATAGTAGGCGCTTTTCTTGCTTTTATTCAATCGTAACATAGGCGCTGGCCCCAACATGTAGTGGGAAATTTGGATCAGGATCTTTTATTTCAATAAGCACAGGAAAACGTTGAGGTAATAATAGCCACTGGTTTTCCTGGGGAACCTGTTGCAATAAGGTGTTTGTATCCGTCTTGCTTCTACCGACCGCCCAGTTAGTATCTTGAACGACTCCTATATATGCTTTCTTCCCCAAATACATGCGCAGACGAATCTTTGCCTTATCTCCTTTTTTGATGCTGGCTAAGTCTGTTTCCTTAAAGTTTGCCTCTATCCACCACTTATCGGTATGAATAAATGCAAACAGGGGTTGATAGGCTTGCACAAAAGCTCCTTTGGTAAGCGTTAAATTACTGATGACACCATCTGCTTGTGCGTAGACTTGAGTTGCCTGTAATTGTGATTGAGCAATTTCAACACTTAACTGAGCCTGTGCTCGTTCTACCCTCATTTTGTCTACTGCTAGCTGCAGCTCATAGCGCCTTATCATATTCTGTTGCTTAAACGCTGCTAATATATTTTCAGCCTCTGTCAGTTGTAATTGAACAGATTCCAAGCTTAGCTTTGCTTGTTTAAGCCTTATTTCATAAGCCTTGGCATCCAATGAAAATAATAATACCCCCTTTTTCACCCATTCATTATTCTGCACATACACGCCATCCACTTTTCCTGAAACTTCTGCTGCCACAGGTTGAATATTTGCCATCACATAGGCATTGTCTGTAGTGATGGAAAAGGCAAAAAAGAAATAGATGCCATACCCGATAAGAAGCAGCGCGATCATTCCTAAAATGATCTTGCTGCGTCTAAGTAAATTAACTAATGCCTGCATATTGCCACTCCGCTATCTCTTTCTCATGGTAAATAAATACCTGAAGCCTCTTTAAGATAAAAATTAAATTTTCCTGCTCTTTCATGCCAGATACCTTATATAGCTTTTTAAAGCCCAGCCTAACAAGCCACCTGAGCGAAATTTTTATTTCCTTTTGAGGCAAAGTAAATGCCGAAGATCAATACAATACTCCACAGAATAAACGACCGTTGTACCTCTGTAATATTAAACATCACACTAAAGATTCCTGCCCAAAAGATAAAGCTGGCATTAAATGTCGTTCCTAAACTCGCGCCAATGCGCTTAATGGCATGGTAATACGCAAGATACGAGCTTGAGGCCGATAACACACACCCCACAATGAGCAAAGGTAAAAATAACTGGCTTATTACCTGCCAGGTTTGTTGATAGTCAAATAGCAGTAAAAAACTCAAAATCACCAGGTAACTTAAAGACGAGACACTTTGGCGAATCGCTAAAAGCCAGGATACATCCTGCGTTGTGGTTTTTTGCGCGATAGAAAACAAAATGGATTCAGCCCCCCAGCCAAGCATCGCGCAACTGGCAAATATCAAACCTATGACGATATGCTCCGCCCCTGAACGAACACCCGTAATCGAAATAAACATTACCCCAATAACGGTTAAAACGATGCCCAGTATTTTTAGCTTTGTCGCTTTTTCACGCAACAATGTCATCGCAAGGAGTAATGCAACCACTGGATAACAGGAAGTCACCACACCTGCATAAACAGGTCCTGCATAGGCAATGCCCATGATTCCTGTCACCATCCCCAAGGGACCCGCGCAAATAGCGGCAACAACAAGTGGCCAAAAATTTTTATGTCGCGTTTTAGCAAGATTCTCTTTGAAGCTGCCCCTTACGTGATGGTAGGTATATATTCCAGCACACGAAAAACCATCCTGCATTAAGGATAGCACCAGGGCAAAGACCAGTACCGCAAAGGTTGCACTACTAAATAAACCCTGTTCGGAGTAAACGTTAGTTAAAACATCATTTAAGCCCCAAAGCATACCTGAAATAATTCCTATAATAATTCCCAAAATACCCCCCTTTATTGAAGCTTGCTATCAGGTGATAGCTCCTGATAATCTGCCAGCTTTTCTGGCATTTGCACATCAAAATGACGATACGCATGGTGTGTTGCCACGCGTCCTCTCGCGGTGCGCATAATATAACCCTGTTGAATCAAATAAGGCTCTATCATATCTTCAATGGTACCGCGCTCTTCTGAGATCGATGCAGCAATGGTATCTAAACCCACAGGACCACCTGAAAATTTATCAATCAAGTTTAATAGATAACGCCTATCCATATGGTCAAAGCCAACAGGATCGACATTAATAAGAGAAAGCGCCCTATCCGCAACCTTATGATCAACGACCCCTTGCGCTTTTACTTCGGCATAATCCCGCACGCGTCTTAGCAAACGATTGGCAATCCTTGGTGTTCCGCGCGCGCGCTTAGCAATTTCTTTGGCGCCTGAGACCTCAATATTGACATTCAAGAGCTTGGCTGAGCGCATCACAATATCCGTTAAATCAGCAACTGAATAAAACTCTAAACGTTGTACGATACCAAAGCGATCCCGAAGGGGAGAGGTCAAAAGCCCCGCTCTTGTCGTTGCCCCCACAAGCGTAAACGGTGGCAAGTCAATTTTAATTGAACGCGCCGCAGGCCCTTCACCGATCATAATATCCAGTTGATAATCCTCCATCGCAGGATAAAGCACTTCCTCCACCACAGGACTTAAGCGATGTATCTCATCAATAAAAAGCACATCATTGGCTTCCAGATTGGTTAAAAGTGCAGCCAAGTCACCTGCTTTTTCTAATACAGGACCCGAAGTCTGCTTTAATGAGACATTCATTTCATTGGCAATGATATGTGACAGCGTTGTTTTGCCAAGACCCGGGGGACCGAAGATGAGTACATGATCTAAAGCTTCCTTACGCTTTTTTGCCGCTTCAATAAAAATTTCCATCTGTTCTTTAACAACAGGCTGACCATGATAATCCTGAAGTAATTTGGGGCGAATAGCACGATCAATCTGCTGATCTTCTTTTTGTTTATTTCCCGAAATAATGCGATCTGTTTCTATCATTGGGTACGTGTTATTACCACACTTTTGCTACTGCCAAAAAGCCTACCATGTTTTCACGCTAAAGACATGTCATTTTTGGTCTGGTAGCAATATCTACTTTAAAACCGTACAAAAAACTTGGCAGTAAATACCACCCCAATATAAGACAATTCAGCGCCAACGTTCTTATACGCATAATCAACATAAAGCTCAGGAATAGGCAATACAGGCAAATATTTGGCAATATCGGACATCCGTTCATCGTAACCAGATATAAGCCCTAAGCGGTAGCCAACATTGACCTGGTTATTTTGTGATAATTGGTTGGTGTACAGATTACGTTGCACCCCGACTACAAACGCGCGATCACTGAATGAATTGAGTAGAGTACCAACGAAAATACTTTGATAAACCCCACCTATCAGATTATTCGACCGACGATCATCCTTTCGGCTTTCAGGGTTAAAATGCCAGGTTAGCATCCCTAAGTAAACCGCATTTTCAGGCTGTGTTCCTTCTAAAAACTGCCAAAAACTCTGATTTTTTTTTTGCTCTTCTGCCGTGCCTGCTGCTGAGGCGTTCGTAACGGTTGCTTGATTTTTTGAAGATTCAGGACCAATAACGGCATCCTGCGAATTATCAGCGTAGGCAGGACTTAAGCTGCTGGCAGCCAGTAAAGCAGCACATAACACATAGCATTTCATGAATTTAACTTTTTTCGGGTATTGATATGCAAAATAAGTGGGCATCATCGCAAAACAACGCCTAATCGTCAATCAAAAATATCATGGTTTTTAGCGCTTTACAGCCAATTTATTACTGGAGTTATCACTCCAACCTAGAGTCCTAATAGCTAAAAACTCAACCGCACTTGGAATAACCGCAATTAAGACAGGTCAAACAGTTATCCATTCTCACCATGGCTTTGGTGCTACATTTGACACATAATTGTGACTCAAGCGGAAAACTATTGCTTGTATCATTACTTGGCTGTTGACGCTCATCAAGCTCTTGACGCTTAGCTGCAATATAGAGTTTTTGTGTTTCATCCAAGTCATCCTGTGGTAACATGCCAATCTTTTTAAGATGCTTTTCGATCACATCCCCTATTTCTGAAACAAGCGAGGGGACGTATTTACCACCACGCCTTAAATAACCACCATTTGGATCAAATACTGATCTTAACTCTTCAACCAGGAAAGTAACATCGCCGCCTTTGCGAAACACCGCTGAAATAATGAGTGTTAAAGCAATGGTCCACTGAAAGTGCTCCATATTTTTTGAGCTTAAGAAAATCTCAAAAGGTCGACGCACCTCATGCTCAGTTCCCTCATTTAATACAATATCATTAATAGTCACATATAAAGCATGCTCAGCCTGAGGCGGCTTAATTTTATAGGTTTCTCCCGTAAGTGACTCAGGGCGCTTAACACTCTCACTCATCTGTAGATGCGTTTTTTCTTTTTTAACTGGCTTTGTTGCGGCATCCAGCAACTTCTCATTCGCTTTTACAATATTAAACCCAGTGATCTTTTTCTCTATCTTTACTGCCATTTTATTCTCCCAAAGTTACCTTGATGCCTGTGAATGATTGGCATAGGTATCCCAATCAGGTTTGTAGTTTTCTACCTGATTTCCCCAGGCACACCAATTCTCTCGAGCCCCCCTAGCAAATAACTCTAAATAAGGACCCGCACTGCAGGACTCAATCAAATCATATTGTTCATCAGGTTTCCTACTATGCTCGCGTTTTCTTGATAACACAATATTTTCCTGACTCCTCCCAGGAGGCAAAGTCCGTGCATTTTTTCCGCGCGTACCAAACAATATTACTTCCGTAACATTCCTAAAATAAAAACCGACGCCCCTACGATCAGGACCCCCATCTTTGCGCACCTTATACCACACCAAATTGGTTTTATAAGTAAATCCCCAGGCTTGCATGACTTCAAGTCCCTCAGCCAGCAACGCATTGGGTACCCATAGATACAAATGTGCAGTCTCATCTGCGATCTCTACGACAGGAAGTTTCTTAATTTCATCCAAAACCAAAGTCGGATATCGAGTTAATCTTTTATGCTCTGGCGCCACCTTACCTGTTCGATTGTGAAACTGCCAGGGAGGATCGGCTAAAATGGTTTTAAACTTTCGCCCCTTTAGTTCATTCATAAAATCTTCTTTAGCACCCACCTAAATATCCTCTTCAAACAAATTACTTTTCATACCAAACACAAGCAACGGACAACCAGCACCCCCACCTCCCTCAATCCTTGGTAAGAGCTTGCCAAGATGTGTCGTTGAAGCACCATAAGATTGTCCGCGCCCAAGATCATTGAATATTGTCTGTAACTCGTCCGAACGAGTGATAATAATTCCAACACTAACAGCCTTAAGATCAAACAACAATCTGAAGTTATTTAAATATCGATCATAAAAAGGGTCTTTATTATTCCACTCTATTTCCAATGCAACCCTATTTTTGAAGCAGTCAACCTTGTGAGTCGGAGAATTATAAGTCACATCATCTACAATTACTTGGGTGCTAAATTGTTTTTCAACCCACCCCATGGCGTACAAATAGTTGTCAATATACTCAGCAACCTTTGATTTACGCCCTCCAGATTGAATAATCCAGCTCTTCTTTAACCTAAAGGCTTCCAGCAACGAAACTATATCTGCCCACTCATTTGGAAAGTCCTCTTTGAGAATCGCACAAGCATGTTTATATTCATAGATTTCGTAGTGCCTGCGAACATATTCAGGTAATACATTAATACCCACTTTTGTATTCCTTAAAATTTCCCATAATACCCCTCTTTCAAGGCATCATAGAGATTTGCAGCGCTGTGCTCTTCACCATCGTATTCAATCATTTCATTACCTTTTAACTCAACTATTGAGCCATCCTCAAGGGTGAAACGATAAAGTGTTTTCTCAAGATCCTCATCTTTAACCAGCACACCTTGGAAAACTTCAGGGTTAAACCTAAACGTCGTGCAGCCTTTAAGTCCCTGATGATAGGCATAAAGGTAGATGTCTTTAAAATCAGCAAAGGGGAAATCTGTAGGTACATTAGCCGTTTTGGAAATACTTGAATCCACCCATCTTTGTGCGGCAGCCTGAATATCCACATGCTCTTTTGGAGACACATTATCGGCACTGATAAAATAATCAGGCAGCTTATGTGCTTCCTCCTTGGCAAATGGCATCGCTTCTTTATTCACTAAATGGCGATAGGCTAGTAGCTCATATGAGAATACATCTACTTTTTCTTTGGTTTTTTTACCCGAACGAATAACATTACGCGCATAATGATGGGCAAAACTTGGCTCAATGCCGTTACTGACGTTATTAGCCAAAGACAACGAAATCGTACCCGTCGGCGCAATGGAGGTATGATGCGTAAAACGACAACCATACTCACAAATGGCATCAATAATTGAAATATCCTCTTGTGCAATGCGCTGCATGTAACGACTATATTTCGCGTGTAAGAGACGCCCTTTAATAACATCACCCGCTTTAATACCGTCAGCAGCCATTTCAGGGCGCAAGCGTAAAAACTCATGAGCCACCGTATAGTCTTTCTCAAGCACTGGAGCGCTGCCTTTTTCTTTCGAGAGCCTCACGCCTTCGCGCCAACCTTCCAGTGCCATCTCTTTAGCAACTTTTTCGGTAAACGCCACGGAAGTCTCACTACCATATTTCATTTTAAGCATGGTAATAGCAGACCCCAAGCCCAAAAACCCCATGCCATGGCGACGTTTTGACTCAATCTCATGACGTTGCTCGCTCAATGGTAAGCCATTAATCTCAACGACGTTATCGAGCATGCGCGTAAAAATGCGCACAACCTTACGATATTTTTCCCAATTAAAACTTGCGCTATCTGTAAATGGATTTTCAATAAATTGCGTTAAATTAACCGAGCCTAACAGGCAAGAACCATAAGGTGGTAATGGCTGCTCCCCACAAGGATTTGTGGCGCGAATAGTTTCACAAAACCAGTTGTTATTGTCATCATTAACTTTGTCGATCAAAATGAACCCAGGTTCAGCATAATCATAGGTTGAGGACATGATCATATCCCACAATCTACGCGCCTTGATCGTGTTGTAAATTTTGCACGCAACAAGTCCTGATGGATCGGTAATATAGCCCTCTTTGATCGGCCAATCACGCCATAGAACCTGCGTAGAGTCGTTTAAATCAATATTGTGTGCTTGTTGTTCAGCAGCTGACATTGGGAAAGCCAGTGACCATATCTGATCATTCTCAACTGCGTGCATAAAATCTTTGGTAATCAACAGCGAAAGATTGAACTGGCGCAAGCGCCCATCCTCGCGTTTTGCGCGAATAAAATCCAATACATCAGGATGCCCCACGTCAAAGGTTCCCATTTGTGCTCCGCGCCTGCCTCCAGCTGATGCCACGGTAAAGCACATCTTGTCATAAATATCCATAAAGGACATGGGACCTGAGGTATGCGCCCCCGCACCTGCAACAAAGGCGCCTTTTGGTCTTAAGGTCGAAAACTCATAGCCAATACCACACCCTGCTTTAAGGGTAAGTCCTGACTCATGAACTCTTTGCAAGATGTTATCCATAGAGTCATAAATAGTACCAGAAACAGTGCAGTTAATCGTTGAGGTGGCAGGTTTATGTTCCAAAGCACCTGCATTGGAAATAATTCTTCCTGCAGGAATAGCTCCATTTCTTAATGCCCATAGAAACTCTTGATAAGATTTTTGCTGTAATTCTTTTGTTTTTTCAACTTCAGAAAGCGCCTTTGCCACGCGTTTATAGGCATCATCAATTTTTCCATCAACCGCTTCGCCCAAGCGCGTTTTTAAGCGATACTTACTATCCCAGATATCTAACGATGCCGCTTGCAAAGCTATTTCTTGTGTTGCTTCTGTCAAAGACATTTTTGCCCCTTGTTACTCAAAAATCATCAAAATATAGCCGTCATTCTAACGGCATTTTTTGTCAAAGGCGGCATTTTTTTGCCTGAATATTTTCATGCAAGGACTTGACTAAGCTGCATTGCCTAACGTCACTGGATTTAAGATGAATTTGGCAAACAATACACATTTAGGTAACTCCAGTTATTCTAGGCAGTCAGATTGCCATCGATGGCGGATACACGGCACAATGACTAGAATCTGTTAATTCAGTGGTATAGACTAGGCACACGATAATTAAGCTTTCACTAACCCTTATGCAAATTTTGCCACAAGGCGTACGCGATATTTATGCCAATGCTATTCCAACCGCCCTTTCTTTAGTCCTAAGTGAATATATATCACAGCATACACAAACTCATCTGCTCATTTGTGAAAATGCCCAATTAGCGCTTCAACTGCATAATGAACTTGGCTTTCTACTCCGAAACCAGACGATACTTCATTTTGCCGATCTTGAAATTCTGCCATTTGACCACTTCTCCGCAAGTGAAGATATCATTTCTTCGCGTTTAAATACCCTTAATCAGTTGCAAAATCACCCTAATGCCGTAGTTATCGCTAGCGCTAACACCATATTAAAATACCTTCCGCCACCAAGCTTTTTAGTCTCTCATGCGTTTATGATTCAAAAAGGAGATAAGCTTGAGCTTACAGAGAAAAAACGCCAATTGGAGTTAGCGGGCTATCAAAATGTTTCTCAGGTGATTTCGCGTGGTGAGTTTAGTGTACGTGGCAGCATTTTAGATATTTTTCCCATGGGATCAGATGAGGCTTATCGCATTGATTTGTTCGATGATGAAGTCGACAGTATTCGCAGCATTGATCTGGAAACGCAACGCTCTCATAACCGCATTGACAAAGTCGAAATATTGCCAACACAGGAGTTCATCCTTGATAAGCAAACACTCGATTGTTTTGCGCAAAACTGGCTTGAGCTGCTACCCCAAACAGATACGCAAAATCTGATATACCAACAAATTATCAAAGGTAGAACCATTAATGGCATTGAATTTTATCTGCCTTTATTTTATCCGAAGCTCAGCACGATATTTGATTACTTAAATAGTGGTACTATCGTGCATAATATCTATGATTGCCAGCATACTGTAGAGCTTTATTATCGGGACATCATGACACGCCACGATCAGCTTGCACATGATCCCGAGCGTCCAATTTTACCCCCACAATGCGTCTTTTTATCTCCGATAGAATTTAATGCTGCAACCAAAAACTTCAGTCATATCAAATGGTTAGCACAAGAAAAATCAAAGGCAAATACGCTTAATGTCAAAAACTTGCCCGATCTTCATGTTCACTACCAATATAAAGAACCTTATCAAAAATTACTGGATTTACTTGCTAAGAGCTCCTTTAAAAAAATAATTTTCTGCTCCGAAAGCGCGGGCAGAAAAGCATTACTCCATGAAAATCTCAACAAGCTGAAACTCACAGCGCAAAGCTTTAGCCATTTCAGCGAGGCAGTCACATCAAAACATCGCATCGCAATCACCATAGCGCCTTTCTCCCAGGGGATTATTGTTAATGAGGATCAGCTGATTATTACCGAGTTTGATCTCTTTGCTAATCACAGCGCATTACCTCTGCGCACGCATAAAAAGGAGGTCCATGAAGCGCTTCCCACTGTTGCACTCAAAGATTTATCTGAGCTTAGCCTGGGAAGCCCTGTTGTTCATATTGAACATGGCATTGCACGCTTTGATGGCTTGACCAGGCTTGATCTTGGAACCCAGGAAACCGAGTTCTTAACACTTTTGTTTAAAAATGATGAGAAACTTTATGTGCCTATTTACGCGCTTCACCTTGTCAGTCGTTATAGTGGTACTGAGCTTGAGCATGCACCTGTCAGCAAACTTGGCAGCGATACCTGGGAAAAGGAAAAGGAAAAAGCTGCCAGAAAAATCAATGATGTTGCGGCTGATCTTCTTGCTATTTACGCACAACGTGCGCTTAAAAAAGGCTATGGCAATATTTTCAATGAGAAGGAATACCTCGGTTTTTGTGAAGGTTTTCCCTTTGAAGAAACCCCTGATCAAGCGCTTGCCATTAATGATGTCATCAAAGACATGATTGCTGAAAAGCCCATGGATCGCCTGGTTTGCGGCGATGTTGGCTTTGGGAAAACAGAAGTTGCTATGCGTGCGGCGTTTATTGCGGTAAGCAACAACAAACAAGTTGCCGTCCTTGCGCCAACAACACTCTTGGCACAACAGCATTTTGATAATTTTAGTGACCGCTTTAATGAAATGGGGGCCAGTGTTGAGGTCTTATCGCGCTTTAAGACCAGCAAAGAACAAAATGAAGCGATCACGCGGATTAATAATGGAACGATTGATATAGTGATCGGTACGCATAAACTCTTGTCCGATAAAATCAAATTCCATAACTTAGGACTTCTGATTATCGATGAGGAACACCGTTTTGGTGTTACACACAAAGAAAAAATGAAGGCTATGCGGACTAACATCGATATTCTCACCATGACAGCAACACCAATCCCACGCACCTTGAATATGGCATTTTCCAATATTCGTGACTTATCAATCATTGCAACCCCACCAGCTAAGCGACTTTCTGTAAAAACTTTTGTCAAGCAATACAACAATAGCATTATCAAAGAAGCGGTAATGCGGGAGATGCTTCGTGGCGGACAAGTGTATTATCTGCATAACAGTGTCAGTACCATTTATGATAAAGCAGAACAGTTACGCCAGATTTTTCCTGAGATTAATATCGCCGTAGCACATGGGCAAATGCGCGAACGCGAACTTGAGAAAATCATGTTTGAGTTTCAACAGAATCGCTACCAAATCCTGCTTTGCACCACGATCATTGAAACAGGCATTGATATTGCTAACGTCAATACCATCGTTATTGAACGCGCGGATAGTTTTGGTCTTGCGCAACTGCATCAATTACGCGGTCGTGTTGGTCGCTCACATCATCAAGCGTATGCGTACTTATTAACTCCACCAGAAGCCTCTCTGGCTAAAGATGCTAAAAAGCGTTTGGAGGCTATTTTAGAAACCGCATCTTTAGGGGGTGGTTATCTGCTGGCCAATCATGATTTAGAAATCAGAGGGGCTGGAGAAATGCTTGGAAAAGAGCAAAGCGGCAATATGCAAGGCATTGGTTTCAACCTCTATATGGACTTGCTGCAAAAAACCATTTCAGCGTTACAAAGAGGTGAAAGCTTTGATGCAACTAAAATAAACCAGTCATTCCAAACTGATGCCCAGATTGAGCTACGTATCCCCACCCTTTTCCCCGAGGAATATATCTTTGACGTACATGTGCGCTTAGGACTTTATAAGCGAATTTCAAGCGCGCAAACGCACAATGAGCTTGATACTATCAAAATTGAAGTCATCGATCGTTTTGGCTTGTTGCCTGAATATGCGCAATATTTATTTGATATTACCCACTTAAAGCTTAGCGCCACCCTTGTGGGTATTCAAAAAATTGAAATGCACTCAGCAGGTGGAAAAATCATTTTTGTCACGCCACTTACTTTTGATCCCATTCATTTGATTAAGCTTGTGCAAATGAAGCCTCAGGACTTTCAATTAGGTCAGGATCAGAAACTTATGATCAAAAAGGCATTACCACAAGCCAAAGAGCGTATTGCCTTTGTACATGATTTTATTGATACGCTTTATTTAAAAACAAAACAGGCAGAAGCGCATTCAAAATTTGTTGGCTGAGGGGTATAATTCCAATGCCGCTACCTTAGTGATTTTTCGCGCCAAAACCACCCCGTCAGCCTACGGCTGCCACCCCTTCACAAGTGAAGGAGGTGAAAAGCGCCCGAAAGAAGCAAACAGCTTTGCTTTTTAGCTTTGAATGCCACAAGCTCTGCACGTGAAGCTGGCAGGGTATTATGGTCTTATAAAGGCATTGTGATTCATGATCCGCTAAATTAAATGCTATATTTTCGCTTGGTCATGTTATACTTTTATATAACTTAATAAAATGGAGCATTAAAATGTCATCATTATCTCTCAGACAATCAGGTGGTGCCAATATTGTAAGCATTCCTAAGAAAATACTTCAGATACTCAATCTTCACACTGGAGACAAACTCGACATTAGTGTCGAAGATAACAAAATAGTTTTAACACCTAAAATGGAGGAGTTAAGCCTGGAGCAAATGCTTGCTGCAAGTCCAAAATCAAGCTTTAAGCTTTTAGATGAGGATAAAGAATGGATGCACGACAACTCTAAAGGAAAAGAGCTTTGAAAAAGTACATTCCGAATCAAGGCGATATTATCTGGCTTGACTTTGATCCCAGTTCTGGACGCGAAATAATGAAACGAAGACCCGCTTTGGTGCTAACAAAATCGGTTTTTAATGAACACACTGGTTTTGCCTTTGTTGCCGCAATTACAAGTACTCAGCGTGGCAATAAATTTGAAGTTATTCTCCCTGATAACTGCAAAACTCAGGGGAGTATAATAACCTTTCAAATACGATCAACAGATTTCCAGTCACGAAATGCAGAGAAGATAGAAATATGCCCCAGAGCATGCATCGAGCAAGTCTTAAAAATTTCAAAAGTGATTTTGTCATGATCTCGCCAGCCATCCAGACTGAAACCTGATCCTTCTCCCTCAAAGATAAAATGATGCAAATGGAATGACTACTCCGTCCGTTTTGCGCTTTTGCTTTCCCGCGTGGATGCGCCTTTGGCTTATCCACCCTACTACTCTCACCCGTAGGGTGTAGCAATACGCCCATGCACTATAAAACAGCCAAATCAGCAACTTGTTTAAATAAAACCGATAACTGCTGCAACAATGCCAAGCGATTATTTTTAACGCTTTCATCTTCCGCTATGACCATTATATGCTCAAAAAAATCTGCAATCGGTTGATCCAACTGCGAAAGCACCATAAGTGCAGTTTTATATTCTGTATTAGCAAGAATAGATTCTAATCGCGCTTTGGTATTGGTTAAAGCTTCAAACAAGGTAAACTCAGCAGGCTCTTGCAACAATGCTTTATTGATACTTAACACCTGATTGACATTATTTTTGTTAAGGATATTCGCAACACGCTTATTGCTTTGTGCTAAACGCTCACATGCGGGATGGGTCTTAAACTCAATTACAGCACTGATGCGCGCGTCAAAGTCAGTAACATCCGTATGCGCAACGGCTCTTACTGCTTCAAAAATTTCAGCTGCAACGCCCTCTTCTTTGTAAATAACTTTTAGGCGATCAACAAAAAATTGCATTAAGGCTTCTTTCAACCCGTTAATATTTTGAAGCTGATCATGTGCGAAGCTTTCTATCGATAACTGAACCAGGGTTGATAATGCAATTTTTACATGGCATTCTTTTAAAATTCGCAGCACACCAATCGCGGCACGTCTCAATGCAAATGGATCTTTATCACCTGTCGGTTTTTGCCCTATGCCAAAAATTCCAACCAGCGTATCTAATTTCTCTGCCAAAGCTAGTGCTTGAGCAACTTTTCCATTTGGCAGGCGATCACCTGCATATTTTGGCCAATATTGCTGCTCAATTGCCTCACATACGGCTTCATTTTCGCCATGAGCACGTGCGTAATATTTACCCATAATGCCTTGCAAGTCAGTAAACTCATAAACCATACCAGTCATTAAATCTGCTTTACTGAGAAGCCCTGCGCGATGGGCGAGCGCTTCATCCGCACCAATATGTCCTGCGATCGACTTTGCCAGAAGCGCAATACGCTGTGTGCGGTCATAAACCGAACCTAGCTCCTTCTGAAACGTCACCACTTTAAGCTTTTCAATATAGGTGTCTAACGGTTTTTTAACATCTGTATCATAGAAAAATGCCGCATCTGATAAGCGTGCAGCCATCACTTTGTTATTTCCCTTAATCACCGTTTGCGGAGCATGACTGTCGATATTACTCATGGTAATAAAATGATTGACCAGCTTATTGTTTTTATCCACCAGTGCAAAACACTTCTGATGACCTTCCATCGCCGAACTAAGTGCCTCTTGTGGTACTCGCAGAAAGCTTTGGTCAAAGTCACACAATAGTGCATGCGGGTACTCGACAATAGCCGTAACCTCCTCAACTAACTCATCATTTAGGATTACATGAGCGTCTTGAGATTTAGCCAAAGCCTTTGCAGACTGAATCACCGTAGACTTACGCATTTCCCAATCAACAAGAACATGAGCATTTTTTAGTTTTGCAACATATTCTGCCGAAGAATTAATATGAATCGCATCAGGGTGATGGAAACGGTGACCATAGCTGATATGAGATGTTTTACAACCATAGAATGAATGCACAATCAGCCCATCACCAAGCAATAGCACCGCCCAGTGCACAGGGCGTACAAATTGATGATCCTCATTTCCCCAGCGCATCATCTTTGGAATGGGTAATCTTTTGAGTGCGCCATCAATGATTTCGCCAATGATGTCTTTGGTTCTAAGACCTTGTTGCTGAACCTGATAAAAAAGTCGCTTGCCCTTTTGATGCTCAATGGTTGAGAGCTTATCAAACCCCACGCCACAGGCTTGTGCAAATCCCAATGCAGCTTTTGTTGGCACACCTTTATCATCATAAGCTTTATCGATAAAAGGACCCTCTTTGTCGATTAAGCGATCCTTTTGCATGGTTTGAATGTTTCTGATGATAAACGCTAAACGCCGCGGTGACGCATAAAACGATTTGTCTTGATAGTCAATGTCTAAATCATCTAACTGCTTGCACACCTGATCTAACAGATTTTGTGCCATTTGTTTGAGGGCTTTTGGTGGCAGCTCTTCCGTGCCTAGTTCAAATAATAAGTCGAGTTTATCTAACATCAGCGTATTTCATTATTTTTCATTAGCTACACATTTTAACGAGAATAACGAGCAAAAGCAGTAAAAACCTAAGCATTAATGACCAGTCAGATCTTTGCCCAAAAGGGATAAGCACCCCCTTAAACGAAGTTAAAGGGCAATGGCACTAAGTTAAAGGGTGCATTTGGGAATGTGATTCATCACGGCTTTGACGTCGTTCCGTCTGCGAACCTGTAATTATAATGAGTTAAAAATAATCAAATATTGAAAGTAAAGTACTTAAAGACTTATTAACCGCGACATCAGCCAAGAGGTTTTGATGTCACGTACTGAAAGCTTATTGAGTATTTATGCGCGGATGAAATCGGCGTGGAGGATTTTCGGCTTAAATGGATGACGTTGTAATGCTTTGATTTTAACGCTTTCAGTTTTGCCGTCAATGTTAATGCTGACGGTTGCACTGTAGAAGTCCTTGTTTTCTAAAGCGTGGAATATCTTGTTGTGATCAAGTGAGATTGAAATTGCTTCTGCGCCATTGCCATAGATAATTGCAGGGATTTTACCTGTTTTACGTAGGCGGCGGCTCGCACCCGTACCTGTTTCAGTTTTTAATTCCGCCTGGAATGTAAATTCAGTCATTTTTAATTCCTTAAATTTGTGATTAAAGTTAGTTTTAAACCACTTTCAGACCATGCGACCCTGATCAGAAAGCCGCGAGATTGTAACAGAAGTAAAGAGAAAAGTTAAGATTTAAATTAAGTCACAAAACATTAAACTGATCGACTCTTCATTGTTAGTTCGACGAATGGCTTCGGACAACATAGGCGCTAATGAAAGGGTTTTGATTTTTTTACACTTAAGTGCATTGGTATGAAGCGGAATGGAATTGGTAACAACAAGTTCTTCTAATACCGAGCTTTCAATGTTTGCAATTGCATTTCCTGATAACACAGGGTGAACACAGTAGGCAGAAACCTTATCTGCTCCGTGCTCAATCAACGCTTGAGCAGCTTTGCACAAAGTGCCTGCTGTATCGACAATGTCATCGACGATCAAGCAATGGCGATCGGTGATATCCCCAATAATATTCATTACTTCTGATTCATTCGCTTTTTGACGACGCTTATCAATAATCGCCAAGTCTGTATTTAAGGCTTTTGCCATGGCGCGTGCGCGGACAACTCCCCCGATATCAGGAGAGACGACGATAGGGTTTTCCAGGTGACGTGCACGGATGTAATCCAAAAGAATTGGTGTGCCGTAAACGTTATCCAGGGGTATATTGAAAAAACCCTGAATCTGCTCTGCGTGAATATCTACCGTAAGCAGACGATCAATGCCGACGCCTGTTAGCATGTCAGCCACTACACGGGCAGAGATGGGTACGCGTGATGAACGCACGCGACGATCCTGGCGCGCGTAACCAAAGTAGGGAATGACTGCAGTAATGCGCCCAGCTGATGAGCGACGTAGTGCGTCAGTTAAAAACATGAGCTCCATGATGTAGTCATTACTTGGCGGGCACGTGGATTGGACGATAAAGACATCGCGCCCTCTGACATTGTCGATAATCTCAATATGTGATTCCCCATCACTGAATGTTGAAACAGTTGCTCTGCCAAGTTGTACACCCAAAAAATGGGAAATTTCTTCGGTCAGCGCACTACTTGCGCGACCACTAAAAAGCATTAAATCCGACATGGAGTTATCCTAAAATGCTATTGCTTGAATTTTGTTTAGAGAATATACCCAAATTTTTGAAAATATAAAGTGTTTTTTAGGCTCGGATGCAGATTGCAAAAACAAGTATTTTGTTTTGTAATCACGCTTGATCAGTCATCGCTTTCAGGCGTGGAAACAGCAATTATTTGCTTGCCGAAACTTGAAATAAATCACCTTGCCTGTCATCATTGCGTGCAAGCAGCCAAAGCTAAATAGGAGTTCCGCATGTTGAAAGGAAAGTTCTTGCTAACTTTTGATTGGGTGGTTAATTATTTACAATCATTTAATCAATCAGTGACCAAAGATAAAAGAACACTTGAGCGTATGCGCTATATTATAAATCTAGCGGCAGCGCGTGGTTGTAAGTCAGGTACTGTTTTTCTTAATCGATTATGCCAGGTGGTATTGCCCATCTCTGAAATTCGTAAGGCCACCAGACGTTTAGCCGGATTTGTCTCCCCTGAAGAAATGAAACTGCTACTCAGCACTGCCTAAAAAACGGTTATTTTTCTGGCATATTTATCTCAAATAACTACCCATAAGTTTGACGCTGTTTTTTGCATGTTATTAAAGCGCTTTTGGTGAATTTGGTTTGATATCCCAAAGTTTTTCTAACTGATAAAACTGTCTGGTTTCTTCGCGCATAATATGGACGACGACATCGCCTAGATCAACCAATACCCAATCACTTTTGGCTTCACCCTCAACACCGAGTATGGTCAGCATATTTCTTTTTGCCGTCAGCTCAAGATGACTGGCAAGTGCCTTTGCGTGCGTGCCAGAGTTAGCCGTACACACAACCACGTAGCTCATAAGCTCAGTTAAATGCTCAACATTCATAACGGTGATATTTTCGGCTTTGATATCCTCAAGGGCATTCACGGCTAAATCTAAAATTTGCTTTGTTTCCATTGTAATTATGTTGATTTGTCTATTTTCGAAGCACAGCAGTCTAGTCTAAGTTGAAAGGACAAGCAAGCGCTCTCGCATTGCAAAAATCTGTCGCCATGAAAATGAACGTAGACATGGTGCCTGGGGCCGGAGTCGAACCGGCACGAGAGTTAAGTCTCGAGGGATTTTAAGTCCCTTGTGTCTACCTATTTCACCACCCAGGCACTAAAACTTTGTTCTGGAGGCTGAGACCGGAATCGAACCGGTGTCCAAGGCTTTGCAGGCCTCTGCATAACCATTTTGCTACCCAGCCATCTGGAGCGGGAAACGAGGTTCGAACTCGCGACCCCAACCTTGGCAAGGTTGTGCTCTACCGCTGAGCTATTCCCGCAGAACAGGGACAGATTATAAGGGCTAAAGCCCCAAAGTCAATTGCATTTTTTGAGTTTTCTATGGTTATCACCGAATTTTATTTAGCTGCTTAAATGTACTAAAGAATATACTGGCTTAAGTCACGATCCTTGACCAAATCACCTAGTTTTTCATTAACATAATCCGCGCTTATGTTGAAGCTTTTTTCAGTCCGATCTGACGCATCAAAAGATACTTCTTCCAACAATCGCTCCAATACCGTATGTAAGCGCCTTGCACCAATGTTTTCAACTTCTTCATTAACCCGATATGCAATCTCAGCGACACGCCTCACCGCATCGTTGTCAAAAGTCACATTAAGCGCTTCCGTAGCTAATAACGCAATATATTGTTTAATTAGCGAATAATCAGGCTCGCTAAGAATACGCACAAAGTCTTCTACCTCAAGAGATCTAAGCTCAACACGAATTGGTAAACGACCTTGCAGTTCAGGAATTAAGTCGGATGGTTTAGCCACATGAAATGCCCCTGAGGCAATAAATAATATATGATCGGTTTTTATCATGCCATATTTGGTACTTACGGTTGAGCCTTCAACCAATGGCAACAAATCACGCTGCACACCTTCGCGTGAGACATCACCTCCGCGCTGTTCTGATCTTTTACATACCTTGTCAATCTCATCAATAAACACAATCCCGTTCTGTTCAACCGCCTCAATCGCTTTAAGCTTAACGTCATCTTCATTAACAAGCTTGCCTGCTTCTTCATCTTGCAATAACTTCAGGGCATCTTTAACTTTAATTTTTCTGCGTTTTCTACGTTCGTTCCCCATGGCAGAAAACAGGTTTTGCAGCTGATCGGTCATATCCTCCATGCCTGGAGGTCCCATGATATTCATCTGCTGCGGTGCCATTGCAATATCAATTTCAATTTCTTTGTCATTCAGCTCGCCAGCCTCCAGTTTTTTTCTAAATAACTGGCGTGTGGTGCTTTCGCTTTTTTGCTCCATCTCAATAGGCTCATTAGCGAAACCAACCTTACTTTCTCTTGCTGGAGGTAATAGCGCATCGAGGATACGCTCTCTGGCAAGCACATCCGCACGCACGGATACTTTTGTTTTCTCCTGCTCACGGTACATTTTAATCGCAATATCAGCCAGATCACGAATGATAGAATCTACATCCTTACCCACATAACCAACTTCCGTAAATTTTGTTGCCTCAATCTTGATAAATGGGGCATTAGCAAGTTTTGCCAAGCGTCGCGCAATTTCAGTTTTACCAACCCCTGTGGGTCCGATCATTAAAATATTTTTAGGGGTTACCTCCTGGCGCATTCCTTCTTCTAATTGCATTCTGCGCCAGCGGTTTCTAAGGGCAATGGCCACGGCTTTTTTAGCAGCTTTCTGACCAATGATAAAACGATCTAATTCACTTACAATTTCTTTAGGTGTCATTTGCGACATAGTCTCTTCCTTAACAAAAATGGCTTATGCTTTTGCCTTGTTGGGTAATTTTTCAATGGTTAAATTATGATTGGTGTAAATACAAATATCTGCAGCGATATTTAAGCTTTTTTGCACGATTTCGTAGGCTGGCAAATCCGTGTTATCGACCAAAGCGTGAGCTGCGGCTTTTGCAAAGGCCGAACCTGAACCAATCGACAAGATACCTCTTTCATCGGCTGCCATGACATCTCCAACGCCAGAGATAAGGAGTGATTTATTTTCATCAGCTACAATAATCATCGCCTCCAATTTACTCATCATTCGATCCAAACGCCATTCACGTACCATTTCAACCGACGCACGCTCTAAATTTCCCTGATAAAAATCGAGCTTTTGCTCAAATTTTTCAAACAACGTAAACGCATCTGCGGTTGAACCTGCAAAACCTGTCAACACCTTGCCATTACTTAATTTACGCACTTTAACAATATTATCCTTAGCCACCGTATTGCCTAGAGTCGCTTGACCATCACCACCAATCACTACTTCATCACCACGGCGCACGCATAAAATCGTAGTGCCTTTCATTTCTAACATACATTTCCCTGCTTAATTGTTGGGTTGGTAAAAAACATAATCGCTATAGATTGCGCTGGAGCCCAAAATTACAAGTTTTTATTTTAGGAGAGTTAGCCGTAGTGAAAACGACATTGGGCAATGGTGATGGTATTATTTTCATATTGATAGACCAAGCGGTGTTCACGATCAATGCGCCGCGACCAGAAACCTGCCCAATTATAACGCAAAGGTTCAGGATCACCCAGACCAGAAAAAGGCGTTCGCTTAATGTCTTTGATCAACTGATTGATGCGCTTTAGCTTCTTTTTATCATTTTCCTGCCAAAAAAGATAATCTTCCCAAGCACACGTTGACCAAGCCAGGATCATTCCTCAATTATTCCATGTCGTTGCACTTGCTGGTTATTGATTTCCTTAATCGCTGCATTTAAACGGCTTGCATTTACATAGCTTGACATCAAATAAGCAGTCTCTTCATACGATTTGAAGTCCTCCAAAGACATCACCACCACCGCAGATTTATCGCTGCCTCTGGTAACAATCATTGGTTGATGATCCATTACAACCTTATCCATGGAAGCTGCAAGCTGGTTGCCAAAATTACTATAGTTGACGGTATGCATAAAAAATCTTTTCACTTAAAATCAGGATGCCTGGATTATAGAGCAAGTACTCATATAAGTACATATTTAACGGTTATAAATATCCTCTAGCCGAACAATGTCGTCCTCACCGAGATAATTGCCGATTTGGACTTCAACAATTTCACAAGGCAGATCGGTATTATTTTCCATACGATGTACTTCTTCCTTTTCGATGTAAACATGTTCGTTAACCAGATAAGTCTTTTTACTCTCACTAATGGTAAATGTTGGCGAGCCTTTGACCACCACCCAATGCTCAGCCCGCTTGAAGTGTTTTTGTAGCGACAACTGCCCCCCTGGGTTTACCGTAATTACTTTAACCTGATAGCCTGTTGCGAGCTCAATCGTGCGGTAGGTTCCCCAGGGTCTTTCATATACCTTTCCAACTTCATTGATATTCATTTTTGTGTACCTTCTTTATTAGACTGTTTATTCTCAAGCCACTTGCAGTAGTGCTATTCAATTGTGAGCGTATTCGCCAAAGCCAATGCACCCATAATGCCTGCATTGTCTGCCAGAGCAGGTGGCACAATAATGGTTTCCAAACGATCACAATAGACCTGATTTAAATAACCATTGATTTTTTGTCGCACTGCTTTGCGGATTTTCTCAAAAAGATGGGTTTGTTTCATCACCCCACCACCTAAGATAATGCGCTTTGGCATAAAACACATGATGTAATTCACTAAGGCATAAGATAAATAGTCCGCTTCAATATCCCAGGCCTTATGATCATTTGGCAAATCAAGTGCGGATTTTACCTGCCAACGTGCTTTTAATGCAGGACCCGATGCAAGTCCCTCGAAACAATTACCATGTGAGGGGCAAACACCTTTGAAGTCATCTTTGGTTAAATCCACAGGAACATAAATATGCCCCATCTCAGGATGTGCGCTACCATGAACTAATTGATGATTGACTATAATACCTCCACCAATCCCCGTCCCAACGGTAAGATAAACAAGATCGCTTAAGCCTTTGCCCGCTCCCCAGTGATACTCACCTAAAGCTGCAGCATTAACATCTGTATCAAATGCCACGGGTAAACACTTAAAGCATCTTCCAATGTTTTGACAATATTATAATTTCGCCAGGCAAGCTTTGGCGTATGCGTAATGTGTCCGTATGTATCAGAGGACTTATCAGGGTCAATAGGACCAAAAGAACCACAACCAATCGCACTGATTGAGTATTGAGTCATATGCTGATGGAAAAACTCAACCACTTCTGCCATCGTTTGCTCAGGAGTCTTTGTTGCAAAACGCACACGATCCAATATTTCCCCTTGATCCGTGCCAATGGCACATACAAATTTAGTACCTCCCGCCTCTATTGCCCCTAAAAATTTACGCATCTTATCAATTTGCCTCATGACCGAAAAAACCTGTCGCCAATATACGCTTAGAGTCATAAATGTCAAACTTTGGAATCAGCAAGCCCTGGAACTCTTTTCCCATTTAAATAACGTAATTTATTGACATGAAATGCAATTATTGCTGCAATAGCGCCTGGAATTATAAACTCTAGATAATGACTAAGGTCAGGAGAAAAAAAATGACAGCAAATATCGACGCAAAAAAAGAGTACCAGAAGCTTATCTATATGGTGTGCTTGATCGGGGCACTTGGTGGACTTTTGTTTGGTTTGGATCAGGGATTTATAGCAAATTCCTTATCAACCATTGACAACGTCTATGGACTCACCACACAGCAAGGAGAACATTACTCTGCTGTCTTAGCCTGGGGCGGAATTGTGGGTGCCCTAGTCAGCGGACTGTTTGCGCGCGCATTAGGACGAAAAAGAGTGCTTGTTCTAGCGGGGTTTTTATTTTCTGCCTTCTCATTAATCTCTGCGTTTCTGCCACCACTTGGCATATTAACAGCCTGCCGCTTTGGCTTAGGATTTGCCGTTGGAATTGCCTCATTTACAGTGCCTTTGTATCTTTCTGAAACGGCACCAAAATCCATTAGGGGCGGCATGGCAACACTCTTTCAGCTGATGATCACCATCGGTATTTTCCTGATTGCTGTTACCAATGTGTTTATTGCTAAGGCTTTGGGGCACGTGAGTATTTCACTGACTTTAATGTTTTGCGTAATTGTCGTCTTCGCGGCGGTCATGTTCTTTGGTAGCTTGTTTCTGCCAGAAAGCCCTCGTTGGCTACTACTTAAAAACCAGGATCAAAAAGCCCTGTCTGTGCTTAAAAAAGTCCGTGCTTCACAGCAAGAAATTGAAGAGGAAATCAAAGAAATTAAAGAAAGTATTGTTGCCAATAAAGGGGTTGGATTTAATATGCTTTCCAAGGGTTTCTTTTGGAGAATCCTTATCATTGGTGTTATCCTACAAATGTTCCAACAATTAGTTGGAATCAACATGATGATTTACTACGCGCCGACAATCTTCGGTTATGCTGGCATGACGGGTCTTATTGCCCTCTTAGCCATCCCAACGGTCAACATGTTATTTACCTTCCCTGCGATCAAATGGATTGAAAAATGGGGCAGAAAAAAACTGCTTTATGTTGGCGCCATCGTGATGATGGTTTCAATGTTTGCCGCGGGCTTTGCCTTCCTATCCATTTCAGGTAGTGTGACACCTGGCGAACTTCCTAAAGCAGTTCTATTAATCTCCGCGATTGTTTATATATTTGGCTTTGCCTGCTCATGGGGACCCGTTGCATGGGTGATTTGCGCAGAGATTTTCCCATTGAAGGGACGTGAAATCGGCATGACTGTCACCACCATGGTCAACTGGACATTCGCGGGTGCTGTGATGGCAAATGCCTTAAGCTTTATGAAAGCCTATGGTAACGCCTCAATATTCTTTGTTTTTGGCGGATTTTGTATTCTTTCCATGATCTTCCTGAAGTTCTTCGTGCCTGAAACTAAAGGTGTCAGCCTGGAACATATTGAAAAGAATTTAGAAAACGGCGTTGCACTTAAAGACCTAGGAAAGTAAGGCATACACAATACCTTCGGTCACTTTTTAAGATAGTAAGGGTAATATTTTGGCTCCCAGATTACCTGGTCAATCTTGCGCCAAATATCATCAACATCCTCAGCAACCCCATCCGCAATCGCCTGTCTGGCAACGGCAAACGCTACTTGACGACTCACGCTATATGCCTCACTCAACTTTGGTAATAAGGCATCGTCCTGCGTTGAATAATTGGCTAACGCTTTACACGCCGCCCATAACATGTTATCCGTAAATCTCTTAGCACCAATGGCAACGATACCCAGACCAATACCTGGAAACACCAGCGCATTATTTGACTGTGCAATGCGATAGACTTTGCCTTTATAACCCACATCCTCAAATGGACTTCCCGTTGCAACTAAAGCCTGCCCATTAGTCAGGCGAATGACATCTTCAGGCACACGCTCACAGCGACTTGTTGGGTTGGATAAGGTAAAAATAATCGGATGCTGATTATTACGTGCCATCTCTATAATCACCTCATCAGTAAAAGCATTGGCGACACCTGAGCAACCAATTAAGGTTGTAGGCTTAGCTTGTTTGACAACTTCTACGAGAGAAATTCGTCCAGCCTCATCAGCCACCCAACCCTTAACTGACTCACGCGTACACGCATAAGGTCTCTGGAAATCCATCATTTCCTGATCGACAATCAACAAACCATCTTTATCAATGCACCAAAACCGTTGATAAGCCTGTTCTTTAGTTAATCCAGAGTGTACCAGGGCTGAAACAATTTCATCGGCAATGCCAAGACCTGCCGTGCCTGCTCCAAAGACCACGAATTTTTGCGTGTTAAACTTCACTCCTATGCGCTTAGCCGCTGAAATAAGCGCTGCCAGGGCAACCGCTGCCGTTCCCTGCACATCATGATTGAAGCTGCAGATTTCGTTCTGATATTTAAGCAAATTTTTACGTGCATTATCACGACCAAAGTCTTCCCAATGTAGAAAAGTTTCTGGCATTTCTTCTTTGACGGCTTCAATAAACAACTGAACCATTTCATCATATTCTTTACCGCGCACACGCGCTCATGCCGCCAACCAAGGTACAAAGGGTCTTCGAGTAATTTCTTATTATTTGTTCCTGCATCTAAAAATACGGGCAAATAGCGCCCGGGGTTGATACCTGCGCAAAGCGTATAAACCATAAGCTTAGCCACGGGAATCTCAATGCCCCCGACCCCTTGGTCACCAATTCCAAGCACCCCTTCTGCATCACTGACGACGATAATATCAATGTCTGAATTGGTCCGATTGCGTAAAATGTCACGCATTTTATGCCGATCAGGATAGGCGATATAAAGCCCACGAGGTGACAAGAACTGCTCACTATAACGCATCACCGCTTCCCCAACCGTGGGGGTATATATGACAGGCAGCATTTCATTTAAATTATCACGCACCAAACGATAAAAAAGCGTTTCGTTGATATTGTGCAGGTTCTTTAAAAAACTATAGCGTCCAATATTACTTCTAAAGGATTTATACTGCTGGTATGCGCGCGTCTTTTGTTCCTCAATAGATTCAATCTGAAATGGCAGTTTGCCAAGCAAGCCAAACTCTTCTCGCTCGCGTTCACTAAATGCCGTCCCTTTATTTAAGGAGGCAAGCGTCAGTAAATTTTTACCCTGCAAATCTGTTTCAACCCACATTTCATTGGTTTCAGGGTTGCGTTTAAACTCAAATCGCTTTGTTCTTTTTATCATACAAGTTCACTTAATTTTCTATTTGCTTTTTGCCAAACTTGCGCACGGCATCAATCATTACCTTTACTTTCTCAGGCAAAATATCTGGATACACCCCATGTCCCAAATTAAACACAAAGCGACCATATTCTTTCTGACTTTGAAGTATATATTTCACTTGTTCAGTTATGCTCTCATCGCTTCCATATAATGCCGCTGGATCCAGATTTCCCTGCAGGGTGAGCCTATCTTTAACAATTTCGCGTGCGCGATAAATATCTATACTCCAATCAATACCAATACCATCACAGCCTGTTTTTGCTAATTGATCCAACCATAATCCACCGCCCTTGGTAAATAAGGTTACTGGAACTTGTGGGTGACGCGCTTTAAGCAAACTAGTTATTTGCCGCATATAATTTAATGAAAATGGAGCATAATTTTTCTCGGAAAGCATGCCTCCCCAGGTATCAAAAAGCATCACCGCATCTGCACCTGCTTTGACCTGCTGATCCAGGTAATCGACAATGACCCTACTTAAATCAGCTAACAATTGATGCAAAAGCCCAGGAGTACTATAAAGCATTTTACGTAACTGGGTGAATTGTTTAGAACCCTGCCCTTCAACCATATAGGCAGCTAAAGTCCATGGACTCCCGCTAAAGCCAATTAAAGGGACGCGATTGATAAGCGCTTTTTTAGTCGTCGAAACTGCATCCATCACATACTGCAGCTTTTCCATCGCATATTTGCAATCCAGCATCTTAATATCCTGCAAAGTTCTCAGCGGTTTTTCAAATACTGGTCCTTTATCACTGATAAATTGCAACTTCATTCCCATTGCTTCAGGAACGGTTAAAATATCCGAAAAGACAATCGCGGCATCTAAATCATAACGATCTAAAGGCTGCAAAGCGACCTCAGAGCAGGCTTCAGCATTTCTACACATTGCCATAAAATCACTAAACTTCGAGCGCGTTTGCCGATACTCAGGCAAATAACGCCCAGCCTGGCGCATAATCCACACAGGAGTTTGCGAAACAGGCTTGCCTTGTAAGGCATCCAAAAATAATGTTCTCATTTTTTATCCTCAGTTTAGAGAAGTTACCTACTTCAGTTATTTACTGAAGTTACGAACTTTTGCTGAGCTTGAAGACTACCCCGTCTGCTTCGCAGCCACCCCTTCGCTAACGAAGGGGAATTGCAGGACAGGGGCTTCTCAAAAATTCCCCTTCACAAGTGAAGGGGTGCCGAGCCTGCGAGGCGGGGTAGTGCAGCAAAAGTTCGTAACCCCCAATTATTTATAAAAATCAACACCTTGCGGGTGATATTTAAAGCGTTTGTATGCCCACTGATATTGCGAGGGATACTGGCGAATGATTTCCTCAAAGCGCCTGGTAAATGCGTAAGCTACTGGATCTTTCATTCCCTCTATCGCTTGATATTGCTTGATTAGTGGTTCCAGATCTTCGATATACAAAGTCAACCCCTTACCAATGGAATTACGTACCGCATAGCTTAACACAACCGCGGGCTTGTAGCGCTTATACAGTTTATCGGGAAAATTCATCGTTTTAGCTGGATGTCCAAAGAAATCAATATAACTACCACCTGCATCCACTGGAACCTGGTCAGTCAGCATCGCAATGACCTCTTTATTAGCAAGCGCCTTGAAGATTATCTTCACGCCCTTATGATTTGCTGGCGACATATTTTTGCACAAGCGTGAGCGCGCTTGAAGAATCAGCCGATCCAGAACTTTAATTTTAGGGGGCGTATACAACATCGCCGAAGGATATTTACTTGAAATATACATCGACGCTATTTCATAACTTCCCAAATGAGGCGCTACTAGCAAAACCCCTCTACCTTGTTCATAGAGCTCTTGCATCAGTTTTTCACCATAACACACCTGAATCTGCTGCAACAATTTCTGAGGGCTTTTAAATAATATCCCTGGCATTTCGGCGCCTGTCATACAGGTCTGCTGCAGCGTCCCTTTCAATAGCTTTTTTTTGTGGTATTCACTAAGCTCAGGAAAGCATTTGTCAATGTTGATACGTGCAACGCGGCGCATATCGCTATTAAGGTAAAAAAACAGCGTGCCAATAAACCAACCAAGCCGTTGCACCACGCTAAAACTTAATTTCCCCCATAAATACAAGACTAAAACTAAAACTTGCGAGCCTATTTTTTTCATCTTTTTACCGTGTTACTTATCGATTGTTACTGCTGAAAACGCTCAAGCTTACGATAACTCAAAGCCTCTTGAATATGGTGCTTATCAATTATTGTTTGCCCTACCAAATCAGCAATTGTCCGCGAAATTTTCAGGATGCGATGATAAGCCCTGGCAGATAAACCTAATTTTTGGATAGCCTCAGTCAACAACAGGCGCTCATTATCCCCTAAAACGCAGAATTGATCAATTTCCTTACCTTGCAGTTCAGCATTAATTTTCCCCTGCCGTTTGACTTGTAAGACTCTTGCTGCACAAACGCGCTTTTTAATAGCTTGACTTGCTTCACCTTCCGCTTTTCCCGTCAGCGTCTGATGGTCTATTTCCAACACCTCAACCTGCAGATCAATGCGATCCAGTAATGGTCCTGACAGTTTTTGTTGATAGTGTTTGATTTGGGCATCTGTATCTTTACAGAGTTTCACTTGTGATCCTAAAAACCCGCAAGGACAAGGATTCATTGCTGCAATCAATTGAAACTTAGCAGGATACTCCACCTGCGCGCTTGCTCGAGATATAACAATTCTTCCTGACTCTAGCGGCTCTCTTAGCACCTCCAAAACTCTGCGATCAAATTCAGGGAGTTCATCTAAAAATAAAACGCCATTATGCGCCAGTGAAATCTCCCCAGGCTTGGGATTTGAGCCACCACCAACGAGTGCCACTGCTGATGAGGTGTGATGTGGAGCTCGAAATGGTCGATCATAAAAATGTGTGGCAATATCACTTACTCCCTTGATAGACGCAATCATTGCACTGCCTAACGCTTCTTCCATAGTCAGCTTAGGGAGTATTGTGTGAAAGCGGGAAGCCAGCATCGTTTTACCCGTTCCAGGAGGACCAATAAACAATACATTGTGCCCTCCAGCTGCCGCAATCTCAAGCGCACGTTTCGCCTGAAACTGACCCTTTACCTCGGACAGATCCAACAACGGGAACAGATTTGTCTTCTCCGTTTGATCTGGTACTGCCTCATTTAAAAATTGAGTTTTTGACAAGTGCAAAACAACCTCTTGCAGGTTATTTGCCGCATAGGCGCATAGCTTGGGCAAAAGCGTTACCTCTGACTGATTTTTAGGCGCAATCATAAGACATCTTTGATGTTTTAAACTTTGAATCGCAAAAGGCAAAATACCTTTAATGGGTCTAAGTTTACCAGATAATGAGAGCTCAGCAGCAAATTCATATTCAAGGACATCAGGGGCAATAATCTGCTGGGATGCAATCAAAACACCAATGGCAATCGGCAAATCGTATCGCCCACCTTCCTTTGGTAAATCCGCAGGCGCAAGATTAATCGTAATGCGTTTATTTGGGAACTGAAAACCTGAATTAATAATCGCACTTCTCACGCGATCTTTGCTCTCTTTCACAGCAGCTTCTGGCAAACCAACGATAGATAAGCTTGGCAATCCATGCGATAAATGTACCTCAACCGTCACTTGAGGAGCGTCAACGCCAAGCTGGGCGCGGCTATAAACCGTAGCTAATGACATTTTTGAGCCTATTGCTCATCACATTTGGCAATAAGCGCGTCTACTTTTTTTTCAAGTTGCTCAAGTTTTAGACGGGTTTTCACCAGCACTTCCTTTTGAATATCAAACTCCTCGCGCGTAACCAGATCAAGTTTCTCAAAACTTGCCCTAAGAACACTCTTACAATTACTTTCAAGCTCACTGGCAATCGTCTTTAGACTATCTGGGATCCCACTTGAAATTTTACTAGCCACATCATCAATGAGTTTATTGTTAAGTTTCATACACTACCACTTAATTGCTTTACTAACAGATAGTGCATAATGTAGCATAGACAGCCAAATTGACCAATCAGTTCACGCATGAAGCTAATTACTGCTTACATTAAACCTTATCTACTTGATCGCACTCGTGAAGAGTTGTTGAATGTCGGAGCAACGGGTATCACTATCACTGAGGTCAAAGGCTTTGGTCGCCAGCTAGGGCACACTGAACTCTATCGTGGCGCTGAATACGCTGTTGATTTCCTGCCTAAAATAAAAGTAGAAGTTATTTGCTGTGATGAACAAAAAAAGGATTTTGTTAATGCCATCATCAGCGTTAATCAAACAGATAAAATAGGCGCAGGGAAAATCACCATCACCCACTTAGAAGAAGTTATCCGTATCCGTACGGGAGAGATGAATCAAGAAGCTCTCTAAAGTTTGTCTTCTTATTCATCCTCAGAGCTATAGGCATTAAAATTCGCAGTTATACCGCCAGATACCTATTCATTAGACTCACAAAGCTTGCGGGGTCCTCAAGCTGCGCCCCTTCAACAAGCAGCGCCTGCTGATATAAAAGATTTGTCCAGTCGGCAAATTGTGCATCGTCCTGTTCTTGCTGCAAATGTTTAACCAGCTTATGTTCAGCATTGATTTCAAGAATCGGTTTACCCCCCATGCCAGGCATCATCATCTGTCCTGCGTCTGCCATCATTTTTTGCAAGTGCATACTCATGCCATAATCGTTCACCACAATGCAACTTGGGGAGTTGGTTAAGCGCTTAGAAATACGAACCTCATCAACGTGGGCTTTCAACACTTCTTTCATTTGCTTGATAATGGTTTCAAACGCTTTTTGAGTTTCTTCCTGATGTTTTTTCTCATCCTCTGAATCTAAACTACCCAAATCCAAATCACCTTTGGCAACTGACTTCAGGGTTTTACCTTCAAACTCAGATAAATGCGAGGTCATCCACTCATCCACGCGATCGCTTAACAACAGAACTTCAATACCTTTTTTGCGGAAAACCTCCAATTGTGGATTGTTTTTCGCTGCATTAAAACTCTCCGCGGTTACGTAATAGATAAACTTCTGATCTTCCTTCATGCGTGAGACATAGTCCACGAGAGAAACATCCTGCTCAGCCGTATTTTTATGTGTGGAGGCAAAACGCAATAACTGGGCAATTTTCTCTTTGTTTTCATGATCTTCGGCTGGCGCTTCTTTTAGCACTTGACCAAACGCCTTCCAAAACTTGCCATACTGCTCTTTTTCATCTTCTGCCATTTTCGCCAGCATATCGAGGACTTTCTTGGCGGTCGCTTTTTTGATTTTATCAATCACTTTATTGTGCTGTAAAATTTCACGTGAAATGTTTAAAGGTAAGTCATTAGAATCAATCACTCCTTTAACAAAACGCAAATAGGACGGCAATAAATGTTCGTTTTCCATGATAAATACACGCTGCACATAAAGCTGCAAACCCGATTTACGCTCACGATCCCATAGATCAAAAGGCGCGCGCTCAGGCAAATACAACAGGCTTGTATACTCTAAATTGCCTTCAACTTTATTGTGTGACCAGGTTAATGGATCGGTAAAATCATGCGAAATATGTTTATAAAACTCTTTATACTCATCATCCGTAATATCCGCTTTTGAACGTGTCCACAAGGCTTTGGCTTTATTGATGGTTTCCCATTCCTGAGTTTCCTTTGCATTACCCTCTTCATCATATTCCGTCTTCAACATTTGAATTGGCAGAGAAATATGATCGGAATATTTTTTAACGATTTGACGCAATTTCCAGTCATCTAATAAGTCCTTTTCCTCATCCTTTAAATGGAGAATAATCTCAGTGCCACGGCTTTCCTTAGTAATATCTTCGACTGTGAACGAGGCATCCGCTTTTGATTCCCAACGAACACCCTGGGATGCCGCAGCTCCTGCCTTACGTGTATTCACTGTGACTTTGTCTGCCACAATATAAGATGAATAAAAGCCAACGCCAAACTGACCAATCAGCTGCGAGTCTTTGCTTTGATCACCACTTAGCGCTTCTAAGAATTTTTTAGTTCCTGATTTTGCAATCGTCCCTAAATGTTCAATCGCCTCATCACGCGTCATACCGATACCGTTGTCTGAAATTGTGATGGTTTTTGCATCCTTATCGAAAGAAATGCGTACTTTCAGATCTGCATCGTTCTCAAAAATGTCAGCATTACTCAATGCTTCAAAACGCAGTTTCTCTGCCGCATCTGAGGCATTAGAAATCAGCTCTCTTAAGAAAATTTCACGGTTTGAATACAGTGAATGGATGACAAGGTGCAGCAGTTGTTTCACCTCGGTTTGAAAATCATAAACTTGTTTTTCAGACATATTAGCTCCTATTTAGATTTGCGTTTAATTCAAAATTCAACCGCAAGCAAGTGGGAGTTAAAAAATATATTTCAAGGGAAAATTTGCTTAAACCCACCCCTTATTGTTGACATAAGTCAACACCAGTCTATAATCCAACATAATTAATCGTGGTTAAGAAGCTGTATGCGACCCAAGCACCCAAATAAAGACATTGAGAAAGCTATCAAATACGCTGAAGCAAAAGGATGGCGTTACCGTTACCAATCCAGCGGAAATTCTGCTCATGCCTGGGGTCGATTACTATGCCCATTTGAAGATCGAGATGGTCATTCAGTCAGTATATGGTCAACGCCGCGCAGTACTGAGAATCACGCGAAACAAATTAAACGAGTCGTTGATAATTGCGAACACCAAGGAGATAGAAATGAGTAAAACGCAGCAATTTACACTTATTCTTCAAAATGTTGATCTAAACACCCCAAATTTGGAGGATTCACTGTTTGAAGCAGGTTGTGATGACGCTATAATCAATTTTAAAAACGGTACCGTATACTTGGATTTTGACAGAGAGGGTGATGACTTTGAACAAGCTATTATCTCAGCCATTAAAGATATTGAATCAGCGAACATAAATGCGTCAGTCACCAGTGTTGCACCAGAGCATCTTGTAAGCTCATCCGATATTGCCGACAGGGTGTCACTGAGTAAGCAGGCACTATCTCTCTATATATTGGGCAAAAGAGGTAATAACGATTTTCCCAAACCGATTTTGAAAATACATAACAAGAGTCCTTTATGGCGCTGGAGTGCCGTCGCTGAATGGTTTTATCGGCAGGGTAAAATCAAAGATCACCAGATTATTGAGCACGCCACAACTGTCGAAGACATTAATGAAGCGCTTTGGTTTAGAAAAAAAGGTGCTTTCACTCATAGAAGACAAATCCTCAATGAGTTGGGAACTCACTTGAATTAACTCCATTGCGCACTCCTTTTTTCATCAGGTGGTAGTTATAGTAGTTATATGGCACCAGCTTCTTTTAACCTGGCTGACTGACGTTTTTAGACACGGATTTTGAGTTTCCTTCTTTTTCCTCCTTGGGGATATAACTATCACCCCAATCACCAGGCTCCCTGACCTCGCGACGCGCCATCAGGTCATCGACCTGCATTGAGTCTATCGTTTCATACTTCATTAACGCTTCAGCCATAGCATGCAGAATGTCCATATTCTCTTTTAGAATCTTTTCAGCTCTTTTGTAATTTTCATCGATTAAACGCCGTACTTCGCTATCAATATCCACCGCAGTTTTATCAGAGAAATGCTTAGGAGTTTTACCCATGCTCTGCCCTAAAAATGGCTGCTGATCATCCTCATCAAACAAAATTGGTCCCATTTTGTCAGACAGCCCCCACTTGGTAACCATGCTTCTGGCAATGCTGGTTGCTACCTGAATATCATTTGATGCCCCAGTAGTCACCTTGTCATAACCGAAAATAAGCACTTCTGCGATGCGACCGCCAAAAATACTCGATAAACGGCTTAGCAGCTGCTCACGTGATTGGCTGACTTGATCACCATCTGGTAAGTACATTGTGACTCCTAAGGCGCGTCCTCTTGGAATAATGCTCACCTTATATACAGGATCATGATCAGGTACCAGCCGCCCAACGATCGCGTGCCCTGCTTCGTGGTAGGCTGTGAGACGCTTCTGCTCATCCGTCATCGCCATTGAGCGACGCTCAGCACCCATTAAAATTTTATCTTTGGCTTTTTCAAACTCTTCCATGCCAACGATTTCTCTATTCACTCTTGCAGCAAACAATGCGGCTTCATTCACTAAATTGGCAAGCTCTGCTCCTGAGAATCCTGGGGTGCCTCGCGCAATCCAATCCACTCTAACCTCATCTGCCACGGCAATCTTACGCATGTGAACTTTTAAAATCTGTTCACGACCTTTAACACTTGGAAGACCAACCGTTACTTGTCTATCAAAACGTCCTGGACGCAAAAGTGCAGGATCCAGCACATCGGGGCGATTAGTTGCCGCAATAACAATAACACCTTCATTGTCGGCAAAGCCATCCATCTCAACCAGCATCTGGTTTAAGGTTTGCTCACGCTCATCATGCCCACCACCTAGACCCGCACCGCGGTGGCGCCCAACGGCATCAATTTCATCAATAAAGATAATACAAGGTGCTCGACGCTTCGCTTGTTCAAACATATCTCTGACACGTGATGCCCCAACGCCCACAAACATCTCAACAAAATCAGAACCCGAAATGGAGAAAAAAGGCACTTTTGCCTCACCTGCAATCGCTCGCGCCAACAGCGTCTTACCCGTCCCAGGGGGACCTACCATGAGCACGCCCTTTGGAATTTTTCCGCCGATTTTTTCGTATTTAGCGGGGTTTTTAAGAAAATCAACGATTTCACCCACCTCTTCCTTAGCTTCATCGACACCTGCCACATCCGCAAGCGTAACCTTAATTTGATCCTCACCCAATAACTTGGCCTTGCTTTTGCCAAAAGAGAAAGCACCACCTCTACCGCCACCTGCACGCATCATTAGAAAAATAAAGAAGCCTGCAATCAATAATAGCGGCAGCCAGTTAAATAAAAACGCCAGTAATAAACTTGGCTTCTCCGGTGCCTTAGCCGAAACTTCCGTATTTTTAGTCAGCATTTGGTCAACTATGCCTTGATCTAAAAGTGGAGCATAGGTTGTAAATTTCTCACCTGCATCTGTTGTTCCTGTAAACGTTCGCCCATCCACAGTTACCGATTGAATATTGCCACTATTTAATTGCCGTACAAAATTCGAGTATTTCATCATCGCTGACGGTTCTATTTTTGTGCTCATATTGCTAAAAATAAACACTAACCCGACAGCAATTAGCCCCCAGAATAGTGCATTTCGCAAGAACTCATTTTTTTTCATGTAAATGTAATTCCTATTGATTTCGCTTGGTTTTAACCTTTGTAACTGGGGTTGCGCACTCTCACAAACTTTGTAGTTTAGAAAACACCCCGTCTGACCACTCTGGAGTGGTCAGACCCGTCAGCCACACGCGCAGAGCTTGTGGCGTTCAAAGCTAAAGAAGCAAAACTGTTTGCTTCTTTCGGGCGCTTTTCACCCCCCCTCTTGAAAAGAGGGGGATCTAGCAACAATTTGTCGGAAAAATTCCCCTCTTTCCAAGAGGGGTGCCTCGCAAGCCTGACCACGCTGGAGTGGTCAGGCTTGCGAGGCAGGGTGTTCAAAAATGCAAAAGTGCGTAACTCCAATTTGTAATATGCCACTTTCGGTAGCTTATTGTGGTTAGGCATTATAGTGGATTGCTTATCTTGTCGCGATGGCTTCACAACAAAATTTTGCACACACTTATCAAGCCCAACCTTAGCATAAAAAAATACTGCTTCACAATTGTGATTTAGCAGATATTGATAAATGCCCCATATTCACCCTAAGCCAAATCAGCAATCGTTAGCAGGGTTAAATTTAAATTGTTTCAAGCCTTTGTTAAAGGATTTGATCAACTGTCCTGAGTATGGCTGATTTTTACCCGCAATCAGATAATAGGTAAGCATATCAGCTATAAATGCCCTGGTAAAAAGTGTCTCACCACCTGTTATATGGGCGATGTTGTCAGTCGCATCTTCGCTTGCATACACTGCCACAACACGATTATTCTTTAGCTGGTTAAAACAATCCTGCATCGTTAGTGCTGTTATTCGTGTCACTTTTTTTTGATTGAGCATTGCCTGCATTTCACCAAAAGCACCATAACCTTGTGGAATGCAGACTTCACCTCCTTCCAGCTCTTCAAAACCAGGATATTTCCCTTTGTTAATCGTAAGAACCCAAATATAGGTCGGCTCGGTGTAAATCGCCTCACTGTACAGATAATGCTTGGCACGCTCTTTTGTGTACCCCCAAGGGAAAGACACCATTGGGGCACCTGCATAATTTAAACTTTGTCGAGTAGACATTTCTGTTTCTCCTATTTATATTTGTTTATATTCAATACAAT
>NZ_PGGB02000001.1 GCF_002803295.2 Caedibacter taeniospiralis | reverse complement strand
GGGTGGATGGTCTCTCCATCCCTTGCTATGTTTAGCGTGCTTTTTCTTAAGCATAATACATAATGTTTTAGTACAATATCGATCTACTTTCATGATTTCCTTTCTCGAATTTCCATGTATAAAATAATTGCACCATCCTCTGAGAATAGGGTTAAGTTTCTCCTTGCATAACCACGTTAAGTCACAGTGTTGTGATTTGGAAATCACCTCTTTTAACTTTGCTCTTATGGATTTCATAGACTTTTTGGATGGATAGTAAAATACGGTCTTTTTAGGGTTGACCTTAACTTGACGATTGAATTCATATCTAAACGTGAAGCCTAGAAAATCAAAGCTCTCGTCATTGTTTAAATTTACTATCTTTGTTTTATCTTCATGCAATTGTAAACCAAGCTTAGTTAAAACTCGCTTAGCCTTCTCCAAATATATTTCTGGATTCCTTTTGCATAAAATTACAAAATCATCGGCATATCTTATTAGATGCGCATCACTTGACCGGCGCTTATTTAATTCAGCTTTCTCCCAGTGATTATCTAGCCAGTGTAGGTATATGTTAGCTAATAATGGTGATATAACACCACCTTGTGGCGTTCCAGTTATTTGCTTTTTGAAGTTTAGGTCTTCCATAACTCCACACTTAAGCCATAGCTCTATTAACTTAATAATCGATCTATCTGATATTGAGGTTTTAACTGATTTAATCAATTTATCGTGATCAATATTGTCGAAGTAACCTTTAATATCAGCATCAACAACATGACGGCACCCAAAGTTAATATACTTTCTGATCTCCAATATCGCATCTTTGCAACTACGTCTTGGTCTAAACCCATATGAGAAGTCTTTGAATTTGGCTTCAAATATTGGCTCAATAACTATTTTCATAGCCGCTTGTACGATTCTATCCCTTACTGTGGGGATTCCTAAAGGTCTCATTTTGCCATCAGTTTTCGGTATAAATACCCTTTTTACTGGCTGAGGTCTATATTTCTTAGACTTCAACTGCAAATGAATATTTTCAAGTAGATTGAAAATACCTAACTCTTCCTCTATGTATTGAATAGTCTGTCTATCAACACCTGCACTGCCTTTGTTAGGGCTTGGCTGATCGGTATAGTTTAATCTGTAATACTCGTATCTTTTCAGGAGTGTTTATAGCTTTCGCAATCACTTAATACCTCTTACTTATTAAACATGTCTTAAGTAGGGAGCCTTCCCTATGCAGAGTTTTGTTGTCTTTGCAGTCGATGGTACTATGCTCCCCTCCGACTCCTTATCCTTGCTTTTCCGCTAACTTCGGTGCACACCTTATATAGCAGATTAGAAAGTGAGTTAGTCAATCACAAGGTAAGGTCTCCACTGTTCCATGCAAAGCTATTCTTAACCATACCACTCCCTATATGCCGAGTTCCCTTAAATACTTCATATTCAGATTAATCCGTATTTAAATATCAGTCTTCGCTCCCGTTCTAAAAGCTCGACGGAACCACCCTACACCAGTCTCTCCTAGCATACTTGACTGGCTGACATTGACGACACTTAACGAGGATTCACTTTCGTTACGGTCTGGTTAATTGCTCGCGCCCATTGTCTAGGTCAAGAGCCACGTTAGTCGGCAACGTTTCAATGCTAGAGTCACCTCACACATTCTTGCCATAGCTACGATGCCGAATCTGAAATTGCATCGGTGGGATTTTAACCCACTAGTTTCGCACAGCTTTCAGTGCACTCAGGAAGGGAACATCATCATCTCTAACATCCCCCCAGCGGATGGTAGGCATGAGACAATCACCTCCACAGAAACCATGAACGTCATCACCCAAACACCCAGTAAGAAGGTTGAGAGCTCACCGAAAGCTCAAACCCTAATCAAGCATACCAACACATCAGATACAGCAAAAAAAACTCAAGTCCCGCCCAAAACACTTGCAAATACAATCACCTCACCAGCGAACAATACGCACATTCATACGTTTAACCCCCTAATTCCTATTACAACGTCACCTGCCTTATCCCCGAAAGCAAAGGTTATGGTCTTTGCAAATGATAAAGCAGCCAATGCCGTTTATCAAAACGATACATGGAACATTCCCCGCCCGCCTCCTGGGGAAAACAAAATAAGCCTGCATGGAACCACTGCAAGCGATGAACCCTTCTCCTCAAATACCATTACGATATATATCCATAATAGTCACGTAAGAAGGAAATAGTTCCTGAGCTTAATCCTACTGACACTGAGCTCAACCCCGATTTTAAAAATTAGGACTTCATTAGCGGAAACCTAAGATCGATGGTCAATCCCTGCCCACCCTCCGAGGTTCTGGCATCAACAAAGCCATCGTGCAACCTGACAATTTCTTTCACAATGGAAAGCCCAAGTCCACTACCCACCTGCCCAGTACCTGCCTCGCGATAAAAACGATCAAAAATCCTTTTCTGCTTATCAACTTCAATTCCAATTCCATTATCAACCACTTCAAATAGCACATCTGTTTTAGTGACATAACTATATAAAATCACCTGACCATTTTCGCGTGTGTAACGTATGGCATTATCAATAAGATTTCTAAACAATATATTCATTAAAGTCTCACTGGCATAAACCTTTGCCATGAGCTTACTTGGCATAAATTGCAGATCAATTCCTTTTGCCAGAGCCAAAAGCGCAAATCAGCCAATTGGTTTTCTGCAATCAAGTTTAAATTGACACACGTTTTATCTTGTAAACTCTGCTCAGGCTCCAAGCGACTTAATATTAACAACTGATCAATGATATAGAAATACCGATCAGCACCAGCAATAATATTTGAGATCCTCTTTTTAATCTCATCCATGTCATTGAGATTCAACGCAACTTCAGCCTGCATTTTTAATGCCGCAAGCGGCGTTTTCAACTCATGCGCAGCATCCCCTGCGAAACGTTTTTCACGCTCAAGCACTTTGCTGAATTTCTGAAATAAAATATTCAACTGATTTAATAACGGAATTACCTCAGGTGGCGCAGTTTTAATTGCGATCGGCTCCAACTTTCTTGGGTCCTTAACCGCAATCGCGCGCCTAATAGTCTGATAGTGGTCTTAGGGCCAGGCGCACAACAATAAAAACTGAAAACAGCAGGAATATGTACAGAGTGACCAAATCCCATAACGCACTACGAAAAAGATTTAAAAACATTTGATGCTTAAAGTCCGAGCTCACCAAAACAACAATGCGATAGGGCTGGTAACGACTATTGGTGCCAAACATATTCCATAGCTGCGTACCCTGTGAGGTTTTCAGTTTCGCCGTTTGAAAACTGTCTGATTCACCTTTTTGGAAAGTCGATACATTCGGAGATCCTGTCGAATGTAAAATCAAATCACCACTGCGTCGGTCATAGACTTGAAACGCGAACGAATCTTTATAAACATTGTCAAACTGTGCTACCTTTGGCTTTAAATTTCCCGCGATATTCTCTAGCATCGCCAATGAGTTTGACTCTAAAAGATCGCCAAGCTGACGTTTTGAGTTATCTTTTAGTGCTGCAGACAATAAAGCATCGATCGCATTGGCGCTATTGATCATCTGCATTCTGAACAGATCCTCATTCTGTTGGCGCATCTGGTAATAGTTAAAAACACCTAAAATGAAAATTGAGCAGCTAATCAACAAAATAAGACAAATACTCAAAAATTTTTGAATCGACAGCCTGTTATTAAGAAAGCTAAAGTAATTCGTCGTTTCCATAATTTCACGCTAAGGGCTAATTTCGGGTTATAGTAAATCTCGCATAGTCTATTGCAAATCACACATGAATACAAATTAACCATGGCGACTATGGTTAATCCTGGAAATACGGAATTTGACTATCATGCTTGTCATCATACCTCCACTTAAGCTAGGATAATTCCCCAAACCAGCTACAAGAACATCTGATAATAATCAGTGACATCACCCACAGCAAAATCATCACTTTAGCTATTTCGGTTGTTAACGGTTACTGCAATAATACAGGACAAGCACAATGTGAATAACGGTAGCGCCAAAACAATCATATCAGCGCAAGCCACTCACATTGCCCTTTAAACTTAAATGCTTTAGGAGCAAACACAAGGAGACAAGACATGTTACAACCAATCAGCCATGGCAAGCCCGAAAAAAAGCCACACATCATTGCAGAAACACTTGAAGATAAGTATACCGAAGCTGAAGAGGACAATGACTTCGTTTGTGATGACGAAAATAACCTGGATGCCACCACAGAGGATGACAGCACTGCTTTTATCACTCAGGATGCTGATAGCCAGGATTTCTCACTTGTTGATAATGATGCCACCCGGATGTATCTTTTTGACATTGGCTTTAGACCCTTATTGACAAAAGATGAAGAGATCTACTATGCAAAACTTGTGCAAAAAGGTGATGCTAAGGCTAAAAATATCATGATAGAAAGCAACCTCCGCCTGGTTGTCAAAATTGCCAAACGCTATAAACCTCGAGGTAACAGCTTAAGCTTTCTGGATTTAATAGCTGAAGGTAACCTTGGACTTATCCGCGCAGTCGAAAAGTTTGATCCTGAGCTTGGCTGGCGATTCTCAACTTATGCCACCTGGTGGATACGACAAAACATTGAGCGCGCATTATTAAATCATCAGCGCACTATCCGTGTCCCCGTGCATATATTGAAAGAACTAAATGTTTATCTACGCGCGGCAACAGAGCTAACAAAACTGCTCAATCATGAACCGTCACCTGAAGAAATTGCTGAGTTTATCGACCGCCCTGTTGAAGATATTCGTAAAATTTTAAATGCCACGGTTCCCATGGACTCTTTGGATGATGCTTATGATGATTCTAACCGCAGTATGATAGAAACCATTGCTGATGAGCAAACAGGCGACCCCGAGGAGATTCACTTGCATCAAAAGGCTGCTCAGTTTATTGATCGCTGGCTTGATGAGTTAAGTGATAACCAACGCTCAGTGCTATCTATGCGTTTTGGATTACGGGGTCATGACATTCTGACCTTAGAGGAAACAGGGGTCCAAATTGGTTTAACTCGCGAACGTGTTCGTCAGATCCAGGTTGACGCTCTGCGCCGCCTTAAGGTCATCGCTGCAGCGAATGACATCGACGCCAATTTATTTTCGAAATAGCAGCGCTTACCCACCCTTACATGCGCTGTATAGCTAACCCCAAAATACTTTACCCAGTTATTTACTGGAATCATACGCTTTTATTCTGGAATCATACGCTTTTATTAATGAGTTATATCCGTGCAACCGCTTTATTGACACTATTGCACTACTTAAATCAACACATTAAAAAGTCATCTAACACTTCATAACTCTTCGGCTGTCTTTGTTTGACAACCCTGGGTATATAAGCTTAAATATGCCCATAAATTCACTTACCTGCATAGACCAAATACGCTTTAAGCCTTAATGGCACCAAGTTAAGCAGGGACTCACAAAACATGGAGATTCATATGCCAAAAGCCGCAATTTTAAGCATTCCACATAAAAATTTATCCCTGGAACTCCCCATCCACACCCCAGTACTTGGTCAACAAACCGTTGATGTATCGTCTTTAGTTAAAGAAGGTCTATTCACATATGACCCCGGGTTTCTATCAACCGCGGCCTGCTGGTCAAAAATCACCTACATCGATGGTGAGCAAGGCGTGCTATTGCACCGTGGTTATCCGATTGAAGAGTGGGTGGGGAAATCCGATTATATGAATCTGTGCTACGCATTGTTAAATGACAAACTTCCTGACAGTGAGGAAATCGAAAGTTTTAACAATACCATTCTTGGGCTGATGCCTGCTTGTCCTCATATTGAGGAAGTGATCCAGGCCTTCCCACAGGAGACACACCCAATGGCGCCATTGATGGCAGCAGTAAGCGTCATGTCTGGTGAAAATCACAAAACAATGAAGAATAAGAAAGATTCTGTCCAACAAATCAGGATGGCAGAGAAGATTATTGCACGCATCCCGACTTTGGTTGCCATGACCTACCGCCACCACAACGGTCTACCATTTGTAGCACCTAAAAAGTCGTTATCCTATGCTGAAAACTTCTTGTACATGATGTTTGCAGACAGTGAAAATTATCAACCTGATCCACTTGCTGCACGCGCCATGGATACCATTTTCATCCTGCATGCTGATCACGAGCAAAATGCCTCCACATCTACCGTGCGATTAGCCGGGTCCACTGGCACAGATCCCTATGCGGCTATGGTTGCAGGCATTGCAGCTCTATGGGGGGCTGCACACGGGGGCGCCAATGAAGCAGTTGTGAAAATGCTTGAGCAAATTGGTGATGTTCGCAATATCGATACGTTCATCTCCCGCGCCAAAGACAAAGATGATCCATTTAGACTCATGGGCTTTGGGCATCGCGTGTACAAAAACACCGATCCACGTGCTACCGCGATGAAAAAAGCTTGTGAAAGTATTTTGAATCAAATGGGCGACAGCAATAATCCACTGCTTCACATCGCCAAAAAACTTGAACAAATCGCTTTGAACGATCAGTATTTTATTGAGAGAAAGCTTTTCCCTAATGTTGACTTCTACTCTGGAATTGTCTTAAAGGCGCTAAACGTTCCAACCTACATGTACACACCTATCTTCGCTCTAGCCCGTACTTCAGGCTGGATCACTCAATATCTTGAAATGTACAATGATCCTCAAATGAAAATTGGTCGTCCACGCCAGTTGTATACTGGCGAAGCGAAAAGAAGTCTTCCTTAATTTACTGGAGTTACACACTCTATTATTGTGAAGATCACCCCGTCCGCTTCACATGCCCCCTGCTGCACGCAAAGCCCACGGCTCTCAAAGCTCAAGAACTCCTCTTAAAACTTGTTCATTGATCGTGTACAATGGTGAGCACTTACAATTGCCAATCTGAATGCTCACATGTCTACAGCTGTCTCCCACACCCCAATGATGCAACAATATTTAAACATTAAAGCTGACTATCCTGATACGCTTTTGTTTTATCGCATGGGGGATTTTTATGAACTCTTTTATGACGACGCACACCAAGCGGCAAAACTCCTGGATATCAGTCTGACAAGTCGGGGGAAATCTAATGGAGAACCCATTGCCATGGCAGGGGTTCCCTATCACGCTGCGGAGAACTATTTATCACGCTTAGTCAGGCAAGGATTAAGTGTCGCGATCTGTGAGCAAGTAGGTGATGTGGATAATAAAGGTCCGGTGGCGCGCGAAGTCGTGAGAGTCATCACCCCTGCAACCGTCACCGAAGAGAACTTTACTGACAGTCATGACAGCAACATTTTAATGTCCGTCTTTGAAAGTAAAACACGCGTTGGCATTGCCTACCTGGAGTTTACCCAAGGTGAGCTTCGCGTACTGGAACTGAACCGACAAGACAATACACTTATCGATCAGATCCATCGTTTGAAAGCCAAAGAATTGATCGTTTGTGACACAAAGGACAGCGATATTAAATCAAGCCTAAGCCATGAAAGTATTACAATTCAACAGCGTCCTGAATGGGAATTTCAGCTGATGAGTGCCAAAAAATTAATCCAGCACTACTTTGGCTGTGGCGTACTAAATGATGAGCTGAACAAAAAACCATTGGCATTATCTGCCGCAGGTGCCTTATTAACCTATTTGGAGAATACACAAAAAGCAACACTCAGGCACTTACATAATATTTCCATTGAAGCAGTTGAATCTCTACTAAGTATCGATGCAGCCAGTCGAAAAAACCTTGAGATTGAGACAAGCCTTGCAGGCAAACAAAACCATACGCTTTTTGCCATACTGAATCAATGTCAAAGTGCACTAGGGCACCGCTTATTGAAACAGTGGTTTAAATCACCGATTAAGGATCATGCTTTATTGCGCATGCGCCAGGATGCAATACGCGATTTAATGGCACAATCTGCCATCACTGAGATCCAGCATCATTTAAAACAAACTCAGGATATTGAGCGCATTGCCTCACGCATTGCGCTTAATAGCGCTAAGCCTAAGGATCTGATCGCATTACGTCAGACGTTACAGCTCTTACCTCACTTGAAAAACGTTGTTGAAACAAGACAGCAAAATGAACAACTTCGACAACATGCACATCACTTGAGTCTCTTGCCTGAAATTGTCGATTTATTATCCGTTGCAATAGTTGATGAACCTCCGATTACCATTCGAGATGGCGGGGTGATCAAGGAAGGCTTTGATCAAGCACTTGATGAGCTTAGAAACATTAGCCAAAACGCGGGAGATTATCTGATCAGACTTGAACAGCAGGAGCGCCAAAGAACAGGCATTAACAGCCTTAAAGTGAACTACAACAAAGTCCATGGATTTTATATTGAAATCTCGAAAGCTCATACGTTTGAGCTGCCTGTGGATTACGCGCGTCGCCAGACACTTAAAAATGCCGAACGTTATATCACGCCAGAGTTAAAATCCTTTGAAGATAAAATCCTAAGCAGTGCCGAAAAGGCATTAGCCTATGAAAAAGATCTATATCAAAAAATTCTGGAAAAGATTTTAAGCTTTTATACCCAACTGCAACAAACCGCGAAAGCGATCGCCGAAATCGACGTGCTGACTAATTTGGCTGAACGCGCCATCACCTTGAAACTACATTGCCCCAGACTTACCAAAGATAAAGTCATCCATATTGATCAAGGTCGCCATTTAGTGATTGAAGCGCTGTCCAAACAACCCTTTATCGCCAACGATAGCGTACTTAATGATAGCAAGCATCTACAAATTATTACCGGTCCCAATATGGGCGGAAAATCAACGTATATGCGTCAAATTGCCCACATTGTTTTTCTCACCCATATCGGTTCATTTGTTCCTGCCAAAGAAGCCCTAATCGGCGAGGTTGACGCCATTTATACGCGCATCGGCGCCTCTGATGATATAAGCTCAGGTCGCTCAACCTTTATGGTGGAAATGACCGAGTGCGCGCATATTTTGCGACATGCCACCGCTAAGAGCCTGGTGCTTATGGATGAAATCGGCAGAGGAACGAGCACCTTTGATGGCTTAGCCCTTGCTATGGCGTGCGCGGAAAAGCTTTTGAAGATTGAAGCCTATACCTTATTTGCGACGCATTATTTTGAGCTGACACATCTTGCTGCGCAATATTCAAATCTTGAAAACATCCACTTTGAAGCCACTGAACATAAAGATAATATCATCTTCTTGCATCATGCCAAACCAGGCGCTGCTGCAAAAAGTTATGGCATCCAGGTAGCAAAACTTGCAGGCGTGCCACAAGATGTCTTAAGCAATGCTAAAAAGATTTTAAAACGTTTAGAGGCACGTGATAGTGATCCTTATGCGCCGATTCAACAAAGCCTGGATTTTACTGCCGTAAGTGATGATCATAATGACACAGGTCATTATCAGTCTCTGATTGAAAAACTTAAAGCACTTGATCCAAATCAGCTCACCCCAATTGAGGCAATGACCATACTGTATGATCTGAAAATGACGCTGGATAAGCTTGAAAAACAGCTCGTTTAAATTATTTACGGTTTGAAAGCACTAACCCACCTAGGGTCACCTCATTAAAACACGAGCGACGTTGGGCAACTTATATAAAACAAGAGCGGTGACTATGTTTCCTCCGATCACCAAGTGTGAGTCGTCAGTGTGACGGACACCTATCACTCACACCGATACGCTGTCATTCCCACGAAGGCAGGAAGACTGCGGCAAAATTTTGTCTAAGCCAATTTTTCTTTGCAATCCATTTATACTAACCCCATAATACGCCTTCGCTCAATGAAAATGGCTATGATTTTGAAAACGACTAATAAAACACATCTGGCACTCTTTATCTGGTTTTTAGGCGCATTTTTCTTCTTCTGTGAATATTTTTTGCGCGTCTCCCCGAGCGTTATGCTACCCGAACTTTCCGATAGATTTTCTATCACTGCTGTAGGTCTTGGGGCTTTATCCGCCTTTTTTTATTACCCTTATATCCTGATGCAAATTCCGGTTGGGATGATCACTGATAAGTTTGGACCCAAAAAAGTGATGATGTTTGCCGCCTTCTTAACTGGGATTGCCTGCATCATATTTGCCTTAGCGCATAGCTTGACACTTGCCATTGTCGCCCGCATGCTGATGGGATTTTGTGGCGCGTTTGCGTTTGTGGGAACCCTGCGCCTTGCCATCAATTTTTTTACTCCAAATATTTTTGCCATGCTAACGGGGATTACCCAAGCGATGGGTATGCTTGGGGCTGCTGTAGGAGAGGCTCCGATGAGTCTTTATGTTGACCAGGTTGGCGTGAGTTTTGCCATGTTAAGTTTTGCAGGGCTGTTTTTTGTCATTGGTTTTTTGATGCTATGGCTTAGTCGATATATCAAAGCACATCACTTGCACAGCGCCCAGCAAACCCCCTCTTTAATTTTACACGGAGTCAAAGAAATTCTACGCAACAAAGGGTTATGGGCAAATTGCATTTTCATTGGTTGCCTGTATGGTCCGACAACGGTATTTGCTGAAATGTGGGGAGCGTCATTTACGGAGAGCTTTCGCGGCTTGACACACGCTGATGCGGCTTTTACTACAAGCCTAATTTTTATTGGTATGGTATTTGGTTGCCCGTTATTTGGTTTTCTAAACAGCCTTTGTAATGCACTTTATCTCATGCGTTTATCGGCGCTTTTTTGCCTTATTTTTATGATTATCATCATATATGTTCCTGGTTTATCAACGTTTGAGTTGCAAATGGTTTATTTTTGCTATGGAATTTGTAACGCAGGCATTATCCCATCGTATAACCGTTCGGCTTTGCTTGTGCCACGGCATTTCTCAGGCATCTCTCTTGGAATTACTAATATGTTCTCAGTACTGCTTGGCGCCATTAGCATTCAAATCGTTGGGATACTTATTCACATCACCAGTACACCAGAGATGCAACATGCTCACCAATATCCAGCCGATATTTACCAGAAGATTTTCATTCTTATTATTGCCTTATTTTGTGTTTGCCTGGCATTATCATTTAAAATGCAAACCATCCCAAGCCCTGCCGATAATAATACTATCCCTGTTCACTAAGGCTAGTCACTAGCACCCATACCTGCACACTCCAGAGAGCGTGGTCGGGTGGAATGATTTGCGATGGGTATATATAGCATCTGCGGTGGAAGCTAATGACTTCACAGCTTTTTTATTTATAATGGCAGCAAAAACAATTCAACACTAAGGGACGCTCAATGCACGGATTTAAAAGCCCACAATTATATATTAAGACCTTTATCATTGGTCTTCTGGTGATTGGTGGAATCATTTACTTTGAACTGACAGGCTTAAAGCCATGCCCCATGTGTTTATTGCAGCAATTTGCCATTTTACTTATCACGGTTTTTGCTTTGATCGCGCTTATCCATAAACCTCACACCACTGGCGTGCGAATTTATAGTTTTGTTATCGGCGTTGTTGCTATACTGGGAGCCCTGATCGCCTTAAAACAAGTTTGGATGCAAATCCATGCCAGCCAATATGCAGGCAGCTGCAAGGCAGGTATTGACAGCTTATTTCAAAATCTGCCCTTTCTTGATTTCCTTAAATCGCTTTTTATGAGCGGTCCTGATTGTTCACAGGTTGACTGGCAGCTCTTTGGTTTAAGTATGGCCGCCTATAGTTTTATTGTCTTTACCACCCTTTGTGTGCTACATTTTTGGCAATTTTTATTTTATAACGCCTCCAATCATCTTAGAAAAAACGAAAATTAAAGGATCCATCATGACAGAACTCTCTCTAAAAGCACCCAAGAAAAAGCTGGTCAAAGCTTTTATCATCGTCGTTGCCATACTCATTGTTATTTTTGGCGGCATCTTTGGCTTTACTGGTTTTGTCAACGGTAAAAAAGCTGCGGCGATGGCAACATGGAAAATGCAACCCCCTGAAGTCACCGCGAGTAAAGCAAGTGCTGAAACGTGGTATCCAAGTGTCAAAACCATCGGTGAGGCCGTTGCAATTCAAAATGTCAGCGTTACGGCACAAGCTACGGGTTTGGTTTCGTCAATTTCTTTTGAAGCAGGACAGATGGTGAAAAAAGGCGAAGTTTTATTCACATTAGACACACAACAGCTCCAAGCTCAATTAAAACAGGCAGAAGCTAATCTATCACTTGCCAAGATCACCTATCAGCGCGATCTTGATCTCTTAAAGCAACAAGCCGTATCTCAACAAACAGCCGATCAATCAAAAGCGCAATACGAGGCTAATCTTGCCAATGTTGAATCTATCCAGGCAAACATTAATTATCACATTGTCAAAGCACCCTTTGATGGCAAAATTGGATTAAGAAATATTAGTCTGGGACAATACTTTAGCGCAGGGAGTAATGCCGCAACTTTAACTGAAATTTCCCCTATCTATATTAACTTCACTATTACCCAAAATAACTTAAGCGATGTGAAAGTTAGCGGTGAAATTGAATTTACCAGCGACACTTACCCTGGAGTTACTTTTAAAGCTAAAATCACAGCGATAAATTCAGAAATTACCAGCAATAATCGCGCGATTAACGTCCAGGCAACCTATGACAACAAAGACCAGGCACACATGATTTATCCTGGAATGTTCCTCGATGTCAGCCTTATTTTACCGCCTATAGAGAATACCATCATTATTCCCAGAAATGCGGTAAGCTACACACTTTATGGCGAAACAGTCTATGTTCTTCAACCAGACTATCAAGAGGGAAAGCCTGTAATAGCTGAATATAGTGAAATGAAAGATGGTCATGCTGAGATGATTTCAACGGGCAAGCAACAATATACAGCCAAACAAATGCCGGTTAAAACAACGATGACAAACGATAACAAGGTGATTGTTGAGGGCATTAAAGCGAATGATATCGTAGTAACTTCAGGTCAGAACAAGCTGCATAATGGTGGCAGTGTGACTATCAATAACGACTTTAATTTCAAGAATAACCCATAGGGAACAGGCATATGCACTTTATTGATATCTTTATAAAAAGACCTGTTCTGTCTACGGTCATCAGTTTACTCATTCTGGTTGCGGGCATTGGCACGGCATTCACCTTACAGGTGCGTCAATATCCTTATATGAATAACGCCACAATCACTGTTACTACTGCCTACCCAGGTGCTAATCCTGAGGTTATTCAAGGCTTCATCACTACTCCTTTGGAGCAGTCTGTGGGGGCCGCAGATGGTATTGACTATATGACATCTCAAAGCGTGCTTGGATTGAGTACTCTGACGATCAATGTCAAACTGGGCGCTGATCCCAATAATGTATTAAGTCAGGTTGTACAAAAAGTTAATGCCGTACAAAACCAGATGCCCTCTGGCGCGCAATCGCCAGCCATTAATATGCAATCGGGCAACTCTTTCCCTTCACTTATCCTTGGGTTTACCAGTGATGTGCTTAACGAGCAGGAAATCACCGCTTATATTAAGAATCAGCTCACACCAAAGTTACAATCCTTAGGAGGAATCTCCAATATTATTATCTGGGGTGAGAAAGACTATGCCATGCGCATTTGGTTGAATTATGACAAAATGGCACGCTTTAACGTCACGCCGCAAGACATCGCGAGCGCCCTTCAAGCCAATAGTTTAATCGCCGCAGGCGGTCAGATCAAAGGTCCTTATTTTAATATCACCCTAAACCCCTCCACCAATTTAGAAGATGCACAAACTTATAAGCAACTGGTTGTTAAAAATGAAAGCGGGAATCTCGTTCGGCTAGGTGATGTTGCCACCGTAGAATTAGGCGCGCAAAGCTATACTGCTAATGTCAGCTTTAACGGAAAATATGGAGTCTTTGCGGGCGTTGTTACCGCTTCTGACGCCAATGTCCTGACCGTGGTTGATCACATCATGAAAGAGTTGCCTAATATTCAGCTAACGCTTCCAACGGGTCTGAATATGAATATTGTCTACAACAACACGACCTACATTAAAGCTTCGATTGAAGATGTGGTCAAAACACTTATTGAAGCCGTTATTATTGTAACGATTGTCTTATTCCTATTTATTGGCTCGTTTAGATCGGTCATCATCCCTGTTGTCGCCATCCCGCTATCGATGATTGGCTCGTTTTTACTGATGTTTTTAATGGGCTTTTCGATTAACCTCTTAACCCTATTATCTATGGTGCTGGCAATTGGGCTGGTGGTCGATGATGCTATTGTCGTTTTAGAAAATATTTATCGCCATGTCGAAGAAGGGGCAACACCTCTTGAAGCAGCTATCCAAGGCGCCAGAGAGATTGCCAATCCCGTGATTTTGATGACCTTAACCCTTGTTGCGGTGTACTTACCGATCGGCATGATGGGTGGACTCACGGGGATCTTATTTACTGAATTTGCCTACTCTTTAGCAGGCGCCGTTGTCATCTCAGGGATTGTCGCTTATACGTTCTCACCCATGCTGTGCTCCAAAGTGCTGTCTAAATCGATTACTGAGGCAAAAACCGTTAAGTTTATTGACTCAATTTTTGAGAAACTGAAAAATGCCTATGAGCGCGCACTACGCTTAGTCATAAGTGTCCGTATTGTTGTCATCCTATTTGGCGCAGTAGTGCTTATCAGCTGTTACTTCTTGTTTGCGGGTACAAAATCTGAGTTAGCACCAACGGAAGATCAGGCATTTATTGGAATTCAAGGCACAGCCCCTTCTCCTGCTAACATCCATTATCTTAATACTTTTGCGCCAGCACTTTACAAAGACATGCAAAGCCTGCCAGGGGTTGACTCTACTTTTGTGGTGAATGGTTACCCACAAAGCAATAGCAGCTTTGGTGGGGTGGTATTAAAGCCATGGAGTGAGCGCAAAGAAACACAAATGCAAATCAAGCCAATACTGCAAAATCTGGTTAATAATGTAGCAGGCTCACAAATTTACACCTTTGAAATGCCTTCCCTTCCAGGAATTTCCTTTGGTCCAGCCATGCAATTTGTGATTCAATCGGTTAATAGCTATCCTGGCATTTATGCGCTTGCAAATGATGTCATTCAGAAAATGATGTCTAGCGGTTTGTTCGTCTTTGCCCAGAGCGATTTACAATTCGATAATCCACAAATGATCGTCCAAATCGATCGTGAAAAAGCTGCCTCCTTAGGCATCAACATGCAGCAAACTGCTCAAGCCTTAGGATATGCTTATTCAGGCGGATATGTGAACTACTTTAGCATGCTAGGCTATAGCTATCAGGTGATTCCTGAGCTTCTAGACAGCATGAAACTGACTAAAGAACAATTAGGACAAATTCGCATCACTACTGCAAGCGGTAAACTGATTCCATTATCAGCGATTGTGAATTTTGAAACCCAAAGCGTGCCACTGAGTTTAAATAGATTTCAACAGTTAAACTCAGCAACAATCAGTGGTGTGACAACTCCAGGCGTGAGTCAAGGTCAGGCAATTGACTACATGGAAAGCTTAGCAAAAACTGAGTTACCGCAAGGCTACATCCATGATTACTCGGGTTCCGCGCGCCAATACCTGGAAAATACAAATCAAATGGGCATTGCCTTTGCATTTGCTTTGATTGTCATTTTCTTAATGTTAGCGGCACAATTTGAAAGCTTTAGAGATCCACTGATTATTCTTATCAGTGTGCCAATGTCAATTTGTGGTGCCCTGATTCCACTTTATATTGGTCAGTTATTTAACTTAGGTTATGCTTCCATTAATATCTATACCCAAGTGGGTCTAATTACGCTTATTGGTTTGATTAGTAAGCATGGTATTTTACTGACCGAATTTGCCAATAAATTGCAAGAAGAAGGTTACAGCAAAGTTGACGCCATATTAAAATCAGCCGCGTTGCGTTTGCGTCCCATTTTGATGACCACCGCCGCCATGGTTGTCGGGGTGATTCCTTTGGTAATCGCAACTGGAGCTGGAGCCGTGAGTCGCCAATCTATCGGTATTGTTATTGCTTCTGGGATGACGATTGGCACCATGTTTACTCTATTTGTTGTGCCCGTGGTGTATAGCTATTTGGCTAAAGATCGCCGTGCGCTTATCGCCCGCTGGAAAGAAGAAGACAAAATTATCGCGCAAATCAATAAAAATCACCGTTTAGAGTAGTCTAGAAGCAAAGCCTATCCGTACAAATGAAGAATTAAGTTGCACCATCTTCTACCTACGCCTTTATAGGAGGGTCTGCATAGCCTAGCTGCGCTTAGCGGGAGTGAAATTAATAACTGGGGTAGTCCAGTAAAAGTAGGTAACTCCAGTTAATAAAAACAATTGAACGCAAAGTAATCACGTGTATAATGCCCAAGTTGTAGAGCGTCCACCCTGATTTTACCGTTAGCCAGATAGAGTAATCGATAATGCAGCAGCCAGTGATTGAAGATCAAATAAAAACGAATTTAATGAATTTTTGTCAACAAGATATGCAAGACTACTTTACCAGCATCAGCGAGAAGTCATTTCATGCAAAGCAGGTGTTTAAATGGATACATCAAAAAGGAGTGACCTCTTTTGAACAAATGAGTGATCTGAGCAAGAATTTGCGCCAAAAACTCATAGCGCTTGCGGAAGTAGTTACCCCCAAAGTGGTACTTGACAAGCCATCCAGCGATGGTACACACAAATGGCTTATTGATGTCGGAGGGAACCTGGTTGAGACCGTTTATATCCCTGAAGATTCTCGCGGGACATTATGTGTATCTTCTCAGGTTGGTTGTAGCTTAAACTGTAGTTTTTGCTCAACAGGCAAGCAGGGCTTTAATCGCAATTTGAGTGTTGCCGAAATCATTGGACAACTATGGACAGCAGTGCGTGCACTTTCAAAACAAGGCAGTGAGCATGATCGACAAATTACTAATGTCGTAATGATGGGGATGGGTGAGCCCTTAATGAACTTTGATGCGGTAGTGAAAGCGATGGATATCATGATGGATGACCTGGCTTATGGATTATCCAAACGTCGAGTAACCTTAAGTACCTCAGGAGTCGTGCCGCGCATCTATGATTTATTGGAACAATCAGATGTGTCATTGGCAGTATCATTGCATGCTGCCAATAATGAGCTTAGAAATGTATTGGTTCCAATTAATAGGAAATATAATATTGATCAGTTGATGGATGCCTGCAAATTATATGCGCAAAGAGGTCCGCACAAGGAAATCACCTTTGAATATACGCTCATGGAGCATGTCAATGATGAGCTAGAGCATGCAAAAGAGCTAGTAACGCTATTAAAGTCAAAACAGGTTCCCGCTAAGATCAACCTTATTCCGTTTAACCCTTATCCTGGCACGCCATACAAGAAACCGAGCAATAATCGCATCCACCGCTTTCAGCAATATTTGATCGAGGCTGGGTTTGTTGCAACGATAAGAAAAACCAGAGGTGATGATATCGATGCCGCATGCGGTCAGCTTGCTGGCAAAGTGCAGGATAAGACAAAGCGCCAGGAGCGGTATCAGCAGAGGGTGGCGCGTAGTTTAAATTATTAAGGGTTGCATAACATTGCTGGCATTTAACACAGTACGAGTATGGTCAATAGGATATATATTGTGTGTGTTTATGTATGGTTGCCATCTATGAGTGAGAAAAACCTAAAAAAAACTACTGCTACAAATGAAATTCAGTAGAATAAGCTGGAATAAAAGATTTGGGTCATGGTAGTTGCCTAAAATGGTAAAAGCAGAAATTTTAATGAATATAGCCGCACATGAAAAGCGGGTTGCCGTGATTGAGAACGGCGTCTTGCAGGAAGTGCATATTGAGCGAGAGAACCAACGGGGAATTGTCGGTAACATCTACAAGGGAAAAATCATTCGAGTGCTGCCTGGTATGCAAGCGGCATTTGTTGATATAGGATTGGAGCGCTCTGGCTTTCTCCATGTATCAGACGTGATGCCGATTGCATCAGATGAAAGTGCAGGAATTGATCTTAACAGTAAAGAAGCTGATGTTCGCCATTGGCTCAGAGAAGGACAAAGCATTCTGGTTCAGGTATTAAAGGATCCGTTAGGGAGTAAGGGTGCGCGTTTAAGTGCACATCTGTCCCTCGCATCACGCTATTTGGTACATATGCCTGACTTGGATCACATCGGTATTTCTTTGCGCATTGAGTCAGAAGAGGAGCGAAATCGTTTGCAGCAAGTCATGAAAGAAGCGATTGGGGCTGAGCATCCACGAGGATTTATTATCAGAACCGTTGCAGAAGGATTGTCCGCGGAAAAATTAAGAAAAGACATTAATTTCCTGCAAAACCTCTGGCAAGACGTACTTGATTCTGCAAGTACCGTCACTAAACCAGGGGTTGTATATCAAGATTTGAGTCTCGTCATGCGCGCTTTAAGAGACTTTGCAAACGACAAAGTTGAACGCATTCGCGTTGATAATATTGATATGTATAGTGAGTTGTGCCGATTCAGTGACAAATTTGTTCCTGGCGTGCGTGAGAAACTGGAACTTTATCGTTCGGATACGCCTATTTTTGACATGTATGGTGTTGAGGAAGAGCTATCACGCGCTTTGGAAAGAAAAGTGTCATTGAAGTCTGGCGGTTATATTATTATTGATCAAACAGAGGCGATGACAACAATTGATGTCAACACTGGTGGTTATGTTGGCATGGTGAACTTAGAGGAAACAATCTTTAAAACCAACCTGGAAGCCGTGCGAGTTATTGCCAGACACCTGAGATTACGAAATCTTGGCGGGATCATCATCATAGACTTCATCGATATGTCGGACGAGGAACACAAGGCACAAGTGCTTGAAGCTTTAGAAAAAGTCTTAGAGCTCGATTATGCTCGCACTACTTTTTCCCAACTCTCTGAGCTTGGTCTTGTTGAAATGACGCGTAAGCGCACTCAAGAGAGTCTGGCACAGTTTTTGTGTGAACCGTGCCCCATGTGTCAGGGTAAGGGGCGTATTAAATCAGTGCAAACGATTTGTTATGAAATTTTTAGAGAAATCACTCGAGAGGCTAATGCTTATCAAAGCAATGGTTTTTTAATCGTTGCATCAAGCGCGATCATTGAGGCATTGCAGAATGATGAGTCTTTTGGTTTGGGTGAACTAGAGATTATTATCAGTAAACCTATTAAACTCCAGCTTGAGTTAAGTTATGCTCAAGAAATATATGATATTGTCTTGATATAAATGTCATTTTAAAGAGCAGCGATTTATGAAAAGAAGAGTATTTATTTTATGGTTTGGTTCGGTTTTTGTTACTTTTCTTATCACTGTCTGTTTGCTTGGCTACGCGTTATTGAGGCTGTTACCAGCTTATCAAAGCTCAATCGAAGATGTGCTATCCTCAGCCACGGGTTCCAAAGTTTCTCTGCAAATTGAATATGCCAGTTGGCGTGGAGTTAACCCTGTGATAGAGGTTAGTCAAATCAAAGTTAAGGATCAGGGGTTTTCATTAAATATTCCCAAGATGGTTATTCACGTCAATGCTTGGGCATCGTTGAATGAGTGGAAGTTTGTTACCCAGTCTGTAGTAGTAGAGCAACCTGTTTTAACCGTATATCCTAAAGAAGGTAAATTAGATTATCAATTTTTACAATCGCTTTCAGTGAAGGAAATAGATGAAGTTGGTGGCAGATGGTCTAAGGTTTTAGAATATCTATTGCAGCAGAATCAGTTAGTTTTGGATAACATGCAAGTGCTCATATGCTCTGAGGATAACACAACTTCATGGCGTGCCAGTGTTAATGCTAAGTATCATCAAAGCAATGGTGCCAAAGGCATACTAAGCCTAGCCATTCAGCCGCAAGAACTGAAGATGAGGCACGGTGAAAACGGCAAAATTAATCTCGAATCAACAATTGAGAAGAGAGAAAATCAATATTACTTTGATGGAACCCTGCATGATAACGAAAATGTGTTGGTGAATTTAATCAATGAGCTGACAGGTTATGTCAATCTCAAACCACTGATGGATCAACAGTTATCCTTCTCGATAGAAAGCGACATCAACAGATTGGATTCTATTACGATTACGGGGGAGCTATCGCAAGCAGAGCTCAAAACGAGCTTACTCAATGAGTCTACATTTAATAATGTCGTGTTTAATTTGCATTTATTTCGCTATCAGGACAAATTTGTCTTAGGTGCAAATCCATTATCATTTGTTGCTCAGCATAAGCGTTATACTTTTAGATCGGCGTTATTCTCCTTAGACCAGCACCGCCTGATTATGAATCTTCCTTATTTGAATCTCGCAGATTTTTCAGATCTAATACAGCTTGAATCAAGCAGTTGGCGCAAAAATATTACTCTAGCAGGCGTGCTTAGCGATGTGCATTTTGTCTTTGATCTGCAGGAACCCGATTTAGAAGGTGTGCAACTGATGGCTAATTTTAATGAGCTTGGGATTGCTCAAAGCGATCAAAGTTTTGATTTCAAGGGTTTAAGTGGCGAACTCTGGTGGCAGAAAAATCATGTGAAACTTGACCTGAATTCACCCTCTTTTAAAATGGCTAAAAATCAAATTTTTAGTCAAGCGTGGCCAGAATTCTCACTCAAGGGTGAAATCGATATAACTAAAGATACGACAAGTCTTGGTTTTTCGGTTACAAATCTACAACTAAAAAGTGACAACATCAACTTTTCTGCGATGGGCAAAGTGAGTGTTCCACTTTCAAACCCCATGGATTTTACGCTTGATATTTTAGGCAAACTACAGGGGCATAAGCTAACGACAGAGTATCAGTCTTTTTTACCTAAAAAAGGCATTCCAACCTCGTTGTATGAGTGGCTTATGAAGTGTTTATATCAAGCACAAGACCTCGATGCAACTTTTCAAATCCAGGGGATGGCACGTGAAATTCCTTATCCAGCTCATAATGGGACGTTTAAAATAGACGCGAACATTAACAACGCAAGTCTTTCACCTTATTTTGGCTTGGGGATTGCTCAGAAAGTCAGTGGCAGCTTACATTTCAATAATGAGCAACTCAGGGCAAAGGTAACCCAGGGATTGCTAGCCAACATCCCAATTTCAGGAGTCGATTTAAGCATTGATAATATTGCTCCACATATCCCCTCAGCTCTTAATATCCTGGCAAATGCTCAAACAAGTAGCCAAAATATCTATGAATATTTAGCGCAAACGAACTATAAAGACTTTGTTGACCAGCTAAATCGCTTCGCCACATATCAGGGAGCTCTCGGTGTGCAGCTCGATATTCAGATTCCACTTGGGGATTATGATAAAAAAGACCAGGTGTCTGGCAGAGTCTCGGTCCAAAATGGCGTTATTAACCTCAAAAAACCGCAAGCCAAGAGTTTGTATGATGTAAACGCTGAGATTATCTTTAACAACCAGCTCTTTACGCTTAAGCAATTCTCAGCCATGTGGGATGTTGACACACCGATTTGGGGGAAAGGAAGTGTTGATGCGGGGAATCTTGATAATCCACGGACTGACCTACAAGGCGGCATTGTTCTGCCACTTAAACCTTACTTCGTAACTTCTTTGCTAGATGTTTCCGCTGATCAGCTTGTGCGCGGGATATTACCTGTACGTTTTGCTGTTAAAGGGGGACTGAATGAAGGCGCTATTGAGATAAGTTCAAATTTTTTAGGTGCTTCAAGCACACTTGGAGCACCTCTAAATAAGACCATGTTTGAACTTATGCCATTGTCTTTCAAAAGTACCTGGCAGCGGGCTTTACAGCAAACACAAGAAGATAAACAACCAAGAGCCACATCACTTTGGCACATTGACAGTAAGTTAGACTTTAACCATGAAACAAAAATAACTGCAGGGCTTAACATAGATGGCGATGGAGTGATTAGTTCATTAAGCGTTTACGGAAATATTCAAAAACTAAGTAGCCAGTTTGTACTTAATTTGGTGAACGTTGTTAATACAAAAAACTTCCTTATGGCTCCAGGTAAAGAATCGCAACAATTTGTGCAGTTAGATATGCCATCTGCACATGAAATCCAAAACACGGATGGGTGCCTTGTCGCTGCCAATTATTATGGCTGCGTTTATAGGCGTCTTAATCGCCTGCTTAAGCCCAAAATAGCGGTGACAATTCATGAACTGGATATTTTTGGAGCCTCATATCATAAGCTTGGTTTAAAAACTGAAATAGCCGACGGCTATACAAAACTAATGGTACAGACAGATCAAAACCAGTCGCTCACAATCAAAGTACCCCATTCCTTAAATCAGACGATGGAAGTGGATGGTACAAATCTGTTTTTCCCCTTAAGTTCAAGTCAAGAAACAGCGGGCAGTGACAATGTATCTATGAGGTTGAATAACCTGCTGCAAACAGATATCTTACGCAAAGTGCCTGATATGAATGTAAAACTGACACACGTGCAATTGGGTGGGTATTCTATCCCTAACTTTGTAATGACCATGAAGCTTAGAGCAGGTGTTTTATCGATTCCAGCATTATCGGCTTATGATCAAAATTCCAAGCTGTTTGGAGCACTTACGCTATCGCCTACAGGAAGTCATGTGGAAGCGAATGTGTTCTCATCAGATTGGGGAGCAATGTTACATAACTTTGGTTATAACAATTTACTCAAGGGTGGCTCAGGTCATGTGGAAATGGGATTGAGTTGGCCCGTGCTTGTACCGCAATGCAGCCACATTTCAGGTATTGCAACAGTAAATATGGTCAATGGGGTTGTGTTGTCTGTTGATTCTGGTATCGCAAAATATATCGGGCTTTTGAGCCTAGACTCTTACTTTAAGCGTTTGTTTATGCCCTATGATGATTTTTCGTATAGAGGCATGACGTTTAATAGCGTGACAGGAACTTACAAGCTTGAGAATGCAATCGCAACGAGTACGCCTTCGATTATTATTGACACTCCAAGTTTTGCTTTGGTTATTAATGGCCGTATCGACTTACGCAACAAACAACTCAATCAACGCATTAAGTATCAGCCCCATTTTTCAGGGACAACTGCTGCAGTTGCTGGCGCTTTTGGTGGTCCTGTGGTGGCGGTTGCTGCCTATTTTGGAGGAAAAATTTTGGGTAATACCCTATTTAGAAACATCGGTTTAATAAGCTTTGATGTGACAGGAAGCTGGGATAAGCCGATACTCAAGCAGGTTCAATAGTCACCCCAAAATGCTTGCAAAACAGATAGTATCGCTAAAGGTGCGGTTTCAGTTCTTAGGACTCTTGTGCCCAGGCAAATGTTGTGGCAATGATTGTCTAAAGCAAGTTTTTCCTCCGCTTCACTAAAACCGCCTTCAGGTCCAATATAAATCACAAAGTGATGAGCGCCTGGAAATTGTTGATGCAACTGACTGATACTGCTTGTGCTGTGAGGAATTAAAAATAACTTCACGTCTGCCTCCATCTTTAACGCTTCTATTAACTCTAAAGGTGGGTTGATTTGTGGTACAAACACGCGACCTGATTGCTCGCTGGCACTAATGGCGATTTTTTGCCAATGATCCAATTTATTCTCCAGGCGTTCTGTTGGAAGTTTGTAATCAACATATTGAGTGAAGATGGGGGTAATGCTATTAACGCCAAGTTCAGTAGCCTTTTGAATAACCGTTTCTAGCTTATCCCCTTTGGAGAGTGCTTGAAACAAGTGAATATTGATGGGTGATTCATTTTGTTTTTGTGTCAAAGTATCAATTGCCAGGCATGCTGCCTTAGGGTTGGCATCTATTATGGTGGTTAGGTATTCATAACCATCGCTATTATTGAATAAAACCACCTTGTGCTTAAGCTTGTGTCGAAGCACACGAATTAAGTAATGACTTGCCTCAGGAGGAAGTGTAATACTTTTGTGCGTGTTTAGGATGTGAGGGAAAAAGATACGAGAAATTCGCATAATCATGGGGAGGGAATATTATTATTGCCGCCTATATTAAGGGAGTCCATTCCAAATGCAATAACATCAAGAAGAAAAATGAATCACAATAATGGCGATGCCGATTAAGAATGAGATCATCCATAAGAGTGATATTTGACTGATTTTATAGTGAAACTTGTGTCCTGATTTATTGAGTTTATAAGCAATCACAGCAGGCATCATGAGAAGCAGCACGGCAATACAAACACCGACATATCCAATGGCACTGATAAATAAATTAGGATTCATAAGATTAACCAGGAGAGGAATGATAAAAGTTAAAATAATAGCGGCAAGGATCCTGAACTGTGTCGGTAGGCGATTTAGGCGATAGCTGTCTACGTTGAAATGATAGAGCGCTAAACTTACGCCCAAGTAGGAGGTCATGACGGAAATATCGGTAAAAATATTCATGCTGAGGTTAGCGGTTGAAGTGGTGATTTTTTCTCTAAGCGCGTGCAGGATATTACCAACATTGGCCTGTTCAATATTTACATGGTCAAAGATGGAGCTCATAAAGCTTATGGAACCATGAAGTGGTAACACTCCAAGTACTGCAATCAACCATAAAAAATACAAGACAAGGGGAATAATACTGCCAATAAAAATCACCCTAAATAAGCTCTTGGCATCCTGGTTTAGATAATCGCTTAAGGAGGGGACAATGATGTGTGAAGTAAATGAGGTAACGATAACAGGGATTGCGACAAGCAAAGTTGGCATTAGATCCACAGGCAATACCAACAGATTTCCCACATCAACATAATTCAGGAAAACCAGACAAACCAGCACCAAAAAGATCAGTTTAACACTCAGTAGAACACGATTGATCAGATCAACAGCCGAGGTTCCAACAACAACGATTGCTCCTAATACGAGGACAAAAATAAGTGACCACGCACCTTGCGAGATATTTGGCAACAATGAGTTAAATGCGGAAGAAGCACCCGAAATATAAGCGACACTGATGCAATACATCAAAAGCAAAAACGAAACCCAGGTGATCACGACTCCAGGCAATCCTAAGGTACGTTTTGCAATAGAAGCAAAGCTTGATCCTTTTGGCATTGACAGTGCGATATCTGCCAGCAATAACGCGGTATAAGTCATGATACACCAAGCGACCAGCATCACAACACTACTGACTAAAAAGCCCAATTTTGCGGTGATAATGGGTAAAGCTAAAATACCAGCACCAATTTCAGTGCCCGTAACAATCATTATACAGCCTAGCTGTTTTGTAAATGAACTGCATGTCATAAGAGGCGTTTCCAGGGTTTGTGTTATTCTAACATATAACAGTACCTGATTTTTACGCAGCAAAAAAGCAAAAAATAAGATCTAGCCGCTTAAAGAAATTCCCGCCCACTTACTGAAAATCTCCTCTACCCTGATGGCACTGCGAAGTGAGGGATTCAATAATCTGGCAAAACGAGTTGCCTGCAATGTTTCACCCTTGGTATCATGACAGCGTTATTACTCTCAAAAGAATATGAGGAAATCATTGTGGCGCTTATGCGTAAAGATAAATCAAACGCCAAACATGACCGTAAAAAAGCCAAACAGACAGCAAATCAAGCGAAACCAAAAAAAGAGATCGATCACCTGCTGGTCGATCGCCTGCGTGTTACCTGGCTTGTATTAATGGGGGCAATCGCCTTGTTTTTATTATTGTCGCTGTTCTCTTATGATAGTAACGACCCAGGTTGGACCATTGCACAATCACAACCGCAAATCCGTAATTATGCAGGAATTGTCGGCGCTTATACTGCCAATATTATTTTGGCGATCTGCGGGGTATTTGGTTTTCTCATCCCATTTCTACTCATTTATGGCGTATGGCAGTTGTTTCTTGAGCGGAAGAACTTTGCCGAAAGCAGCACATTGCTGATGCTTATGCGTTTTGCTGGCGCCATTTTGCTTATTTTCGCTGGTAGCGGCTTAGCGCAAATTGCTTTTTCTATTTTCGCTATCTATATGCCTGAAGGTGCTGGAGGCATTTTAGGGCAAGAAGTGGCGAAGTATGCCGTATTCTATCTCAGTACCGCAGGGAGCGTTCTCATGCTTACGGTCGCTTTTGCACTAGGGCTTACACTGTTTTCTGGTGGTTTTTGGATCAGATTACTTGCTGCTTTAATCCGTTTTATCGTGATCAACCTAAAAGATTTTTTCGCCTCATCTCCAGAAGAAAAAGAAAGAAAAGCCGCTCAACGTAAAATAGATCAGGCAGAACAAGAAGCACAAAGACAGCTACGCAAAGAACAAAAACTCCTTGCTAAAGAAGAAAAAAAAGCATTAGCCCTTGAGAAAAAGCAGGCACAAGACCTTGCGGATGACAACAAGCGCACACTTTTTGAGAGTAGCGACCTTGGGATTAATCGCCCTTGGGAGGATACAACACGCTCATCTGAACCCTATGATGATGAGCTTATCCTTACGCCTACCAGAAAGTTACCAGGACAAGCACAAGAGCTTGAACTATCAAGATCCGAGTTTCACAAAGATCTTAAGACCAAAAAAATTAAAAATAAAACAGACAAAATCACGGGTTTACCATCCCTTGAACTCCTTGATGATCCTAATGCGGTCAAAGAGCAGGTTCCCAAAGAATTTTTACAGAAAATGGCCCTGCTTGTTGAGGAGAAGCTTGCTGATTTTGGCATTCAAGTTAAAGTCGTTGGCAGTTTTCCAGGTCCTGTGATCACCCGCTTTGAACTTGAGCTTGCCCCTGGGGTCAAAGTCAGTAAATTAAGCGGTTTAGCTCAAGATCTCGCCCGCTCACTTTCTACTGCTCGTGTGCGCGTTGTCGAGGTAATTCCTGGCAAACCTTATGTCGGTATTGAACTACCGAATCAAAAGCGCGAAATGGTACGCTTAAAAGAAGTACTCTCACACAAAAAATTCATTGATTCAAGCTCTCCTTTAACCATGGGGCTTGGCGTTGATATTGCAGGCATTCCAGAAACAGCAAACCTTGCTAAAATGCCACATTTACTGGTCGCAGGAACCACAGGTTCAGGTAAATCCGTTGGCGTAAATGCCATGATTATCAGCATGCTTTACAAGTCTGCCCCTGATGATCTTAGACTCATTATGATCGACCCAAAAATGCTTGAGTTATCGATTTATGAAGGTATTCCGCATTTATTAACTCCCGTTGTTACCGATATGAATGAGGCAGCGAACGCACTTCGCTGGTGTGTCAAAGAAATGGATAGGCGCTACGAGCTTATGGCGGCTGCAGGTGTTAGAAACATTGCAGGCTTAAATGAAAAAATCCTTGCCGCTGAAAAAGCAGGCGACCCCATGAAAGATCCGCTATGGCTTAAACTTCGACCTGGACATGAGGAACAAACCCCTCTTTTAGAAAAACTACCCTATATCGTCGTCATCGCTGATGAGTTTGCCGATATGATGATGGTCGTTGGGAAAAAAGTCGAAGAACTGATTGCGCGCTTAGCACAAAAAGCGCGTGCGGCAGGTGTCCATTTGATTCTTGCTACACAACGTCCCTCTGTCGATGTTGTCACAGGACTCATCAAAGCAAATATTCCAACGCGTATCGCTTTTCAGGTTTCTTCTAAAATAGACTCACGCACTATTTTGGATCAGCAAGGAGCCGAACAGCTCTTAGGGCACGGTGATATGCTTTACTTGCCCCCAGGAACAGGGGTCCCCATGCGTGTACACGGAGCCTTTGTCGATGACGATGAAGTACACCGTGTGGTCGCCGCCTGGAAAGAAATGGGCGAGCCCGAGTATATTGACAGCATTACCGCCAGTGATGAAGATAGTGAAGGAGGTGATACAGAGAGTGAAGATAACGATCCATTATATGATGAGGCCGTTAAAATTGTCGTGGAAACGCAGCGCGCATCAATCTCCAGTATTCAACGACGCTTACGCATTGGCTATAACCGCTCAGCGCGTTTAATCGAAGAAATGGAAAGTGCTGGCATTGTGAGTGAAATGCAAAGTAATGGCATGCGTGACGTATTAATCAAAAGGTAAAATCGTGATAAAAAAGCTCAAAAATTACACCTTCATGCTCGCTGGGTGCATCAGTATTAACTTACCGTGTGCAGTTTTTGCAGCCGCAAAAGAAGTGAAACAAACAATAGTAGCCGACACGTCACAATCACCTTCAAGCGACAGCCATCGTGGACTTTCCACTGCAGAAAAAACCTTATTCACCAGACTTGCCAAGCTTAAAAACATGTACGCTAAATTTCGTCAGACCTTAGTCAATCCTGAGCAGGAGTTTAGAGAGATAAGCACGGGAGAGCTTTGGATGAGTAAACCAAGTTTCTTTAAGTGGCAAATTCTTGTTCCACAAAAACAAATGCTGCTTTCCAACGGGCAAAAGCTTTGGAACTATGACGAAGAGCTGGAGCAGGTTACCGTCAGTGATGTGCCTAAAAATATCTCTCAAGCACCTTATCTTTTGCTGCTAACGGGGGATAGCAAAGTTTTGAGTCAGCTTTTTAGCATTGATGAGCTTTCTAGTCATCGCTATCGCTTAACGCCAAAAGTGGAAGACCAGTCGCTCATAAAATATATCGATATGGACTTTGTTAATGACACACCAAGCGCGATGCTCATTCAAACAGAAGTCGGGCAATCAACTCAGATTGAATTTTACAATACCTCGACTAAACCAATTCCTGCAGATACATATCAATTCACCCCTCCAGATGGTGTTGATGTACTTGGCTCTTAAAGGAGAAAAAATGCACATCTTAGCTAATTTAAACCATATTTTTGCGCGACCATTGACGAGTCCAGTTAGCATATTTTTGGTTGTGCTCTTACTGATTCTTACTGCCAAAGTGATTTGCCATTACAGTAAAATACCAAAGATTATTGGACTAATTGTAGCGGGTATTATTGTCGGACCGCATGCGTTAAATATTCTCAATCAGAATCTGGCAGTTACCATTTTTGCTACCACAGGCTTATTGTACATCATGTTTTCAGCGGGGCTTGAGCTTGAAATGAAAGAGTTTAAGCTGCAAAAGCGAAAAAGCATCCTCTTTGGTGCTTTAACTTTCTTAATTCCTTTTGGCATGGGCTTTCCTGTTTTTTACTACCTGTTTAATTACGAGATGAGCGCATCGATTTTAATTGCCATCATGTTCTCAACGCATACGCTAATCGCCTATCCTATGGTGAGTAAAAAAGGCTACGCCAAGCGCCAAGCCGTAGCTATTGCCATAGGTGGGACAATTATTACTGATACCGTCGTTCTATTAATTCTGGCACTGGTTACAGGTCTTCATCAGGAAGGAAGTGGCGTGCTAATATTGGCAACTTTACTGCTTGGCTTTATCGGTTTTAGTTTAGTTGCATTTCTCCTCGTCCCATACATAGCTAAGACCTTCTTTTATCTTCTGGCACGCAAAAAAAGTTTTCATTACACCTTTGTACTCATGGTGGTTTTCCTGTTAGCCGTTCTGGCTGAAATCATTGGCGTTGATGGCATTATTGGTGCCTTTTTTGCGGGTCTTGCCCTTAATCGCTTCGTTGCCAAGAAAAAAAGACTCAAAGCTGAAATTCACTTTATTGGTGAGACGCTATTTATTCCCGTCTTTTTGATCAGCGTCGGCATGATTGTGGATTTAAATGTGTTACTTGACTTACATAACGTCTTAATGATTACAACCACCTTAATTTTCGTTGCCCTATTAAGTAAATGGCTGGCAGCCAAACTGACTCAAAGCATACTCAAGCTCACCCCACTGGATGGCTGTTTGATTTTTGGCTTAAGTAGCTCGCACGCAGCTGCCACACTTGCTATTATTTTGGTCGGCTATAAAGCAGGAATACTCGACTTGCCAATTTTAAACAGTACCATTTTATTAATTCTGGTTAGCTGTCTTACAGCTTCTATCGTCACTGCCAGAACGCTGAATCAATTAAAAAAACAGGAGTGCGTAAATGTTTGAGTCACAAGAAAAAATCACCATTGATCAGCAATATTTGCGTGAAGCTCGCGAACATATTCATCGCCATCCCGAGCTTGGGTTTGATGTTGGCAATACCGCCAACTTTATCGCCGACAAACTTAATGCTCTTAAGCTAGAGGTCAAACGCAATATTGGTAGAACTGGGTTGATTGCTGATTTAATCATCGATTCTAATTACCCAATGATTGCACTGCGCGCTGACATGGATGCTCTACCTATTCATGAGCAGAATACCTGCGATTACAAATCAATCATTGATGGCAAAGCGCATATGTGTGGTCATGATGCTCATTGTGCGATGGTGTTAACCTCTGCGCACGCACTGATTCAAATGAAAGATAAGCTTAGAATCAATATTCGCTTTTTATTTCAACCGTCTGAAGAAGCCTTGCCAGGAACATCCGTAAAGCACGGTGGTCAGATATTGAATATTTAAAAGAGAAACACTCAAGAGGATCGCTGACCCTGGAAATGGTTGAGTGTTATCAAGAAGTGCATCAAACAGAGTGTCCTTTGAGAATAAACTCAATAGGGTGCCTCGGGCCTCATGATAGATTTTGTATATCCATACACAAAATCGAATCGGCTATCCTCGGCGGTATAAATTTTGCCCGGGCCGTCCGCCTCCTCGGCATGTCCTCACAAATTCGCTACGCTCATTCCGAACGGACAACACTCCTCCGATTCTACTCTACGCCTTGGGTAAAAGCTGTTTCACAGACTTCGCTCTGGCGCCTTCGGCACGTCGCTTGCTGATTATAAATTTTGCCCGGGCCGTCCGCCTCCTCGGCATGTCCTCACAAATTCGCTACGCTCATTCCGAACGGACAACACTCCTCCGATTCTACTCTACGCCTTGGGTAAAAGCTGTTTCACAGACTTCGCTCTGGCGCCTTCGGCACGTCGCTTGCTGATCAACAGCGCAAGGCTACCCGGGTCTACTCGCCCTCGCGTTCCGCTCTCCATGGCTCGCAGCGAGTGAATAAATCTTAATAAGTTTACATTAGAAAACAGGTAGAAAAGGCAGAAGCCATAAAAAATTGTTTAAATTCAGACAAGAGAAWAACTGAAAACGCAAGATTGAATTAATAGATATCTCAAGTTTTGATCCTGCCGTTGTTTCAATTACTGCCCTTAATGTTGGCAGCACATATAATGTTATTGCGGATAAGGCACATCTTAAAGGCTGCATGCGTTATCTAAGCCAGGATGCACGCATGCTTGTAAAAAAACGTCTGTATGAAATTGCTCAAGGAGTTGCCTGGACTTATGCAGGGAAAGTGGCAATTAATTACCTTGAAGGTTACCCTGAAACCAGGAACAATCCACTTTGCGCGCAAAAATCAATCGCTGCAGCACAGCGTGCTGTCGGTCAGAAAAATACTTTAAGTTCCAATATCCCATGGATGGCATCAGAGGATTTCTCATATTTTGCCAACGAAATTCCTGCATGCTACGCATTTTTAGGTGTGCGCAACGAAGCATGCGGCTTTACTTCAATGGTACATGAACCAAACTTTGACCTATCCATTGAGGCTATGACCCACGGAGTGAAGTACTATATTGAACTGTGTTTATCTTATGCTTTTTGAGTCTTTTGCTCTTTATTAAACCACCGCACTGACTTTGACTGATATAAAATATAAAATGCTGCGATGATTAAAATAATTTCAATAAAAACCAACCAGAAGTTAAGCGGATGCCCTGTGTGCTCTGGCAAGTAGAATATCAATAACGCATACCAGATGACAGCTAACAGGACGTACAACCATTTTGCAACCTTAACACCCAGGCTCATGATAAATGCCACCACAATCAGAACGGTATAGGCAACGACATCAAGCCAGATATGTTGCATCGGCTGCATGACCAAAGTAGATGAGGTTAACAAATCCAACAGCCCTAAAATGCTTGCTCCGTACAACATCCATATTGCGGCATATACTCTTTTTGGTCTTATACGTCTAGTCATTTGAATAAACTCCTTTTTTAAATTGATATAGCAAGTGGATGGACTTCCTGGCAAAAGTTTAGCTTAAAACATTGATCGTTGGCTAGTTATTAGTGCTGAGAAGCACCAAAGGGACTTAATATTTACGTCTTGGTGTGATGACAATATCTGGCTTGTGCAAATAATTCGCCCAAGAGTGGCGGTGGGCGGAAATACAGTCACCGCTCAATATCTTTGCCCATGATGGCTCATTGCGTAGGGGCGTATTGCATACGCCTTTGCAAAAATGGGCGGAAATTCTATCAAGCTCCGCCTTGGCGTATTGATTTTAATAGCTGATATGCCACAGGCACAATAAACAACGAAAAAAGTGAACCTAACAACAATCCTGCAACCATGACCATTCCAATCTGCTGGCGTGCATGCTCCCCCACTCCCGTGCTCAGTAGTAGTGGAATCGCACCTAGAATCATCGTGGCAGAGGTCATTAAAATCGGTCTTAGGCGCGTTGCTGCTCCTTTGATCACCGCATTCTTTAAACTCTCCCCTTTTGCCAACAGCTCATTTGAAAACTGAACGATTAAAACGCCATGCTTAGATACGAGTCCAATTAAAGTAATTAAGCCAATATCTGTGTAAATATTTAGCGTTCCTCCGATCATTTTTAAACCCAAGAGCGCACCAATCACACATAGCGGCACGGTGAGCAAGATGATAAATGGATCAATAAAACTCTCAAACAAGGCGGCTAAAACAAGATAAATAAACAGTAATCCAGCAATAAAGATCATGACCATACTGTTATTGCCTTCCATCATATCTTTTGCATCCCCCTTAAACGCCAAACTGGTGCCTGGCAATAGCTGCTGACTGATTGACTGAATTTCTTGAACGACTTGTCCCAATGATCCATTGGGTTGCAAATTGACGTCTATCTCCATCGCGTGCATCTGGTTATACGTCGTTAAATAGGGGATTTTAACCACAGGCTCAATATGCACGAGTCGCCCAAGCTGTAACCAGCCACCAGGGTCTGTTTTGATATATAGGCGATTGAGCACATCAAAGCTTTTGAGATCTTTTTTAGGAAGCTGAATAAAGATCGGGAAGCTCTCACCACCAGTTTCATAATCGCGACTAAGCTGCCAGCCGCCAAACATAATATTCAAAATCGTCTGAATATTCGCAGGATCAACATCCAATAAAGCTGCATTCGTGTAGTTAATATTCATATCAAACTGACCACTATCAGCGCTACTTGCAATACTGGCATAAGATATGCTTGGCAGCTTCTCTATGACACTGACTAAACTTTCCGCCTTTTTATATAGTGTTTGATAATCATCCATGCTCAACAGATACAGCTGAACATCGCCACTTCCTGACTGGTTATGTCCAGACAATGGAAAAACCCAGCTACTGCCTTCTACCCCTTGAGTATTCTTAATAATCGCATTTAACTGACGTGCGATTTTATAAGCATTTGTTACCTCGCTCTCATTTAAAATATTCATTGAATATCCCGATGTCTGACCACTTTGAGTGTCCACAAAACCAAAAGAATGCGCAAACACTTTGCCTGGAATCTTATTTTGAATTTCATCAAGCTTTTGCATAATAAAATCCGAACTGGCATTGCTTTGCCCTGTAATATTCACCCCTACCACACCAATGGTATCATTAGGCTGCAAAGCTGTTGGCATTGAGCGAAATAAGCTAACACCTGCAATGATCACAATAGCAAAGATAGCAACCACCCAATATCTTACTTGCAGGATAAACTCTAGCGATTTTCTATACGTGTGCTCGGCAGCATTAAATATTTGTGCAATCAATTTCTCATAGCGATTTTCTTTGGTGCTTCCTAACATATGCGCACACATGGTGGGTGATAAGGTCAAAGCGACAAAACCTGAAATCAGCACACTGGCTGCCAGAGTAAAAGCAAACTCTCTAAAGAAAATCGCAGACTTATCATTCATAAAGGCAATCGGGATATATACCGCCACCAGGGTGATGGTCATCCCAATAATCGCAAAGCCAATTTCTTTACTGCCTAAAATGGCGGCATTAAAAGCATTATGCCCTTTTTGCATATAGCGATAGCAATTCTCAAGCACCACGATCGCATCATCAACCACTAAACCTACGGCAAGCACAATGGCAAGAAGTGTCATCATATTTATACTAAACCCAAGCGGCCAGATGATCACAAACACACCGATTAAACACACAGGCAGGGTAACAATAGGGATCAATGCCGCTCTAAAACGCCCTAAGAATAATAGGGAAATCAGTGAAACTAAAATGATTGCCTCAATAATTGTCTTGATGACTTCATATAAAGAGGCCTTGAGTGATGTGGAAATATTAAATAGTACATCGACCTTCATTCCAGGAGGCAGTGATCTTTGCATCTGAGTAACCGCCTTTGACACAGCGGCAGCGACGTCAATCGGATTAGCATCACTGGTTTGCGATACGTTGACCACCACACCTGGTTTACCATCGATAATACTCACAGAACCATTGGCTAAGGACAAATTACCAAGATAAATCTTAGCAATTTGCCTCAAATAAATAAGCTTACCATTCTGTTTTGCGATAATCAGATTGTTGAACTTGCTGATGCTGTCCAAGGCGCTATCAACATTGATGGTATAGGTGTTGTCATTGGTGATAAGCTGACCTGCTGAGACGTTACGATTCAGTTGTTCAAGCTTATTCACAACATCAATGGCTGAGATCTTTAAAATTGCCATCGCCTTAGGATCAAGCTCAATGCGTAAGGCAGAGCCTTCTGAGTATACCTGAACATCTCCCACACCAGGAATCTGTGCCAGCTGTTTGGTAATCGTGTCGTTGATATATGAGGTAAGGCTTTCGGTAGATCGATTTGCATCTTGAAAACCGATGAGCATCACCTGAGAACCATTTCCTCTTTGTTTAATCTGTGGCGTTTGCACACTTTGGGGCAAATTTATACCTGCAATATCGCGCATCACTTCGGATTGCGCGGTAATGAATTTCTCCTGATCGATATTACCAAAATTAAGTTTGATTTGACTTTGACCTTGCATAGAGGTCGCTTCAATATAGCTTAAATTCTCAGTCCCAGAAATCGCTGCCACTAGTTGCTGGGTGACATCTTTTTGCACGACATCCGCACTGGCTCCTGGGTAGTTGGTTTGAATCATTAAAACAGGTTTAAAAATCGTCGGTTCAAATTGCAGTTTTACATAGCTAAAACTAAGCAGACCACAAAGCACCAGGATGGCATTTAAGACAAAAGATAAAACAGGGCGTTTAATGCAAATTTCAGGCAGCTTCATTTACTTCTCCACTTTGACGGCAATACCATCAGAAATATTGCCTTTGGATGAAATAATCACCTCTTGTCCCACAGATAGTCCACTAAGAATACTGATGTATCCTGTGCTGACTTGTCCAATCTGCACAGGCACCATCTTTGCTTTTCCTTCAACAATCGTATAAACAATAAATCCTCCACTGTGCGCACTTAGGGCGCTTTCTGGCACAGCTAATACCTTATTATCTGCCTTTAATACTTGAGACACATAAAGACTCATTCCTGGGCTCAACAGGTTTTTGTCGTTTTTATAGGCTGCCCTTACGGTAAACGTCAAATTGTCATCTGAGACGTCAGGCGAAATATAATCAACTTTGGCATGGAAAGTCTCCCCTGGAAAAGCATCAACGCTAAAGTTGACCACCTGCCCAAGGCTGATACTCTTTGCATACGACTCAGGTAAAGCATATTGCAATTGCAGATTCTGTTTATCCACTAAGGTAACAAAAACATCACCTGCAGAAACATAACTTCCTTTCGCCAGGGTCGTCAGTGTTAGAAAGCCACTAAAGGGCGCAACTATCTTCGTGTTTGACAGCTGATACAAGGCTGCATCATGCTGCGCCTTTGTTTGCATATAGTCCGCCTTTGCATTATCGAGCTCACTTTGCGATACCGCATGATTGTCTTTATAGAGCGTATTGGTACGTTTATATTGTGCTTCGGCTTTTGTATAACTGGCCAGGCTTGAGTTTACATCCGCCATTTGTTTAGTGTCATCCAACGTCATTAGCAGCGCACCCTCTTTGATATATTGACCGCTATCAAAATTAATTTTATCGACAATGCCCGCGATTTGCGCGCGCAAGGTGACGGTGTTTGGTGCAACCAATAACCCCGTTGCTTTAACTGTCAGGGGAATATTTCTTTGCTCAACCTTAGCAACGCTCACCTCTGTAGGCTCAACGGTGAAACTAACCTCCTTTTTACGTGAAGCAAGAAACAAAAAATAAATTACCACGAGCGTAAGTAGTACCGTAATAACAGCAAAAATAATATGTTTTTTCATTTATTCGAGACCAAGGCTTAACAGCGTTACCGCCTAAACTAGATGATCTTTTGGCAGTATACAAGAACTTAATAAATCTTGTTTTAAATAAAGCCTCAATTGTCTATCATAGACCACCTAAGATAGCGGCATCGCAAATAAAGAAAACGGGATATTCTATATGGCTCACATCATTGATGGCAAAAAAAAAGCTCAGGAAATTAGAGCAACAATCAAAGCTCAAGTAGATGAGCTTAAACATCAAGGCAAACGTATTCCAGGACTTGCTGTTATCATCGTAGGCGATGACCCTGCGTCACGAATTTATGTGAGTAACAAGCGCAAAGCCTGTGAGGATGTTGGTTTTTTCTCCGTAAACCATGACCTTACAAGGGATACCAGCAACGAGGATTTATTGATGCTAATTGCTAAATTAAATAACGATCCAAATATTGATGGAATCCTGGTGCAACTACCTCTGCCATCGCATATCAATGCGGAAAAAGTGCTTGAAGCAATTCGCCCCGATAAGGACGTTGATGGCTTTCACCCTTATAACATTGGAAAACTCATGCAGCGCAATCCATTGCTGCGCCCTTGCACACCCAAGGGCATCATGACGCTCCTTCAGTCTGTCGTTGACACTTTTAAAGGAAAGCACGCAGTCATCGTTGGCGCCTCAAATATCGTTGGGCGTCCGATGCTCATGGAGTTACTGCTTGCAGGCTCAACTGTCACGACCTGCCACCGTTTCACGAAGGATCTTTCTGATCACGTAGCCCGTGCTGATATTGTCGTTGCTGCCGTCGGTAAGCCATACTTTATCAAAGGCAACTGGCTTAAACAAGGCGCCATCGTCATCGATGTTGGCATTAACCGTCTTGAAGATGGCAGAATCGTTGGTGACGTTGATTTTGATACTGCGCTTACCAAAGCCTCTTATATCACGCCCGTCCCAGGGGGGGTTGGTCCCATGACCATCGCAACCTTGCTTGAAAATACGCTATTTGCTTGTGAGCATTTACACAACAAGGCATAATGTTTGGTGAGAAGTCTGGAGATAGCGCGAATGAATTTTGTTAGGAAGTACTGGTCACTCTGGGTGATCTTTATTGTCATTTTATTTGCCATCGGTCTATTGTTTGTGTTTTTTCATTATCCACCTACTCATGCTGCCATTACGGACGCTTCGCAAAAGAATCCAAAAGGGATAGTGCATGAAGCTCATGAAAATAACAAAACAAACTACACTGACTTAAGCCCAGAAGCTGCCTACAACAAGGGCGTGGAATACACGAAACAGGCTAACAATCTTAAGACTTATAATATCAATACAGCCGTTGACTATATCCAATACTCCGCCGCTACAGGATACGCTGAGGCGCAATTTAAGCTTGGGCTTATGTATTTTCAAGGTCTTGGCGTCCAATCAAATCCTGCTGTAGGATTTTACTGGATAGAAAAGGCAGCGAAAAATGACTACCCAGAAGCGCAAATTTACCTGGCTTATATGTATAAGAAAGGAATTGGGGTCCCTACGGATATTTTTAAATCGAATTATTGGCTGCGTCAAGCGCGCACCAATGGTATCAATCTAAGTATTGATACACTCAGCTTCTTTTGATTTCACCCTGCTCCAGAGCAAACATAATTATAAATTAGTGGCATTAATTTATAAGTTTTGTCTACACCTTTTTATTTGAATAAACGTATGGGCGTGAACACGCCCTTGCGGGCAGAAATAGGGTCAAGGCTTAAAATTTTTATAACAATTGATAAAAAAATCTTTCTATCTTGCCAAAAGGCAGTTATAGTTTGGTTGCCTTTCGACGGGTTGCCAGCTCAAATTCCTCCCTCCCTCCTTGAATAGAACTGGTGGTCCGTCGATTTTCTGATTTAATGCTCTCTGGTTGCTAAGAATTGAATATCGGCATTGCGCTCCTCTGCCATTTGCAAATTAACTCGTGTAGTCGCCAAATAGGTTAAGTGCTCGCTCCCATCAAGCGCCAGGTTGTCTGCGTATTTATGCTTAAATTGCTCGAGCTTCTTTTTGTCATTACACTCAATCCATCGAGAGGCAACCACATTTACCTGCTCATAGCCGCATTTCACACCATATTCATTTTCCAGTCTATGGGCAACCACATCAAACTGAAGCACTCCAATCGCTCCCAGGATCAAATCATTATTGTTTAAGGGTCTGAAAACCTGGGTTGCGCCCTCTTCTGATAGCTGAATCAAGCCTTTTAGTAGCGCCTTCATTTTTAAGGGGTCATTTAAACGCACACGCCTAAACAACTCAGGTGCGAAATTGGGAATCCCGGTAAATTTGAGCACCTCACCCTGGGTAAATGTATCACCAATTTGAATCGTACCGTGATTGTGCAAGCCAATAATATCTCCAGGATACGCTTCCTCTAAAGACTCACGCTCACCTGCTATAAACGTTAGGGCATTTGAAATCTGCACTTGCTTATTGATGCGCACATGCTGAAGCTTCATCCCCTTGACATATTTACCTGAACAGATCCTAAAAAATGCCATGCGATCTCTGTGCTGAGGGTCCATGTTCGCCTGAATCTTAAATACAAAGCCAGTTAGCAGTTCTTCTTCTGCATGCACCTCGCGCACATCAGTCACTCTTGGTGTTGGGGATGGCGCGCATTCAGTAAATGTATCCAGCATTTCTTTAATCCCGAAATTAGCTAACGCTGTTCCGAAAAATACTGGGGTTAATTCACCTTGTCGATATTTGGCGAGATCAAATGTATGACTTGCTCCTTTGACCAATTCAATCTGCTCTCTTAGCTCATCAGCCAAATACCCAATTTTTTGATCTAACTCAGGATTACCCAGATCTTTGATAATTTTGTAATCATGAATATGGTGACCATGCCCTGTTTCAAACAGGATAATTTCATCTTTATACAAATGGTAAACCCCTTTAAACTCCTTTCCTGAGCAAATGGGCCAAGTCATCGGTGCACACTGGATATTCAGCACATTTTCAACTTCATCCATAAGCTCCATGGGATCTCGCGTATCACGATCAAATTTATTAATGAAGGTGACGATCGGCGTAGTTCTTAAACGGCAGACCTCCATCAACTTAATCGTACGATCCTCCACACCTTTTACCCCATCGATGACCATCAGCGCAGAATCCACTGCGGTTAAAGTGCGATAAGTGTCTTCCGAAAAATCCTCATGCCCTGGGGTATCCAATAAATTCACAATGCAGTTATTATAGGGGAACTGCATCACCGAAGTCGTCACTGAAATGCCGCGTTGCTTCTCTAGCTCCATCCAGTCGGAGGTAGCATGGCGCCCTGATTTTTTGCCCTTAACCGTTCCTGCTAATTGAATCAGATTGCCAAATAGCAGCATTTTTTCCGTCAAGGTTGTTTTCCCCGCATCTGGATGCGAAATAATTGCAAAAGTTCGACGTTTATTCAGCGCCTGTAAGAACTCAGACATCATTTTTCCTCAAAATTTAAGGCTATAACCATCTTCCCGCCTATTTTACTTTAAACACCCCGTCCGCTTGCCTGACCACTTCAAAGTGGTCAGGCAAGCGTCCACCCCTCTTGGAAAGAGGGGAATTTAATGCAAGTGGGCAGAAAGATGGTCATAGCGAAATTTAACGTAAAAAATACATTATCGTCACAAAAGGCAAAGCCTACCTGTTTTAAGCAAAAATGCAAAAACTTTGTGAAAAAAAATAGCACTATCCACGAGGTTTCTGATTGTTAGAATAACCAATGAAGTTGGCTCAAATTGCCCTTATTTTCCCTTAATTGACCTTTCTAAACCCAGTACAAGCAATAGTACTCGCATATAGCTGAGATTCCCCTGCTTCTGCCACTCTCTTCTATTTTCATTTCAAGCATAATCGCCTAACATGCTTTGTAAAAAAATGGAAAGCCCGTGCGATGAGCAATAAAATTCTGGTAATGGGAGCTGGCTCCTGGGGAACTGCGTTGGCACTGCAGCTCGCGCGCGCGGGGCACAGGGTTTATCTTCATTCATGGAAACAAGCACATAATAAGCAAATGATTGAGGATAAACATAATCACGCTTATTTACCTGAGATTGATTTCCTCACCAACTTAACGGCTATTGAAGACTGGAAAAACGTCATCAAGCAGTGCGATGATATACTCGTTGCCACACCAAGTAGCGGATTTATTGACACATTAAACACACTCAAACCTTACCTAAATGACACGCAAGGCGTTATTTCGGCAACTAAAGGCTTTTGTCACCACAGCTATCAGCTGTTAGATCAAATGGCTGAAGCCATTCTTGAATCACACCATTTTGGCTTAATCACAGGACCCAGTTTTGCCAAAGAGGTCGCCAAGGGATTACCTACTGCGATACTTGCTGCCTCCAAAAACCATACGTATGCCAAGCACATTCAAAGTCTATTTAATAGCGACAACTTTCGCTGCTATACCTCAACCGACATAACTGGTGCTGAAATTGGCGGTGCCGTTAAAAATGCGTTAGCAATTGCCTGTGGGATATCCGATGGTTTAGGCTTTGGCGCCAATGCCAGAGCGGGTCTTATAACACGTGGACTCAATGAGCTTACGCAATTTGGGGTAACCCTTGGCGGTAAACTGGAAACCTTCTATGGTCTAAGCGGGCTTGGTGACCTGCTTCTCACCTGTACCGACAATCAATCGCGCAATCGCCGTTTTGGTGTGCTGATTGGTCAAGGGAGAAGTATTACCGAAGCCTGTATGGAGGTTCAACAGGTCGTTGAAGGCATCGCTTCTACCCGTGTCGTGTATAAGCTCGCACAAAAGCATCGGGTTTCCATGCCCATAATTGAGGCAGTCTATGGCATCTTGCATGAAGGCAAAGACATGCGTACGACGGCGCATGCACTATTAGCGAGATCGCTTAAAAGTGAGTAGAAACGTACTGGAAACTTCGCCAGCATTAGAAAACTCATGCAGCAAGAGTGTGTAACGGGCGCATTCCAAATTTGTAATAGTTTGCAAAGATCTACGCTAAATAATGATTTGTTCAAGTTCAAGCTCAACCTGATAATGTGCTAGAACTTCTGTCTTAATATGCTCAATCAGGCTTAACACATCTTCTCCCCTTGCATTCCCTGCATTGACAATAACACCGCCATGCTTTGGCGAAATCTGTGCCCCCCCAATCTGATAGCCTTTTAAACCTATTTTCTCCACCATTTCACCGACAGTAATAGGATAATTCGGACGTTTAAATACGCTTCCAGCACTCGGTTCTTGTGGCAGTTTTGCCTGGCGTTGTGCCAAAATGGCTTCCATTTTAGCTTTTATCTGAGTTTTCTCTTTGGGCTGAAACTGAAAACATGCGCCTAAAACGATAAAGCATGAGTTTTTGAACATGGAATAGCGATAACCAAAATCAATCTGCTTCTTTGCTAATGTCACCTTCTCACCTGTGCTTTGATTCAACACATCAACATAGAGCACATGATCATAAATTTCATCACCATAGGCACCCGTATTCATCACCATCGCTCCACCAACGCTTGCGGGCACATCAAAAAAAGTCTCAACACCACTTAAGCCACACTCATAGGCGTAAAGAGACAGAGGCTTTAGCAGGCAGCCTGCCTCAGCATAAATCCCTTCATCGGTTGTGTAGAGTTTATTAAAATTATCTCTAATAATAATAAATGCAATTTCATCATAAACAGGCTTAGAAAGGATAATATTACTCCCATTACCTAAAACCGCTACGCGAGGATGTGTTTTGTAAATGGTAAATATTTCCTCAACGGATGTTGGAAAATAAACATCGCGCGCAAAACTCTCCAACTGATAGGTATTATAAGACTTTAAAGAGAACATTTTCATTCCCCTGTGTCGATACTGATGTGCATGAAATGGGTCATATTCTCAAGTAAATTCTCATAGCCACGGAAAATCTGCTCTGCTGAGCTGATGGTACATACCTGATCCGATAATGATGCGCCCATGACAACCGCCATCCCCGCGCGCAAGTCATAACTCTTCATGGTCGCTGCGTGCAGTGTATGGGGTTCACCGCCAAAAATACGGATTTTTCCTTGATGGTACTCAATCGGAAAATTCAGCTTTCTCAGTTCATCCACATATTTGATGCGCTCAGGATATACCGTATCTGTGATTTCAGAAACCCCTGGCGCTTTAACACACATGACGGCAAAAACAGGCTGTAAATCTGTTGCAAACTCAGGGTAAGGCATGGCAGTAATACGGGTAGGTTTAAGCACACTTTTTCTACCTTGAAAATAAATCCTGTTTTTATCAGGTTCAAAACGCCACTTTGCCCCCATTTCTTTTAATACTTGTAACGGCTTGGCAATATATTCTTTAGTATTCACCCCTTCAACGCATACATCCAGCTGATGCAAATAGGCTAACGCAGCATACGTCATCGTTTGAATTCGATCATACATAACACGAAAATTAACACCTGATAGTCTTTCAACCCCTTTGATGGACATGATACGCTGATGGTGGTCAATTTTAATCTGTGCTCCTGCATAGTTTAAGAAGCTTGCCACCTCAATCACTTCTGGCTCTAGAGCGATATTATGCAGCGTTACTTCTGTGCTGCCTAAAACCGCATACAGCATTAAGTTAATGCTTGCCCCGACTGAAGGATAGCGTAAGGTATGCTCAACCTCTTTATCGACAATATGCTCAATCGTAATGTGATAGTCATCATAAGTCACTCTGGCACCCAATGCCTCAAAACCATGAAGATGGATATCAAAAGGTCTTTGCTCACTGAAAGAACAACCTCCTGGATGACCGATACTCAATATACCCACTTTTTTTGCCAACGCCCCCAAAAGCATTAATGAGGTTCGTGTTCGTCTTGTATAACTACTGGAAACATCAATCTGACTGATTTTTTGTGGCGCGGTAATCGCCACGATGCCATCCATGCTGTCGACCCTTGCGCCAATTGCCAGCAAAATATCACAAACCGCATGATAATCTCGTAAACTTGAGGGAACATTAGTCAGCGTTGTTGTGTCTTCTGTTAGTAGACTCGCAAAAAGCAGATGTAACAGGGCATTTTTTGCACCAGAGAGCTGAATATTTACTTCTTGTAGATGGTGTCGTTTACTGACTTTTATCTGCATGATTTTATTTTTTTATTGAATTATTCTTACTGCTGCCTGAGCGCTTGTGCTGCATTTTCTCTTTTTGTGTCTGCTTGTCTTTATAGCGCTGCAGCGGTGTTAGTTTTCTCTGCTTGATTGGCTCATACCGGTTCTCTGACTGCTTAAACTCGAAGCTAATCGGCGTTCCCACAAGCTTGAAAGCCTCACGGAAAAACTTCTCCAGGTAACGCTTATACGATCCTGGGAGATTGTTGACCTGATTCCCATGAATCACAATAATCGGCGGGTTGTGCCCTCCCATATGTGCATATTTCAGTTTAATGCGCGATTTACCTGACATTGGTGGCACATGATCTTGTGTCGCCATCTTTAAGACTTGTGTAAGCTCTGGAGTTGCAATTTTTTTCGTCGCACTTTTGTAGGCATTTTTAAGTGAGGCAAACAAATGTCCCACATTGGTGCCGTGTAAGGCGGAAATAAAGTGAATATCAACATAATCTGTTAAAAATATTAAACGACGGTTGATTTCCTCTTTAAGCCTGTCCTTATCGTTCTGAGTCATGCCATCCCATTTGTTCACCGCAATCACCATGGCACGCCCTGCATTTAAGGCAAACCCCATCAGGTGCATGTCCTGATCGGTCAAACCTTCTTTGGCATCGATAAGAACAATCACAACATTCGCATCTTTAATCGCTTGCAAGGTCTTAACCACAGAGAACTTCTCAAGTGTTTCTCTGACTTTGCCTTTGCGACGGATGCCTGCTGTATCAATGATGGTATAATCTTCATCATTGCGCGAGAAGGGAATGTAGACGCTATCAATCGTGGTTCCTGGCAGATCATATACCACAACACGATCCTCACCTAACATACGATTAGTGAGGGTGGATTTGCCAACATTGGGTCGACCAATTAAGGCAAAGCGAATACCACGTTTATTGGCTTCACCTTCGGCATGAGCTGAGTCGTTTAAAGCCCGCTCACACAATGGCAGCAGCGTCTGTGATAACAGGTGACTCACTCCACGCCTGTGACTTGCCGCAATGGCAAACAGCTGATCAAAACCCAGGCTATAAAACTCTGCTGCAGCAACTTCTTCCTGTAAGCCATCTGTTTTATTGACAACGAGCACCGAGGGTTTGCCACGAGTTCTAAGTAACTCAGCAATATACTGATCTCCCGAGGTGAGTCCTGCTTTAGCGTCAACCATAAAATACACCAAATCAGCTTCTTCAATGGCAAGCACCGATTGACTTGCCATGGAGCCATCAACACCTGTGTCATTATCCGACAGACCTCCTGTATCAATCACAATATAGGGGTGCTCCTCGAAAATCGCCTGACCATATTGCCGATCACGTGTAACCCCTGGCATATCATATACAAGCGCATCACGCGTGTGCGTTAAGGCATTAAAAAGTGTCGACTTGCCCACATTTGGTCGACCAACAATTGCAATGACAGGAACCATAATTTTAAGACTTAAACGGTATTGAATTTACTGTCGCGCACTATAGCGCATTTAGTGAGAAAGAACAAACAGGGATACACATCATTTCACCGCAGTGCCTGTTGCAAAAAGGCAGCTTTATCTGCTGCGCATAAGCACGGTACCCGCCAATACGCCACCATAAGTGGCGTATCAATGATGGGTAAATTTTTAAGTTCATCTTTTTTAGATTGAATAATTTTTTGCAGAATCACGTTATTTCCTTGTTAATTTACGTATAGACTAAAGCAAACTTAGAAATTGTCGTGTGTTATGAAGTTATCAGGATTTACTTTTTTACGCAACGCTGAAGAGCTTTGCTTTCCTTATATTCAATCGATTCAATCTATTTTACCGATTTGTGATGAATTTATTATTGCCTTGGGTAAGTCGCATGACAACAGCCCCGCGCTCCTGCACCAATTAGTCAAAGAAAATCCAAAAATTAAGATCATTGAAACCGTGTGGAATGAGCACATGCAGGTCAAGGGTTATACCTACGCTCAGCAAAAAATGATTGCACAGTTCGCCTGCACGGGAGATTGGCTGTTCTATCTCGAGGGTGATGAGATTGTGCATGAAAAAGATCTGTCTGTCATACAGGATGCCTTATATCGTTACCAAGATGATAAAGAAGTTGAAGCTTTGGCTTTTCATTATTATCATTTTTATGGCAACACCAATACCTATCTGTCATCCCCCACGTGGTATCGCTACGCTCCGAGAATTATCAAAGCCAGTGTCAGAAGTTATGCGCCAGATGGACTTTACTGGCTTGTACTTGATCCTGAAAAATCTAATCGCATCGCGCGTTATCCAAAGGCAAAACTTCTTGATAGTTATATCTATCATTATGGCTGGGTTCGCCCTGAAGCGGCAATGAGTAAAAAGATCAGTCAGGTTAATAAACACTGGGGAAAATCAGAAGGCTTTGATTCTAAATACAGCGACATTGACAGTCAGATTCTAACCAGATTCACAGGTGAACATCCTGAGATTATTGCTGGGTTTTTCGCAGAAGAAGAAGGGTTGTTTAAAGCCAATCCAAATCATACACTCACAAAAAAAGAGAAACGCCAACGATTTAAAATGAAGCTGGAAAAATGGTTTGGTGTGGATTTAAGTCGCAAATACTTCAAGAAAATCTAGCGTAAACCCTGCAAAGCAGAGGATGGCTAAGCCAAAGGCGCATCCACACGAAAAAGCAAACAGATTTAGTATTCCTGGCATCTTAAGACTTATGTGATTGAATCGGACTTGCACCATGCTACAATGGCGAAACTTTACTTAAGTAATGAGTCTCATTTCAGGCATGAAGAATGTGGCAATTGTTTATTACAGCGGTTATGGACATACGAAAAAAATCGCTGAGCATATCAAACTGGGTATAGATCAATCATCGGAGGTGTATGCAAGTTTAATCAGTGTGGATGAGTTGCAGGACGTGGATGCACTAAGTGATTATGAGGCGCTTGTTTTTGGTGCCCCAACTTATATGGGATCTGTGCCATACCAATTTAAAAAATTTATGGATGATGCTTCAAAGGTCTGGCTTAAAAAAGGCTGGAAAGATAAATTAGCTGCGGGGTTTACCAATTCAGGGGCATTAAGTGGCGATAAATTTAACGTCTTAATGCAGTTATGTACATTTGCCTGTCAGCATGGAATGCTGTGGTTGTCATTAGGTATCGACAACACCTCAGGACAGCATGAGCATAGCAGTGGACATTTAGAGGCGTTAAATCGCATGGGTGGCTCTTTAGGGTTGATGACGCAATCGGAAAATGACTCCCCTGAGGTAACCCCTCCTGTTGGTGATAAGAGAACAGCTGAATTATTTGGGCAGCGAATTGCCAGGTATGTTCTAAGGCTGCAGTCATAAACTTCTTAAATGATATCGGGACATGACGGCTACCTCTTTCGACACATATGATTCATCGAGGAACCTGGCAATAAGTTAAGGTGTTTGGCACTAAATTTTGTTATACTCCCTGGCGATTTATTTTGAATAAAAGTGGAGGGACTGAATGTCCGATAGCAAAACCTACGACTCATCAAATATTAAGGTATTAAAAGGGCTTGAGGCGGTACGTAAGCGCCCTGGGATGTATATTGGGGATACCGATGATGGCTCAGGTCTTCACCACATGGTGTTTGAGGTGGTTGATAACTCAATCGATGAGGCGTTAGCAGGTTATTGTGACGATATTATTGTCACCATGCACACCGATGGCTCCGTTTCAGTCAGTGATAATGGGCGAGGGATTCCCGTAGACATTCACCCTGAGGAAGGTCGTTCGGCTGCTGAGGTAATCATGACAGTGTTACACGCTGGGGGTAAATTTGATGATAATTCCTATAAAGTATCAGGTGGCTTACATGGCGTTGGGGTGTCTGTGGTTAATGCCTTATCCGAAAGCCTGGAGCTGCGCGTATACAAAGACGGTAAGGAATATGAGCAGTTTTACGCACATGGCGATCCATTAGCACCGTTAAAAGAGGTTGGTAATACCGCGAAGCAAGGCACCACGATTCGCTTTAAGCCATCACCTAAAACTTTTACCACTCTTGAGTTTAGCTACGATATTTTAGCAAAGCGTATTCGTGAGCTGTCGTTTTTAAATTCCGGGGTCAAAATTCAACTGATTGATAAAATTAACGATCAGCATGCTACCTTTCAGTATCAAGGCGGGATTAGCGCCTTCGTTGAGCATCTGAATAAGAGTAAAACACCACTCAACCAGAATATCATTAACATTTACGGTGAACGTAATGGTGTTGTCGTTGAGCTTGCGATGCAGTGGAATGAATCTTATCAGGAAAGCATTTATTGTTTTACCAATAATATTCCACAGCGTGATGGCGGTACGCATTTATCAGGATTTAGAGCAGCATTAACGCGTACGGTAAACGGTTATATAGAATCAGAAGGACTGGCTAAAAAACATAAAATCAGCACCTCAGGCGATGATGCGCGTGAGGGCTTGACTGCAGTACTGTCGGTTAAAGTCCCCGATCCTAAATTTTCATCACAGACCAAGGACAAGCTGGTATCTTCTGAAGTCAAAGCAGCGGTTGAGGCTTTGGTGAACGAGAAGTTACAGGAGTTTTTGCTTGAAAACCCCAATGAAGCAAAGTTAATCGCAGGCAAAATCATTGATTCAGCACGTGCCAGAGAGGCCGCAAGAAAGGCCCGTGAGATGACCAGAAGAAAGGGGGCATTGGATATTGCGGGGCTACCTGGGAAGCTTGCCGATTGTCAGGAAAAAGATCCAGCGCTATCAGAGCTCTACATCGTTGAGGGAGACTCCGCAGGTGGTTCAGCCAAACAGGCGCGTGATCGTAGAACTCAGGCGATTTTGCCATTAAAGGGTAAGATTTTAAACGTGGAAAAGGCGCGCTTTGATAAAATGTTAAGCTCCCAGGAAGTCGGGACCTTGATTAAGGCACTAGGTTGCGGTATTGGTCGCGATGAATATGATCCCAATAAAACAAGGTATCATCATATCATCATTATGACGGATGCCGATGTTGACGGCTCACATATTCGTACTTTGCTTTTGACATTTTTTTATCGCCAGATGCCTGAGCTTATTGAGCGTGGTTATATCTATATCGCTCAACCGCCCTTATATAAGGTAAAGCGCGGTAAACAGGAGACGTATTTAAAAGATGATGCGGCTTTAGCTGAATATCTTGGAAGTATTGGTATTGAAGGGGCATCACTTTACCCTGGTGAGAGCATTCCGCCCATCTCAGGCGTGGGATTGGAAAACTTATATCAGCAATACCAAAAAACCAATGCCAAGATGATCAGCCTTTCTCGCCGTTATCCTGTCAATGCGCTAAAGGCACTGGTCAGCTACACTCCTTATCCTGTTGCCACAGGTGAAGAAGCACTTACGCCGTGGTGGCAAAGCTTTGCCGAGCACCTTAACAAAAAAACAGCAGGTTATGAGTTTTATACGACTGCAGTTCATACGGCGATTCATGAGGATGAAAAAGTGGTAAAACTTAAGCTGTCAAGGCTATTGCATGGTGTTAGCACCGACTATACATTTAACCTTAGCTTCTTTGAAAGCAAAGATTATCAGGGTCTTGTTGCGCTTGGCACACAGTTAAACGGATTACTGACAAAAGATGCGTATGTTGAGCGCGGAAACAAAAAAGAATATGTCGATGCTTTTGAGCCTGCAATGGAGTGGTTAATTGCCGAAGCCAAACGCGGGCAGAATGTACAGCGTTACAAAGGTCTGGGTGAAATGAACCCCGAGCAGTTGTGGGAAACCACGATGGATCAACAGGAACGCAGGATGTTACAGGTAACCATTGCCGATGCGGTTGCAGCAGATGAATTATTTTCGACCTTGATGGGAGATGACGTTGAACCAAGGCGTGAATTTATTGAAAGCAATGCGCTGAATGTTGTGAATATTGATGTGTAAAATGGTTTGTGATGGGTATATTGACAGACCTGAATAAACCTATATACTTCAGTTGCGTATTACAAAATATACTTCATTTGCGGAGGTTATAATGAGATCAGTTGTATCTGTTCGATTGAATGAACATCTTTTACAAGCAGTTAAGTCAAATGCAAACTTTCTGCACGTATCGCAAACGGAATATATCCGTAAGGCGATAGAATATATGAATGTTGAGATGCAGCGTCAAATCAATGAAGCAAAACTAAAAAAAGCAAGTCTGAAGGTTAGACGAGAAAGCATGAAAATTAATGCAGAGTTTGGTGAGATTGAACGTGACCCTGAATGATACAATGAAAACAGGTGAAATCTGGTTAGCAAATTTAAATCCATCTACATCTGAAGGGACAGAAGCAGCTAAAACAAGACCAGTACTTATTTTGCAAAGCCAGATACTGCTGAATGTCCAACACCCTTCAACTTTAATTATCCCCTTAACCACCAATCTAATTGATGATGCAAACCCGTTACGTATCAGACTACAGAAGCAAGATAGGCTAGAAAGAGACTCAGATTTATTGATTGATCAAATCAGAGCAATTGACAATAAACGACTAATTGATGGGCCTTTGGCTCAATTAACACCAAAGCAATTGCGGGTTATCCATGTGGCAGTGCTTGAAGTCATGGGAGTGGATTTTTCTCGGTAGCTCCAATCAGTACTGATGAATTAAGAAAGTTTAGAAAAAAGCAGACTTAAATGATACTATATTGGTGCTGTTTTATTGGTTAATGGGATATAGAAATGATAGAAAAATTTGATCCATGGTCAGAGCAGCCTGTGACTTTTACCGAAGCGGCTCTCACACACTTTAAACATCATTTGCAAAAAACAGGCGGGGTTGCGATTAAAATCGGTGTTAAGACAACAGGATGCTCAGGCCTGGCTTATGTCGTTGAACCCGTGCATGAAATTCCACAAGGGTTTATTAAAATCGATGAGAATGGTTTGCTATTTTATGTGGATCCTAAGGCTCTCCAGTATGTCAATGGATTACAAATCGACCATGTCAGGAAAGAGCTTGGACTGTCTCAACTTATTTATACTAACCCGAATGAGTCCGCACGTTGCGGTTGCGGTGAAAGCTTCACGGTGCAAAAAGAAGGGCTAGAAGAATGAAGCTATCTGATGTTGCCATTTTGCGCCGTGAGGTTGAGGTGACCACTGTCCCTTATGGCGAGAAAATGACGTTAATGCCTGGTCAAGAGGTCTTGGTGACTCAAGCCATGGGAGCAAGCTTTACCTTAAATGTTATGGGGAACCTGGTATATCTGGATGGCAAGGATGCTGATGCAATCAATCGTGAAGTCATCTTGTTACCCAGTGATAAAAGTGGGATAAAAGCAGGGGATGAGGTTAATCTTGATCTTGTATGGGATCAGCTACGCACGGTATATGATCCTGAAATTCCTGTGAATATCGTCGATTTAGGATTAATCTACGACATTTCAACCACACGTTTAGAGAATGGCAATTATCACATCGGCGTGCAAATGACCTTGACAGCTCCAGGCTGTGGCATGGGTCCCGTGCTTGTCCAGGACGTTGAAGATAAGTTAAAGCAGTTTGCTAATGTTGATAAAGCAGATGTGGTGTTGGTGTTTGATCCGCCATGGAATTCTGACATGATGACAGAAGAAGCAAAGTTGGAACTAGGTCTGTTTTAAGGAGATATAGTGATCAAGGTGGTATATCCAGGGACGTTTGATCCCATTAGTTTTGGTCATATTGATTTGATTAAGCGTGCCAGACGGATGTTTTCAGAAGTGATCGTTGCCATTTCAACAGCCAGTGGTAAATCAACCCTGCTTAGTGAAGATGAGCGCGTGCAGATTACGCGTGAAGTATTAGCGGATATGGACAATGTCAGCGTAGTACGTTTAGATGGATTGATTGCCGATTTTATTACACAAGTTGGAGCACAGGCTGTGATTCGTGGTCTGCGTGCTGTATCCGATTTTGATTATGAGTTCCAGATGGCAAATATCAATCGCCATCTGAATAAAGACTTTGAAACCATATTTTTAACCCCAGATGAAAAATATACCTGCCTTTCTTCAACGATGATCCGTCAGGTTGCTAAAATTGATCCATTGAGAGTTTCTGAATATGTGCACCCTGTGGTATTGGAAGCGCTGCTTAGAAAGCAATGTTAGTATGTAGACACCAGCTACCCGCCCATAGTGACCGATTGCGTAGGGATGTATTGCATACGCCCCAGGATTATTAAACTCATCCCTTTATTCGGTTTGCAAAGCGGCACAAGTACGATTAGACTTGGCAACAGCAAACTCAACAAGGACTGATTTATGCCATTTAAAGAATATAAATTGCTTGAAACCGTTACCCATCGCACACAAACAAGTATTCCCTATTATCATCCTGAAACTATCGATGTAATTTCACTAGAAACGCCCGCCTTACATGTCTTCACCGACTTTCATACAGCAAAACCTTATATCGTTCACCTTAAAGCATTGGCAGATGATGCTTTACAGCTCATGAAAAAGGTTGAAGTAAGGTCGCTGTTGGTTGTCAATAATGATGATGAAGTGGCTGGACTGATTAGTGCGAAGAGACTGCAAGGCATCCATCGCACGCAAGTTGCGCAAAAGGAAGGCGTTCATCCTAAAGAGGTTACCTCAGGCATGCTAATGACCAAAATTAATGACCTTCCCGTCATTGATTATGTCGTACTAAAAGATACTCTGGTTGGGCACCTTGCGCGTTTGATGCACGATAAATACATTGATCATTTACTGGTGCAGGAGCACGACAAACAAGGGCAAGTCATGATACGCGGTATTATTTCAGCAAGCTTTATCGCGAAACGCCTTGGTGCACAAATTGGACACGACTTAGGCTCGCGCAATTTAGCCGAGCTCAACAAAATTATGTAACCTGTTAAGTACCCCTCTATTATGCCTATCATTTCTTTACGTAATGCTGATCTTGCCTTTGGGCATCATAAGCTGCTTGATAACGTCTCTTTAGATATCGAGGCCAATAAACGTATTTGCTTAATCGGTCGCAATGGTGCTGGGAAATCTTCCCTTTTTAAAGTGCTTCAAGGTCAAATATTGCCTGATCATGGCGAGCGTATTGTGCATGACAACGCCAAAATCGCCTGGCTTGAGCAGGAAGTGCCGCAAAATACCAAAGGCTCTGTTTTTGAGATTGTCTTATCCGGATTTGACACCGCGGGCTTTTTGTTAATCGACTATCAAAAACTGCTCTTAAGCGATCTTGCCAATGAGGAAAATCTACACAAGCTGGATCAATTGCAAAGGCAGATTGACGATCTGCATGCCTGGGATCTTCAAGCACAGGTAGATAAGGTGTTATCTCAATTATCGCTGGATGGCAGCACCTTATTTGACGAGTTATCTGGGGGACTTAAGCGCCGTGTGTTACTCGCTAAGGCACTGGCGAAATCTCCTGATCTGCTCTTGCTTGACGAGCCGACTAACCACCTGGATATTGAATCGATTGAATTTTTAGAGCGCCTTTTACCACAATTTAGAGGAAGCATCTTATTTATTACTCATGATCGCACGTTTTTGCAGAATATTGCCACAGACATTATGGAGCTAGATCGCGGGAAGGTGCTCAGTTTTCCTGGAAATTATGAGAAATTTCTTAAACAAAAAGAAGCTTATTTGCAGGCAGAGGAAACTCAAAATGCACACTTTGATAAAAAGCTTGAGCAGGAGGAGGCTTGGATTCGCCAGGGCATCAAAGCCAGACGTACGCGAAATGAAGGTCGGGTACGTGCATTAAAAGCCCTGCGTGAAGAGCGTAAAGAGCGCCGCGAGAAACAAGGCACTGTCCTGCTAAACGTCTCCCAAGGCAGCAAATCAAGCAAGGTGGTGATCAAAGCAAAAAACATCAGTTTTAACTACGATAAACACGCCGTTTTTACCCACTTTTCCTGTGAAATTCAGCGCGGTGATAAGATTGCCATTTTGGGTAAAAACGGCTCAGGCAAAAGTACTTTGCTTCAGGTATTGTTAAAGCAGCTTCAACCAAAAGAGGGTTCGATTGAGCATGGTGAGAATTTGCACATTGCGTATTTTGATCAGCTAAGAGATCAAATTAATCCAGAAGCTTCACTGGTTGAAAATGTCACTGAAGGTTCTGATTATTTGGATATCAACGGTCAAAAGGTCCATGTTATTGGTTACTTACAGAACTTTTTATTCGATCCAAAACGCATGCAAAGCCCTGCTTCATCGCTCTCGGGTGGTGAACGTAATCGATTGTTATTGGCTAAGCTTTTTGCCAAGCCCAGCAATCTATTGATTCTTGATGAGCCAACCAATGATCTGGATGTCGAAACCTTAGAAGTCTTGGAAGAGCTTATCTTAGATTATCAAGGCACTGTGTTGATTGTCAGTCATGATCGAAGTTTTATTAACAATGTCGCCACGAGCACAATAGTTTTTGAAGAGGATGCTAAGCTTTGCGAATATGTTGGTGGCTATGATGACTGGTTGCGCCAAAAGCAGGTATCTTATGGGAAACAGCCCAGCGAGAAAGCTAGTAAAATCACCAGCGAGAAAGCAAAAACGAAAAAACAGAAACTTAGCTTTGCCGAAAAAAAGCAATTGGTCGAACTCCCTAATGAAATTGAACGCCTGGAAGTTGACATTGAGCAATTGCAACAGCAAATGGCGGAGCCTACATTTTACCAACAGGCTAAAGAGTCGATGCAAAAAATGCAGCAAACCCTTGAAAGCCTAAAACTTCAGCTTGAACAAAAATATAAGCTATGGGAGGTACTTTCTCAGCTTGAATCATAATACCCATCCTGTGGCAATGAATACTGAGTGAATCAAATTTCCAGAAGAATGTCTAAGTTGTACTGTGCGCACCTCCCAGTAGCTGTAAGAGCGTGCAGAACTTAAAGGATAATGTGCTTAGAATCCCTTTCATGACCGAGTCCTCCTTAAATGTCCATGATGGCCATGATTTCGTTCATGTACATTCCAACAAGCTGCAAGCAGGATAAGGGCAATAACACTGGCGCTAATTAAGAAAATAAACACCTGGTTCCAGCCATAGCAGGCAGCGATAAATCCAATCACCGCTTGAGCACCAACGGTACCGACAAAATATCCGAAGAGTCCAGTGAACCCAGCTGCAGTGCCTGCCGCTTTTTTGGGCGCAAGATCCAAAGCCATAATACCAATAAGGGCAACAGGACCATAAATGAGTACGCCCATTAGCGATAGCGAAGTAAGCAATACCCATGCTGTGTTGCTTTGCCAATAAACAAACAGCACCGCAATAAACAAAATCATACAAATGACATTCATCGGCGCCCTTCTGCCACCAAACACACGGTCTGTCAACCAACCAATCAGGATGGTTCCTGGAATGGCAGGAAGCTCAAATAAGGCAAAGCCAAGAAGCCCGGTCGTCAAAGACATATGCTTCACCTGCACAAGATAATAGCCTGACCAGCTAAGAAGTCCGTAACGTGCGCAATAAACAAAGGCATTGGCAATGGCGATCGTCCATATCCATGGGTTATTAAGCACATAGTGGAAGAAAATCTCTCTGGCTCCTAACTCTTTCTCACGATTTTTGGCCATTTCGCTTGTTTCAGAAGGAGGCGTACAATGACTGTATTCCTCAATGGGAGGAAGCCCCACAGACTGTGGGGTATCCGCGCCCAACAAAATAATCAAGACGCTCACTAAAATACAAAGCATCCCTGCAAGGTAAAATAGACCATGCCAGTTATTTCCAAATAAAAAAATTCCCAAAGGGACAACGGCAATAGCTAAGCATCCTGCACCAACATTATGGGCAGTATTCCAAATCCCCATTTTAGTTCCACGTTCCTTGTCACTAAACCAGTGAGTCATAATGCGTGCACAAGCAGGCCACCCCATGCCCTGCACCCAACCGTTGATGAACATGAGGACAAACATAATCGCCACCCCTGCCCCTAAGAAGGTAGGAAAAGCCAAATTGATAACGCCAGAAATAAATAGACCCGTTGCCAGAAAGTACTTTGCATTACTGCGATCAGAACCAATTGACATCATGATGTTTTACCTCGTTTTACTTTTTTTACTTTTTTTACTCGTTTTGCCTATGAAAATAGGTGATTTGATTTGCTGTACTGTGATTTTTTTGGGATTTAATTACCAGACTAAACACGGTGACTAATTCAGTGGTCTTCTGCAGTCGTAACACGGGTCATTAAGTTTTAAAAATGCGAATTAGTTACTGAAACGCCATGTTCAACTTTTTAAATTCCCAACTTCTCAAACTGTATGGCTGAATAACCTTGACTCTTGCATATGACAGCACCAACAGTATGCGCAAGTACCTTTCTGGCAATTCGCTTTGTTAAATGCCAGCAATCACGAGCACGAACTTTCTCCATATTAAAACGTTCAGTGAATTGACCAATAACAGTTTCCACCAGCCTACGAGTAGATATAATCCAGCGATTGGCATCTTTTCCTCGGCTATCTGTCATATTTCTCCTCGCAGGGGTCTGCAAATCAATGCCAGTCTCCAGCATGAAGTCTTTTTGATAATCCTGACCAATCAAACCTTTATCAGCAAGTAATAAGCCTTGAATGTCAGACACAACTTCATAGAGCGATTCCCTTTCGTCAATATGTGCAGGTGTCACCGTAATCCCGGTAATAATGCCTTCTGAGCTGACACATATATTACCCTTGAAGCCGTAATATGTTTCCTCCTTTGAAGCACAATACCCATAAGTGGCTGTCCCCCTAAAAACTTTACTTGAACGTGCCCGCTTAAAATGACACACGGGGATTGGAAAGCCATCTGCCAAATGGATAGAATCTGCAAAAGCACTTAGCTTGCTTGCCAGAACACGTTGTATTTGTTGATGAACCTGCCATAAATTTGCAGATTGCTTCACATAGTTACTACGACTACCAAGCTCAGGAAACCAGAGTTGCCAGTGCGTTCTAAAGTATTGCCATATACCCTTGTCTGTGTCTTTGCCCATAAATTCTCCTACAATATCCATTGTAATCACTTCTGCATCTGAAAGCTTTGGTGCAAAGCCTCGAGCTCTTAAGGGTCGCTTTTTTATCAGATTTTTTAATTCATCATCTACCAAACAATACACAGAAATGATAAAGTCTTCTAATAGCATAAGGCGCGGCTTCCTGTTTTTTTGTGCAAATTAAAAACTAAAGCTTTTCCTTATGCTATGCAATATCTACCACACAGCTTCGACCTAAAAAAGTTGAACATGGCGTTAAATTAATCTAATCTAATCTAATCATGTAGTTTTTTTGGTCCACAGAACCTAATGGTACATCCCTTAAATTTTCCATGATTTCATGTTAAGCTATGGAGCCATAAGGAAATCTAAAATAATTTTGAGTCCTCCCTTGAAAAGACAAGCCCCTCAAATCGTATTAACCCAACTTGGTAAAGTTAAAAGCCCTGTAATTTTTTGTTTTAGTATTACCCATCGTAAAATAAAATGAGTTACGATGGGTATATATCAAATTTCGGGCTTGACAGAATTTTCACCCATTTTTACAAAGGCGTATGCAATACACCCCTACGTAATGCGCCATCATGGGAAAAAATATTGTCATCGCCCAAATCTTTAACGCTTTACATTTTCCATCTTCTAGCTTATATTGCATAAAAATAATTTTATATGAATTTATTTTTATATATGTTAGATATCAATGAACCAGTCTTAAAGAAAATGGCGGATGTCTGTCATGTCATGGGAGATGCTAATCGCATGCGCATCCTGTTTATGTGCAGTCAGTCACCCACCCCAGTCAATTGTTTTGTGGAGTCACTAGAGCTATCACAACCTTTAGTGAGTCACCACTTAAAGCTTATGAGGCAGCAACGCCTAATAAAAGGCGAACGCCAAGGCAAGCAGATATTCTATGCACTATATGATGAGCACGTGCGTCATATGTTGCAGGATATGTACCAGCATTGGGTCGATGAAAATCATTAAATTAATGACACTACCTTAAGCAGTTTTATAAAAAACTACCCCGTCAGCCTCACGCGCAGAGCTTGTGGCGTTCAAAGCTAAAGAAGCAAAACTGTTTGCTTCTTTCGGGCGCTTTTCACCCCCTTCGCTAACGAAGGGGAATTAACACATGCACCACAATTCCCCTTCACTCGTGAAGGGGTGCCGAGCTTGCGAGGCGGGGTAGTGAGCGCTTAAGGGAGTGCCATTAAATCATTAAATCAACAAGAGGTGAATTAAATGTTTGAATATAAAATTTATGGCATGGATTGCTTAGATGAGGTCTCCGTAGTTAAGCGCGAGCTTTTGCCTTATGTCAAAGATGAGGCATTTTTACAATTTAACCTCCTCAAAGGCAAGCTGATAGTCCATGATCGAGAAAAAGTGTTTAATTCATCTGAGATTGAGAAAAGGTTAAAGGCAACAGGTTATCGATTTGTTACCTGGCAGCAATATGAACTAAAACAGAAGACGAATAACGATGGTTTTTGGCGCAAGCATATACGCGGCATTTTAACACTTATCTGCGCAGTATTTTTATTGATCGGCTACGCCATTCATGGCAGCTATCATGGTTTTTTGCATGCTCTTATTGGGGAACACAGCTCTCTGAGCAGTCAGCCAGTTAGTTCGCTTATCTTCTATGCCTTGTCACTTCTTGTTGGTGGCATTTATATTTATCCCAAAGCCTGGAGTGCATTAAAGCGCTTACGTCCTGATATCAATCTCTTAATGACAATTGCAGTCATCGGCGCCATGTTATTAGGGCAGTGGTTAGAGGCGGCAATGATTGTATTTTTATTTTCAATTGCGATATTGCTTGAATCCTGGAGCGTAGGTAAAGCGCGCAAAGCCATTCAAGCCCTGTTGGAAATTACCCCCGAAACTGCCAATGTGTACTGCGCACATCATAAAGATATCGATGTTAAAAAAGTCGAAGAGGTAAACATTGGTGCTACGATTATCATCAAACCTGGTGAACGTATCCCTTTGGATGGTGTGGTGAAGGAGGGTACGAGTTTTATTAATCAATCCCCCATTACAGGGGAGTCGCTCCCTATCGAGAAAAAAGAAGGGGATGTGGTATTTGCTGGCAGTTTAAATGAAGATGGTCTTTTGTATGTTTGCGTCACTAAACTTGCCACAGACTCAACTTTATCCAACATTATTCGTCAGGTTGAAATGGCACAGGCAAACAAAGCCAAATCGGAGATGTGGGTTGAGCAATTTGCCAAATACTACACTCCATTGATGATGCTGTTGGCACTTTTAATCGCCCTCATGCCCCCGCTTTTATTTGGTGGCAGCTGGCATAACTGGATTTATGAAGCACTGGTTATTCTTGTCATTGCTTGCCCTTGTGCACTTGTGATTTCCACCCCTGTGAGTATCGTCTCAGGTTTAAGTGCCGCCGCAAATCATGGCATATTAATCAAAGGCGGGAGCTTTTTAGAAATACCCGCCAAACTTAAAGCCATTGCTTTTGACAAAACAGGCACTATCACTAAGGGGAAACCCGTTATCCAATCTATTATCAATATCTCCAAGGAATACAGTAATGAACAATTGCTTCAATTAGCTGCGGCATTAGAAACAGGAAATAATCATCCTTTAGCCAAGGCTATCTTTGCTAAAATGGCTGAATTGAAATTGGCTAGAGCGTTTGTCGCAAACAACATCCAGGTTATTAAAGGCAAAGCAATTACAGGCGATATTGACGAACATGGTTACTGGATTGGAAGCCACCAGTATCTGCATGAAAAAACGAAAATTACCGATGACTTAAGCGATTTTCATGATCAGATTCTGGCGTTAGAAAAAACCTGGCATTCATTGCTTATTTTCGCTAATAGCAATCATATTTTAGGGTTATTCGCGGTTGCTGACAGCATCAAGGAAAATGCCAAAGAAACCTTGACACAATTAAAGGCTCTTGGGATAAAAACTGTGTTATTAACGGGAGATAACAAGGGCGCGGCACGATTTATTGCCGATCAAGCGGGGCTTGATGAGGTTTACTCTGAGCTATTACCTGAGCATAAAGTAGAAAAAATCAACGCTTTAAAACAGCAATACCACACCGTTGCCATGGTAGGTGACGGTATTAATGATGCGCCAGCCTTGGCCACTGCGGATTTGAGTCTTGCGATGGGAGATGCAGGCAGTGATGTTGCTATTGAAACAGCCGATATTGCTTTAATGTCTGATGATTTGGCAAAATTACCATGGCTTATTCAACACGCTAAGCGAGTTAAAGCCATTATCCAACAAAACATTACTTTTGCACTGGGACTTAAGATCGTATTTATGACACTGGCCATTCTAGAGCTTGCCAATATCTGGATGGCAATTGCTGCCGATATGGGGGCGTCTCTTTTGGTTGTCTTTAATAGTTTACGCTTGTTAAAAATCAGGCAAACTCAGCAAGTCAACGACAACCAATAATTGAATAAACCAATACAAAACCATGTCTACATATGTTAAAATCCCGCCTTGCTATCGTCATCAAACATCTCTTTCGTCTCTGATGACATTGATCTAAAAATGGAGTACTTCATGGAAAATTTTATTTATCATAACCCAACGCGTATTTATTTTGGCAAGGGTCAAATTACACAATTAAGCGATGCGATTGCCAAAAATCGAAAGGTGTTATTAATTTATGGTGGTGGCAGCATCAAGCAAAACGGGGTTTATGCTCAGGTTACAAAAGCTTTGTCTCAACATCAGATTATCGAATTTTCGGGGATTGAACCTAACCCTGAATATGAGACTTGCCTTAAAGCGGCAAAACTGATTCAACAAGAAAAAATTGACTTTGTGTTAGCGGTGGGTGGCGGCTCAGTTATTGACGCCACTAAATTTATTGTCGCTGCAGCAAAATTTAAGGGCGATCCCTGGGATATTTTGGCAAAACGTGCCGACATTACCGAAGCTTTACCCTTTGGTTGTGTACTCACGCTCCCTGCCACAGGTTCTGAAATGAATTCAGGTTCGGTAATATCTCGCCGCGCTTTAAATAAGAAACTTGCCTTCTTGCATGAGAAGGTTTACCCCGTTTTTTCAGTACTTGACCCTGAAACCACTTATACGCTTCCAGCTAGACAAGTGGCAAATGGCATCGTTGACGCGTTTGTCCATGTAATGGAAAAATACTTGACCTTCCCACAAAATGCACCTTTGCAAGATCGCTTTGCTGAAGGGATTTTGAGCACACTAATCGAAGAAGGACAAAAAGTCCTGACTGATCCGAATAATTATGATGTCCGCGCCAATATTATGTGGGCAGCAACCCTGGCATTGAATACACTCATTAGCCAAGGTGTTCAAAGTGATTGGGCGACACACATGATTGGACATGAGCTTACGGCATTTTACGGTTTAGATCACGCACAAACACTAGCCATTATCCTGCCAAGCATTATGGAATACAAAAAAGACAAGAAAAAAGCCAAACTTATTCAGTACGCTGAACGTGTCTGGCAGGTGGATAAAAACGTAAGTGATGATGTAAAAATCAAACTTGCTATCGATAAAACCCGCGCATTTTTTGAAACCATGGGCAACCCCACCAAAATAAGCGCCTATCAATTAAGTCGTGACAAGTTTGCTACCATCATCAATAGCTTAAAAGACAATGGTCTAACCACTCTTGGGGAACATGARGATATTACYCCCCAAGATAGCTTGAAAATTCTAGAAGTGTGCTTTCCATTCTGTTTCTCAATATAACGTGAGTTCGACGTAAGAAACATTGAATCACATGCTCAAAGCAAGTATTTTTAAGCAGTTCAAGGCTTTTGCACTTAAAAAGCACAGGACTAGCTGCGCTAATTCGAGCATTTTTAAGTGCATACTAACGCAGAAATGCTTGAAAAGACGACGCTTTGACAAGGTTTTTTATGTCGAACTCACGTTAAATTAGGGCTAACTCAACCAAGGCATAAATTGGAAACAATGCTAAGAYAGTCAAAATTACGGCAAAAACGATCTCAAGTTGTGCCATATGCTTAACAAAAACAGCACGCACACGCCCTGAACCCATTACATAAGCTACGAAACTAAACCATATAAGCGTGCTTAAAAACATCACAGCTAAAATGGTCAGGTGATACCAAAGTGCCGATGACTTTAACACAAATAGTGGCAACAGACTGACAAAGAAGACGATGACTTTGGGATTGGATAAATTACAAAAAAGACCCAAGCTCCACAGATGACGCTTTGAAATCTTTACTTCGCCACCTTGAGCTTCCTCTAACGAATGTTTCCCCTTTGATGCACGAAAGCAGTGATAGGCAATATAAAGCAGATAGCAACCACCAAACAGCGCAATCCAGTGCACCACCACTAAAAAGTTGTCACTCAAATAATCCAGGAGAAGTACAACAAGGGTTGCATAAACCAGAACGCCACTGGCAATGCCAAGAGCCACAAGTGCCGCGGGGTTTCGTCCATATCGAATGGATGCTCTAAGGACCATAAAAAAATCAGGACCTGGTAACATGAGTCCCAGCATTTGCAGCAACAATAAACTTAACAATGCAGCTATTAACATTTTATACGCCAGCCCATATCTCTTTGTTGGTGAAGTTATTAGGAGGAAACAGCTTAGCATAAATCTTGTAAAATCAAATGGGATAATCAGACTTTTCAATGACATCTATTTTTTTTATACCTTGTGATTCCTCATGCTTTAGAATATTGCTAATATGATTCTTCTGATGCGCTGTGCAAAAGGAGTGGAAACAAAAAATGATCGAGATTCAGAACCTCAAAAAAGAATATCTAAGCAAACACAGTCACCATATTGCCTTAAGGGGAATTAACCTTAGCGTTAAAAGCGGTGAAATTTTTGGCATTATTGGTAAGAGTGGCGCAGGGAAAAGCACGCTGATCCGCTGTATCAACTTGCTTGAGCAGCCAACTGAAGGTCATGTCCTCATTAATAACCAGGATATAACCAAGCTTTCTGCGGAAAAGCTCAGAAAAGCACGGCAAAAGATTGGCATGATTTTTCAACATTTCAATCTCTTATCCTCACGCACAGTATTTGACAATGTCGCCTTCCCGCTTGAGCTGCAACACGCCAGTCGCGCTAAAATCAATGCTAAAGTCAACGAGCTACTTAGTCTTGTAGGTCTGGATCAAAAAGCCCACGCTTATCCTGATGAGTTAAGTGGCGGACAAAAGCAGCGTGTAGCCATTGCCCGAGCACTTGCTTGTGACCCCGTTGCTCTTTTATGCGATGAAGCAACCTCCTCTTTGGATCCTGAAACAACCGATCAGATTTTGCAGCTTTTGAAAAAACTCAATGAACAGCTTCATCTTACGATTGTCTTAATCACACATGAAATGGATGTCATTCGTAAAATATGCGATCAGGTGGCGATTATTGAAGATGGGTTGATTCAGGAAACAGGTTCGGTAACTGAGCTATTCTTAAATCCCAAGACGGCGATTGCCAAAAGCTTTACCGAAAAAAGCATGCACTTAAAGCTTCCTGATGAGATTGAACGTAAACTACATAAAGATCCTTATGCGGAGGCACATCTGACACCTGTTGTTAAAATGACCTTTTTAGGTGACAGTATAAGCACTCCAGTCATTGCCGAACTCAATAGTAAATTCAAAGTAGCGTGCAACCTTATCCAAGGCAATATTGAACGTATTCAGGCGCAGTCTGTGGGCGTCACTATTTGCCATATGCTCGGGGAAAAAGAGCAATGGGAAAAAGCCCTTAGTTTCTTACATCAACAACACATTAAAATTGAGGTAATCGGATATGCTGCAATCGATGCTTTCTAGTTTGGCTCTTGCCACCTGGCAAACAATTTACATGGTTTTTATCGCAACACTCATTGCCATCGTTGGCGGACTGATACTGGGTGTTTTGTTGCACCTGTCACACAACAGGAAAAATCTGGCTGTACAATTATTCAATCAAATCGTGGGTTTTATTGTCAACGTCACGCGCTCTATTCCTTATATTATCCTGCTGATTTTGCTTTATCCTGTGACCAAACTCCTTGTGGGCACCACTATTGGCACAACCGCATCGATTGTGCCACTGGCGATTGCTGCATTACCTTTCTATGCGCGCCTTGCCGAATCTGCTATCTCAGAAGTCGATAAAGGATTAATAGAAGCCGCTAATGCCATGGGAGCGAGCAAACTGCAGATTATCTTTAAAGTGCTACTGCCTGAAGCCAAAACACTCCTGGTTGATGCAGCCACCTTAACAACGATTGGTCTTATTGGTTACTCGGCAATGGCAGGTATCGTTGGCGGCGGGGGCTTAGGGGATCTGACCTACTTCCAGGGTTATAACAACGGTAACTATTTCCTACTCTATGGCGGCGTGATTTTACTCATTATTCTTGTTCAACTATGCCAATCCTATGGTAAATATCTCAGTAGTAACAAAAAGCTCACCAGCGTGTGGGCGCTTATGGCGGTTCTGGTGGCAGGCTCCATTGCCCAGGTTGCCTATAATGTCTATCAAACAAGCCAAAACATCAACATCGTAACCGTTGGCTATGTGCAATCATCGCCTGAAGAGCAAAAAGTCATGCAAATGGCACAACAAGTCGCCAAAGATGAATATGGACTTGATGTAAAACTTGTGTCCTTTGGTGATTATAACCTTCCCAATCGGGCCTTAAACGATGGGGATGTCGATGCCAATGTCTTCCAGCATATCCCGTTTTTAGAGAATCAGGTCAAAGAGTTTGGTTACAAAATCACGGAAATTGGCAAAACCTTTATTTATCCTATGGGGGTTTTTTCAAGCAAATTAAATTCACTAAACGAAATCCCTCTCGGCGCCAAAATAGCCATCCCGAACGATCCAACGAATCGAGGGCGCGCATTGATGATTTTAGCTGACGCAGGTCTTATTAAACTGAAACCAGGAGTGAGCTGGAAAGCAACCTTAGAGGATATTATTGATAACCCACTGAAATTGCAGATCATCCCCTTACAGGCGGATCAAATTCCCAACAACCTGGGCAGTGTGACACTTGCTATCATCAACAATAGTTTCCTGCCTAAAGCGCATTTGACCTTAAAGCAAGCGTTATTTGTTGAACCCAAAGATTCGCCTTTTGCCAATATCATTGCTGCGAGGGAGAAGGATAAAAATAACCCACTTCTTATTAAATTTGTGAAAGCCTACCAATCGCCACAGGTAGCTAAACTGACTGAAAAACTTTACCCTGACGATGCGGCAATTCCTGCGTGGTAACCTGGTTGCCTGTGAAATCCCAAACGCCCTTCGCTAGACAACTGCATGCACCAATAGCACTACTGCCAGCTTTTTTATAAACCTACTGAACGACTTGTTGTCAGCACACATTCTCAGGTAGAATGTGGCGAGGTTTTTCAGTAACTCCAGTCAGTAACGACAATCAGACAAAAGGAAACGATGTGAATAAGGCATTTTATGATCATTTGCGCCAAGAGATTAATGATATTAAAGGCGCAGGGACTTACAAAGGTGAGCGCATTATTAACTCACCACAATCGTCAAATATTACACTTAAAAACGGTGAGCAGGTTATTAACTTCTGCGCCAATAACTATTTAGGGTTGGCAGATAATCAAGAGTTAATTGATGCGGCTAAAAAAGCCTTGAATCAATATGGCTATGGGGCGGCATCCGTGCGCTTTATCTGTGGCACGCAAACCCCACACAGAGAACTTGAAGAGCTGATTAGCCAGTATTTAAAAATGGAAGAAACCATTGTTTTCCCCTCTTGTTTTGATGCTAATGGTGGTGTGTTCGAGTCTATCCTGGGCGCTGAAGATGCGATCATCAGTGATCAGCTCAATCATGCGAGCATTATTGATGGCGTGCGTTTGTGCAAAGCAATGCGCTTTCGCTATAAAAATAATGACATGGCAGACTTGGAAGATCAGCTAAAAGCCGCAGATGAAAAGGGTGCGAGATTTAAGCTTATTGTTACTGATGGCGTTTTTTCTATGGATGGCATTATTGCTAACTTAAAGGGCGTATGTGATTTAGCGGATAAGTATAATGCGGTTGTCATGGTCGATGACTCACATGCGACAGGTTTTATCGGTGAGAAGGGTCGTGGCACGCCGAGTTTCTGCGGTGTTGAGGGTCGCATTGACATCATAAGCAGCACTTTAGGCAAAGCCTTAGGTGGGGCATCAGGCGGTTTTATTGCCGCGCGCGCTCCAGTTGCTGAAATGCTGAAACAAAAAGCACGACCTTATTTGTTTTCAAATTCGCTGGCACCCATGATCGCCGCGACGTCAATAGCAGCGATAAACCTTGCGATGAACTCAGATGAAAGGCGCGACACGCTGCAACGTAACCAGAAACACTTCAGACAAAAAATGATGGCTGCGGGTTTTGATTTGATTCCTGGTCAGCATCCGATTATCCCAGTGATGCTGTATGAAGAAAAAAAGGCGGCTGAAATGGCAGAAAAGCTTTTGCACAAAGGTATTTATGTTGTTGCATTTTCATATCCTGTGGTACCAAAAGGTTTAGCGCGCATTCGCACGCAGATGTCAGCGGCACACACACCTGAGCAGATTGACAAGACCGTAACCGCCTTTATTGAAGTTGGCAAAGAAATGGGTGTGATCTAAATGCAAGAAATCCAAGAGACGAAAATGATGAAAAAAACAATGAAAGCGTTATCCAAGCTTAAAGCAGAACCTGGCATTTGGATGGCTGAGTTGCCGATTCCTGAAATAGGTCACAATGACGTTCTAATCAGGATTAAAAAAACGGCGATTTGTGGCACCGATTTACATATTTATCTATGGGATGAGTGGTCGCAAAAAACCATTCCCGTGCCCATGGCTGTGGGGCATGAATTTGTTGGTGAGATTGTCGCCTTAGGTTGTGAGGTCAAAGGTTTTAAAATTGGGGATCGCGTATCAGGTGAGGGACATATTACCTGTGGTTTTTGCCGCAACTGTCGTGCGGGCAAACGTCATTTATGTCGCAATACCGTGGGGGTCGGAGTGAATCGCCAAGGCGCTTTTGCGGAATATTTAGCCATTCCAGCGGAGAACACCTTTAAAGTGCCAGACTATGTCAGCGATGATATTGCCAGTATGTTTGATCCATTTGGCAATGCGGTGCATACCGCACTTTCATTTGGACTTATCGGTGAGGATGTGTTGATCACCGGTGCAGGTCCCATTGGCATTATGGCAGCGGCGATTGCGCGTCATGTGGGCGCCAAACACATTGTCATTACCGATATTAACGATTATCGTTTGGAGCTTGCTAAGAAAATGGGAGCTGACGTGGCACTCAATGTGAGCGCGCATAAAACGGCAGATGGACAGACACAGCTGTTAAAGAAAACCATGAACAAGCTTGGCATGACCGAGGGCTTTGATGTTGGGCTTGAGATGTCAGGGCATCATAGTGCAATTAACGCCATGATCCACACGATGAATAATGGTGGCAATATTGCCCTTCTTGGGATTGGCGGTAACCAGATGACTGTCCCATGGAATGATATTGTCTTTAAAGGCTTACACTTAAAAGGGATTTATGGGCGTGAAATCTACGAAACCTGGTACAAAATGGCAAGCATGGTAGGCTCAGGTCTGGATGTGAGTCCTGTGATCACGCATCAGTTTCATGTCGATGATTTTTTACAGGGATTTGAGCTTATGAAGTCAGGGCAATGCGGCAAGGTGATTTTGAACTGGGAATAAAATCCATACCCATCGTAAATAATTTTGTAGCGTTTATGGATATAAAGTTTAATAAGATACTCGTTTATTTTGACGGTAGCAGGGTGGATAAGCCGAAGGCGCATCCACCCTACACTGAGGTACACGTTATTAAGCGGGAGATTCCTTATGGCATTTCTTTTTGTTGTCTTTCTCATCAATTAGCAATACTATTTGCTGCATATATCAGCTAATGGTTTAAAATTATGTTCAAGCGCATTTTAAAATTAAATTTGCCAGAGCGGCAATCAACCTTCTTATGGGGAGCAAGACGTATTGGTAAGTCATCTTATCTAAAGCATGTATTTCCTGATGCAAAGTTCTATGATTTGCTCAATACCGATCTTTTAATAAAATTATCAAAATCACCACATATATTGAGGGAAGAGGTTTTGGCATTTGATCCCTTATCAAGCAAAAAGCCTGTCATTATAGACGAAGTGCAGAAGATTCCTGGTTTGATGAACGAGGTGCACTGGTTGATTGAGAATGCAAAGACGCAATTTATTCTATGTGGTTCAAGTGCCAGAGCTTTAAAGACACAATCAACAAACCTGCTGGGTGGACGTGCGTGGGTGTATCATTTTTATCCATTAACTTTTGCAGAAATTCCGCAATTTGATTTACTTAAAGCACTCCAGCAAGGATTGATTCCTGATCATTATTTATCTAGACCTGAGTATATACAACAACATTTGCAGGCTTATATTGACGTCTATTTGACCGATGAAATTAGAAATGAAGGTTTAGTGCGCAATTTACCTGGGTTTGCACGTTTTTTGGATGTTGCGGGTATGACTAATGGTGAGCTTATTAATATGAGTAATATCGCAAGAGATTGCGGTATTGATCGCTCAACGGTTCAGAACTTTTACCAGATACTTATCGACACACTCTTAGGGTATTTTATTTATCCATTTAGAACAAAAATAAAACGAGACCTTATTACCGCAACACCAAAGTTTTATTTCTTTGATGTGGCAATTGCTAATTATTTAGCTGGCATAAGCATACAGGCATTAAAAGGTGCTCAAGCTGGAAGAAGTTTCGAGCATTACATTATGATGGAGCTTATGGCTTATAAGGGATTAGTGCAAAAGCAGTTTACCATTAGCTACTGGCGAACCAAGTCAGGTTTAGAAGTAGATTTTGTTTTGGGAAATGCTCAAGTTGCAATAGAAGTTAAAATATCTTCATGTGTAAAAAAATCGGATCTGAAAGGTTTAATTGCATTTTGCGAAGAACATCAAGAAGCTCGAGCAATTGTTGTTTCACAAGATGAAATGCCACGCAAAATACTTGATCCTGTTGAAATTGACATTCTGCCATGGAAGGTGTTTTTAGATAAGTTGTATAAGGGAGAAATTATTTAGAGAGTGGGTTTGCTATTAACTATAGCACTCGTCAATCATTTTAGCTGACTCTCCAGAGTAGTCGGGTTTACGGAATTTATTGATTTTTGCTTAATTTTGTTATCGAATTGTCAGCCTTGTTAAATAAATTTAAAGGATAAATTATGAAAGCACTCAAAGGACAAGCAGGCGTGTTAACCATTTCCAGTCTGACGGAGTTTGGCGAACGCTACAGCTATTACGTTATTCAATCCTTACTCATTTTCTTTTTGATCCAGGAATTTAACCTTTCACAGGCGCAAAGCGCTTCCCTGGTGGGTACGGTTTTAGGTATGGTGTACATCTCCGCCCTGGTTGGCGGTATCATTGCAGATAAGTTGATTAACTACTATCGCGCAGCCATGCTAGGGGCGGTATTTATGATTATAGGCAGCTCTATTTTAGCACTGGCAAGCTCCGAAAACCTGCTGTATATAGGGCTCTCTTTTATCTCAATCAGTACGGGTTTGATCAAGTCGAATATCAGCTCATTCATCGGTCGCTTCTATGATAAGACAGCAGCCACGGAAGGGCAGCGTGATTTTGGCTTTAATATTTTCTATGTGGGGATTAACCTGGGTGCTTTTGCGGCGTTATTTATTGCCTCTTATTTGAGTGAGAATTATGGCTTTGCCGTACCCTTTTATTCGAATTTGATTGTCTCACTGATTGTACTTATTAATTTAATCATTGGTTTTTTCCTTTTGGCAAAACACATCAAAGAAGTCAAAATAAATTTCGGTATTATCGCTAAAACTTTGAGCATATTGCTCGTGTATTTTGTTGTGGTTTTCCTGGTGCTAAAAAATCCCATTATTGCAAATGCAACCATTGCAGTAGCAGCGATTGGTTGTCTGATGGTGATGCTTTCATCTGCCCAGAAAAAATACTGGCGTAATGTGATTGTGGCATTTATCTTTTTTGTATTGTCCATTTTATACTGGGCACTGTATTTTCAGATATTTATTTCGGTGCTGTTGTTTATTGCCAATGGTGTTAATAAAAATTTTCTAGGATGGCAGATCCTTGATTCACAGTTTTTGAGCTTTGAGTCCGCTGGCGTCTTAATACTTGGCTTTTTCATGGGCAGGTTGTGGCTTTATTTTGAGAGAAAAGGCAAACAAGTGCCTGATATTGACAAGTTTAATCTGGGATTTATTCTGCTTACCATCGTTTTTCTCATTATGTGGTTAGGCATTAAGGCTACTCAGCCTGAGTCTGGTGTTGCGGCGATTTATTTAATTATTGCTTTCTTAGTCATGTCGGTGAGTGATTTATCACTATCTGCCATCGGTTTATCGATGGTTACCAAACTGGCACCTCCTGGTTATGTTTCGCTGTATATGGGGATTTGGCTCGTGACACTTGGGATTGGTGGCAAGTTTGCAGGAATGATTGCACAATGGGTACCGATATCCAGTAGCAATATGCAGTTAGCAAAAGCAAGCATGTCATCAGGGTTATTGTTGTTTATCGCGTTGACTATAGTAGGCTCAGCGTTGTGTTTTATGTTAAGGAAGTTTATGGTAAATAAAAACCAACCTTAATGGTTGATAAGTTTCAAGATCTTATCATCTAGCTTTAAAGTTACATTAGCCTTCATCTCATTTGAAAATGGTGTTTAACAATAACTTGCTTATGATTAAACGCCAAACCCAGTTTTAAAATGCGCTTTACCTGAGATTGGGCTTTAAGTTCAGCCACATAATTTTTTGCATCAATCTGGCTTAGSGCTTTCTCTGCCAGTATTTCCTGATTTTCGCTGCCATCTTCCCTGGCATGCTTAAATTCCATCACAATGCCTAAATCGTGCTTTTGATTATTTGCCAAAGGATAAATCAGCACATCAGGATAACCATCCCCTGATTCACGATTGGAGTGGATAAGATGAGTCGCTCTTAATGACGCGATTAAACCCAACACCAATCCATGATAAAACTTCTCGGCGGTATAGCCTGTGTCTCTGACACTTAAGGCTTCAGTGAGATAAGTATTTAATTGCTCACTGAACTTCTCCACCTTGCCTTCAACCAGATTATTTAAAAACGATTGATACTGTACGCCTAAACGTGTGCTAAACCACATATCGAAGTAATAATTAAGTAAATGAACAATTTCGATATTTGGGAGCTTAACCTGGCAACCATACAGGAGTTTACCGGTTGCTTCACAGCTTTCGGTAGTGAGATAGCCTGCAAACAGCAACAAACTCCATAAACTGCTCGATTGAATATCCAGCGTGTCATAGGTCACATGGCGATCGATAATGACTTCTGCCGTCTTATATTCCATCAATTGCGTCACCGCAGGATGCACATCTTCACGGAATTTCAGCAGCAGGGTTTCAATCATTTTGTTATTGGAAGTATGCACCCAATAGTCATCAAATTTTCCATCTTTATGCAGACAATTTAAAATCGACCAGGGGTTGTAAATCTGAAGTCCTGCAAAGTTATAACCGTTATACCATTTTTTGGCATTTTCTCTATCCGCAATCAAACCCTGATCCTGATATAATTCATCAAGCTCTTTGTTGCTAAAGCCAAAATATTCGCGATATTCTTTATCCAAAATTGTATAGACTTCAAGGTTATTTAAGCCTGAGAGCATACTGTCTTTGGAGACGCGTAAAATGCCTGTCATAACACCTTTGTGAAGTGCGTCATTGTCCTTAAAGGTATTGCTCATTAGATTACGCATCAAAGGGGTTAAGTCTTCAATATAGTTCTCAACATAAGCAGCATTTAAAGGGGTGTCATATTCGTCGATTAAAATGACTACTTTTTGGCGGTGGTGTTTATACAACAATTGGCTTAAAAACCGTAAACTAACATCGATTTTGTAGGTGTTGAAAGTTTCCATCTCCAGATAGCTTTCAAAGATTTTTTTATCCGTCACACTTAATGCGTGTGATTCCAGCAAATAGTCATGCACATTAAAAGCATCGCGAGCAAGATAAGTTAGCTGCCCAAGTACCGTCTGATAATCACGTGCCTTAATATCTTTAAAGCTCACAAAGATCACGGGATATTTGCCCTGATACTCCTTAAGGTAAAAACCATTATCTTCCCTGGCAATAGCGAGATGATCAAACAAGCCCTGGGTTTCAATAAAACCAATTTTAGCGGCAAAGAAGTGATGCAGCATGGACATGTTTAGGGTCTTGCCAAAGCGTCTGGGGCGCGTGATCAGGATCACATCACTAGTATCCTCAATGATTTCTTTAATAAACAGACTCTTATCGACAAATAAGCCATTGCCTGTAATGATTTTCTCAAAATTAGAGGAACCGATATAAATTTTCTTAGCCATGGCTGATTTTATGCAAAATAGAAACTTTGGGACATGGTAGCGATCCTGAGTGGGAATTACCAGAGTATTTACACGCCTTATAATTTTTCGTGGTATGTGATTGGAAGAAGGGGTGACGGGGTCAGGGCTACTTTCCGCCCATTTTTACGAAGGCGGCAGCTGCTTCCCACGCTCCCGCGTGGGAACGAGAGTAGTAGCAGAACTGCGAAAGTTAGTTGTTTTAATACTGGTAATGGCTTGTATATTTGTGTTTAATTACGATTTCCTTGCCCCAAAAGCAATCGAAAGTAATATAAGCAAAGTGCCAATGCCTTGAACTGGAGTAATGTGCTCACCTAAGAAGAGAAACGAAAGAAGTAAGGTTGAGATCGGCATGGCAGCCGTTACTAACCCTGCGGTACCAGCGCTAACCTGGTTGCAACCCAAGAACCAGAAAAGATAAAATAGTGCTGAAGAAATGGATACTAAGAATAGGATAAAATAGGCATGAGTAGTTAAGGTGAATAACGCATGCCAGTTGGCAAAAAACAGCAGTGGCGTCATCGCGATCGCATTGATAAAGTTCATCAGAAATGCTGATTTTACCGCAGATAACTGGCTGTTTTTGAATTTGCTAATCACATAATAAAGCGCTTCAGGGATCATTGCTAAGAGAATAATGGCATCTCCAATGATAGATAAGGCTGAGAAGCCTGTGCCAGAGATGCTGGCACCATTAATCGCAATCAGCCCAATGGTGGCAAATATGATACACAATGCCTTAAAACGAGTAATACGCTGTTTGAAGATAAAGAACGATAAAATAATAATGATCGCAGGCAGAGTACTTGCGATGAGCCCCGCCATGCTGGCGCTGGTGAGCTGAATTCCTGAGAGCATTAAGAGATTGAAAAACATGCCTGCACACAAGGCTTGTACACCCAGAATTAACCAATCACGGCGCTTGAGCGATGATATTTTCACCTCATTAGAATTTTTACCCTGCATAAAGGGAATGCACACAAAGAGAACCAGGCTGCCAACGATAAAACGTATTTCCAGTAGGGCGATAATCGGCATTTGGGTCACTAAAAATTTAGAGCCTGTGATATTAATGCCTGTCACCATTTGTGCAACGATGAGTGATAAAACCCTCCACATAAGTTTCTCTCCAGTAATTTGGCACTATTGTGTTCTTGCAATATTAAGCGCTGCCCAACTTTGGCAAGTTGGCATAACCTCTAAAGTATTAATGTTGATGTGTGGCGGAAGTGCTGTTGTAAAATACACAATTTCGGCAATATCATGGGCTAACAGTGGCGATGTTCCTTGATAAACTTGATCGGCTTTTTGTGCGTCCCCTTTAAAACGCACCACGGAAAACTCCGTTTGCGCGAGTCCTGGCTCAATCTCAGTCACGCGAATATTTTTGCCATGTAAATCAGAACGTAGCGCGCGCGAAAACTGTTGCACAAAGGCTTTACTTGCGCAATAAACATGCCCTCCAGGATAAGGCCAGTTGGCAGCAACCGAGCCAATGTTCACGATATGACCCGCTTGATTTTCAAGCATCAGTGGCAGTATGCGCTTAGTCATATAGATCAAGCCATTAATATTGGTATTGATCATCGTTTCAAAATCATGCTCATCGGCATCCTGAAAGCTTGCTAAACCTAGAGCAAGACCCGCATTATTGACTAAAATAGCGATTTTTTTCATCTCCTCTGGCAGCTGGGTGATGAACTGATCAATGGCAGTTTTGTTTGTGACATCTAATTGAGCAATATGGATTGGAAAGTGAGAGTTAAGCATTTGCGAAAGTGTCGTGAGTTTTTCAGCTCTGCGCGCGGTGAGGATCACAGGGTGACCGTTGGCATTGTATTTTTTTGCCATTTCCGCACCAAAGCCTGAGCTTGCGCCAGTGATAAGCACGACGGGTTTGTGTTGTAAAGGTAACATGATTAGGCATCCTGAAAATGACAGATTCAAGAGTGTACGAAAAAAAGTGGTAACAATCATCCCTGTTGATGCGCTTTTTTGGTACCATAGCGACAACGAGCAAGTAGTATTTTAACGGCAAGAATGCAAGTAGATAGTTTAGTGATTTTTAAAGGTCGCCCCGCGAGGGTGATTGGCTTTGTTGATAAGAAAGTTGAAATAGAGTTAGAAGATGAAAAAACGGTTAAATTGCCAGAGAAAAACTTGTTGCTACTCCATGAAGGTGGCTTTAAAAATTTTAAGATGCTTTCATCCAATTTAGGTGAGGGTGAGTTTCTCGAAGCATGGAATTTATTGCAGGGCACAAAAACAGATTATGACGAGCTAAGCGAGCTTATTTATGGGGAATATAACTGTGTCACTGCTTATGCCACATGGCAACATGTACAAAAAGCGCTGCATTTTTATGCCGAAGATGGCAACATTGGCGTGAATGATCCTAAAACAGTAGAAGACATTGAAGCTCAAGCACGAGAGAAACAACAAAAAGCACAAGCCTTAGAAGACTTTATTCAACGTGTCAGGCAAAAAACCTATGCACAAGCGGATGAACCGTTTATCAAAGAGCTTGAGTCTTATGCGCTTGGTCAGTCTTCCAGCTGTCGATTTTTTAAATTCTTAGATAAAGAAGAAAACCTTCCTAACGCCCATATGCTGTTATTGGACATAGGATTTTGGGATGAGTTTAGAAATCCATACCCACAGCGTTTGGGAGTAAGCCTTCATGCACCTCAATTTGCTGTGCCTGAAACGCCCAAAGAAACGCGACTTGATTTAACTCATTTAGCAAGCTTCGCCATTGATGATGAAGACAGTCACGATCCTGATGATGCCTTGAGTTTTGATGAACAGACACAAAAGCTATGGGTACATGTTGCGGATCCCGCCTGCGTGGTTACCCCTGAAAGCGAGATGGATAAAGAAGCCAGGGTTAGAGGGAGTAACTTGTACTTACCCGAAGGGGTTTCTCCCATGCTGCCGCATCAAATAACCCATGATTTAGCCTTGGGACTACACGAAAGCTCCCCCGCACTTTCTATTGGTTTTAGGTTGATTGAGGGGCAAGTAGAAGACGTGGAAATTGCGTTATCAACCATTAAAGTGACACGTTTAAGCTACAAGGAAGCTGAAAATAGACTGAATGAACAACCATTTAGTTATTTTGCGAGACTTGCGGATGAGTTTAGTGCTTATCGCAAACAACAGGGCGCCGTGGAGCTGCAATTTCCAGAGGTAAAAATCAAATTAAAAGATAAAAAAGTTGAACTTATTGCACTGGAAACTTTACGCAGCCGTCACCTTGTGCGCGATGCGATGCTCATGGCGGGAGTTGCCGTGGCAACCTTTGCCGATAAGCACAACATCCCTTTACCCTTCTCAACTCAGCCCGATCATGATTTAACGGAGGATGAGCTTTCCCCAACCTTACTCTCGGAGATGTTTGGCATAAGAAGACGTCTGCAAAAAGGACAATATAAGAGTCAATCAGATAAACATGCAGGCATGGGTTTAACGGCTTATGTGCAGGCAACAAGCCCATTAAGACGTTATCTGGACCTGGTTGTGCATCAGCAGCTTCGCAGATTCCTAAAAAACGAGGTCTTACTCTCAGGAGAGGAAATTCTAACACGTATTGGCGAAAGCGAATCAGGTATCAAAGCCGCACGACAAGCAGAAAGCTTTAGTAACAACCACTGGAAATGTGTCTATCTGCTGCAGAACCCAGAATGGCAAGGAAATGCCATCGTGATTGAAAAGCAGCAGAATAATCGCGTAACCGTCTTCATCCCTGCTTTGTCATTGATCAAAAAGCTCACCCTGGTAGCGTCTATTGAACTTGATGACAGCATCACGGTTAAGCTTGCACAAGTAAAGCTTGCGACGCAGGATGTTTATTTTCACGTGATCAATCAGCAACTTCATGCTGTCAGAACTAACCACTATCCAAAAAATGACTTTGTAATGCGTTCTCAATAAACCTTTATTTACTAGGTTTAACGACTCTTTTGCTTTACTATTTCTCCGAACTTGGGGTCGTTGCGCTTGAATGCGTAGCAGTGATAGTATTTTATGGGGTAAAAATGACGCACTTTAGATTAACAAAACAGCAGCAAGAGTTATGGTATGCCTATCAGCTCAATCCAAAAGGCGATAACTATAATGTTGCAGTGTCATATCAAGCCCATGGCAACCTCGATAAAGAAAAATTCAGATTAATATATCAAACGATTGGTAATCATTTCGAAGCTTTTAGAACACAGCTTGTTGAAACAGAAGGGGATGCAAGTCAAATCATCCTGGATGATTTTGACGGTGAGTTTATTGAGCAAGTACTTAATAACACAACAAAAGAACAAGTTCTTAAAATACTTGAGAAGCTAAGAGCCAAACCATTTGATCTGGAAAAAGATTGTCTATTTCGAGCCATGCTCATCACCGTAGACGATCAGACGCATTATTTTCAGTTTGTCTGGCATCATATTGTTACAGATGGACTCACCACGGACATTTTCAGTAGGGTTTTTGAAAAGCTTTATAACGAAGGTCTAGAAGCAATACAACAATTTAAAACGTATCCATTAGCAGACTATTTACAGTATGAAGAAAAAATCATCGCTGAAAAAAAGCAGGAAACCATCGATTACTGGAAGATCTATCTTCAAGGCGCTCAGCAAAATGATTTGGCTAAATATACTGAGGATGCTGCGGCTAAAGTTGAACGCCAACGTATTGATATTGATCCCAAAGCCTTAAGCAGGTTTTTAAAGGCACACAAAACAACGCCGTTTATTTTTTTTAATGCCTTAATCAGTACCTTTGTCTATAGATGCTTTCACCTGACAGACATTATGTTGTCTTATCCAAAAAACATACGCCCGAGTGAATTTAGTAACATCGTCGGTTATTTTGTCAGTATGTTTCCGCTGCGGGTTAAGTTATCAGCAAATATGACCTTTACTCAACTGCTTGATCACACAAGAGATCAATATCAATCAAGCAAACCGTATCAAAGCATCCCATTTGAGCACCTTAAATCCTCTTTAGAGGTCGATTTTATGCCAAACGCTTCCGTTGTAGAAACCCACCTGGTATCTCCAGATATGCAACTGGTTAATGTTAAATCAGAAAGCAACCGTTTCTTTTATGGCGGCATAGCAGTGGAGTTATCTCTTGTCTATGACAAAGTTAAAATGATTTATGAAATCGCCTATAACACAAATTATATTCCGAGTTATTTTATTGAATATTTTAAGTTTCTGATCAATGAAGTTATAACAAATACAAATAAAAAATTATCTGAATATGAGTTAATGTCTATTGATCAAAAAAAAAACTACTCTGCGACTGGAACAACACCGACAAACCTTATCCCAAAGACAAAACGATTCATCAGTTATTTGAAGAGCAGGTTGCCAAGACACCAGATAATGTCGCTGTTGTTTTTGAAAAAGATCAACTTACCTATGCTGAATTAAATGCCAAAGCCAACCAGTTAGCAAGGTACTTACAATCACTTGGTGAGACATCAGGATTAAATTGCACCTTTAAACTAGACTCCCGCCTTCGCGGGAGTGACAGACTTGTCATTGCCGCGAAGGCGGCAATCCAGGAAGCTCAATTTAACTCTGAACCGTTACTTACTCATAGTAAACCCGATAGCTTCATTGCCTTATGCCTGGATAAGAGTCTCGAGATGATTATTGGTATTTTAGGGATTCTCAAATCAGGAGCGGCTTATGTGCCGATTGATCCAGGTTATCCTGATGAAAGAATCAAATATATCCTTGAGGATACCAAAGCTGCGTGTTTACTGACGCAGTCGCACTATATATCAAAGCTGCAGATGCTTACTAATGCTCAACTGATTGCATTGAATGATAACTGTTATCAGGACTTGCCCACTGATAATCTACTACCTCAAATTACAGCAAATCATCTGGCTTATGTGATTTATACTTCTGGGACCACAGGACAGCCTAAAGGAGTATGTATCGAGAACCATAGCATAATCAATTTGGTCATCACGGAACAGGAAAAACTGGTTATCGACTACAAATCGAAAATCCTTCAATTTTCATCTATTTCATTTGATGCTTCGGTATGGGAAATTTTTAGTACTTTAAGTTGTGGAGCTGGACTCTACATTATCCCTGATTTTAAAAGATCAGATTCTCAGTGTTTGCACAAATATATTTTGAAGAACAATATTTCTCATAYTACATTACCACCAAAAATTATAGAAAATTTAACTAGAACATATCTACCTAAATACTTATGTTCWGCAGGAGAAAGTTTAAACATAAAAATATTACACGAATGGGGAAAGAGAGAAATTTTATCAATGCTTATGGTCCAACAGAAACGACGGTATGTGCTACTATGCACCATTATCACTCGAACCGTTTGGCTAAAAATATTGGCAGACCCATTAATAACACTAAATGTTATGTTATCGACAAGCACAATAATCCAGTTCCCGTTGGGGTTATTGGTGAATTGCATATTGGTGGCGCGGGACTCGCACGTGGTTATCTAAACCAACCTGAACTTACCGCTGAAAAGTTTATTACCAATCCTTTTGCCACTGAAACTGACAAAGACAATGGCTATGATAGGCTTTATAAAACAGGTGATCTGGTCAGATGGCTGCCTGATGGCAATTTAGAATATATTGGGCGCAAGGATACTCAGGTTAAAATCAGAGGCTTTAGAATTGAACTCTCTGAAATTGAAAATGCTTTAACCCAGGTCAAAGGAATTGAACAAGCAGTTGTGATTAATCGAGCGATTAATGATGAGCAGTATCTTTTTGCTTATTACACTGCTCACCAGCAGATAAGTCCTGAGCTTGTAATAGAGGAGCTTACTCAAAAGCTGCCGCATTATATGCTGCCAGCTGCTGCTGTACAGATTGATAATATTCCTTTAACCCTTAACGGCAAAATAGATATTAATGCTTTGCCTTTGATTTCATTTCAAAGCGCTCAAGTTTATATTGAGCCAAGGACGGAACAGGAGAGAATCGTCTGTCAGGCTTTTTCAAATGTTTTGTTGATTGAAAAAATAGGCATAGATGATGACTTCTTTAAGCTCGGTGGTAACTCGATTAAAGCCATTCAATTAGCGATGATTTTACAGGCAAACTTTAATATTCAGGTATCTGAGCTATTTGAGTTACGCACCCCGCGAAAATTGGCAGAAAATCGTGAGATTAGCCATGATTTACTGATTGATAAGCTCAAGCAAATTAAACACAATTATGCTAACTACGCTAATAAACCATTGGATAAAGCATCTTTAGCTAAAAAGGAACGATATCTGGCAGAGGTCGCCAGCATGCCAAATATACCTTACACAACAAAACCAATTCACAATGTATTGCTCACAGGGGCGACGGGATTTTTGGGTTGCAATTTATTAAACCAATTACTAATTTCAACACCTTATCGGATTTATCTTTGTATTAGAGCTAAAGATAAACAACACGCTCTAGAGCGTATGGCACATAAATATCAGTTTTATTTTGATCTATCTCTGGAAGATAATTTTGGTGATCGTATCGTTTATATTCCCTGTGATTTAGAAAAAAAACAAATAGGCGTATCAGATGATCAATATTATCAACTAAGCCAGAATATCGATAGCATTATCCATTGTGCTGCATTAGCAAAACACTATGGTATTGAACAGGTATTTTATAATGCTAATGTAAAATCAACGATTCATTTACTTAAGCTTTGTGAGCTGACCAACCTAAAAGACTTTCATTATATTTCGACTTACTCTGTGATGACAGGCATTACCAACGATAGTGAAACTATCCTTACTGAAGATGATGAATTAACGATAGATGGCGAGTGGAACTCACCTTACACCAAAACGAAATACCTGGGTGAGATCAATGCGATTAAGTGGCGTGAAAAAGGGATCAACAGCAATATCTATCGCGTTGGGAACCTAGCGTTTATGCAGCAAAATGGCAAGGTACAGGAAGATGTTAAAGATAACGCATTTGCTACCTATATTACCTTTATCCGCAAATTAGGCTGCCTTGCTGATAATATGAATGAGGTCGAGATTTCACCTGCTGATATAACCGCAACAGCTATTGTTAAAATGTTTGATAAACAGGATTTAAGTAATCGCACCCATCACGTATTTAATCCGCACCTGGTGCAATTATCTCAGATGCTTGAWGCAGAAGGTAATTCTATTGCGACCGTCAGCTTTGAAAATTTTATTGATCGGTTAATTTGTTATTTACAACACAATGGTGATTGTGATTTAATTCGGCGTTTTTTGCTACGCATGGGCTGGCAAGAAAATCAGGAGCTTACGCGTAAGTTTGACTTATTGATATTGCAGGATAAAACAGCGAAGATTTTACAGAGCCTGAAGTTCACATGGCAAAAAGCACTGGTTTTATGGTTAAATAATCCATATTTTAAATACATTGATAACATGGAGATATGTACAAATGAGTAATAGCAAAAAAATGCCGCCTTTTGAAGAGTTTGCTGATATTTTACCAGAGCCCATTTACTGGGCARATTAAAATCAATTGAKAGGAGTCAATTGTGGATAGAACAACAGGGGAAACCAAAGTGTTCGATGCAGCTATTGCACCATTATATGATGAAAATAAAAACATTATCGGTACGTGTGGAATCTCTGTTGACATTACCGAACGTAAAAGACAAAAAGGGCAATTGGAAAAACAACTGGCCTTTCAACAACATTTATTCGAAGAGTTTGCTGAAAAGATTCCAGGCGGTTTTTATTGGTGCGACTTAAATCATAAACTGATAGGAGCAAATACGTTTATACTCAAAAGTGCAGGCGTGAAACTTGAAAATGTTTTAGGAAAAACTCCATTGGAAAATCATCCCAAGGAAATGGCAGAGGAAATTATTGCTCACCATAAAAGCGTGATTCAAACTGGAAAGCAAATACACTGCGAAGAAAGTGTTGTCAATCCAAAAACTGGCGAAACTGTTTTCTTTGATGTTGTGCTTTCTCCTTTATACGATGAAAATAAGAATATTTTTGGTGTTTGTGGTATTTCAACTGACATCACCGAACGCAAAAAACTTCAGGAAGAAACCATTCGCCAGAAAAACCAGCTGGAGAAAAAACTGCAATTTCAGCACAGCTATCTGAAGTCTGCAGGCTACGAATGGGTAGATTCTATTAAAGCAGTTTCAAATGCAGTCGCGGAGATTGAGCATCGACTCAAGCGGCTCGATATTGCAGCCAAGCTTGAGTACGATCTCAATGATCAGTTCTATATCCTGAACGAAAGCCTGTCTGAGCTGTACACCATGTATCACAAGCTATATAGCACCGTTATTGGTGCAGAAGAAAATATCAAGTATTTTGATCAGAAACATGAGATTCCACTGCGCATGGAAAATCTGATTAAAACTGAAGTGGGTCTTGCCGAGTCCTGCATCAGTGCTGAATTTGATGTGAAAGTGTCATATGAGATGGATGAAAAGTCAAAACAAAAGCTCGATGTTGACTATAGAAAACTCCAGCATATTTTGAGGACTTTATTTGCTAACTACACCAAAGGTATTGATAAAAAAAGACGCAAAGACGATATTCATTTAAGCATCACCGCTGAAGACGGCTATCATGATATACTTTACGTGACCTTTGACTTTAAAGGTCCCCTGCCCTTTGTAGAAGTGGAGGAGGACGAGATCCGTGCGGAACACATGGTGTATAAATCGCAAACGCGTGTTGCCTTTGATAAGCATGATTTTGCGTATGATGTATCCTTAGCCATGCACTATGCAGACGTACTCTGTGGCGGGGAAGATCTTAATGAACATTTATTTGAAGGTCGCTACTTCTCTTTTACCCTGCCATTTCGTAAAACGGAGGATGACGGCAAGGGTAAAAAGCCTGAGCTTTTTTTAGTTGAATGAAAGGTATCTGAGGAAGATCCGATAAGAAGTAAATTATGCCATTACGCCGTTATTCTTTTCTAGATCAATGTTTGGGGGAGCTGCAGCATTTTGTGAAATCTGTTGTGCTGACTGCTAAAAACCCAATAATGGAAACACCTGCTCATGAAGTTGACGAATCAACGTTGAGTGCCAAAGAGTCAAAGCATGTTGCAGGGCTTATGCGCGTCGATCATACCGGTGAGATATGCGCGCAAGCGCTGTACCGTGGTCAGGCTTTTGTAGCTAAATCGATCGAAACTAAAGCGCGTTTACATCATGCTGCGGAGGAAGAATATAACCACTTATCCTGGTGTGAAGGCAGACTAGAGGATCTTGACGCCAGGAAGAGTTTATTAAATCCATTATGGTATATCGGATCGTTTGCCATTGGCGCTACAGCTGGGCTTATTAGTGATAAGATCAGCTATGGCTTTGTGATTGAAACTGAAAAGCAAGTCATGCGACATTTGGAGGCGCATTTAAGCGAACTTCCAGTGCAAGATGAAAAATCACGAGTTATTTTAACGCAGATGTATAAAGATGAAAAAGAGCACGCTGACAAAGCTAAACTTGCTGGGGGGGCTGAATTTCCACTATGGGCAAAGCTGGTAATGAAAGCGCAATCAAAAGTCATGACAAGCCTGGCATATCGAATTTAACCTGGCAAAATAAGCGCCTTGGCGTTAGACTACGGCAAATCTAAATTAAATTATTATTTGTTTCTTATGCTACAGCAGTGTTTACAAGCTTATCAGCAGCTTATTTTTGGCTTATCTCCATCGGTGTTTTTAGACTCGATACAAGTCATTGAGAAAGATGGAGCTGCTTATGTCCATATAAAACCGGGGGTTCCATTAACTACTGTGCAGATTGAGCAGCTTACCTCAGAGCTAAGCGATTATTTATATGCTCAAAATATGAATCAAGCCTTTGAATTTGTGATTCATAATGAGATTTTAACGCACAAGGTGCAGCAAGGTATCAAGCCAATAAAAGGAATTAAGAATATTATTGCCGTGGCTTCAGGAAAAGGTGGCGTTGGTAAGTCAACGATAACGGCTAATTTAGCCATTTCTCTTGCGCGGATGGGGGCGAAAATTGGGATTTTGGATGCCGATATTTATGGTCCAAGCCAGCCGCTTATTATGGGGAATATTAACAATCCAGTGACGAATGATAAGAAAAAAATTGAGCCGCTTGTATGTCACGGGGTCAAAATGATTTCTGTGGGCAATCTTGTCGATCAGAATTCAGCAATTATTTGGCGCGGTCCCATGGTTTCGGGTGCCTTAATGCAATTGCTCAATGACACCCATTGGGGTGAGCTTGATTATCTTTTTATTGATTTGCCTCCAGGCACGGGTGATATTCAGCTGACGATGACTAAAAAAATTCCATTGACCGCAGCAATCATCGTTACAACCCCACAGGATTTATCGCTTATTGATGCCAAAAGAGCGGTAGCTATGTTTAATAAACTTGATATTTATGTTGCGGGTGTTGTTGAAAATATGAGTACACACACCTGCCAAAACTGCGGGCATGAGTCGCATATTTTTGGAGAACAGGCAGCAGATAAGCTGTGCCAGCAGTTTAGCATTCCAGTACTGGGTGCGTTACCTTTAGACATTGCCATAAGAGAAGATGCTGATCGTGGTCAACCCAGTGCAATAAATAGTGATTCAAGGATTGCTAAAGCCTATGCTGACATCGCATTAAAACTGGCAGTTGATATTGCCCAGTTGCCGAAGGCGATGATGATTAATATGCCCGGAGTTAAAGTTGAATTTAGCGAATGAGGGGGTCAGACCTGAAATTTGACACTAGCCGAAGTAGGTAACTTTTTTTGGTGCAAGTGAAGTGGGTTTACGCTCAGGCGCGCATTCGAAAATGTCAGGTTTCAGACCTGACCCCTAGCTTGCTATCTTGCACTGATAGATACTTTCCAGGGTTTCATGGGTTTCAAACCCGTCTCTACAATCCAAACCTATCTCTGCCAATAGTGAAGATAGCGTTTAAAAAGCGCGTGATAATCTTCAGTAATATTGATGCCCAGCTTTTTTAATGCGACCATGGTTTTGTGATTTTCTGTTGTGATAAAAGGCATCGTTTCGTCATTGTTATAGTAAGAAATTAAGGGAAAAAGCGGGTTACTTTGATCAATTTTTTGGAGTTTTTCGCGCCAAATGATAGGTGGCAATTTTTTGATAGAATAACCGAGTTCATTGATAATCGTAAAGATATCACCATGCGTAATTTGTAAATTATTAACGAGGTTCCAGCCATTGGCTTTTTGGTATGTCAGCAAAGACAGAGATATGATGCTCTTGGCAGCCTGGTCAACTGGAATCATCTCGTGCTGTGCTTGTAAATCAGGTGCATAACCCATGTCGATACAGCCCAAGATAAAATGAGTTAAATTGTTTTTTTCATAATTACTCTTGCCACTTGTCGATTGTCCTGTGATTTGACCCAAGCGATAAATATCAACAGGGATGCCATTTTCTTGTGCTTTCCACAATAGCCATTCAGCTGTCCATTTAGTGGTGGTATAGCCGAAGCTAATATCAGGATGAATAGGCGCAATAGTAGGCATGCCTTCTTTGGCGATGGTTGACACGCAATTAACCGCAGCATATTTAGTTGAGATGAAATGAATGCGTTTAAGTTTTATTTGGCTTGCCAGTTCAATGATTGCCGTTGTGCTGCCGACATTAGTGGGAGCCATGCGCTCGTAGGTTTGCAGGTGGTGGACGTACGCACCGTTGTGATAAATGGCGTCAATGGTTTCACACATTGCCTGCCATTTTAGACCCTCTAATCCAAGTTGCGGTTTAGCCAGGTCAACTAAAACAATATAAAGCCTCGGGTTGGCTGTATGCTCAAAGAAGCCATAGCGATGTAGGTTAAGATCGAGTTTCTTCTGGGCTTCTGATATTGACTCTGCTCGAATTGCACAATAAACCAAAGCGTCTGTGTGTTTAAGCAGCTCATCAATTAGATGAACGCCTAAATAGCCGTTGGCACCAGTGAGTAAGACATGTTGGTAGCTCGAGTTGTAATGTTTCTTGACATCAAGTTCAGGTGGTGAGTAACTGTGGATGTCTATTAAGGCGTCTATTGTGTTTTTGTTGAGTGCGTGCATAACTGATCCTTGCGAGGTTGCTTGCGCTCTTAAATTTTTACTGGATCAGTCATTTTTCGGCTCCGACCATCTTCCCGCCCACTGTCACCCTATGCGAGGTTGCAGGAGTCATTTAAAAGCTGGATTCCCGCCTTCGCGGGAATGACCGTGACTTTTGTTTGGGCGGAAAATTTGCCTAAGCCCATTTTTCTGGATAGGCAAAGAATACCAAGGACTTGTCAAAAAACTATTTAGTTGCCGCTTTAGTTGGCGTCAGTGTGCTTTCAGCAGAGACATTAAGCTCGGTCTTGCCCACAACGACTTTGGTTGGAGTGTAAAGCACTTCTGCTTTCCACACACCAGGACAAGCGATAGAACCATCGGCACTTTCATGTTGCAGTGTTCTATAAGCCCACGAGTAGTCGCTTGCTTCTTTGTATTTCATAATTGGGAAAGTAGTGCTCATGCAATGTGACTCGCTTGGTGCAATCCAGTGAAGTCTTAAAGTGCCTTGTTTTGCTCCATTCCAATCCGTATACACTTTAGCAGTTAAGCGACCGTCTTTAGCACTTAGTTTAACTGTTGAGGTGGGTAATGTAGTGTCATGAGTCGTTTCTGTTGCTTCTGCGCTATCAAATAATTCTGATGCTCCCATCATCGCATGAGCGCCAGCCTCACTCTTTTCGTTGGCTAAAGCAGGCGCTGACGTGTTAGGCGGAGTTGCGCACGCTGATAGTAAAACGGTACCTGAAATGATGCTAAGCAGATTGAGTTTTTTCATTTTTTCTTCCTTCTATTGTGTTGAACATATAAAAATCCCTGATTACTATAATCCTAATCAGGGCAGGTAGTAAAGGGATATCAAGTTAGGTTATCTAAAAATTAATGGAGAATGAAAGGAAGTTGACTTTTTGCAGGGATCACCGTGAGTAAATTCAGGCTATACAATAATTGCAGCAACCACATTGCGTCCTTCATTGGCAAGAATGTTGAATGTGCGGCATGCCGCGGCTGAGTCCATAAAATCCAGCGACTTCCCTAAGCGCGCGAATGCGATTATTATCTCATCTTTGGGGATTTGGATCGTCCTCCCTGTGCCAAGGAGATAAATATTAGCGTCAAATCCAATAAAGCCTGAAAGCTCATGAACGTCAAGCTTATCAATATCTCGCACACCCCAATTTTCCTGAAGGATCATTTCAGGGGTAATAATAACGCTGTTATGAAGGATTTTTTGTGGTAGCGTCAGTTGTCCATGCTGGTAATGTTTTACGTAAATCACGGTGTCTGGTTTTTCATGTGCTAATTGCATTCTTAACCTCAAAAGATAAACTGAACGAGCTGATAGAGTTTGTTGATGATTGGGATCAGTATGCTTGCAAGTAAATTTGACTGACCAAAGGGGATAAACAATAAGAGCAGCACGATTAGAAATCCCCAGCGCTCAAGGCGATTGTATTGCAAAGTGGCTTTATAGGGCAGTAGGGCGCTAACGACGCGACTGCCATCTAGAGGTGGGATGGGCAGTAGATTAAACACCATCAGCATTAAGTTCAGTACAACACCAAATTGTGCCATTTGGTGGAAGCCAAAGTTAGGGACAAATTTCCATAATAAAAACCACATAATCGCCATAGCAAAGTTGGCAAGTGGTCCTGCGATTGCCACTAAAATCATGTCTTGGCGCGGCTTTTTAAGATGGCTGAAATTAACAGGAACAGGTTTTGCCCAGCCAAAAAGAAAGCCTGTTCCTAATAGAAACATGGCAGTGGGTAGAATAATCGTTCCCAAAATATCGATGTGCTTAATGGGGTTAAGTGTCACGCGCCCCATAAGATAAGCCGTTTGGTCGCCTCGAAGTTTGGCAATAAACCCATGCGCTGCCTCATGCAGTGTGATGGCAAATAGCATAGGGATGATAAACATTACAAAGGCATTAAGGTAAGTAGTGAGGTCAGCGGGCATTATTGATTGATACTTTTTCGTATTTCTTCACAGTGGAATCAGTGTATTATAAAGCACAACCAGAATGAAGAAGTTATGCCAAAGGAATAAAAATACGATGAGAAATGTTATTAATTTAGACCTGCCTGTTTTCTCTACACTGGATATTAATCAGGCACAAGCTGAGGTAGAGACTTGTATACGGCGCTGTAGAGAATTAAAAGAAAATTTACTGCAACAAAAAGCATTAACCTGGAATAACTTCATTTATCCGATGGAGGAAGAAGAAGACAGGCTTTCTAAGACGTTTGGTCCTTTGGCGCATTTAAATGCAGTCAAAAACACCCCCAAATTGCGCGAGGTTTTTCAAGCGTGTGTAGAGAAAATTTCAGAATATTCAACTCAAACCGCACAAGATAGGCGCATGCTGGAAGCATATCAGCGCATCTTAAAGGAAGATAAAACGCTGGATTTAGCACAGATTAAGGCCATTGGAGATGCCATTCGTGCTTTTAAGCTCTCTGGCGTTGATCTTGATGACGATAAGCGCAGTCAATTTGAGGAGGTTGCCACAAGGCTTGCGAAAATCCAAAGTGATTTTGAGAACAACGTGCTTGATGCAACGATGGCTTGGCATTACTGGACCGAAGATGAAAAAGAGCTTAATGGGTTGTCGGTCAACACTAAAGCACAGGCTAGAGAAAAAGCCAAGGCGCAAGGGAAGGATGGGTTTTGTCTGGGACTTGATGCGCCAACGTATATTTCGGTCATGCAGCAAGCTGACAATCGTCAATTGCGTGAAGCCTTTTATCATGCGTATGTGACACGTGCATCAGATCAGGCAGAAAATAAACGTTTCGATAATGCACCAATCATGCAGGAAATTATGCAGTTAAGGGCAAAAGAGGCTGAGCTTTTAGGATTCAGAAACTATGCTGAAGTCTCTTTGGCAAGCAAAATGGCGAGTTCAGTGGATGAGGTCATACATTTTTTAAAGGATCTGTGTGAGAAAGCAAAGCCGCAAGCGCAAAAAGAACTTAGGGAACTTCAAGCATTTGTTGAGAGTGAAGGGTATGGCAAAGAGCTTAAGTCCTGGGATGTTAGCTACTATAGTGAAAAAATGAAGAAGGCTAAATATAGCTTTACGGCTGAAGAGTTGCGCCCTTATTTCCCGCTAGCTCATGTTACCCACGGTTTGCTAAAAGTCATTGAATCACTTTATGGAATTAGGGCAAGTGAGGTGGCGAGCTGGGATCGTTACCAGGCTGAGACAGCTTTATATGAATTTTATGATGAAAGTCATGCTTTAAGAGGAGCGATCATCGTTGATTTATTTGCCAGAGAGCATAAGCGTGATGGTGCCTGGATGGATGAATGTCGCACGCGGTACAGGCGTCTGGATCAAAGCATACAGATTCCAGTTGCTTATGTAACCTGCAACTTTATGCCGCCAAAAGCGGATAAAGGGGCACTATTAACACATAATGATGTATTGACGTTATTTCATGAGTTCGGTCATGCGCTACACCATATTTTGACGCAAGTAGAACATCTTCCTGTATCCGGAATCAATGGTGTGGAATGGGATGCCGTGGAGTTACCAAGTCAGTTTATGGAAAACTTTTGCTGGTGTGAGGAGGGCTTGGGTTTATTGTCTTGTCACATTGAAACGGGAGCGTCTTTGCCGAGATCCTTGTTTGAAAAACTGATTCAATCAAGACGATATCAATCAGGGCTTGCAATGTTGCGGCAATTGGAGTTTGCATTATTTGATATGAAACTGCATCAGGCAGAGGTTGAGCATTTGGATATTCACCAAGTACTAGAAGAGGTGAGAAATTCCACGGCATTGATAAATCCCCCTGTATATAATCGTTTTGAAAATAGCTTTTCACATATTTTTGCAGGGGGGTATTCCGCAGGGTACTACAGTTACAAGTGGGCAGAAGTGTTGTCAAGTGATGCTTTTTCGGTGTTTGAATCTCAAAGCTCGGTGTTGAACAGATCAATAGGGCTGAAGTTTATGCGTGAAGTTCTGGAAAAGGGAGGCTCCGAGCCTGCGGCTAAATTATTTGAATCCTTTAGAGGGCAAAAACCAACAATCGATGCACTATTGCGCCACAATGGAATTATGTAGATGAGTCGCCAAATAGGGCAAAATGCAGAAGAGCAGGCATGTCAGTTTTTACAGCAAAATGGCTTTAGCCTCATTTGTCAGAATTTTTCAACCCCCCTGGGTGAGATTGATCTCATTGGCGTCCTTGATGGTATAGTGCTATTTGTTGAGGTGAAGGCAAGAAGAAGTGCTGAGTTTGGCACAGCACTTGACATGGTGAGCAAAACCAAACAAATAAAGATTCGCAAAACTGCGGAGATTTTCCTTCAGCGTTATACACGATATCAGAATGCTGAATGCCGCTTTGATGTTATTGGTATTACTGGGGGTGAAATTCAGTGGGTGAAAGCGGCTTTTTAAGCCTGATATTGAAAGAGCAAAGGGGGATTTGATTCTTTAAAAATCGAAAAATCGGATTTTAATCAACAGCTTAGTGATAACTATTCAGCAGCCCCACTAAGCCAGATTAACCTTATACTTTAAGCTATTCCTTCTTAACGAGTCTTGCACTGCTAAAGTTACAAAAAACCTTTTGCTTTGTCCTAGTTTATTGGCTACATCAATAGCCTTTGCAATGCTTATGCTCTTTCTGTTGTGTTCTAAGTCACATAAGTAGCTTTTTGAAACTCCGATTTTGTCCGCAAACTCAGATTGTTTTAAATCAGCATATTCTGTTACCCTTATGGTATAAATCGCCTCACCAATAGTCAGCTCACCACCTAACAAGTCATCCATGAATTTACTCGCATCAACATTCGTATCATCACCTCAATATTATTACATTGGTTCCAGTTTGAATTGATTAAAATTTAGATAATTTTGCAAGAAACTCTGTTAAATCAGAATAAACCCAAATCCACTTCTTGCAAATTGGCATGCCTTTTGTATATAATGCCGCGTCTTTTTATATTTAGCAAAGATCAGATGTTTAAAAAACTACGGAGTAAATAATGGCAACTATTAACCAGTTGGTGCGCAATCCGCGCAAAAAAAGGGTTGTAAAAACCAAAGTACCAGCACTTAAAGCATGTCCTCAAAGACGTGGAGTGTGTACGCGTGTTTATACAACAACCCCCAAAAAACCAAACTCAGCGTTAAGAAAAGTAGCGCGGGTGAGATTGACAAGCGGTTTTGAAGTAACCACCTACATCGGTGGTGAGGGTCACAACTTGCAAGAGCATAGCGTTATCTTAATCCGCGGTGGTCGTGTAAAAGACTTACCAGGGGTGCGTTATCACACAATTCGCGGTGCGCTTGATACTTCAGGCGTTAAAGACCGTAAGCAGGGGCGTTCCAAGTATGGTACCAAACGTCCTAAAGCATAAGTTTAATTTTTTATTTAAAGGAAAATAAAATGTCTAGAAGAAATCGAGCACCAAAGCGCGAAGTGTTGCCAGATCCGAAGTTTAAAAGCGAGATCGTTGCAAAATTTATCAATCATATCATGTTATCAGGCAAAAAATCTGTAGCTGAGAGAATCGTCTACGGAGCCTTTGATCAAATCGAAGCCAAAAGAGCTGGTGAAAAAGCACCTGAAGTTTTTGAGAAAGCTTTAGAAGCGGTCGCTCCCATGGTTGAAGTAAAATCACGCCGTGTCGGTGGTGCTACTTATCAAGTTCCTGTTGAAGTTCGCCCAGAGCGTCAAATGACGGTGGCAATGCGTTGGATTATTGATGCTTCGCGTAAGCGTAAAGAAAAAAGCATGGCTTATCGTGTTGCAGCTGAGTTAATGGAAGCCGTAGAAGGTCGTGGTTCCGCTGTTAAGAAGCGTGAAGAGACACACAAAATGGCAGAAGCGAATAAAGCTTTTGCTCATTTCCGTTGGTAAGATTGGAGAAAACTCATGTCACGAGCGACAGAACTTAGTAAATACAGGAATATTGGCATCTGTGCCCACGTTGATGCGGGAAAAACAACCACCACCGAGCGGGTGTTGTTTTATACAGGTGTTTCTCACAAAATTGGTGAGGTGCATGATGGTACCGCAACAATGGACTGGATGGAGCAGGAACAGGAGCGTGGAATCACGATTACCTCTGCTGCGACCACTGTTTTCTGGCAAGGTATGGATAAACAGTTTGACAAGCATCGCATTAACATTATCGACACCCCAGGACACGTGGACTTCACGATCGAAGTAGAGCGTTCTTTGCGCGTATTAGATGGTGCAGTTGTTGTTTTCTGTGGTTCTTCTGGTGTTGAGCCACAATCAGAAACGGTGTGGCGCCAGGCAAATAAATATGGCGTTCCGCGCATCGTATTTGTGAACAAAATGGATAGAGCGGGAGCCAACTTTGAGCGCGTGTTGGGTCAAATCAGAACGCGCTTGAAAGCGACTGTTGTGCCTATGCAGCTAAATATTGGCGCTGAAGAAGAATTCAAAGGAGTTATTGACCTTGTGCGCATGAAAGCAATCATGTGGAACGAGGAAGATAAAGGCTTAACCTATACATTAGAAGAAATTCCAGCTGGGCTTCATAAGCACGCTGCAGAGCTTCGCCAGGGGGTTGTTGAAGCAGCTGCTGAGGCTAATGAAGTATTGATGAATAAATACCTTGAAGGTGAAGAGCTAACCGATGATGAGATTCATGCGGGATTACGTCAGCGTGTGATTAATAACGAAATCGTATTGGCATTCTGTGGTTCAGCGTTTAAAAATAAAGGCGTTCAGGCAGTTCTTGATGGTGTGGTGCGTTATCTTCCTGCGCCAAATGAAGTCCCTGCGATTCGTGGCGAGTTAGAAGATGGTACAGAAGCATCACGTAAATCTTCCGATGATGAGCCATTTGCAGCGCTTGCATTTAAATTAGCAGCAGATCCATTTATTGGTAACCTGACGTTTATCCGTGTTTACTCGGGTGTACTGCAATCAGGTGACTCTGTTTATAACCCAGTAAAAGGTAAGAAAGAGCGTATCGGTCGTATCGTTCAAATGCACGCCAATAAGCGCGATGAAATCAAAGAAGTCCGTGCGGGTGATATTGCGGCATGTATTGGATTGAAACAGGTGACAACAGGGGATACGTTGTGTGATGAGAATAAAATTATCACACTGGAGCGTATGGACTTCCCAGAGCCAGTAATTTCAGTGGCGGTTGAGCCAAAATCAAAAGCAGACCAGGAAAAAATGTCTTTAGCATTGGGTCGTCTAGCAGCAGAAGATCCATCTTTCCGCGTACATACGGACGAGGAATCAGGTCAAACGATTATCTCTGGAATGGGTGAACTTCACCTGGAGATTATTGTTGATCGTATGAGGCGTGAGTTCAAAGTAGAAGCGAATGTAGGTAACCCACAAGTAGCTTACCGCGAAACAATTAAGCAAAAAGTTGAGGCGGAAGGTAAGTTTGTTCGCCAGTCTGGTGGTCGTGGTCAATACGGTCATGTATGGATCAAGTTGGAACCGCAAGAAATGGGTAAAGGCTTTGAGTTTGTCGACCAGATCGTTGGTGGTACAGTGCCTAGAGAATATATCGGTGCCGTCGGTAAGGGGATTGAAGAGCAATTGAAGAACGGCGTCATTGCGGGATATCCTATGATTGATGTGAAAGCAACGCTTTATGATGGTTCATATCACGATGTGGACTCATCTGAGATGGCATTTAAAATCGCGGGTTCAATGGCTGTCAAAGCGGGTGCACAAAAAGCGTCGCCTGTGATTCTGGAGCCTTTGATGAAAGTTGAAGTGGTTATGCCTGAAGAGTATATGGGTGATGTGATTGGTGACTTAAACCGTCGTCGCGGCATGATCTCTGGCATGGATGAAAATCCAAGTGGTAAGGTGGTCAATGCTTTGGTGCCATTGGCGGAGATGTTTGGTTATGCAACGAATGTACGCTCAATCTCTCAAGGGCGTGCGTCATTCTCTATGGAGTTTGAAAAGTATGCAGAAGTGCCAAATAATATTGCAGAAGACATCATTAAAAAGCGTAACTCATAACTAGAAGGTTGAAATAAAATGGCAACAAATATAAGTAACCAGCGCATTCGCATTCGCTTGAAAGCGTTTGACCATAAATTAATTGATCTATCAACTAAAGAGATTGTTGAAACAGCAAAAAGAACAGGCGCGCAGGTAAGAGGTCCTATCCCTCTTCCCGTACGTAAAGAGCGTTTCACGATACTGATTTCTCCACACGTTAATAAGGATGCTCGTGACCAGTATGAAATCAGAACTCACAAGCGTTTGATCGATATCGTTGAGCCAACTGAAAAAACAGTAGATGCCCTAATGAAACTTGATCTGGCTGCGGGGGTTGATGTACAGATCAGCTTAAACTGAGACTAAATTGAGCATTGTTGCAATACAATGCCTTCTTGCGAAAAGCGACCTTGAGTCGCTTTTTTTATGCCTGAAATTTTTATGAATAAACGTAGGGGCGTATTAAATGCGCCTTTGCGGGCAGCAATACGGTCAATGCCGAAACGTAAATAACCATCTTTCTCAAGACATTAAAAAGTAAAAACATTTATCTTACGGTTGCGCTTCGCTGGCGATGATGGTAGCTTGTTTCGGTTGTCATTAAAAAGCGCAGGAGGCTTGTGATGTCGAAAACAGCAAAAAAGCACTCGTTGCCTTTGGCGCTTTCCCCTCTTACTCTGTCTCTGCGACTGCCTCGCTGGTAGGCGGCAATTTGTTTTTTCTTTGGTAATTTACAATCAAGTTTTAGTGATCACATTTAGTGAGTTTTGTAGCATTTTTTTGGAGGATAAACGCAAGTGAGCGAACAGACATATATTTGGCAGAATGGTCAATTTTTTGAAAAAGAAAAAGCGGTAATCAGTGTCATGACGCATGCGCTACATTATGGTTCAGCTGTTTTTGAGGGGATTCGCGCCTATAAAACGTCTAAGGGCACTGCCATTTTTAAGCTTAAAGAGCATATGCAGCGCTTTGACTACTCAATGAAAGCATTGGGGATGAAACCTCCATATACGGTTGATGAGATGTGTCAAGCGGTGATTGATACTGTTAAAAAAAGCGGGCTTGATTCTTGCTATATAAGACCATTGGCTTTTTATGGTAACACCGAAAGCGTTGGGGTGTTACCCAAACCAGAACACCCGATTGAGGTTATTATCTGGTGTTTGCCAATGGGACGTTATTTGGGGGCTGAAAGCGTTGATGTGATGGTCAGTCAATATATTCGAATTCATCCAAAATCGACCGTATGTGATGCAAAGATCTCAGGACATTATGTCAATAGTATGCTGGCTAGTATGCAAATTCGTGGTACGCATTACCATGAGGCATTACTGCTAGATGCTGATGGTAATGTCGCTGAGGGTGCGGCACAAAATATTTTCTATGTTAAAGCTAATGAAATTTTCACCACCCCGCTGGGCACTATTTTGGATGGCATCACGCGTAGAGTAGTCATTCAGATTGCTAAAGAGCAAGGCTATAAAGTCCATGAAATCTACTTTAAAGTTGCAGATATTCTCCAGGCAGACGAGGCATTTTTCAGTGGTACTGCGGCTGAGATCACCCCAATCCGCAGTGTTGATGATCAAAAGATCGCAGGGCATGGTGAAACGGGTGAAGTAACGAAACATATCAAAAAATGTTTTGCCGAAATTACTCAAGGTATCGTTGCATCAGATGCTCTGACCTATGTTTAGGGGCGTATTGTATAACCTAATGGCACACTAAGGGGTGAAAGATTTTTCGCCCCTACTTTCCACGCATAAAGAGCTTATCCAAGTCCACTATCGTCAGCTTGACCCATGTGGGTCTGCCATGGTTACATTGGTCTGCGCGTTCCGTCCCTTCCATGTCACGCAATAGCTGATTCATCTCTTGAAGCGTGATTTGATCATGGGCGCGCACTGCTTTATGACAAGACATCGTCGCAAGGATTTGATGCAAGTAATCTTCCATCGGTTTGGTTTTGCCGCCTAGCTCAAGGCTTTTTGCAATGTCTAAAAGCAGGGTCTGAATATCATTATTCTTCAAATACACTGGGATTTCACGCACAACCAAGGTCTTTTCCCCCAAGGCTGAATAATCAAACCCTAATTGATTCAACAGCACTTCATGCTCTAGTAACACATCCAATAGCAGTGGGCTTAATTCAAATGTCAATGGCAACAATAGCGTTTGCGAGAAAGGGGTTTTGTTTGCCCACAACCGTTTAACTTTCTCATACAACACGCGCTCATGAGCGGCGTGCATGTCAACCACAATCAACCCATCTTCGGTTTGTGCGAGAATAAAAATTCCATGAACCTGTGCAATGGCGAAGCCTAAAGGGTAAGTTTTTACCTCTGTCACGGGTTGTGCTTCATTAAGTACTTTAGCCGCACTTTCGCCATCTCTAGTCAGCTGATCTGCTGGGTCAATTTCTAATGGCATAGCCAGCTGAGTCGCCGTTTGCCATTGATCTACCTCTTTTAAAGCACCTGATAAGCCTGTGGTGGCTGTAAAGACCTGGTTTTTCCCTGTATCGCCATTGGATTTAGCGATAAGCTGCTCATACAACGACATGCTCTTTGTATGATTTTGCTGCGGTTTTATCGTAAAACCAGCTGTTTGAAAAGCTGGTGTCAATTCCTTTTTCTCCTTAGAAGCTTGCTCATAAAGTGTTGAAACGTCCTTGGAGTCATCTGCCAATCCGCTTTCTTCAACATTTTTCGGCGTAGTTTGCGCCAATGCGTGATGAATTTTGGCAAATAAAAAATCGTGTACCAAACGCGACTCGCGAAAACGTACTTCATGCTTTGTTGGATGAACATTCACATCCACAGCCGAGGGCTCTATACTAAAAAACAAAATAAACGCTGGATAAAGCTGGTGATGTAGTACATCTTTATAGGCCTGCTTTATTGCGTGCGCAACGAGTTTATCTTTGATGATCCGACCATTGACATAGAAATACTGCAACTCCGCACGCGACTTTGAAAACTGTGGTTTCGCCACCCAACCATGCAATTGTAGACCCATAGACTCTTCTTGGATCATCAGCGCATTTTCAATAAACTCCTCGCCACAAATCTCGGCAATCCGTTGCTGCTGCTTTTGCGGCGTATCCGCAATTGGATAGGACTTCACCTCTTTGCCATTATGCAAAATGGTGAGAGCCATATGAAAATGACACAGCATGAATTTCTTCAGTAACTCATCAATGTGCACATACTCGGTGCGCTCAGCTTTTAAAAATTTACGCCGTGCTGGCGTATTATAAAAAACCTCTGACACTTCAATCGTGGTGCCAACAGGATGAGAGGCAGGAATTAAATCATCGCCCAATTGGTTGTCCAAGCACCAGGCATGCGAGTCGCTTTGCGTTTTTGAGGTAATTTTTACTTTAGCAATTGAGCCAATACTGGCAAGCGCCTCTCCCCTAAAGCCCATACTTGCAATCGCTTCTAATTCATCCAGGCAATAAATTTTACTTGTTGCATGTGGCATAAGGGTTAATGGCAGATCCTCTTTGGCTATGCCCATCCCATTGTCGCGAATTAAAATCTTTTCTTTGCCTCCATGCTCAAGTTCAAGAGTGATTTCAGTGGCTCCTGCATCAAGCGCATTTTCAAATAACTCTTTGACAATTGACGACGGTCGCTCCACCACCTCACCTGCAGCGATTTGATTGGCGAGCTCTGTCGGTAATATTTTTATCCGTCTATTCATAGCTTAATTCCGTCTGAATTTCTTTTTTCAGTATTTGCCTATTCAATAGTTTTGCAATCTCTTGAGCGATTTCTTTTTTTGACATCCGCGCCAAATCCAATACAAGCTGATGCAGGTGATCATAGACCTGTACCTGATTTTGCTCACTATAAAAGGGAAAACCAGTTTCATTATCGATTTGATTGAGCACCAAAAAGTCAAGGGCTTTACTACTGATTTTACTCAGCGCATTCTCCTTGGCATTGTGGGTTTCAGCGGCAAATCCAACACACAACGGACGATGATGCGTTAACGATGATACGCTCTTTAAAATATCTTCATTCCTGACAAGCTTGATCGATAGAAGCTCCTCGCCCTCTTTTTTCTTAATCTTCTTCTCAACATAAGTTTCAGGGCGATAATCAGCCACCGCCGCTGCGGCAATAAATATATCGGCATCCACAATATATTGGTGCACCGCTTTATACATATCATCGGCACTTTTCACCCTGATCAAGGTTATTCCTTTGGGAGCCTGAAGCTGAGTTGGTCCAGAAATCAAGATCACTCTCCAGCCCAAATGTACAAAACTTTGTGCTAAAGCATAACCCATTTTCCCTGAGCTGTGATTGGAAATATAGCGCACAGGATCGAGTCGCTCGACCGTTGGTCCTGCAGTTATAAGCACTGTTTTATCAATTTCTGCTATTGCATGGAAAATATTTTTTACAATTGCTTCGGGCTCCATTAAGCGACCTTCGCCAACATCGCCACAGGCTTGCTCGCCTGAGTCTGGGGGAAGCACCACACATCCTCTATCTTTAAGTTTGGCTAAATTTTCCCGCACAATGCTATTTTGCCACATCAGTTTATTCATGGCTGGCGCAATATAAACAGGTTTATCGGTTGCCAATACGACATTCCCGAGTAAATCACCTGCAAGTCCAGCTGCAAGTTTGCCAATGGTGTTTGCCGAAGCTGGTGCTATCACAATCTGATCCGCCCAGCGAGCGAGTTCAATATGCTCAATCGGGTTGTCGGTATAGCGGAATAAATCATCATAAACTCTGTGCTGACAAAGCGCTTCAAAACTTAAACGCGTCACAAATTCTTGGGCTGCCTTGGTTAATATGACTTTCACCTCATAATTTTCCTTGGTTAAAAGCCTGGTCAATTCCAGAGCCTTGTAGGCTGCCACACTGCCAGTAACGCACAAGAGGATTTTTTTCATTATTTTTGAAATAGATACAACAAATAGCAGTCATAGTAAAAGATAAGAAGTTGAATGTATATACCCATCGCAAACACAGGAGTACTTTTGGTGTTATTTATGGGGTATGGTACTAAGCTGTTATTGCAATGCCCGCACTCCAATCACGCCATAAGGCATAGGCGCATCTTGAATTTCGATCCCGATTGAGTCTGTTGAAGTGTTAAGTCGCGTTTGTTGCGTTACTGGATTGTAAGTTATATAAACGCCAGTCGTTGAGCTTAGATTGACAGTGGCAAATTCCTTATTAACTCTCAAGGCAATAAAATGGGCAAAACCATTAGGAGGATTGCTATTACTCTCGGTAATCACCATTACAAAACCCTGAAAAGGAATGACTTGTTTCAGCGTTTCCCCTGGAAAACTAACTGATCGATTTAAAACAGCCGAAGGTGTAGTTGATGAAGAGGGATAGACATAAATCTCGATGTAGCTTTGGTATGGCACGACCAAAAAATGGCTACTTTCATCTCTAAACAAAACCTGTGGAACATAGCTAAGTTGTTCCTCTGGATCATCTTTTGTGTAAATAATCGTGCTTGCTGTGATCTGAGCTTGTGAATTTAACGTGATGTCAACAATATGCTTAAGTCCCGAAGCCACGGATAGAAACAACAGTAACCTGGTTACATTCTGATTCGCTCTGATATCTATAGGTAAAATATAGGCATGAGTCACATCTGAGAGTGTCACTAACTCCACTGCCGCACTCGCCTGATTCCCCACATTATCAAAAATGAACCCTTTAATAGTACCATCGGTAGTTTGAATGAGGGTAAAACCATAAATGAGATTAAAGATATTGATCCATTTTATTGTATATATCGGTGTCGTAATCTTAAGCCACCGATTAGCCTGAGAGGAATCAGGGCTTTCCATTGTCCCTTGGGTGTTTACAAAAATATTATTCTTATAGCTGATTTTAAAACCTTCTGTGTAATAAATATGGGGATCATAAGCCAGTGGCTGACTATTCTCTGGTAAAACAACCCTCCAGCGGTCACTCTCTTCAAATGGTGTTTTGCTCGCGACACTTTTATGGACGTTGACAAAAGTATAGCCCTCATAAGTTACGAACTCACCAGGATCATAAACTTGATTCTGCCAAGGCGCAGGATTAAACTGCGCCACTGCCCAGCCATTACTGGGAGGATCCCCCTTCCCGACCCCATTGTTCATGGTACCAACATATTTGACACCATTGTACGTAATAATATCACCTTTGTAGTATTGGACATCCGCATTCCATGCTGGATAGGTACCAAATGGGATGATTAATCGCCATTGGCTCCAATTACTGTAAGGGTCTTTATTCTGACCTGTGTTGACCTCACTTAACGCCACAAAAATCTGCCCAGCATAGTTCACATAACTGCCTGCTGGATATTCTTTACTTGAGTCATATTGATTGGGGGAGCTTAGCATGTCTTGCACAAGAAGGCGCGTCCAGGCTAAATTAGCAAAACTCCCTGACTGAGCTTTCAGTGTAGATAAAGCTATCTCCGTATAGTAAGCATACGCCCCCTCATAGATGATCAAACGCCAATGCCAAGCTCCAGCATTTAAATACCAGCCTTGTTCGAGCTTGTAATTCCCATTATCTGCAAATTCTAAACTATGGCTCCCTCCCGTGGTTGGACTATAGTTCAGCTGTTTACCAGAACCAGCTGCCCCAACGGTTCCTGTGTTATCCACACTGATAGTCCCTAGAAATCCTGCCTGCCCGTCATCTATCGTATTGTTAGCGTTTTTTTGTAAAGCATTCAAGTTAGTCAAAATTACTGCAGGGATATTCACATTTTGTATTGCTTGCGATGTTAAATCATTTAATTGCCTGTATTGGCTGGGCGCATTGACAATAGCTACGTATTCGATCTGGTGTTGTGCCTGTGCAGTAACCCGTATATTTACACCATATTGCAACACGGCGGAGGCGTTATTAAGCGCCGCATGATCGGGAAAGATAGCATCATTTAAATCCACAGGTACCGTACTAGTCACGGTAATGTTTTCAGCGTTTGAAGTATAATTTTTTACAACAGGACTTAAAGGTGTATTGGTGTAGGGGTAATCATTTGTTTCCATCGTATTTTTTAAAGATAAAAACGCAGCATTGCGCGCATTATTGTAGTTTTCAATCGCCTGATTTTGCACCATACTGACTTTCAGCATATACAAAATAACACCTGATAATATTGATACTACAGCAACAATGATGAGTGCTATCAGTAGTACACTGCCTTGTTCACGATGTCCCGTTTTATTCATGTTCAGCAGATCCTGATAATCCATATGTCAAAAAGTATAGTTGACGAGATTCTACAAGGTAGTGCCATGGGCAAAATTTTAATGAGGCGACCATGATTTGCGATGGGTATAGTTTGGTTTCTTCAACAATAGATAGTAGAATTGGGCGCAAAATTCTTCATAGATATATTGTTGAATGCCCTTGGCATTTGAGTTTAAGGTTAGAAATATGCCAAATAAAGTAGAAATTATTACGATTGATGGACCCAGTGGTGTGGGTAAGGGCACATTGTCACGATTATTGGCACAAAAGTTCAATTATGCCCTGCTAGACAGTGGTGCAATTTATCGACTGGCGGCACTTTATGTGTTAGATCACCAGTTGCCATTGGATGATGAGCGTATGTTGGCAAAAAAGCTAGCGCAGCTGAATATTCGTTTCTCGGTTGAGGCAGATAAGACAAAAGCCTATTTGGATGAAGTTGATGTTAGTAGCCGCATTCGCGAAGAGCAAACAGGAATGATGGCTTCTAAGATTGCAAAAATATCTGTGGTAAGAGATGCGCTAATGCAGTGTCAAAAGGACTTTGCAGAAGGTGTGAATGGACTTGTGGCAGATGGCAGAGATATGGGAACGGTAGTATTTCCTCATGCCAAGCATAAATTTTTTCTTGAAGCAAATAGCAGAATACGTGCAAAGAGACGTTTTGACGAGCTTGCAGTAAAAGGTGAAAAGGCAGACTATGACGAGATTTTGGCGCAGTTAGAGGCGCGGGACAGGCAAGATAGAAATAGGGTCGTGGCACCATTAAGACCTGCAGAAGATGCGTGGATTATCGATACAGGTCACTTGGGCATCAGAGAGGTATTCGATAAAATCTTATCGGCAATTGAATTGAAAAACAGGCAAAAGGCAATTCAGCTCTGGATGGAGTGTTATTACCAGCTTCTTATTAAAAATATTGAGCACTTGGGTTATGTGCCAGAGTTTTTGGATAAACCCCATGAAATTGACGCAGATTGCACGAGACTATTGTGCCAAACGCGCGGCATGTTTTATTTACTAACATATGCACGCTTAACCAATACAACAGAGGGACTTAATAAAGCCTATCAGCTATATCAGATGATCAAAAATGAATATTTTGATTCAGTTAGCCAGGGTTGGTACAAAGACAAGCTCTGCAAAAATGACAACGATCCGTATGAATACGCCTTTTTGTTGTTTTCGCTAAGTGAGCTGTATGGCAATTTTAAGGAGGAAGCGTTGTTGGAGGACATTTTAAATGTTCACACACGCATTCACCAAAAATTTATCGAAAACGAATTTAGTCGCTTAAGAAGTGAAACAGGGGTGATTGGTCAAAATGCACTGATGCACTTGTTTGAAGGCTATTTGATGGCTTTTCGGCATACCCGTGAAACTTTATTTAAAGCGCAAGCCGAAGACTTGTATCGCAAGATCATGGTATTGTTTTTTGATCCACAAAAAAAACTGATACGTGAGTACTCTATTGAAGAGCAACCTGAAATATTTGAGCCAGGACACAGCTTTGAGTGGTGCTCTTTAATGACCGAAGCGAAGAGTTTAGGTGTTGATATCAGTGTGATGGATGATGATAAAACCCTCTTTGAGCAGACTTTAAAGCAAGGCTTGAGTGCGAAGGGATACGTGAGACCCAATCTGCATGAAAATGAACAAACCTCGCCATATCGCATTTGGCCGATGCTGGAGTATATGCGTTACTTGGCAATGAGCGGACAATCTGCGTCTTTAGCCTCAGTGTTTGATACATTCAGTGCGACCTTTATCGATCATGATTTACCTGTTGAGTACGTCGATTATTCAGGTAATCCTGGTTTTAACTTGATAAAATCGACCACGGGCTATCATTTGATTAATTGTTGGCAGTACATGTTGTGAGGAAAAATGGATAATAGCAGCCTTTATTTTTTATATTTACATGGATTTCAGGGCTCCCCTGATTCCCCAAAAGCGCAAAAACTTAAAGTATGGTTAAAGCAACAGTATCCTCACGCGATCATAGAAGCACCACAATTGCCAGCGACGACCAAAGAAGCATTCGACTTAATTGATCGCTTGCTGACAAGAACGAACGCCAGGCACAAAGTAATTATCGGCAGCTCCCTGGGCGGCTATATGGCGCATTTGCAAAAGCAGCTTCGTGATGATGTTGATAAGGTGGTTTTAATTAATCCCGCCGTACGCCTTGATTTGATCGCGGAAACTCCTGCCTATCAGCATGTGTATGAAGAGGCGATGATGCTGGTTAATGCAATGCCAAAAACGTTGAAAGATTTGAAAAATTACCTGGTATTGCTGCAGGAGGATGATATGACAACACCCATACAATTTGCTAAACAGGTATTTGCAGGTGCGAATATCGATATTAAGACGGGGCAAGGTCACGCGTATAGCGATATTGAGGTGAGCTTTAGGCAAATTTCAACCTTTTTGTCCATGACTTCCTTTGGGCAAACAAATGACTATTGAATATGAAAAATAATGTCTATATTAATGATTTTGCTGTGATCAATGCGCTAGGTGATGGTAAAGAAGAAGTTGCCAGGGCGTTACTGGCGAATCGCGCAGTGCTGATTCCATATGATGCGCTCTTTAGTGGCAGGAAAACCTATGTGGGAAAAGTGACAGCTCAGCTAACGAGTTTGCCAGAGCAATATCAGCAGGTTGACTGTCATAATAATCGATTGCTATTTAAAGCATTTCAGGAAATAAAGTCCGCCTATGAAGATTTATCACACAAGATGAATCCAGAAAGAATAGGCGTGATCTTAGGCACAAGTACCTCAGGCATTTTAGAAGGAGAGATGGCTTATCAGCATTATGCCAGGACAGGGCAAATGCCAAGGAGTTTTCATTATCATCAGCAGGAATTTGGCACAATGGCGGAGTTTGTTGCAAAACTTGCAGCTGCCCGAGGTCCTGCCTATGTGATCTCAACTGCCTGTTCTTCCAGTGGCAAAGCATTTATGTCCGCAAAACACCTAATCAAGGCAGGACTGTGTGATTTGTGTATTGTTGGTGGAGCCGATAGCTTATCGCAATTGCCACTAAATGGCTTTGATGCGCTAGATTCTATCTCAAGTGGTATTTGCCAGCCGTTTCAGCAAAATCGGGATGGCATTAATATTGGAGAAGGTGTGGCATTATTTATTTTAAGTAAGCATTCAAGCGAACTTGAGTTATTAGGCGGCGGTGAGACTTCTGATGCCTATCATATCACCTCCCCAGACCCAGAAGGCAAAGGGGCAAAACAAGCGATGCTTAATGCACTCATGGACGCCAATATTAAGCCCATGGATATTGCCTATATCAACACGCATGGGACGGCAACGCCCAAAAATGATGCGATGGAAAGTTGCGCAATTTATGAAGTCTTTGCGGATCGCGTATGCTGCAGCTCAACTAAGCCTCTAACAGGTCACACTTTGGGTGCTGCAAGTGCGACGGAGATGGCATTATGTGCGCTTTTACTCTTGAAAGCATATAACCCTGAGAGAAAGTTACCTGCACAAGTAAACAATGATCATTTTGACCCAAAATTATCGGCAATCCAATTAACGAATGATAAAAGCGTTTGGGAAAAGCCCTGCTTTATGAGTATTTCGGTGGTAATAACGTCAGTTTAATTATTGGCAATAGTCATTGTTTTATGTGATGGACTGAGTATGCAGTATGATTTAAGTGAAATAATCCCACAATCACCGCCGATGCGGTTGATTGACACCTTCGAGCAGGTTAATGAAGATCAGGCTGTTTGCGGGGTTAAAATTACCCCAGAGCATATTTTCTATGACAAAGAAATCAAGGGGGTTTATGCTTGGGTTGGCATTGAGATGATGGCGCAGGCATCCGCTGCCCTTGCCTATTTTCAGGGTGATAAAGAGCAACATGCTCCAAGGCGTGGGTTTATGATTAGTGTGAGAAATTTTAAAACAGAGCAAGTGAGCTTTAATGAAGGGGATACTTTGACCGTCATTGCCAAAAAAGAGATGATTAGCGATCCTTTGGGAGTTTTTTTATGTGAAATTCACCAGGAGGGAAAATGTGTGGCATCGGCTAAATTTAGTGCGTATCAGCCTAGTGAGATAGAGTTTAAACAAATTATTCAAGGGAAAAATTTTGACTAGAAGAGCGTTAGTAACGGGGGCCAGTAAAGGCATTGGTCAAAGTGTGGCGATTATGCTCGCACAATCAGGGTTTGAAGTGGTCGTGCATTACCATCGTGATGATAAGGGGGCAAAAGAAACCGCTCGCCTCATTGAGGAAAATGGCAGAAAGGCTTGTTTAATCCAGTTTGATATACAAGATAGAGCAGCCTGTAAAGAGAGGCTGATGGCAGAAATTGCGCAAAATGGCGCATTTTATGCGGTTGTTAATAATGCGGGCATTTGTCTGGATGTGCCGTTTCCTGCAATGGAAGAAGATATGTCGGATCGTGTCATTCATACCAACCTCGATGGCTTCTACAATGTGCTAAAGCCCTGTGTGATGCCGATGATTCAGCAGCGTACAGGTGGCAGAATCGTGACGCTGGCATCAGTCTCAGGAATGGCTGGCAATAAAGGACAGGTCAATTATAGTGCGGCAAAATCAGGCATTATTGGTGCGACTAAAGCCCTGGCATTGGAACTTGCTAAACGTAAAATTACCGTCAATTGCGTTGCTCCTGGCTTGATAGAAACTGATATGACCAAGGATTTAGAGTACAAAAACGAAATTGAAAAACGTATCCCCATGCGTCGCGCGGGTACAGTGGAAGAGGTCGCCGCTGTCATTAACTTTCTATGCTCAGATGCTGCAAGTTACATCACGCGCCAAGTGATTTCAGTCAATGGTGGACTCATATGACAGAGCGTGTTGTGATTACAGGAATGGCTGGAGTCAGCGCTCTAGGAAGTGATTGGGAAACTATTAAAGAGGCGTTGCTTAGTGGTAAAACAGCCATAAAAAGAATGAGTAAGTGGTCACAGATTCAAGGGTTACATACCAATCTTGGCGCGCCAATTCTTGATTTTAAAATGCCTGAACACTATACGCGTAAGCAGCTAAGATCAATGGGGCGTGTAGCCCATCTTGCGACCGTAGCAAGTGAAAATGCGTTGATGGATGCAGGGTTGTTGGAAGAGTTTGAGTTACTGGAAAGTGGACAGGTTGGGATTGCCTATGGCTCTTGCTCTGGGAGTACTGAAGCCTTGTGTGATCTGATAAAAATAAGAACAGAATGCACGGTGAAAAATGTCAGTGCAACAACTTATTTGAAATCAATGAGTCACACCTGTGCAGTTAATATAGCACTGATTTTTGGTCTAACAGGACGCGTAATTCCAACATCCAGCGCATGTACCTCAAGCTCACAGGCGATTGGTTATGCGTATGAAGCGATTAAGCACGGCTATCAAAAGATCATGTTAGCAGGAGGTGCTGAAGAGTTATGTCCAAGCCAGGTGACGATTTTTGATACTTTGTTTGCAACGAGTCAAAAGAACGACTCCCCACACTTAACGCCAAGACCATTTGATAAAAACAGAGATGGGCTCGTGCTTGGTGAAGGGGCTTGTACATTGATTCTGGAGGAATATGAGCATGCCAAGGCGCGAGGAGCTAAGATTTATGCCGAAGTCGCGGGTTTTGGTACCAATTGTGATGCAAGGCATATCACCCAGCCCACCGCCGAGAAAATGGTTGAAGCATTAAAACTTGCTTTAAGTGATGCAAAGCTTGAGGCTCAAGATATCGGCTATATTTCAGCGCACGGTACCGCGACTGATAGAGGGGATATTGCCGAAAGTGAGGCAACTTTTGCAATCTTTGGTAACCAGGTTCCGATCAGTTCATTGAAGGGCAATTTCGGTCATACTCTGGGAGCTTGTGGTGCGCTGGAATCCTGGCTTAGCATCATGATGATGAAAGATGGTTTGTTTATGCCCACGGCAAATCTTGTCGAAGTCGATGCAGCCTGTGCAGGACTTAATTATATTATGGGTAGCGCACAAGCGATTAAAACGAATATTGTCATGAGCAATAATTTCGCCTTTGGCGGAATTAATACCTCATTGATTTTTAAGGATTACCTCAGTGAATAAGCCACTTATATTTACCAAGATGTGCGCGCTGGGCAATGACTTCGTCGTAATCGATGAACGAGAGCGTCCACGCAATTGGCAGCCCCAGCAAGTTAAACAAATCTGTGATCGGCGCTTTGGCGTGGGCGCCGATCAGCTGCTTTTGATTAGAAAATCAGGCAAAGCGGATGCCAGCATGCACATCTATAATCAAGATGGCTCTAAGGCAAAGCAATGTGGCAATGGTTTACGCGCCGTGGCAAGTTTGCTATTGGCGGAAAAGAACACTCAGCATGTTGAAATTGAAGTAGGAGGCTTTGTGCATCGTTGCCAGATGATCGCACATGATTGGATTCAGGTCGCTTTTCCATTGCCCAGTATTAAGCCTGGGCAATATATCATCACAGATGATTCGGAGTTTGATGCCGCTGTGGAAGTGGATGTGGGGAATCCCCATCTGGTGTTATGGCGTAATCTTAATGAGGCAGGCTCCTTTGATGAACTTGGGATGTCGCTGCAGCAAAGATATCAAGGTGGTATAAATGTTCATGCAGTAAAACAGTTGGCATACGATCGAATCTATGTTGAGCATTGGGAGCGTGGTACGGGAATCACGCCATCGTGTGGCAGTGGCAGCATTGCCTGTGTTTTTTCAGGAGTTTATCTTGGGCGATTAAAACCCAAGGTGACGGTGGAAAATGCAGTTAGCCAGCTCATTGTTGAGTGTATGGCAGAAGAGGTTTTATTAACCGGTGCAATCAAAACGATTTTTAGTGGAAATATAGGGGAAATATGATGATACAAATTAGAGAAATTCCTTTTAGAACAACTATTTCAGGATTAACCCATAGCCTCAGTGTCATGGAATATAGACACCCTAAGGCCAAGGCGAATATTTACATGCAAGCGGCATTGCATGCTGCTGAAAGCAATGGCATTGCCTTGATTTATCTACTGCGGCAATATTTAGAGACGCATGATTTTCCCTACAATGTGACCTTAGTGCCGTTTGCTAATCCGTTTGCGATGGATATCAAAATTGGTGAGTACACCTATGGGCGCTTTGATGCCAAAACGGGTGAGAATTGGAATCGCGGATTTAAAAATCTGCTGATGCCCTATGGCAAGTTGCCTGCAATTGATTTAGATGCCTTTGTTAAAGCGCATCAAAAACAGGGGTTTGTGGTGCTGTGTGAGCGGTTTTTAGCTTTGTTAAGAGAGCGTTTGAACACCTGCTTTCAGCACGATAATGCACCGTATGAGAAGCTTGCCAATATCCTGCACCATCTGGCGCTAAATGCTGATTTTAGCTTTGATTTGCACTGTGATTCCATTTCAGTGCCATATATCTATGCCCCTAACTATTTGCAAGATGAACGCTTAAGACATTTTAACAGCAATGCGTTTATTTTGACCCCCAATGAGCCAAGTGGCTGTTTTAACCAGGCTATTTTTTATCCCTGGTGGCAGCTGACCGAGTGTTGGAATAATCTCACAGGCGAAAACAAAGTACCACCAAAACATGCGTTCACCTATGAGATGGGGAATAAAGAGAGTTTTGACTTAGGAAATGCTGAAACCTTGCTTAAAGGCATCATCGCCTATATTAAAAATACTGACATAGCGAAACCTCATATGCCGCAGTATGCCTGCCTTGAGCGCGACTTTTTTCGTATTAGAGCGCCGATGGGAGGGATGGTGGCTTATGCCGATCACCTGTTAGGTGGCTTGCAAAAGCCCAATACTCCACTTGCGACTGTATATGATAAAAGCAGTATTTTAGCTTTAGCTGAACCACAAGTTTTGACCTTGGCACAAGAAGCTTTATTATTGACTCGCACCTCATCGGCAACCGTACACGAAGGCGATGAAGTGTTAAAAGTCATGACACAATGTTTTGAGATCTAATAAAACGCTGTAGCGTAGTCTAAACCAATCAAATTGTCCGATAGAATTGCCAAATATTGTAACTCTAAGTAAATAAGAGTAACTTTAGTGCCAGGCATCAGTACAGATGCTTTGCAAAAACAGTAACAATTAAAACTTAATGACCCTGTTAGCGTAGAGTGGGTGGGAAATATAGTCGCAGCTAACCATACAGGTTGTAAAAATGAGAGTAGATTTCCACGAAATAACGCTAACATAGCCAAATTAATTTAAGGGATAACAAGAATGAGCGTTAATATTGAAAAAGTAGAGTCAAAATTACAAGAATTAAGAAAAGAAAAGCTGAATACTGCAAGTAGAATTGAAAACATGGAGCAATTTCTTTTAACTAAAGAGTCAGGATTTGTACAAACCCTGGTGGATAAAGGCATTCAAAAAGATGATGCTTTTGTGGCGTGGTTTACATTATCCCCTATGGCAGCAAGCAACAAAACATTTGAGCAGTTTAAAGCCTTTGTGGACACACTGGAGTCGAATCCAAAAGAATTTTCAACGACCATGCAAGGCTTAAGGGATCATTATTTAGTTGACAGTGGCTCTCAAAATCTCAAAGTCTTTTTAGCTCAAAACGCATATACAGCAAAAGCATTTAATAATGCTTTTGACGAGGCGTCGGCAAAAACAGACGTTTCCACAGGTCGCGATGACAGCCTTTCTCTTTTTATGCAAAGTAAAGCGACTTTTGAAAAAGGTGTTTCGATTTCGTAAGGTAAATCAAAAAACGTGAAGACTTTGGAATGCACCCATCGACAACCCCCAGCTTTACAATGGGAATATGGGTTTCTCAATTTGTAGGCATTTATCTGGCAAAATATTCTCAAGCACCAAGTGATAAAAGTATTTCCAGGCAACATAACCAATAACCGAAGCAGCAATCATTAACTCAAAAATCGCCAGGTAGTGAATTTGGCTGCTGGTCTGTGGTGCAAGTTGTAAAGCGTTTTCCGCCCAGTGAGCTGTCTTAAATAGTGCTGTGGAGCCAATCGCCAGAGGGAAGGTGAATGCTGCAAATCCTGGACTAAAAGGAAGGCTCATCAGTTTAATAAAGCTAAGATAAATCATTACAGTCATTAAGATAGCAATACCCAATAAGAGCATCACAATAAGAGGGGATGGATCGCGTACAACATTTAGGTAGCCCGCTAGCGACAAGCTCGCGGGAGCAGCAAAAATAGCGATAGTCGGTTTCGCCGCATCAGGGATCTCATGAGTGAACATGATTCGATAGAGCATTAAAGGCAGTAAAATTGCATAACTGATTAATCCGAAATAAAGTAAAGCAATCGCAAGTGGCTGCAGGGCACCGCCTGGAAAGGCGACATCAGCAACAATAATTCCAACAGGGGGAACGAACCACGATGGCACCATGTGATGGAGTTTAAATTCTTTCATGCGGTGATAAATAAAAGTTGCCAAAAACAGCAGATGGATGCTAACGGCAAATAACCAGATAAGTTCCGCTGCCAGGTGATTAAAGTAGTTGATGCTGTTTGAGATGATCATTAGCGCCATAGCAAAGGTTGGGACAACACTGCCAACAACTGGATGAGCCAGGTCATCGCGTAGTTTTTGTGGCCAAATGATGAATTTTGCGGTAACCAGTAGAAGTAATACAAAAGCTATTGCAGCGGAGGTTATTTGTAGTGTGTTATTTGTAGGCAACGCATTGTCAGCAGACCAACCCAGACCTGAAATGCCAAGTGCTAAACCTGCCATTGGCGTTGGCACTTTTTCGAGTATTGCGTGTAATCTTTGTTTCATAATACAGTACACCTGACTTCAATGATTGATTTAAGCTAAAAGGAACTTGATATAGACTCAGTTGCCGCTTTATTTTCGGATAATTTACAGGGTTTTATAAATAAATAAAAGTACGTAGAATTTATGTCATGGATTGAAATTATTTATTGATCACCCAGTCCAGCCATTCCTCAGTAAGCTCGGAGATGTGCGCGCGTCTGTTTTGGACAACGAAAAAATCCCTTTCCAGTCTTATCTCTGGGCAATTCAAAACATGAATGGTTTTCTGATTTTGCAAGGCTGAAGCCAAGACGCAGCCTATGGCGTCACTGCGCTCAGTTGCAAGGCATATTGCGCCGCTACTACCAAGCTCTAAAAATAGATTTAATTGATAGTTCAATAACGGAAGCAGTATTTGTTCGACAACAGTTCGGCTGCCAGAGCCTTTTTCACGCAGAATAAAGGGGTGCTGTTTCAGCTCGCCAACACTGACGATTTTTTGTTTAGCCAGAGGATGTCCGTGACGAACAAATAATACTAATTGATCTTTGGCAAAAGCAAAACTATTGATCTGGTTATTTAAGCAGGGAGTCTCAATAAAGCCAATATCAGCCTGGTGTCCAACAACGGACTCAATGACTTGCTCGCTGTTACCGATAGATAATGCAAGCTGTGTGTCAGGATGCTTTTCTTTGAAGCTTGCCATCAATGGCGGCAAAATATAATTACCAATGGTGTTACTTGCGGCAATGTGAATGCTGCCCGTTAGCGTTTGCTCGTGATTGAAGAAGTTTTGGATTTTGGCAGTGTCTTCAAGTAGCTGCATAACCTTGGGATAAAGAAGTTCACCATTATGGTTGAGCACAATTTTGCGGTCAATTCTATCAAAGAGCCTGACGCCAAGTTCACTCTCAAGGCTAGAAAGTGCCGAGCTTAAAGCAGGTTGTGTCAAATTGAGGCTTTCTGATGCTTTGGTGATGCTGCCATGCTCAGCAATGGCAGTAAAAACAGTCAGTTGTTTGTGTGAGAGCATGCTTTACCTTAGCCCTTAGCCTAGATATTCAAATCCTTTCTTGAAGTTGAAATTATGTTCGGCTTCGATGTGACGGATCGTTCCTGAAACTGAGCGCATAACTAAGCTGTGTGTTTTAGCAAACAGACCCTTGCGCTTAACTCCTTTAAGCATTTGTCCGTCAGTGACACCAGTTGCGGTAAAAAGCACATTCCCCGAGGCTAAATCGGTTAAATGATATACTTTATTTAAATTGGTAATTCCCCATTTCTTGGCGCGTGATTTTTCGTCATCATTCCTAAAAATAAGGCGCCCCTGCATTTGCCCCCCTAAACACCGTAGTGCGGCGGCAGCAAGCACCCCCTCAGGTGCCCCCCCTGTCCCCATGTACATATCAATACCGCTATCTTCGTGTGCCGTTGCGATGACGGCTGAGACATCGCCATCACCAATAAGGGCGATGCGCGCACCCGCTTCGCGAACTTTACGAATAATCTCCTCGTGGCGCGGGCGATCTAAAATGCAAACCACAAGTGCCTCAAGCGGGACTCCTTTAAACTGAGCTAATCGCTTTAAATTCTCATGAGGAGTTGCGTTAATATCGATAAGATCATAAGGAATGCCATGCCCACCAACCGCAATTTTTTCCATGTAGACATCAGGAGCGTTTAAGAATCCACCATCCTCTGCCATGGCGATCACAGCAAGTGCATTGGGTCCGCCTTTGGCAGTGATGGTTGTGCCTTCTAGTGGGTCCAGGGCAATATCAACCTTGGGTCCGCCTTTGCCAACTTTTTCACCGATATAAAGCATGGGAGCCTCATCACGCTCGCCTTCGCCAATAACAACGGTGCCATCGATATTAAGACCATTTAAGGCGCGGCGCATTGCGTCGACGGCAACCTGGTCGGCAGCTTTTTCATCGCCTCGACCCATTTGGCGCCAGGCAGATAAAGCGGCAGCTTCGGTGACACGAACAGTTTCTAGTGCTAAATTGCGATCCATTATTCTATCCCTTAGTTTGTCTATACACTTTTAAAACGATTGCAAAGCATTCAGTGCTTGTTGAAAATCGCCAGTATTGTAACAAGTGTGATATGAAATGGGTATGCGTTTTTCACTAAAAACCACTTAACCATTTTTCTTAAGGTGTGCATAATGTCAGGCGTTTGAAATTTAAAATAATGAGAGAACATGGCAAGAAAATATTTTGGCACGGATGGGGTGCGTGGCAAGGTCGGGGTAAATCCCATTACGCCTGAGTTTGCAATGAAACTGGGAAATGCTGTGGGATGTACATTGCGTGACCAGGGTTTACCATTAACGGTTGTCATTGGGCAGGATACCAGACGATCTTCTGATATGCTGAAATCTGCTTTTGTTGCGGGGATCACCGCTACAGGAGTCAATGTCATTAACCTGGGCATCATTCCAACGCCAGTAGTTGCCTTTATGGTGAAGAGGTTAAAAGCAGGGGCTGGGGTTGTCTTAAGTGCATCACATAACCCCTATTACGATAACGGTATAAAGCTTTTTTCACATGAAGGACATAAGTTACCTGATGAGGTTGAGTATCAAATTGAACGGTGTATCGATCAGGAGTTTTATTATCAGCCAGAAGGTAAATTTGGCGAGATTTTTAACCAGATTAATCAGGTTGAGTCCTATATCGAGCAGTGTTTATCTCATTTTGCCGATAAAATTGACTTACATGGCAGGAAGATTATTGTGGATTGTGCTAATGGCGCACTATTTAGAGTCGCAAATGCGTTATTATCGCGTTTGGGTCTTGATATTGTTGAAATTGCCTCATCACCTGATGGGTTAAATATCAATAAAGATTGTGGGGCAGTGCATTTGAATCGCCTAAAAACTGCGGTGGTAGATGGACAAGCGGATTTAGGCATTGCTTTTGATGGGGATGGTGATCGCATTATGCTTATCGATGAAACAGGGTGCATCGTTGACGGTGATGATATCTTATTGCTTCTGGCAACGCATGGTGATTACAGCTCTGGTGTTGTTGGCACAGTGATGACCAATCTTGCGATAGAGCAGGCACTTGTACAACGGGGTTTGCCTTTTAAGCGTGCGAAAGTGGGCGATCGTTATGTGATGGAGCTTTTATTGGAAAATGACTGGATGCTTGGTGGCGAGTCTTCAGGGCATATCATTGATCTACGCTATAACACCACGGGTGATGGGCTAATGGCGGCACTTCAAGTGCTATCGATTTTAAGTAAAGCCAAGAAGCCATTGTCAGCGTTATTAGATATTGAAAAAATGCCACAACTTATGGTTAATGTGCCATTGAATAAAAAACTCGATGCAAATGACATGAGTCTTTTGATTGAAGATGTGAGCTTTGTTGAAAAAAGCTTAGCTGATGAAGGACGTGTAGTGCTTAGACCTTCAGGTACGGAGCTCGTTTTACGCGTGATGGTGGAAGCAAAAACAGAAAGTTTAACCAAAGAGTGGGTTGATTATTTAGTTGAAAAAATCAAAGAGAAGCTCAGTAACTAGAGGTGAAAGCAGGAAGGAAATATGAGAAAACAAATTATTATTGGCAATTGGAAAATGAATGGCTCTTTGTTATCAATTAAAAGTCTGTGCGAGTTACTTAATCAAGTGGCAAGAGCACATCAACATGCAGATATGGCGGTATGCGTGCCCCATGTCTATTTGCCCTATGTTGCGGAAAATATCAAAGGCATAGGTCTTGGGGTGCAAAATATCAGTCAATATGATAACGGTGCCTATACGGGTGAAGTAAGTGTGAGCATGTTAAAGGACTTCAATGGTGAATATGTTATTGTTGGGCATTCAGAGCGACGAGCACTGTTTGCAGAAACAAATCAAGATGTCGCACTTAAAGCAAAAAAGGTAACTGAAGCAGGACTTAGTGCTATCGTATGCGTTGGTGAAACGCTCAGTGAGAGAACTTCTGGCACATTACGGGAAGTGCTAAAACATCAATTACAAATAGTGCTGGATAAATTGACCTTGAATCAATTGAGAAAAACGATCATTGCCTATGAACCTGTGTGGGCAATTGGTACTGGACTTGCGGCAACCGCGTCACAGGTTCAAGAGGTTCATGCCTATTTGCGTTCAATCGTTACAAACTTTCATGTCGAACTTGCTCAAGACATCAAGATTATATATGGCGGCAGTCTTAAGCCATCCAATGCCAACGAGCTGTTAAGCCTGGCTGATGTGGACGGAGGGTTAATAGGGGGAGCTTCTCTTTCAGCAAAGGACTTTGGTGAAATTGTTAAACAGGCAAAGCCAACGAAGTATTCCATAAATTGAGCGTCTAAGCGCATAGCTAACAGACTGACTTTGATTAATCAACTGAATGGGTTTAATTTGGAAAATCGCAGCGAAACACACTGCCTTTACCCAACTCGCTCTGTATACTCAGAGAAGCCTTGTGCCCAATCAACACATGCTTCACGATTGCCAGCCCAAGCCCTGTCCCCCCAGTTTCAGGAGATCGCCCCTTGTCAACACGATAAAAGCGCTCGGTCAGGCGAGGAATGTGTTGTTGATCAATTCCCACGCCTTCGTCTTTAACATAGAAATGTTTGCCATGCCTGTCCTGATACCAGACTACTTTAATTGCGCCACCATGAGGTGAATAACGCACTGCATTCATAATCAGATTGCTAAAAGAGCAATTTATTTGTTTCTAAAATACTTTTTACATAACGAGAAGCAGATATAGTTGAGCACTATAAAACTGTCGGTTCCACATTAGAAATTCGTCTTAAAGAAATTACTAATTCAAAAAGTCTTACAGTAGAACAACTGAAAAATAAACAGGGTGCCTCGGGCCTCATGATAGATTTTGTATATCCATACACAAAATCGAATCGGCTATCCTCGGCGGTATAAATTTTGCCCGGGCCGCCCGCCTCAACGGTGCTTGTCCTCACAAATTCGCTACGCTCATTCCGAACAGACAACACGTTTCCGATTCTACTCTACGCCTTGGGTAAAAGCTTTTTCACAGACTTCGCTCTGGCGCCTTCGGCACGTCGCTTGCTGATCAACAGCGCAAGGCTACCCGGGTCTACTCGCCCTCGCGTTCCGCTATCCATGGCTCGCAGCGATTGAAGATGTAGTAAGACTAATCGAACGGCTACAAATTAATCCTCGATATTAGTTTTAGAAAAATTTAAACTTTAAATGGTCTGTTAATCTAAGCGTGTAAATTTTACATAGGTTATAATGTAATCAAATTTATACTTAAGCAAACTATTAAAAACTACAGTTAAGGGCGTACGCATTTCATGGGAGACATTGGCAACAAAATCCTGGCGCATACGCTCAATATGGTGTCGATAACCTGCATCCTGGGTAATTAAGAGAAAATGTTGATCATACGGAATTAAAACCACTGACAGTATCTGATCTGGTCGCTTAGGCAGTGGCAGCTCAAATGCGCTCATGTTCTTTTGCTGCAAGTAAACGGTCAAGGTCGGAAATTCAAATACTTCGGAAATATCCTGTGATATGTGCGCGGGAGATAACTTGAAAAAATTCCTCGCTGCCTGATTAAACCACTGCAGCAATCCTTGTTGATCAACAATCAGGGTGCCTCGGGCCTCATGATAGATTTTGTATATCCATACACAAAATCGAATCGGCTATCCTCGGCGGTATAAATTGCCGCCNTCAACGCGCAAGGCTACCCGGGTCTACTCGCCCTCGCGTTCCGCTATCCATGGCTCGCAGCGAACGACGGCATCAGTAATCCCTTCAGCAAAAGTTTTCGCCCAGAACAAACCAATTTTATTGGGCTCTTCTGGCGCTAACATACTGGCTCCCTATCAACCAACTGATAGCCCTCCCCCCTGACTGATCGGATACATTGATCGTAAGCAAAAGGAGCAAGCAGCTTCCTGATTCTGGTGATATGAACATCAACGGTACGTGCTGTAATATCCTTATCCGCTTGCCATACCTGCATTAAAATATGGTCTCTTGAAAGTGTTTTTCCTATGTTTTGGATCAAATATGCCAAAAGCTTAAACTCGAGTCTGCCACACTTAATTACTTGGTCTTTAATACAGAGCTCATGACTTTCTAAATTCACACATAGCTCATAAAAACACAGCTTTTTCTCTGCTTTGCCTTTGGGTTTGACACGTTTAAGTAATGACTGAACACGCATAACCAGCTCTTTGGGCGAAAAAGGTTTGGTTATATAGTCATCAGCTCCCATGCCAAAGCCCCGAAGCACATTACTTTCCTCTGCTTTAGCGGTGAGCATAATGACAGGTAACTCAGCAAACTCTTCAGAACTTCGCAATTGAGTCAATAGCTTAATGCCGCTAGTATCAGGCAGCATCCAATCCAGAAGCACAAGATCAATAGATGAATTGTTCTGTAATATTCTGAATGCTTGAGCACTGCAATCTGCAATTTCAACTTGATAACCCTGCCTCGTCAACACCAAGCGCAATAACTGTCGTATCGGAGGTTCATCGTCTACTACTAGGATGTTTGTCATAATTTTTCGCTGTGTTGTCATCAGTGATGATATTATCTAATATCTTCGTCACAAACCAGACAGTTAGTGGCAAATGTTCGCAACTCAAGAATAACTGCGTTTATCGTTGATGACAGTCGGAGGAAAGATTCAATGAAAATAAGAAGGGTGGTGGTCGCTACTGGACTCGAACCAGTGACCCCTACCATGTCAAGGTAGTACTCTAACCAGACTGAGCTAAGCGACCAACGAGCGGGGATTATAATTCGTTTAAAGAAAATCACAAGCCTATTTCGTGATTTTCTTGCAACTTATAGCTTGTGCTATCAGGCGTTTGCGCTTTCCTTAGCTAGGGTATTGATCACATGATTAAGTGTTGCGCTTGGACGCATTACTTTTTTAACTTTCTGTGTATTTGGGTGGTAATAACCACCAAGATCCACCGTAGTTCCCTGGGCATTACTTAACTCTGCAATGATCTTGGCTTCACTGTCATGCAATGCTTTAGCAGCAGGCTTAAAAGTTTCAGCTAATTGCGCGTCTTTCGTTTGACCTGCCAGACTTTCTGCCCAATACATGGCTAAATAAAAGTGGCTGCCACGATTATCAAGCTCACCCACTTTGCGTGATGGGGATTTGTTGTTATCCAAAAATTGCGAATTTGCCTGATCTAAGCAATCCGCTAACACACGCACTCTGGCATCTTTGGTTTTATTTGCCAAATCATCTAAAGAAGCAGCCAGTGCCAAAAACTCACCTAGAGAATCCCAACGCAAATGGTTTTCCTCAATCAGCTGTTGTACGTGTTTAGGGGCAGAGCCACCAGCACCCGTTTCGTATAAACCACCCCCAGCCAAAAGAGGAACAATTGACAACATCTTTGCACTCGTGCCTAGTTCTAAAATTGGAAATAGATCAGTCAAATAATCACGCAGCACATTACCTGTTACTGAGATAACATCTTTACCTTCTTTAATCGCTTCCAGTGAAAAACGTGTTGCTTCCACTGGAGGCATAATATGAATCTCAAGCCCACTGGTATTATGGTCTTTAAGATAAGTGTTTACCTTGGTGATCAAATTCACATCATGAGCACGATTTTTATCTAGCCAGAACACCGTGGGGGTATTGGTAATGCGCGCTCGCGACACGGCAAGTTTGACCCAGTCTTTAATGGCAATATCCTTGGTTTGGCACATGCGCCAGATGTCACCTTTTCCAACTTCATGTGATAATAAAACATGCCCGTGTTCATCAATCACCTCGACGCGACCATCTTCTGCCATTTCAAAAGTCTTATCATGTGAACCATATTCTTCTGCCTTTTGTGCCATGAGTCCCACGTTGGCAACACTGCCCATAGTGCTAGGATCAAAAGCACCATGTTCTTTACAAAAAGCAATCGTCTCTTGATAGATTCCCGCATATGCTCGATCTGGGATCATTGCCTTAGTATCGTGCAATTTGCCATCCCTGCCCCACATTTTACCTGACGAGCGAATCATCGCTGGCATAGACGCATCAACAATCACATCGTTTGGTACATGCAGATTGGTAATCCCTTTGGCTGAATCAACCATCGCAAGCTCCGCATGCGTCTCGTATACTGCAGTCAAGTCTTCTTTGATCTGATCCTGTTGTGCTATTGACAGCTTTTGGATTTTGGCATACACATCCCCGATACCATTGTTGGGATTGATATTCAGCTTGGCAAATACATCTGCGTATTTAGCAAAAACGTCCTGGTAGTAAATGCTCACGGCATGACCAAAAATAACTGGATCAGACACTTTCATCATCGTCGCCTTCAAGTGTAATGATAACAATAGATTGTCATTTTTTGCTTGAGCGATTTCTCTCTTGAAGAAGGCACGTAAGACCTTGACTGACATGACAGAAGTATCAATGATTTCATTTTTTAAGAGTGTAAATTCCGCCTTTAAGGTTTCGCTATGACCATTTTTGGAGGTAAAGATGATTTTAATTTTTGTCTCTTTGGGCACTATCATCGATTTTTCACTGCCATAAAAATCACCCTCTTCCATATGGGCTACATGCGAGCGTGAGTATTTGCTCCACGCACCCATTGAATGGGGATGTTTTTGGGCGTAAGCCTTAACCGCTTTAGCAACGCGTCGATCAGAATTTCCTTCACGCAGCACAGGATTAACCGCGCTGCCTAACACCTTGGCATAGCGGGATTTAACCTCTTTTTCTGCACTCGTTTTAACCTCTAGCGGGTAATCGGGAATGGCGTAGCCCTGGCTTTGTAACTCAAGAATCGCTGCTTGCAACTGAGGAATAGAAGCGCTGATATTTGGAAGCTTAATAATATTCGCATTTGGAGTTTTTGCTAGCTCGCCTAAAATGGTCAGATCATCTTCGCAGCGCTGAGTCTCTGACAGGCTTTCTGGGAATTGCGCCAAAATACGCGCCGCGAGTGAAATATCTTTTGTCTCAACCTCAATGCCACCTGTTTTTGTAAACGCCTCAATGATCGGTAAAAGAGAATAGGTTGCCAACATCGGCGCCTCATCTGTATGGGTATAAATTAGCTTGGCTGAGCTCATTTTGTTGTCCTCTTCATTATCAATTGAACCGATATACCCATCGCAAACCATTTTACAGACTTTCTGACATTGCATTTTGGCTGATTTTGAGTGACTGGATTTTGATAATAGAGCTTGCTATTACCTGCAATCCAGTCACTCAAAATCCTCACAAACTGCTTTCCCATAAATACCGCAAAATGATTTACGATGGGTATAGATGCTAGTAAATTTGCGCCTCATCATAACAAAATATGTGCTTGACGCATATCTATGTTTGACGCTATTGAATATCTTGTTATAATTCCCACGGATTTTAAATCCACCGCTTTAACCTCTGTTAAATCAATTACTCAAAGGACACACAAACCATGGCTCGCCCAGGCATCTGCTACGAAGATATAATCAACGCAATCGCTATACTTGAATCTCAGGGACATACCCCGGGTATTAACAATGTTCGCGACACCATTGGACGGGGTAGTCCGACTACCATTAGCAGATTTCTAAAGCAATGGCGAGATGAACAAAACAGTGATGAACCTCCATCAAAGGCGAGTGACACAGCAAAACAAATTCAAACAGTAGAAATAGAAGTGATATCCACTCCCAGTAATTCAGACCCAAAAACATCAAGAAATGAAACGCTGGCATCAGTAAAACCTGGCGTAAAGGCAGCGGACCCAATGATTCAAGCACTTATTGCCAGCTCACATGCTTTAAGCAGTGATATTTTAAATAGCATGTCTGACGAGTGGAGCATGATCCTTAATGAGAGTAATCCAGAGCTCAAGGTTCGTAAGTTGTATGCTGCTTTAGTGAAAGAGCAGACGCGCCGCGAATCAGCAGAACAAGTTGCCAAAGAAGCACGTATTTACGCTGATACACTAAAAGAGCAGACCACGCAGCGCATTTCAGACCTACGCGATTCGCTTGAAGGTCAGATCGCCTTCTTAAACGGACAAATTCGCCAGCTTAAGCGTGAATCTGAACAAAGTCTGGAGTATTATCGCAATCAACTTGAAAAATCAAATAACGCACTTGCTAAGAAACGTTCTTGATTGTTTATCGGCAGTTTCATCATCACCGGCAGCATGTCCGAAAACAGGCAAGAGAAAATTTAGCTTATGCTCAGCGTTGCGATTTAAAGGAAATTTATAGACAATAAATCACCCCCGTTTAAGCGATGACAAAAAACCTCAATGAAACTCTATATCTATGAACACTGCCCGTTTTGTATTCGTCCACGGATCATTGCAGGGATAAAAAAAATCCCGCTGGAACTTGTATACCTTGCCAATGACGATGAGAAATCCCATTTAGATTTAATCGGTAAGAAACAAGTGCCATTTTTACAGAAAAAGGATGGTAGTTTCTTACTTGAAAGCCTGGATATCTGCCAATATCTAAATACTTTCGATCAAAAGCCAGCCCTAAGTACTGAGATAACCACCACGAAAGCACTGCTGACTCTGGCTAATGACCTAAGTGGTGCCAGCAAATCGCTGGTCTATCCACGATTTCTTGATCATCCACAAAATCACCAGGATTTTCCTACTCAAAGTGCCAAAGATTACTTTGAGCATAAAAAGGAAAAATATATCGGTTGCTTTAAAGCGAATCTGCGTTTCCCTGAGGCGGCTATCGAAAAAACAGAGCTCGTTTTGTTTGAGCTTAATCGACTCATGACCTTTGAGTTTGCAAGTAGTGACAAGTTTTCTTGGGATGATATTATGGTTTTCCCCATTTTACGTAATTTAACCATTATTGGCGATTCAGTGAGCATCCCTGCAAAACTACTGGATTATACCAAGAAACTCTCCACACTCTCAGGCGTTAAATTGTATGAATAGCTGTAAATTGTCAGCCTCCGTAACTTCAAGGCAACATAGAATTTGACCGAATTTCTGACAATTTTCATTTGAATAAATGTAGGGGCGTATTGCATACGCCCTTGTGGCTGGAAATATGGTCAAAGCCGATAAATAGTAGTTAAACGTAGAATTAAGGAGAAAAACGTGTCAATAAAATCAGATAAGTGGATTCGTAGAATGGCAAAAGAACATGAGATGATTTCACCATTTGAGGCGGGGCAAGCACGGTGTAATGAGCATGGCAAGATCGTCTCATTTGGAACTTCTAGTTATGGTTATGATGTGCGTTGTGCCAATGAATTTAAAATTTTTACCAATATTAATTCAACGATTGTTGATCCTAAGGACTTTGATCACAATAACTTTGTTGATTTTGTCGGAGACGTTTGCATTATCCCGCCGAACTCCTTTGCCCTGGCACGTACGGTGGAATATTTTAAGATTCCACGAGATACTTTAGTGGTGTGTTTAGGCAAATCAACTTACGCACGTTGTGGCATTATTGTGAACGTGACTCCACTTGAGCCTGAATGGGAGGGGCATGTGACGCTTGAATTTTCCAACACTACGCCGTTACCAGCCAAGATTTATGCCAATGAAGGTGTTGCGCAAATGCTGTTCTACCAGTCTGATGAGATTTGCGAGACTTCTTACAAAGATCGTGGAGGCAAATATCAAGGGCAGACAGGGGTGACGTTACCTAGAACATAAGCGGGACATATCTGTTAGGGGGGGCGATGCTAAAGCAACAATGTCAACAAATCATGGAAGAAGTCTCAACGCTTTTCCTGAAAAGGAAACATTCTATTTACAAGATCTTATTGATGTATAGCAAATATATAGATCGTCTGCTATGCCAGTATTTTCCTAAAACGCTTGTGAACATAAGCCTTGTTGCCGTTGGCGGGTACGGACGCCAGGATCGCGCGTTGTACTCCGATCTTGATCTGGTATTTTTAGCGCGATCTGAGCGCGAGCTTACACACCCAGAGTTATCCAAATTCATTCAGGAACTACAAACTTTACCGCTTAAAGTGGGTTACGTGGCGCACACGCTTTTGAGCATCTTTGAGCATGCGCAAAGCGATTTAAATCTATTAACTGCAATTTTAGATGCGCGTTTAGTCTGTGGCAATATCAGCTTATTTGAGGAGTTTAAGGAGCTTGTTAAGAACAAAACCACCCTGCCTAGCATTGAAACCTTCATATTGGCTAAATATTCGGAACAGCTAGGTCGCGATGAGAGATTCCCCATCAATCAGCAGCCTGATCTAAAAAATACCGTCGGTAACCTGCGCTACTTACAAAGCATCCATTGGCTTTTGATTTACCTGCACCCCAACGTTCACCCAAGCTACCTCGTGAAGCACCAATATATTACACAACATGAGTTTGAGAGTTTGGGTAAAGCTCATCGTCTATTATCAGCGATCCGTTTTTACCTGCATATTCTTTATCAACGCGAACAAAATGCCCTGTTAGTTGATAAACAACTGACACTTGCCCATTTTTTTGGTTTTTGGCACAAAAAAAATAATAAGAGTATCGAGTTGTTTATGCAAAATTACTATAACAGCATCCGCCACGTTAAATTAATAAACCGCATTATTTTTCATGAGTTGCTCTCGCGATACGCTCTAAAACCCACCCTAAGCATTGATTCTGATTTCAGTATCTGCAGTGGAGTTCTTAATCATCGCTTAGCTAACTATCCACAAAAACTTAATCAACTGGTTACTCCATTTATCCGTTTCTGCCAATCTGATAAAGCCAACACCTTAAGTGCCAATATTCTACGCAATAGCACGGCACTGCTTAGCAATCTGGGGAAAAAAAACTTCTTGTTACACAATGAAATACAGTTGCAGTTTTTATCCCTCTTTTCCCAGGCTTACAATATAAGGGGTGCTCTTAGTATCATGATGGATCTTGGATTAATTGAGAAGATCATTCCTGAATTTACGCGTAGCAAAGGTCAAATGCAATTTGACCTGTATCATCAATATACTGTTGATCGTCACACAATTAAGGTCATCGACACCCTCTATTACATGCAGTCTGAAGCCTTTAAATCAGAATTTTCGCTTGCTGCATCTATCATGCAGGCTCATCCTGCTAAAAAATTGCTGTATATTGCCGCCTTCTTCCATGACATTGGCAAAGGTTCTGGTGTTGATCATTGTAAGTTTGGTGCGCGTGTCGTGCAGAAATATGCTGAAATCTGGAGCCTAAAACAGGATGAAATACATCTATTAACCTGGCTGGTAAAACATCATCTTGCTTTCTCACGTACTATCAAAAAAGAAGACATCTACGATGTGACTGTCGTTCGCCAATTGACCGAATTTTGTCAAAGCCAGTACTATTTAGATAGTTTGTTTTTATTGACGATCGCGGATATTAAAGGAACTAATCCAAAACTTTGGACGCCTTGGCAACAAACGATGTTTGAGAATTTATACAAGCACACGTCAGGCTACCTAGTGCAATCGCATAAGCTTACGATCAAGGAACAAGTGATGCAAACACAAACAAGACTCCTTGATACTTTAGACAATGCCGATCACGCGGAAATCCTAAGCCTATGGCAGACTCTGCCTGCGCGCTATTTTAGTGAGCAGCCGTTTTCTACTTTGGCGTGGCAAAGCGCTATACTTCAGGAGCTTTCACTATCAAAAATCCGCTCTCCCGAGATTTATGTCTATTTTGATAACATTTTACAGCAATCGCAGCTTTTGATTTTCGCCCCACTAGCGACAGTCAAACTGTCATCAGTTTGCTATGTTTTGTATAAGGCAGATATTAATATCACCGATGCAAGTTTCTTTATTTTGCCACAAAGAATCATGCTCTATCAGTTTAGCATCACCGATGTGAATCATAATGCGTTGCAGTCAGAGCAAAAGTTGAACTGGGTAAAGCTGCATCTTCAAACTGAACTTATGCAGGGTAAAACAGCCGATGCGGAACATAAATTCACCACGCCAGCTCATCATAAAATGATGCCTAAACGTATGAAAAATAGTGTTCAACTGCTAAGCCCGCGCCACAAAAACTATACTCAAATCATTGTTAAATGCCCTGATCGCCCAGGATTGCTAGCGGCTCTTTGCTATTTTCTTGAACTCAACCAGCTGAATATCATCCGTGCACGCATACACACATCAGGTCCATCAGTTGAAGATACTTTCTACATTACAGATAACAACGATGAGGCCATCATCAAACAGAGCAGGATGCAGCTTTTGGAACATAGATTTTTAAAGTACCTTAAAGCTTAGACTTTTCCCAAATCTCAAAATCAAAATCACATTCGTTGTTTTCATCTTTAGTATAGTGACGATTGCCAATGCGCTTAAATTGACACTTATCCCAGTCTGGGAAGAACGCATCTGCTGCTTTGGTGGTATTTACTCTGGTAATATACAAACGGTCTATAAATGGCAGAAATGCCTGATAAATTTCGGCTCCACCGATAATAAAAATTTCATAGTGTGGCTTGTCCTTTGCCAGAGTAAGAATATGATCTATATCGTGCACGATGGCACATCGATCTTGCCTGTAGTTTTTTTGTCGAGTGAGGATAATGTTTTTGCGATTAGGTAGTGCTCGACCAATTGAATCAAAGGTTTTGCGACCCATTACGATGTAGTTGTTTTCGGTAAGCTTTTTGAAATTTTTTAAATCGTCGGAGAGTTTCCACGGTAAGCTGTTTTTAATACCGATGCCTTGATTCTGATCATAAGCAACAATAATGGATAACATAAAATCTGCCTTCTCACGTGAGGGAATTGGGTGGTGTTTATTGTAGCGAAAATTTGCAGCCAAGGGGTAAAAATTTGGTGCTTAGGTAGGCAATCAAAACCTTGCGCTGTCTAGTTTGCAACCTGTTTATGGGTGGCGGCAAATTCTTTGAAAAAGTGCTTGACCGAGTTTGCTAAATCCGATTTAATATGCGGCATTGGCCAGATAGCTCAGTCGGTAGAGCAGAGGACTGAAAATCCTCGTGTCGGCAGTTCGATTCTGCCTCTGGCCACCATCGTGGAATATTCGGAGCATAGCGCAGTTTGGTAGCGCATCTGGTTTGGGACCAGAGGGTCGGGGGTTCGAATCCCTCTGCTCCGACCATGGTTACCATCAATGGCGGATAGAAAAAATGCGCCCGTAGCTCATCTGGATAGAGCATCGGCCTTCTAAGCCGAGGGTAGCAGGTTCGAATCCTGCCGGGCGTACCATTAAGTTTATGGTGGGCGTAGCTCAGTTGGGTGAGGTCGTTTAAAAACTGTGAAACAGTTTTGGACCGAACGGGCGGAGCACGGATAGCGCAGCACCGGTTTTCTTAGCGAGGCAGGAGCCGAGTTTAGAAAAAGCAGCTCTGGCAACTGAGCTGTTTATTACAATTTATGGTGGGCGTAGCTCAGTTGGTAGAGCCCCGGATTGTGATTCCGGTTGTCGTGGGTTCAAGTCCCATCGTTCACCCCAGTCTTTGCGGACGTGGCGAAATTGGTAGACGCACTGGATTTAGGTTCCAGCGGGTAACCGTGGGAGTTCGAGTCTCCCCGTCCGCACCAAATAATCATCTTATAACGCCTCAAATCATCTCTTGGTCTTCATTGGTTTATATTGAAGCTAACTATGGAGCATTCCTCCTTTGCAAGAAACCTTCTATGAAGCAGTCTGAGCAGAGTTCAAGGTGCGTTTTTTTACTGTTAAACCTCCATGAACCACTTGCTAAAGACGTCAAAATTATATATGGTGGCAGCCTTGAACCGTCCAATGCCAATAAGCTGTTAAACCTGGCTGATGTGGATGGGGGTTAAAGAGGTGCTTCTCTTTCAGTGAGTACCTCTGAAAGTGTTAAACAGGTAAAATAGGCAAAACAAGTAAAATGCTAGCGTTAGTGATAACTGTACATATTGTTGTGGCAATACTAATCGTGGGATTAGTTCTATTGCAACAGGGCAAGGGCGCGACGATGGGCGCATCTTTTGGATCAGGGGCTTCTCAGACGGTTTTTGGCAGCCGCGGAGCTGCGCCATTTATGTTTAAATTTACCGCTTTTTTGGTCGCTGTTTTCTTTGTTACAAGCATAAGTTTGAGCTATATTGGCAAGCAAAATGCAAACAAGGGCGCAGGGACTCAAGCATCAAGCGGTGTATCACAAGCCGACTATCAAAAGCAGCAAGCAGCACAACAAGCTTTAATTGATCAAGCAAAAGCCACAGATAAAAAAGCAGAAAGTGGCACAAGCACATTGCCAATGAGCCAGCTACTGCAAGCACCTGCGGCTAAAGAGCGAACTGGTAAAGAATCTGCTACTGCAGATAAAACGAAGAAGCCAGCGGTTGATAAAGGTGAAGTGGCGCCTGCGTCAACAAAATAAAAAAGTTTATTTTGCCAAAGTGGTGGAATTGGTAGACACGCCATCTTGAGGGGGTGGTGAGTATCACTCGTGCGGGTTCGAGTCCCGCCTTTGGCACCAAAAATAAAGGATCTAAGCATGTTGCAATATAGTGTGTATCATCAGTTTCTGCCGATTCTCGTTTTTTTAATCGTCGCAGTTGTAATCGCATTAGCCATGGCGGTTGGGGGCAAAATCCTTTCGATTATCGTCGGAGTGAACAAACCGAATCCTGAGAAAAATGCGCCATTTGAATGTGGTTTTGCGGAGTTTGAAGATGCGCGCATCAAGTTTGATGTGCGTTTTTATCTAGTCGCCATTTTGTTTTTAGTCTTTGATCTTGAGGTGGCTTTTATGATCCCCTGGGGCGTGCTCGTGCGCGATAGTGGCGGCAGCGGTATTTCGTGGGCAGCATTTGTTGCAATGATGATCTTCTTATTTATTCTCTTGATTGGATTTATCTATGAGTGGAAAAAGGGAGCACTGGAATGGGAGTAGAAGAAGGCATTAATAACCATAAAGGCTTTATTACTGCCAGTGCCGACTCCCTGGTAAACTGGGTACGCACGGGTTCTTTGTGGCCAGTAACTTTCGGTTTGGCATGTTGTGCGGTTGAGATGATGCACGCGGGCGCTGCGCGCTATGATCTGGATCGCTTTGGGATCGTTTTTCGCCCCAGTCCGCGTCAATCAGATGTATTGATTGTGGCAGGAACCTTGTGCAATAAAATGGCACCAGCACTACGTAAAGTTTATGATCAAATGCCCGATCCTAAATGGGTTATCTCTATGGGCTCCTGTGCCAATGGTGGCGGTTATTATCATTACTCCTATTCAGTGGTTAGGGGGTGTGATCGCATTCTGCCTGTGGATGTCTATGTTCCAGGTTGTCCGCCCACGGCTGAGGCACTTATCTATGGAATTATTCAGCTACAAAACAAAATCAAGCGTACTAATACGATTGCGAGGAAATAGCGATGTCCTTAACGCAAGAATTTATTGATGATTTAACGAATGATCTTAAGGACTATTTCTTATCGGCTACCTTTGCCTACGGTGAATTCACGGTTGAGCTTGATAAGCAAAACTTAGTCAGGGTGATGACTCGATTGAAAGGTGTATTTAAGTTTGAGCAGCTTGTTGATGTTTCTGGTATAGATTATTTGAGTTACGGCGAAGATGAGTGGAAAACACAAAGTGCGACGAGCACGGGGTTTTCGCGTGGTGTTGTCAATGGCGAACTGTTACATAAAGAGCCAAACAAGGGTAAGAAGCGTTTTGCTGTAGTTTATCACTTACTGAGTGTGGCGCTTAATATTCGTCTACGCGTCAAAGTCTTTTTAGATGAATATGATTTAATGCTGCCAAGTGTTGTCGATATCTGGCCTTCAGCCAATTGGAATGAGCGTGAAGCCTTTGATATGTTTGGCTTTATTTTTGTGGGTCACCCTGATTTGCGCCGAATTCTCACGGATTATGGTTTTGTGGGGCATCCGTTTAGAAAAGATTTCCCGCAAAGTGGATATGTTGAGATGCGTTATGATGAAGCACAAAAGCGCGTGGTTTACGAACCAGTAGAAATTGATCCACGGGTGACTACTCCAAAGGTTATTCGTCAAGATAACCGTTACTTAGATGAAGAGTAATTGAGAATACTATGGCTGAATTTAAAAACTATACGATGAACTTTGGACCTGTGCACCCGGCAGCTCATGGGGTATTGCGTCTGGTATTGGAGTTAGATGGTGAGGTAGTTGTTCGCGCTGATCCGCATGTTGGGCTCTTACATAGAGGTACGGAAAAGCTTGCGGAATCTAAGCCATTTAATCAAAGCATCGGCTATATGGATCGTTTGGATTATGTGTCGATGATGTGTAATGAGCACGCGTATGTACTTGCGATTGAAAAACTTTTGCAAGTTGAAGTGCCAAAGCGTGCGCAATATATCAGGGTAATGTTCGCTGAAATTACCCGCATTCTCAATCATCTGTTATGGACCGCGGCAAATAGCCTGGATTTGGGCGCGATGACGATGTTCTTATACGCATTTCGTGAGCGTGAAGATCTATTTGACTGCTATGAAGCCGTGTCGGGTGCTAGAATGCACGCGACCTATTTCCGTCCAGGTGGTGTTGCGCGTGATCTGCCTTTGCAGATGCCAAAATATGAGAAATCGCGTTTTACTTCCAAAAGCAAGTTAAAAGCAATTAATAAAAACCGTCAAGGTTCGCTCTTGGACTTTATATGGGATTTCACCGAGCGCTTTCCAAAGTGCATTGATGAATATGAGAACTTATTGACAAATAACAGAATCTGGAAACAGCGCACAGTCGGTATTGGCGTGGTTACGAAAGAGCGTGCCAAGGCGCTGGGCTTTGGTGGTCCCATGTTAAGAGCCTCGGGCGTTGCCTGGGATCTGCGCAAAAAACAGCCTTATGATGTTTATGATGAGGTGGAGTTTGATATTCCTGTGGGTAGCAAGGGTGATTGCTATGATCGCTACCTGGTGCGAATGGCTGAAATGCGCGAGTCGAATAAGATTATTCGCCAATGTGTTGAGTGGTTACGCAGCAATGAAGGTCCGATTATGGCGCCAAATCATAAAGTCACACCTCCCAGGCGTGATGAGATGAAGAATAGCATGGAGGCGTTAATCCACCATTTTAAACTGTTTTCTGAGGGCTATTGCGTCCCAGAAGGCGAGGTTTATGTAGGGACTGAACATCCAAAAGGTGAGTTTGGCATTTATTTGGTGTCAGATGGCGCCAATAAACCCTATCGCCTGAAAATCAGAGCGCCTGGGTTTACGCATTTAAGCTCGATGAATGAAATGTTAAGCGGTCATATGTTATCAGATGTGCCAGCGATTATTGCCACACAAGACATCGTGTTTGGCGATGTAGATAGATAAGTTTAGGGTTTGTCTATGTTAAATAAAAAAGAAATTTTCCCCGCGCATATCACAGAACTCCTGGAGAACTGGGAAAAGCGCTACCCAGTCAACCAGAAGAGGTCAGTTATTATTCCAGGCTTGCATGTATTGCAAGATTATAATAATGGGTATTTGAGCGAAGAGTTGATGGAAAAGCTCGCGCAGTATTTAGAAGTGCCGCAAGCTTCGGTTTATGAGGTGGCAACTTTTTATAGCATGTATGATTTGCATGAGGTTGGCAGGCATAAGCTTAACGTGTGTACAAATTTATCGTGTATGTTAAACGGTGCTAAGAAAATCATGACTCACATCGAGAATCGACTTCGGATTAAAGCGGGCGAAACAACGGCTGATGGTCGCATTACCTTAAGATCGGTTGAATGCCAAGGAGCGTGTTGTGGCGCGCCGATGCTCGAAGTGGATAAGGTTTTTTATGAAAATCTAAGCATTGCAAAAGTTGACCAAATTATTGATTCTTTGGAGTAATAGATGGCGAATGAAGTTTGTTTTAGAACCTTGCATCTTGAACGACCATGGTCGCTAAAGTCCTATGAATCTGTTGGTGGATACTCGTATTGGAAAAAAATTTTAGATGAGAAAATTCCGCCTGAAGTCATTATTGCGGAACTAAAAAAATCGGGTCTTCGTGGGCGCGGGGGAGCGGGATTTCCGACAGGGCTTAAGTGGAGCTTTATGCCACGAAATGTTCCTGGACAAAAATATGTCGTGTGTAATTCCGATGAGGGGGAGCCAGGGACTTGCAAGGATCGTGAGATTCTACGTAACAACCCACATCAACTCATTGAAGGCATGGCGATTGCGGGCTATGTGACGGGCTCAACAGTAGGTTACAACTATATTCGCGGCGAGTTTTATGAGCCGATAGCACGCTTTGAAGCAGCACTCAATGAGGCGCGCGCCATGGGACTCATTGGTTTTAATTTGCGTAGTTCAGGGGTTGATTTCAACTTATACTGCTCGATTGGAGCTGGTGCTTATATTTGTGGTGAGGAAACAGCATTACTCAACTCATTGGAAGGGAAAAAAGGATTGCCAAGATTTAAACCCCCTTTTCCTGCAAGTAAGGGCTTATATGATTGCCCCACCAATATTAATAACACTGAAACTTACGCTTCTGTGCCGCCGATTTTAGAGCGTGGCGGTGAGTGGTTTCAGAAACTGGGTACCGAGAAAAGTGGTGGAACTAAATTGTTCTGCGTCTCAGGACATGTGAATTCTCCTGGGGTGTTTGAAATTGGTTTAGGCACGCCGTTTAAGGATTTACTAGCGATGGCAGGAGGCGTGCGTGGTGGCAAAAAAATCAAGGCGGTGATTCCAGGTGGCAGTTCATGTAAAATTCTCACGGGAGATGAGATGATGAATCTCACCATGGACTATGAAGCGATTGGGCAGGCAGGATCAATGCTTGGTTCAGGTGCGGTTGTTGTCTTAGACGAAGACACGTGCATGGTTGAACTGTTGGCACGCCTGGCTGAATTTTATTATGAAGAATCCTGTGGACAGTGCACACCTTGCAGAGAGGGTACTGGATGGTTGGCAAGAACTCTGGATCGTATTTTGCATGGTGAAGGTAATCTCAAGGATATCGATAATCTCACGCGTGTCGCCTCGAATATTGAAGGAAATACGATTTGTGGTTTGGGGGATGCCGCGGCATGGCCTGTGCAAAGTTATATTAAAAAGTTCAGACATGAGTTTGAACGTATGATTGCAGATAAGCATACCGTTGGTGTTTAAGATAGTAGAGTTCTAGTAATTTTAAACACCCCGTCAGCCTGCGGCTGCCACCCCTCTTGAAAAGAGGGGAATTAGGCGGTAGCTTCGGTGGATATTCCCCTCTTTTCAAGAGGGGTGCCGAGCTTGCCTGACCACTCTAAAGTGGTCAGGCTTGCAAGGCGGGGTGTTTTTTAAAGCGCATCGGTGCTCAGCACCATAGAGTGGGCGGAAATATGGTCACCGCAGGTAAATTGAACAAACATAATTGATAAAGGGTGACTCCCGTGTCAGAAAAACAAGTAACGAAACAATTGAGTATTGAAATCAATGGGCAGTCATATGCGGTGAGTCCTGGTGAGATGATCATTGAGGTGGCGGATAGGCATGGCATTTATATTCCCCGCTTTTGTTATCATAAAAAACTCTCAGTGGCAGCCAATTGCAGAATGTGCCTGGTTGAAGTCGAAGGGGCAAGAAAACCGTCTCCTGCGTGTGCCACCCCCATTATGGATGGCATGAAGGTCTTTACCAAATCACCAACAACTATTTCTTATCAAAAGAAAGTTATGGAATTCTTACTCATTAATCACCCACTGGATTGTCCTATTTGCGATCAAGGTGGCGAGTGCGAGTTGCAAGATATTGCAATAGGTTATGGAGATGACGTTTCCAAGTACCACGAAACAAAGCGCGTATTTGATGATCCAAGTTTAGGTTCATTGATTGCCACTGACATGACGCGCTGTATTCAGTGCACGCGTTGTGTCCGCTTTGGTGAAGAAATCAGTGGCGATAAGGAGCTTGGCGCCATGGGGCGCGGAGACCACACCCAAATTAGCACCTATGTGGCAAAAACCGTTAATTCAGAGCTTTCAGGTAATATTATTGATCTGTGTCCCGTTGGGGCTCTGACCTCGAAGCCCTTTAGATTCCAGGCTCGTGCCTGGGAGTTGCAGCAATATCCAACGATTTCAGCGGCTGATGCGGTGGGGGCAAATATCTATGCGCATGTCAGACGTAACCAGCTGATGCGCGTTGTGCCCAAAGAAAATGAAGCAGTTAATGAGACATGGCTTGCCGATAAAGACCGTTTTTATTATACCGGCGTTTATAGTGAGGATCGCCTAACTGAGCCCATGATCAAGAAGAATGATCGTTGGGTTGAAGTGTCTTGGGAAGAAGCCCTAGATTTTATTAAAGTCGCGATTGAAGAGACCAAGGCACAGGATGGGGTAAATAGCATTGCAGCCCTTGCCTCTGAGTCGGCAACGACAGAATCGCTTTACTTACTGCAAAAACTGATACGCCAAATTGGTTCAAATAATATTGATACGCGCTTAAAACAAGGGGCGCATAAAACTTCACTGCATACTGGAGTTGGTTTTGATTGCCTCCTGGATGAAATTGAAAATGCTGATGCGGTCTTACTCGTTGGCAGCTACCTGCGTAAAGAGATTCCCTTGATTAATCATCGCGTTCATACGGCGTTCAAAAAGGGTTCCAGGGTATTTGCGTTAAATAGTCAGTACTATGATTTCAACTATGATGTTGAAACGATGCAAATCGAAGCGAATGAGCTTATTTATGCGCTGGCAAACCTGGTAAAGGCGGTATCTCAAAAAATTGCCACGCCTATTCAATCGACACAAGTTAAGAAAGTGATCGATAGCGTGGAAAGCTTGCCTGAGATTGAGGCGTTGGCAGCAGAGTTGATTTCCAGAGAAAATCCTGTACTTATTTTGGGATTTGATGCGATTTTGAATAAAGATTTTGCCGGAATTTGTGCGTTATTTAGCGAATTAAAACAACTGCTTCATGCAAAAGGTGGGGTGCTTAGCTTTGGTGCCAATGCCAGGGGTGCTCTACTGACTGGAGCAGCTTCAGAGTATTTGCCTGGAGGTCTTGAAAATCTGCAATCAGGAATGTCTGCTTCGTCAATTTTAAGTGCCAACACAAAACTGCTATTAACTTTCGGGATTGAACCCGAGTTGGATTATATCGATGGACGGAAAACGCTGGAAGCACTCAAGGCGATTGACATTGTTGCGGTATTTTCTGCTTACGCAACCGATGCGATGCGCGAATATGCCGATATCATATTGCCCATTTGCACACACTTTGAAGAAGATGGCTCATTTATTAATATTGTGGGACAAACACAACGCTTTAAGGCGGTTATTCCACCCTATGAAGCAAGTAAGCCATTATGGAAAGTATTGCGTGTATTAGCAAACTTGCTGGCACTTGATGGCTTTAGCTATCAATCGCTTGATGAGATTTATCAGGAATATGCCGCAATTGAAAAAGTCATGCCCCAAATTAACCCTGATAACTTACTAAGCAATGCTTTGCCAGAGCTTCAGGAGGGCTATACGGTGCTACCTGCCATTTCTATGTATAGCACCTTTGATACCTTAAGGCGTGGGAAGCCGTTACAAACAACCAAAGATGCTGCTTATTATCGAGCTTTGCGGATCTCAACGAAGTTTGCACAGCAAAAGTCACTGCAATCATCGACGAGAGCCATAGTGTCGATAGATGGTGAATCGGTTGAGCTTGGTGTCCTCATTGAGGAAGGTTTAGCGGCAAATACGATTATTGTGCCATTTCAACTTATGTCTCCTTGTCGCACTAAGTGGGCAAATGTTACAATCACGCCAGTTAAAACAGAGGTGGTGAGCGCATGATTTTAGATATTATATGGATTGTCCTTAAGGTCTTGTTGATTGTCGTTCCTTTGATTCTAGTCGTAGCGTACTATACCTATGCGGAGCGTAAAGTCATTGGCTATATGCAGGATAGAGTGGGTCCGAATCGCGTGGGCTCGTTTGGTCTTTTGCAACCGATTGTTGATGCGGTGAAACTGCTCCTAAAAGAAATCATCGTCCCTACGAAGTCAAACCGTTACTTATTTTTTATTGCACCAATGCTGGCATTTGCGCCTGCTTATGCCGCCTGGGCAGTAGTCCCATTTGGAAAGGGACTGGCACTTGCTGATATAAACGCAGGTGTTTTGTATATTTTGGCTATGACGTCCATTGCTGTTTACGGGGTGATTATTGCCGGTTGGGCGTCAAACTCTAAGTATGCAATGTTTGGCGCGTTGCGCGCAGCAGCTCAGGTGGTGTCATATGAGTTAGCGATGGGGTTTGCGATTATTGGGGTGTTGATTGCCGCAGGCTCACTTAATCTCAGTACAATTATTGAAACGCAACAAGGCGGTATCTGGCACTGGTACTTTATCCCATTATTCCCTCTGTTTATTATTTATTTTATCGCGGGTGTTGCAGAAACTGGACGCGCGCCCTTTGATGTGATTGAAGGCGAGTCTGAGATTATCGCAGGACACCATGTTGAGTATTCAGGTGCGCGCTTTGCTTTATTCTTTTTGGCGGAATATGCCAATATGATCTTGATCAGTCTATTAACAGCCGTGTTTTTCTTAGGTGGCTGGATGTCTCCATTTGATGGCATCCCCGTATTAGATCAATTCTTTAGTTTTGTCCCTGGAATGATTTGGCTGTTTTTAAAGACGGGTATCTTCATGTTTATGTATTTGTGGATTCGCGCTACTTTCCCAAGATACCGTTACGATCAGTTAATGCGTTTGGGCTGGAAAATATTTATTCCAGTGACATTAGTATGGGTTATTTTTGTGGCTTTCATGGTTAAACTTGGCTTAGGTCCTTGGTGGTAGGAGATTTATTAATGTTTAAAGCGATCAAACGCTATTGTCAGACCTTTTTGCTATGGGAGCTGCTAAAGGGTCTTAAGATTACGGGGAAGCACTTTTTTACCCGTAAAGTAACGGTACAATATCCAGATGAGAAGACCCCGCAATCAGGCAGGTTTCGCGGTCTGCATGCTTTAAGACGCTATGAAAATGGTGAGGAGCGCTGCATTGCCTGCAAATTGTGTGAGGTGGTGTGCCCCGCGCTCGCAATTACCATTGAAGCTGAACCACGCGAAGATGGCTCAAGGCGCACAACAAAATATGAAATTGATTTGTTTAAGTGCATCTTTTGTGGCTTTTGTGAGGAGTCATGTCCTGTGGATTCGATCGTTGAGACACGCGTGTTTGAATATCATTTTGAAAATCGTGGTGAAAATATTTTGACCAAGGCAAAACTCCTGGCAATAGGGGATAAATATGAAAAAGAAATTGCCCAGGATCGTGAAGCAGATAAGGCATTTAGGTAGGAACAGATGAGTGTTAATATTATCTTTTATGTATTTGCAGGGCTGACTGTTTTAGGGGCGCTGTTGGTCATCAGTGCCAAAAATCCAGTGCGCGCCGTTATCGCGAAAGTTTTTACTTTCTTTGCAGCCGCGGGCGTATGGCTGACGATGCAACAGGAGTACCTGGCACTACTTTTGATCGTGGTTTATGTCGGTGCGGTATTGGTGATGTTCCTGTTTGTGGTGATGATGCTGGATATCAATATTGTCATCAAACAGAAAAAATGGGTGCTTTACTGGCCGATCGTCATTTTACTGTGTGCTTGCCTTGCATTATTGATTTCAATCGTTGTGAGTCATACGTTTGCAGATAAAACGATGACAGGAGGCTTAGGCACAGTTGAGAGTCTGGGAGCTGAGATGTTTTCAAATAAATATCTTTATGCCTTTGAGCTTGCGGGCATGATTCTGTTGGCAGCAATGGTGGCAGCAATCACGCTGACCTTTCGTGGTAAAAAGCCAGGCAATAAATCGATTAATCCAAGCGTACAGATTAAAACGCAAGCCAAAGATCGCTTGAGCATGGTTAAAATGAAAGTAGAAAAAAGCGCAAAAGAAGCACAACAGAAATCTGATCAGGGAGAGCCTAAATGACTAGTATTCCCATACCTGTTACTCATTATTTAATTTTCAGTGCGATTATTTTTTCATTGAGCATTGCTGGTATTATCATTAATCGTCGTAACTTGCTGATTTTACTGATGTCCATTGAACTCATGCTACTTGCAGTTAATACTAACTTTATCGCCTTTTCGAGTATGCTTGCGCAAAGCACAGGCGATGTATTTGTGTTCTTTATTTTAACAGTAGCTGCGGCTGAAGCGGCAATAGGGCTTGCGATTGTTGTCGTACTTTTTAGGACACGTAAAACAATCGATGTCAGTCAACTTAATACACTAAAAGGCTAAGACGATGGGAATTGATTTTATTATTGCGATGCTTATCCTAGCTCCTGCCCTTGGCTCGATTGTAGCGGGATTTTTCTCGAAAAAAGTGCAATTGACAGGTGTTAGTTGTATTACCACAGGTCTTGTCATTTTATCCTTCGTATTAAGTCTGGTATTGGCACTAGGCGTATATCTGAATAATGAAGTTTATACGGCGACTTACTTTAACTGGGCATTATTCCCAAGCTTAGGTATGAAAGTGAGCTTCACCGTTGATAAGTTGTCTGTATTTATGATGTTGATCGTGACCTTTGTATCGGCTCTTGTGCATATCTATTCCATTGGATACATGAAGGGTGAGGCAGGTTATGCGCGCTTTTTTGCCTATATTTCTGGCTTTACTTTTGCGATGCTATGCCTCATTATGGGCAATAACTTCCTATTGTTATTCTTTGGCTGGGAGGGCGTTGGACTTTTTTCCTATTTATTGATCGGGTTTTACTTTGACAAAGATTCTGCCAATGAGGCGAGTTTACGTGCTTTTATTGTGAATCGCGTTGGTGATCTTGGATTTTTGTTGGGTATTGCCGCGGTAATTTATTATTGCAATTCGATGGATTACAGTACTGTATTTACAGAGGTGACTAATCTGGATAACACTCGGATGATCTCCTTTTTAGGTATGGAGTTTAGTCCGATTACCTTGATGTGTGTCTTATTGTTTATTGGGGCGATGGGTAAATCGGCACAGTTTCCATTACATACCTGGCTAGAAGGTTCAATGGAAGGTCCAACTCCCATATCCGCCTTGATTCACGCGGCGACCATGGTAACTGCTGGGGTGTTTATGGTGGCGCGCTTATCTCCGATGTTTGTGCATTCAGCAGCAGCACTTAGTTTTGTGATGATTATTGGGGCGATCACCTGTTTGTTTATGGGGCTTGTCGCGATTGTCCAGATGGATATTAAACGTGTGATCGCTTATTGTACCCTATCGCAATTGGGTTATATGATGGTGGCACAAGGGGCGTCAGGATTCTCAATTGGCATGTTCCATTTAATGACGCACGCGATGTTTAAGGCGCTTCTATTTCTGGCGGCAGGCTCAGTCATCGTAGCCCTCCACCATGAACAGGATATGCGCAAGATGGGTGGCTTAAGAAAATACATGCCGATTACCTATATCTGTATGATTATTGGTGGTTGGGCACTGGCGGCAATACCCCCATTTTCAGGTTTTTTCTCCAAGGATTTAATCATTGAAGCCGTTGCAGAAACTACCCTGCCCGGGCATGAATTTGCCTATTATCTTGTATTGGCCTGTGCTTTTGTGACCTCATTCTACATCTTTAGAATGATTTTTATGACCTTTCACGGTCAACCAAGAATGGATACGCATACGAAAACGCATACTAAAGAATCTCCATGGACTATTTTGCTGCCGCTGATTCTATTGGCGATTCCATCAATATTTGCGGGAATGTTATTTTTTGAATCAGCATTAACGCCAAATTTGGCTAATGCTAACGGTTTCTTTGGTAACACAATTGCGCAATATTCCCAACCTGCTTTAGGCAATATGACGATTGTTGCAAGCCTGGCACAAGAAGCTGCAACAAAAACGCCATGGGATTACATTGCGCATTCGGTACAGACCGTGCCGTTTTGGTTGGCAATTGGCGCATTGATTCTGGCTTATATTTTTTATGTGCTTATCCCAAGCATCCCCAAAACGTTGGCTAATGTGCGTTCAGGCGTTGGAATTCTGCACTACATCCTAGTGAAAAAATATTTCATCGATGGGCTTTATAATTTGATTTTTGTCAAGGGTGTCATTTTGTTGAGTAAGTTCTTATGGATTGTGGTTGATATCTTTATGATTGATAAGACCGCAGTTCAAGGTAGTGCGGACTTGATTTATTTTGCAGGAAGAAAGATGACGCGCATGCAACGCGGTTATTTATTTGATTACGCATTGGTAATGCTTATTGGTGTGGTGGCGCTGATCACATGGCTCATCTTTTGGGTGAATTGAGGCGGGTTTAAAGGAAGATTAATATTATGTTTATAACCAACTACTTATTGAGTTTGTTAATATGGGTGCCGATTATTGGTGGTCTTATCGTGTTGGCTGCCAAGTCTCCTGATGGCAAAAAGGAAGCTGCGCGCTGGAGCGCATTAGCCGTTGCCGTTTTAACTCTGCTCCTTTGCATACCTTTATACCTTGGGTTTGACCCAACCAGTGCCAGCATGCAGTTTGTCGAACGTGTGCGCTGGTTTAGCTTGTTTGCTAATAATGATGCCGTATATTATTACTTAGGTGTGGATGGTTTTTCCGTTTTATTCATTATCTTAACAAGTTTTACCAACATCGTGATCATCCTTGCTGCATGGCGTAGTATCACAGTGAGATTAAGACAATATATGGCGATCTTCCTGATTACCACAGGACTCACCAATGCGGTATTTATGGCACAGGATACAATGCTCTTTTATATTTTCTGGGAAGCGTTACTGATTCCGACAACCTTAGGTATCGGTATCTGGGGAGGCAAGCAAAAAGCCTATGCGGCGATTAAATATTTCCTGTACACTTTTTCAGGCTCAATTTTTCTGCTTCTCGCTTTTTTGTATATTCAACAGCAAGTCGCGGCATTGCCTGGTAGCAGTTTGGTTGACAGCGGGACTTTCTCAATTCAGAACTTTATTTTCTGGGCGACACAAGTCAACAATATGGGGCAGTTAGTGAATGTTACCTTAACGGCTCAGTGGCTTTTATTTGGCGCATTTTTCTTAGCCTTTGCGGTGAAAATCCCGATGTGGCCATTGCATTCCTGGTTGCCAGATGCGCACTCTGAAGCGCCTGCTGGGGGTTCGGTGGTTCTTGCGGCATTGATGCTTAAACTTGGTGCTTATGGTTTCCTGCGCTTTGTATTGCCATTGATTCCAAGCATTACCGCGTTGTTAGACTGGTTTTTAATCGGTATATCGCTTATTGCCATCGTCTATGTTGGCATTGTTGCTATCGCCCAAACTGACTTTAAACGTCTGATTGCCTACTCATCCATCTCACATATGGGATTGGTAACCTTGGCAATGTTTTCGATTTTTTTATTGGTAGAGCATAATCCAGATCCTGTGTTGGGAATGGCAGATGCACAGCTTGCGATTCAGGGTGCAATGTTTCAGATGATAGCTCATGCGTTTTCAGCGGGTGGTATGTTTATCGGTTGTGGCTATTTATATCTGAGAATGCACACACGCAATATCGCGGATTTTCAAGGAGTGGCACGATCCATGCCAGTCTTTGCAAGCTTTTTCATGTTGTTCTGCTTGGCAAATGTAGGCTTACCAGGAACCAGTGGTTTTGTCGGGGAGTTCCTGATTATTTTAGCCGTGTTTAAATATTCGATTTGGGTAGCCTTAATTGCCGGGCTGACAATGATTATTGCTCCAGCCTATACCCTTTGGATGTATAAGCGTGTATTTTTCGGTAAAATTGTGACAACTCAGGTTGCCAATTTAAAGGACATTGCAGGACTGGAAGTTTTTGTGTTAGTGTTATTGGCGATTCCAACGATCTGGTTTGGGGTTTATCCAGAACTAATTTTACAATTATCTTCAGCGGCCTCAACACACATCATACAGGCGGCACATGCCGTGGCAATAGGGTAACGACAAATGATATTAATGAATATTTCAACGATATTTCCTGAAATCACTTTGGGTGCTGCAGCATTGGTTGTAATGCTTGCAGATTTATTCCTGGGTAAGAAAATTAAGAATATCGCCTATATCTTGACGCAGATTTCTTTGATCATTGCTGCCTGGATCTTATTGAAATCGCTGCTCACGCACGTCCATGTCGGTTTTGAAGGGCAAACCTTATCGAATGAATTAACCTTTGTTTTGCAGGAAGTTATCGTTCTTGTGGCATTTTTTGTCTTTATATATTGTAAGGAATACATCGAGGATAGGCAGTTGCCGCAAGGTGAGTTTTATGTGTTAGCCCTGTTGTCTATCTTAGGCGCGATAGTATTGACTTCAGCACATAGTCTACTCACCATCTACATTGGCTTAGAGCTTTTATCTTTGCCTCTATATGCGCTTTTGGCAATTCGTCGAGGCTTTGCCATAGGTGCGGAAGCTGCGATCAAGTACTTTGTATTAGGGGCGATTGCGTCAGGTCTCCTTCTTTATGGCATGTCGTTTATTTATGGGGTGACAGGCAGTCTGGATCTTTCAGAGATTGGTAAATTTTTAGCAACACCTGATGAAGTGCATTCAAAAATTGTGCTTATTGCAATGGTGCTGATGATTGCCACCGCCACCTTTAAACTAGGAGCTGTACCATTTCATATGTGGGTGCCTGATGTGTATGAGGGATCACCAAATGCAGTGACGGCATTTTTAGCCTCAGTACCCAAAGTGGCAGCCTTTGCAATGTTGGTAAATATTTTAATGATTGGCATGCCAGCTCAAGTGTTTGCGTGGACGAAAGTATTGACGGTGCTGGCAGTTCTTTCGATTTTCTTAGGTAATTTACTGGCGTTAGCGCAGAAAAATGTCAAACGGATGCTGGGCTATTCAACGATTTCCCATATTGGTTTTGTACTATTGGCACTGGTGCTGAAGCCAGATGCTTTTGCTGTTTCTACCGCATTATTCTACATCGTGATCTATGTGCTTACCTCGGCTGCGGCTTTTGGTGTGCTGATCGTGTTAAGCGTCAAGGGTAATGAGGTTGAACATTTGGCGGATTTTGCAGGTCTTAATCGTCGCAACCCATGGGTTGCTTTTCTGATGTTGATCGTGATGTTTTCGATGGCAGGAATCCCGCCATTATCAGGGTTTACCGCCAAACTATTTGTTATTATGGGCTTAGTTGATACAGACAATATTGGTCTGGCGATTTATGCTTTGGTCATGTCCGCGATTGCCTGTTACTACTATTTGCGCGTAATCAAATCGATGTACTTTGATCCGCCCAAAAACCAAACCCCAGTCTATGCCAACAAAGTGACGCTGTTTGGTCTGAGCATTAACGCAGGTCTTATTCTACTTCTTGGTCTATTCCCTACACTGTTGGTAGCTCTTATTGTCCCTGTTTATGGGTTGTTTTAGCCGTCTAGAAGAGGGCGAGATGTGCTTGGAAAATGATAAGCAATGGTCATTGCTGGCGATCACTTTCCTAAGAACCGTGCACGAGAGTTTCCCGTCACACGACTCAAGCCTCTCAAAGGCGTTTTGTGTTGTCCAGCTATCCTTAAGTAATACCGACATTGCAGCAGCCTAGCCTGGTATTTAATGCTATAACCTCTGCGTATGGCAGAGGGGTGAGAAATCCAGCGCAGAAAGTTTTTAAACGGTGATTTGGGCGCGGTTTTTAACCTGACCACTTGAAAGTGGTCAGGTTAAAACTCGTTTCACTCAAACAGTTAAAAACCTTCTTGCACCCAAAGCGCCTAAAACTTTCCATGCGCACAGAGCATCTGAGGCTTATGGTTACACCAGGTTCTGAGGGATGGGTAGCTTACTTGCCCATTAAAGTTTTTAGCCAAGGAAAATGGAGTAGATTTTTGTATGTTTGAGTGATATGCACGAGTTTGCAAAAATTCCATTTTACTGGCGTTAAAAAGCTTGTAGGACAAGCTTTTTGGTTTCTTTTTTCGGGAAAAAAGAAACTGCCGAAAGTAATTTATCGCGGGCATATCGAAACTATTGATAGTTTGACAACTGCCAGGCTTTGCAAAAGCAGCGCAATAACGGTTGCGGGAAGCTCTTGCTGAGTTTGGAGTATTGATTTTGCAGCTGAATATAAAACCATGTCACAGAAAGACTCTGATCTTGATGAGTGGTTTGACAGTTATGAAGAGCCACCAGCCTAAAGGTATCTTAAAGATGGGGAATTGCATGGCAATCGGGTAATGTTATAATCCGCACAGTTTTAACCAAGGTAGTTGATCATGCCCATCCAGAAATATTTAGATCCTAAGAACGATATTGCCTTTAGGCGCTTATTTGGCACCGAGAAAAACAAGGGCATCCTGATTCATTTTTTAAATGACGTGCTGGCTCGCGCGAGCCGCATTGAAAGCGTAGAGTTTCTGCCCACCATTTACTTGCCTGAGGTGCATGAACAGCGCATAAGCATCGTCGATGTGATGTGCCAGGATCAAAATGGCAACAAATTTATCATCGAAATGCAGGTGGTTTCGACTCTGGAGTATCTCAAGCGCGCACAGTACTATGCCTCACGTGCCTATATTGGGCAGCGTGTCAAAAAGCTCGAGTATAAAGATTTGAAAGAAGTGGTTTTCCTCGCGATCTGTAACAAAACCATTCTGCCAGAACATAATCACTATATTTCCTATCATGTGATGCTTGAGCAAACCACCCATAAGAATTATCTTAAAGATTTTAGTTATACCTTTATCGAGCTGGACAAATTCCATAAGTCCGCGGATGAGCTCACCAGCATTCTGGATAAATGGATTTACTTTTTCAAACATGCCGAAGAAGGCGAGCATTTCCCCAGTCACCTTATGCAAGAGGTAACGATTCACGAAGCCTTAGATGAAATGAAGTCATTTAACTGGACAGAAGAAGAACTTTTGGCATATGAGAAAATCGAGGATGAGCATTATGCTTATGTGAATAATATGGAGATTGCCAAAGCAGAGGCTAGAGCGGAAGGAATTGTCAAGGGCAAATTTGAGGTAGCGAAGAATTTAAAACAATTGGGTCTTACGGATGAGCAAATATCCGCAGCAACTGGCTTAAGTGTGGGCGAGCTTAAACAATTGAAATAAGGTCTTAATGTGCTTTCACCAGCCAGCAAGCCCGTGCCAAGATCTCAAGAAAAGTGATGCTTCAAACAGCACATCCTGCAAATTTTTTCTGCATGTACAGATAAAAGCGCTTTTAAATAATGGCTAAACCCTCTAATCTAGGGGCATAATCAAATAAGATGCTATTTTATGAACTTGAACTTTAAACACTTTGTTTTTGATTTGGATAATACGCTTTATTCGGCGAGTTCCACGTTTTTTGACCTGCAATTAAGTAATATGTCTGACTTTATCGTTGAAAAACTCAAGGTGACAAGAAAAGAAGCGGAATTTTTACGCGAAGAATATTATCACAGCTTTGGCACGACCATGCACGGTTTAATGCATCATCATGGGGTCGATCCGTATGAATTTTTGGCGGTGGTTGATAATGTGCCCTTGGAACGTTTGCAGCTTAATGATGAGCTTCTGGGTTTGCTCAGTGAGCTTAAGCTTAAAGGCAAGCATTTGTCGATTTTTACCAATGGCTCGCTTTATCATGCAAATCGAGTCATGTCTAAGCTTACGCTGGATAAAATCATCCACGATGTCGTCACACTAGAGTGCACTGGGTTGGTACCAAAACCCAATCCAGAAGCCTACCAGTATTGTTTTGATCGTTTGAGCATAGATCCAAGGCAGGCGGTGTTCTTTGAAGACTCATCGCATAATCTTATCCCCGCAAAACAAATGGGCATGACAACTGTGTTGGTAAATGCCGATGACACCGCACACGCACGCTTTATTGCTCACCCAGAAATCGATTATTTTGTTGAGGATGTGTCAAGCTTTTTAAAAGGGGAATTCTTAGAGAAGCGCGCATAACTTAATGGCACTAAGTTAAGCTGTTTTTAGGACTAGCCCGTCCGCTTCGCATTGTCCTCCAGCTGCGCGCAGAGCTTACAGCGCTCAGCCTTGAGAGCATAAAGCAGTTTATGCTCTCCAAGACGGGCTTCGCCCCCTTCGCTAACGAAGGGGAATTAGGCGGTGCGCTTTCAGAAAATTCCCCTTCACTTGTGAAGGGGTGCCGAGCCTCTGCGAGGCGCGGTAGTTATTGCTTAACTTAGTGCCATTAGCGCATAATTCACCCTGGATTGAATGGCAAGTCACGAGGGGAAAATCTACGGTTTTACATCAGCCAGGGAGTGAGAGACTGACAGAATAGTCACACGCTTCATTCGGGCAGACCTTTTGTTCACCATCTTTTTTAGTTGTTTTGTGCAATAGAATGGGGGAGTGGCACTTAGGGCATTGTTCTTCAATGGGAGGATACCAAAATGAGTTTTTGCATTTGGGGAAGCCTGCGCAGGTGTAGAACACTTTGCCTTTGCGTGATTTCTTTTCGACAAAATTATTCTTTTTGCATTTAGGACATTGAATTCCTAAATCCTTTGGCTTCTCCAGTGGTTCCATATGCTTGCATTTGGGATAACTTGAACAACCAATAAACTTGCCATATCTTCCCTGTTTAATGAGTAGATCTGACGCGCACTCAGGGCATTTGCGATCTGGTACAATTTCAGGTGCTTCTTTTTCAACGGGTTCCTCATTATCCTTGACGATTGCACGCGTGTAAGTGCACGCAGGGTAATTGGTACAACCGATAAAGCGTCCTGTGCGACCAAGGCGAATGGAAAGCTTATGCCCGCATTCAGGGCAGTCCTCATTCATTTCTTCATGCGTGACATCACTCTTTTTCACCGTAGCATCAATCTCTGTGACCTGCTGGATAAATGGCTGCCAGAATTTTTCAAGCACGGGGATCCATTCGATTTTACCCTCAGCAATGTTATCGAGTTCATCTTCGAGTTTTGCCGTAAAAGTATATTCAACATAACGGTGAAAATAATCGGTGAGAAAGCTATTAACGATACGTCCAACATCGGTTGGACTAAAGCGTTTTTTCTCTAAAATCGCATAATCACGTTGCTGTAGCGTGGAGATAATCGTGGCATAAGTTGATGGACGCCCAATGCCGTATTCTTCCAGTGCCTTAACCAGTGAAGCTTCGGTGTAACGCGGTGGGGGTTCGGTAAAATGCTGCTTACCAATAATATCAACCACAGGCACTCTCTCACCCTGGTTAAACTCGGGTAAAATAAGCCCTTCACTATCATCACCAGCATCATCTTCGTCCTTTGCTTCTTGATAGACGGCTAAAAATCCGGGACTTGCGATAACCGATCCTGTGGCCTTGAAGATATGCGCCTCATTCTGAGTGACAAAATCAATGGCAACGGTGTCCATTAAGGCGTGAATCATCTGGCAGGCAATCGTACGCTTCCAGATCAGATCATAGAGCTTAAATTGCTCATTAGATAAAAAAGCCCGGACATCTTCAGGTTTGCGCCAAGCTGAGGTAGGGCGAATGGCTTCGTGTGCTTCCTGGGCATTTTGGTTTTTGGTTTTATAAATGCGTGCGCTGCTTGGCAGATGGTCCTGACCATATTCTTTGACAATGAAAGTGCGAAGTTCAGTAAGCGCTTCCTGCGATAGATTAGTTGAATCAGTACGCATGTAAGTAATTAAACCCACGGCACCCTCACTTCCTAACTCAATACCTTCATACAGCTGTTGAGCTAACATCATGGCTTTTTTGGTGGTAAATCCAAGCTTTCGCACAGCATCTTGCTGTAACGTTGATGTGATAAAAGGAGGCAGTGGATTGCGTTTCTTTTGCTTCTTTTCAATGGCATTGACGATGAGCTCGCCATTGGCATCTTTCTTAATAAGACTCAAGGCATTTTGGGCATCCACTTCATTGGTGAAGCTAAATTGTTCGCACTTTTGCTGATTAAACTGCACAAGCTTAGCCATAAATTTCTTGTGTTTTTTAAGCTCTGCCGTGACACTCCAATATTCTTTGGATTCAAATGCCTCTATCTCAAGCTCACGTTCAACGATCATTCTAAGAGCAGGACTTTGCACACGCCCGGCTGAAAGTCCGCGGCGCACTTTTTTCCATAAAAGTGGCGAAAGCTTAAAGCCCACAAGAAAATCGAGTGCTCGCCTTGCTTGTTGGGCGTTGACTAGGTCCATCGCAAGTTCGCGTGGATTAGCTACTGCGGCATTAACTGCTGACTTGGTGATTTCATTAAAAGCAATGCGATGAACCGTTTTATCCTTAAGGAGGTTTGCCTCGTTTAAAAGCTCATAAATATGCCAGGAAATCGCCTCCCCTTCGCGATCTGGATCTGTTGCCAGATAAATTTCCTGAGCCGATTTTGCTGATTTTTTGATAGCATCAATATGACGCTTGTTGCGTTCAATCAGCTGATATTTCATTTTAAAATGATCATCGACATCCACCGATGTCTCCTTGGGCTCCAGATCACGAACATGACCGTAAGATGCAAGAATTTCAAAATCATTACCTAAATATTTTTGTATTGTCTTGGATTTTGCAGGAGATTCCACAATAACAAGGTTTTTCGCCATAATATTTTTCTTAACTTTATTTATCAAAAATTAATCTAACCAGTTTTCCGTGCGCTGCCAACTACTTTGTGCGTAAAAGTGCAGCAGCTGCAGTGAAACCTGAACCAAAAGCACAAAGAGCAACTGTTTTGTCTGCCGATTGCTTATCGAGTGTTTCACTTAGTGCAATAGGAATCGTACACGATGAGGTGTTTCCAAAGCGAGCGATGTTGCTATACAAAGTTCCAGGGTGCATTTTTAAGCGCTTTTCTACCGCATTTGAGATACGCTGATTGGCTTGATGAGGAATCACTAGATCGACACTGTTTAGCGCGATATTGGCTTGCTGACAACATTTGTGCATGATCATCGACATGGTTTTAACCGCAAAGGTGAACAGTTTTTTGCCTTGCAATTGGGTGTACTTCGATTCAGCCGTTGGAATGTTAAGCACTTCTCCACTTTCAGCAATTGCGGTCAATGAGATTTCCTCAATAACTGCTCTGGAATCTTTTTGATACTGATCACCGTTAATAATGGTAGCAGTGGCAGCATCACCAAATAAAAATGCCGTATCAAAATCCGTCGGATCCATGCGTTTTGTCATGTATTCAGCAGTGATTAAAAGCACCCGCTTATTAGGTCTTGTTTGCAAATAATCGCGTGCATTTTGCAGCGCATACAAGTAACCGCTGCACGCTGCATTGATATCATAGGCGGGGATATGGTGTTCACCATAAGCTTGGTAGAGTCTTTCTAAAATCAAGCAGACCATGGATGGTGATATGTATTGATCAGGGGTTGTCGTTGCGCAAATCACCATATCAATATCAGCAAGACCTAAGTTGCCCTTTGTCAAAGCCTCTGTGGCAACTTCTGCTGCAAGCTCAACGATATTCTCATCATCCTTAAGCCAAAACCGTGATTCAATTCCCGTGCGATCAATGATGTCATGGGAGTTGTGTTCAGGGAAATGCTTTAATAGCTCATCATTAGTGACTAATCTTGATCCTGTTTTAAAGCTTGGTGTGCTTATCCCTACAGGGTAGATGCTGTGCTGCTTATTTTGTCTTGCGATTTCTTCTTGAATCTTGCGCGTTAATATTGGGCGCTTTTGAGTTTTTTGCTCATCATGGGAGCCCTCGGGTAGGCGCAGTTTTAATAAGTTATCACCAACGCTGGCACGCTCTGATTGTGTCACATAAATCTCTTCAATGGTGCCATTACTTGGAGATAAAATTTCCCCTGCTGATTTACTTGCCTCCAGATCAACCAATTTATCACCAACTTTGATCTTATCCCCTACTTTAACGTGTAGCTCAGTGATTAACACGCTCTCATCAGATGGGCTCGCACCAATTACCTCAACATTGTAAAAGCCTGCATCATTGCGATTTTTCACCTCCCATTCAAGAGAAAGGTCTAAAAGCCCTGCCGCCGCAGTTAGGATGCGTTCATAGGAAGGCAAAACTTCCATTTGATTGTCAAAGTTGCACGGTACATAAGTATCGGCACGTGTAACGCGTTTGACTTTAATCGGATGCTTGGCGTTTTCAGCCACAGAAGCAATCAAATCACCACCAACGCCACAAGTAAGATTATCTTCATGCGTGACGATTAAATGTCTGGTTTTTTCAGCTGATGCTAAGACCGTTTGCAAATCATAAGGCTTAATCGTGCGCAGATCGATGATTTCACTGTCAATGCCCACGGTTTCGAGGGTTTCAGCAACTTCTTGGCACAAGGATACCGTATTTCCCCAGCCAATAAGAGTTAAATCTGACCCCGCTTTAACAATTCGCGCCTTACCCACAGGCACGAGTTGTTTATCGACATCGGTAGAAGTTGTGTCTTCAACGCTGGCATTGTTAAGTAACTTTTTAGGGTACAAAAATACGCTAGGGCGATTAGATTCAAAGGCAGCATTCAACATGCCAGCAGCATCTGCGGCATTTGAAGGCATGTAGACATCAATGCCAGGAATGTGCGCAAAGGTCCCCTCATTGGTTTGTGCATGAAATGGTCCTAAACCTGGGCGGTAGCCACCACACGCGGCAAAGATGATTACGGGGCATTCCCAATCACCATTAGAGCGCCAGTACATGGTGGCTAATTCTGTAAAAAGCAGGTTGTACGCGGGAGGCATAAAATCAGCAAACTGGATAAACGCAACAGGACGTTTGCCAGTAAGCGCCATTCCAATGGTGACCCCCATGATGGTCGCCTCTGCTAATGGACTATTAACAACGCGTCCTGGAAATTGTGTCGATAAACCTTTGGTGACGCCAAAGACATCTCCTTTCTCATCTTCAATATCTTCTCCCAAAAGGCAAACGCGATCATCACGAAGTAAGCGCTGGCGAAATACCTCACGCATGGCGGCCCCCATTCCAAGGCGTGTTAGCTGAGAAAAGTCACCACGATACTCGTGCGCATGGGGTAAGAGATGTGCTGGAAGTGGCGATTCAGCATCAAAGCAAGGTTGTGGGGTGGAGCCTTTTAACGCCAGCTCCATCGCTTCTTTAACGCATTGTAAAGTTTTTGCCTCCATTTCCTGTAAGAAATTTTCTTTGACGCCATGTGCCAGTAAAAATTCGCGACTTAAAGTGACAGGATCTCGTTGTAAGATAGACTTCAGTTCGTCATGATGGCGATAAATGCGATGATCATCCGCGTTGCTATGGCTATTTAAACGTTCAACTTTAAATATGATGATGTGCGGCGCGCGATCTTTGCGCATAGTGCTAATGATGCTCCCAATTTTCTCATGTTCTGCAAAAGGCTTAGTACCATCGATATGGCTAATTGGAATATCATAAAACCGATCAGGTTGTGATTGATCAGGTAGTGAAAAGAAAGTTTTACCTCGCGTTTTTGTGGAAATAGCATAGTCGTTATCCTGGACTACAAACAGAACAGGTAACTGGCGGCGCTTTGCTTCAGCAAAAGCTTCTAGAACTTCACCCTGTTGCGTCGTACCGTCACCCATGCCACAGTAGACAACAGGATGGTCAGCCTGGTTTTTGATACTTTGGGCGATCCCCACTGCGGGCAATGCCTGATTGCCAACGGGCGTAATGATGCTGACAATATTGAGTTTACGTTCACTTACGCCAATAACCATTTGGCGTCCATTAGAAACCCCTTCGGCTTTGCATAATGAGCTGTAAAAAAACGTTTTAGCTTCCATGCCGCGGGCGTGCATAAGAGGCTTGTCACGGTAATGGCAATGTAGCCAATCCTGAGGTTTAAGATATTCAGCAAATATAGCGGCACCTTCGTGTCCTTTGGATGAGGCTAGAAAGTTGGCTTTGCCACTATTAACCATTTCGGCTTCAGTATTATCAATTTGACGGATGCTATACATTTTCTGATAGCAGTGAATAAGCATGTCTAAGTTCGCAATTTTTGCGTTCATTGATGGAGGTTCCTTAAAAAATATCCACAATTTAAAGTAGCTGGGATTTTAGTGTGATAAATATTGGTAAAGTTCGCCATCAATGTCAAATGCAAATCATGCAAATGGCTTAAATGTGCTCAAAAATATGAGTGATCGGGTGGTTTTTGGTGTTTTAAATTGAGGATTGTTGGGAGATCAAGAGCAATATCTTTTTAACAGTTCTTGCATGACCTTATTGCATACCTTGCGTATCCAACGATTTTTTTTGTCATGCTTTAAATGCTGAGGGTAAGAGAGCTTAAGGGGAGTCTCTGCGGGTGAAAAAGGTAGTGGAAGGTAATTTTTATTAAATATTCGCGCAGTGATTGTTGAGGCGGTCATGACGTAATGATCCTGCAACAGCTCAGTCGCCATTTTTAAGCTGCTGATTTGAAGCATTATATTGCGTGGGTCGGGTATTCCTAACATGTTTGGCAGCTGATGGATGCCTGATTGTTCTAAGAGGATAATATGAGGTGCTTGCAGATATTCTTCATAGCTAATGGATTGCTTGTGCTCATCAAAATAGCGATCGTATATGAGCACTCCAGTTTCATTGCCGTAAATTTCATCACAAAAGCCTTCGATATGTGTTGGAATACCAATAACCACATCTATGTTTTGTGTGGGGTGCCCATGCTTTGGCAAGGTTGTACATGAAAGCATCGTCATATTGATTTTATGTTGTGAATGATAACTTAACAATTCATCAATGAGCATCTTTGCACAAGCTTCATAGAATGCTTCTGTCATTTGGATTGTGATCACAGTGGGTGTGGTGTGAGGATCAAAATCATGCTCTGGAATCAAAGCGAGCATTTCATCCGTAATGCGTATGATTGGGTTGACCATATCGCGGGCTTTTGGTGTTAGCTTCATTTTGTTGCCATCACGTACGAGGATAACATCCTTAAACATCGTCCTTAGTCTACCCAAGCGCATAGTGATGGCAGGTTGAGAAACATTCATCAATCTGGCAGTGGTGCTGACATTCTTTTCTATCAGCAGGTGTCGTAAAATGATTAAATCGCTACTATCCATGGCAAAAACCTCCAATTTTAATTTGCGAGCGTATTGTGTTCTTTAGGTAGACAGTAGCATAATATTTCGTTAAATCCATTTCAGGCTTATAAGAGTTACTGATTATCTTTGCATAGCTGAGAATTCCATTTTTAATGAAAAGGGTACAACAAATAGCGATAAAGAAAGCGTGAATTTTATTGAGTGTAAGCTTGATCTGCTTTAAGCTCTCTTCTTCCAGAGAAGCAAGCTAAGAAAAGTATAAAATGTCAGAATATAGACCTGCGAGATTTGCGATGCTATTTGCGCCCATTCTCAGCATGTGTATTTTAACCATTGGTAACACGTTTTATACAACGTATACGAGGATTGAGCTTGCGCGGATGGGGCAGAGTAATTTCATCGTAGGCTTAATCTCAACGGCTTACTTTACAGGGATGGTATTAGGCTCTTATTTTAGTCAGCGACTTATTTTGCGCATAGGGTTTATTCGTGCTTATGCACTATTTGCTACTTTAATGGCAGCAGGGGCAATGGCGCAAGGAATCTTCTACGATGTTAACATCTGGGCGATAGCGCGTTTTATGTGTGGCTACGCGTTGGCTGGGCTTTTTATCGTTGTCGAAGCATGGTGTTTAGAAGGGGCGGGAAGTAAACATAAAGGGCTTTTTTTGTCGATCTATTTGTTTATTTATTACTTTGTACAGGCGTCAGGGCAATTTTTACTTAATATTCCATTTGAAAGCGTGTTGTTGGCATTTGCTGTTATCTCAATTTTGGCATCGCTTTCTATTATTCCCGTGTGTTTAACGTGTTTTGCAACACTAAAGCAAGAACATACGGCGCTACTTTCACCGATTATTTTATTTAATGGGATCTTGACAGCAATGGCAGCGGGAATGATCTTAGGCAGCATTTACACTATCTACCCTTTATTTCTAAGACAGGTGGATATGCCAGTCCACACCATATCTTATCTTATGTTTGCGATTATTTTAGGTGGTATGTTATTACAATTGCCTATCGGTAAAATTTCTGATTTGACTGATAGAAGACTTGTGTTATTGGTCATGCTGGCAAGTTCGGTATTGGTTGCAGTATTGATTTGCATTTTACACAATAGTTTTTGGCAATTAGCGATTCTTTCGTTTATTTTAGGTGGGATTACGTTTACTTTTTATCCCTTGTCGATCAGTTACTCAAGCGACTATTTAGAGGCTGATCAGCTGGTTGGTGTTGTTGGGATTTTAGCGTTATCTTATGGGGTCGGCTCCATGTTTGGACCGCTCATCACCACCTGGTTTATGTCGATCTTTGGACCTTTTGGATTTTTTACATTTATTGGTTTTGTATCCTTTTTATTGGGTGTATATACGTTGTGGCGATTACGTGTGCATCAAGCTGCCAAACAAGATGAGAAGGTGGCCTTTCAAAGTGTATCTGCCGAGACTTCAGTTGCCACAGAAAATGCACTAGAGCAGCAGTTGATTGAGGAAAAAGAAAATACATCGAACTCACGTTAAATAAGCTCGTGCAGGCTGGTAACGACCCAATACTTTGTTACAATACATTTTTAATCTTTAAGAATAACGATTGGTTATTAGCGATGAGTATGGAAAAAGCATTGTCATTGGTCAATGTCAATAAAATCTATAAAGGGGGCTTGCATGCCGTTAAAGATGTGAGCTTTGATGTTTATGTGGGAGATTTTTTTGCGCTTTTGGGACCTAATGGCGCAGGGAAATCGACGACCTTAGGCATGATTTCTGCTTTGGTGAATAAAACCAGTGGGAGCATTAAAGTATGTGGGTTTGACACCGTCAAAGAGCCATTTATGGCACGCAAGCACCTGGGTGTCATGCCGCAAGAGATTAACCTGAATATCTTTGAAACGCCCATGCAGATATTGCTCGCGCAAGCGGGTTTTTTTGGCATAGATCGTGCAACCACAAAACCCTATGCTGAAAAATTGCTGAAAGACATGGCGTTATGGGATAAAAGAGATACGCAAGTGAGATTCTTATCGGGGGGGATGAAGCGAAGACTCATGGTTGCGCGTGCACTTATTCATAAACCCAAAGTGTTGATTCTTGATGAGCCAACGGCGGGCGTGGATGTTGAACTACGTCAATCCTTATGGACGCAAATGCGTGCATTAAATGAAGCGGGTTTAACGATTATTTTGACAACACATTATCTGGAAGAAGCTGAGAGTATGTGCAATCGCATTGCCTTGATTCACCAGGGGCAATTGCATACCAGCTCAGATATGAAATCACTTTTGCGCTCTGTCGAGAAAGAAACCTATGTTTTTGATTTAAAAAATGCCATAAATCACGAGCAAATACAGTGTGAGTTTGGCAATTGTGCGTTAGTGGATGCGACAACACTTGAAATTGAAGTCGATAAAACGATTACGCTTAACCAACTGTTTGTCGAACTAACCAAACAGAATATTGAAGTCTTGAGTGTAAAAACCAAGACCAACAAGCTTGAGAAATTATTTATTGATGTGGCAAGAAACAAAGCATAGGTAACAAACATGACATTAAGAGAATACTGGGTTATTTATTACACCATTTTAAGAAAGGAAATTGTGCGCATCTTGCGTATTTGGCCACAGACTTTATTGCCTTCAGTGATTACGATTAGTTTGTATTTTTTAATTTTTGGTAAGGTAGTGGGATCTCATATAGGCACCATGGATGGTTTTGACTATATGCGATTTATCACCCCGGGGCTCGTGATCATGGCGGTGATTAATAATGCCTATGCCAATGTGGTGGGCTCCTTTTATGGTGCGCGCTTTAGCCGTGCGATTGAAGAGATTCTGGTATCACCTGCAACTAATCATCTGATTATCTTGGGATATATTTCAGGTGGCATTGTGCGCGGTATAGCTGTTGGCGTATTGGTAAGCATCGTCGCAGTGTTATTTGGTGGGATTTCGCTGCATTTAAATGCCTTATTACTCATCATATTATCCTTTATTCTGTGTGGTGCATTATTTTCGTTAGGAGGGTTATTAAATGGTATTTTTTCACAAAAGTTTGATGATACAACAATCTTCCCAACTTTTGTGCTAACCCCACTTATTTATTTAGGTGGCGTGTTTTATAGTTTAAATTCCTTGCCACCCTTTTGGCAGCACATTGCCCAATATAATCCGCTGTTTTATATCGTCGATTTTGTGCGATTTGCTTTTATTGGACATTCATCGATTAATCCGACCATTGCCTTTGTCACAATTGTTGCCTTTATTATTGTTTTATATGGTTTGGCATGGTATTTATTATCGTGGGGCATACGTTTGAAGTCTTGAGATCCTTATGAAAATTGCTGCTGTTCAATTAAATTATATCGTTGCTGATTTTGACTACAACTTTACACAAATAAGTCAGGCGATAAAAACGCATCAAGAGGCTGATTTGATCGTGTTTTCCGAGTTGTGCATTATCGGTTATTACCCTTATGATCTACTCACTTATCCCGAAATCATTGAAAAACAACATGAGATTGTTGAGAGGATCAAAGCGCTAAGCGCAGAGCTTAATACAGCAGTAGTCATTGGTGTTGCTACACCCATACCAGGGCTTAAAAAGTTTTATAATAGCGCGCTGGTGATTGCTCATGGTGCAGTTGTTTACACCTATCATAAGCAATTGATTCCAGGCTATGGGGTGTTTGATGAAACAAGACATTTTATTAGCGGTGAAAATGCTCAGTTAAGCTTTGTATTAAAAGGTAAAAAATTGGCTATTTTGATTTGTGAAGATATTTGGTATAACAACCATCAAGGTTATTTAAAAAATCCCGTCGATGGTCTGCCAGATAGTCTTGATGCTTTGATTGTACTTAATGCCTCGCCCTCAATATTAGGTAAGTTTCAGCAGCGTTTGGATATAGTTTCAAGGATTGCCAAACAAATCCAGGCACCAATAATTTATAGCTCACAAGTGGGGGGATATGATGAGCTTGTTTATGATGGCGCAAGTTTTGTCTGTAATACTGAAGGAGCGCTGATTGCCCTGGCGCAAAGCTTTAAGGAAGGTAGTCTAAGCAGTGATTTAAACAATTTATCCGAAACCATGATCAGTCCTCCTTATGAAAATAAACCGCAGGAGCTTATTTTGCAGCAGCTTATCTGCGGCTTAAGAGACTATGTACATAAATGTGGGTTTAGGGGTGCCGTCGTAGGTTCGTCTGGTGGGATTGATAGTGCGTTGACGTTAGCCATTGCAACCTTGAGTCTGGGTAAATGTAACGTTAAAGCGATCACTATGCCATCGATTTATTCTTCCAAAGGTTCAATCGATGATTCAGTGGTACTTTGCCAGAATCTTGGGATAGAGTTATTTACGCGTGACATCAATGACGAGTTCTTACTAACGTGTGAGAACTTTACAAAAGCCTTTGGACGCGAGCCTAAAAAACTCACCCAGGAGAATATGCAGGCGCGTATTCGTGGGCGGATTGTGATGGAATATGCTAACGATAGTGGCTTATTGATGCTGACAACCGGTAACAAAAGTGAGTTGGCAGTAGGATATGCAACGCTTTATGGCGATATGTGCGGAGCTTTAAATTGCATTGGGGATTTATACAAGAATGACGTTTACGCGCTATCAAATTATATCAATGAAAAATATGGTGAGTTAATCCCCCAAAGCGTCATTGATAAAGCGCCATCGGCTGAGTTAGCAGAGGGACAGAAAGACGCTGACAGCTTGCCTGATTACTTTTATTTAGACGCGATGCTTAAGCTTTATCTAGAGCGAGATTTATTGGCAGAAAGTGAAATTAAAGGTTTGCAAACAATCGTTGATCAAGTGGAGGTGAGTGAGCAAAAAAGGATTTATCGCATGGTTGAGTTGGCTGAATTTAAGAGAAAACAGGCGCCACAAATTTTATTTATCCAGCGCCGCCCATTTGGTATTGGGCGCAGAATGCCAACGACGGCAAGGTTTAACAAATAATTGGAATACACCTATAACTGAACTTTAGGCATTTGACAAAGATGGAAATTGCGCAGGGAACTGGCAGTTATCAATTTGTCTTTGTTTAAGCGACAAAACTGTCAGCTTCAAACTCCCGCATTACCGATATCAAGTACTCAACTTCTTGCTGCTTAATTGCGTTATATAAGCTCACACGCATACCGCCGAGACTTCTGTGCCCTGCAATACCATAGACACCACGCTTATCTGCAAAATCTAAAAACGCGGTGGTGAGTTCAACACTTGGCAGCTGAAATACAACGTTCATCAGTGAACGATTTTTTGCTTCCACTTTATTACTAAACAGCCTCGATTCATCAATCGCTTGATAAAGCAATTCTGCTTTGGTTTTATTCTTCTCTTGAATGACTGACAATCCACCCTGTCGTATCAAATCCTTTAACACAAGCTCCATGGCGACCCAGGCAATCACATCAGGGGTGTTATATAAAGACTCTGCTTTTTGCATCGTTTGATAACTTAATATTGCTGGAATATTCCCAGCATTCATCGCATTTAGCATGGTTTTTCTGATAATGACTACCGTCACCCCAGGCAAGCCGATATTTTTCTGCGCTCCCGCATAAATCAGATCATATTTACTAACATCAATTAGTTTCGATAAAAAACTTGATGACATATCACACACCACAGGTAGATGCGCCGCTGGTACAAAAGACCACTGCACACCGTCGATGGTTTCATTCTCGGTATAGTGAATATAGTCATATTCATCATTTAAAGTACCAACCTCAAGATCAATCCCCGTTTTCACCTCGACTTCAATAAATTTTTTAGCTTCATTAATAGCGGCGTTTGCCCAGTAACCACTATTGAAATACAGCGCGTGCCCTTTGCTCTTAAGGTTCATCGGTACCGCAGCAAATTGCGCACTCGCCCCTGCTGGCATCAGTAAAATTTCATACTCCTCATTAAGCGCCAAAAGCACCCTTAGATAGGAGTTAATATTTTCATTTACCTTGGCAAACAAAAGGTCTCGATGAGAAATTGACAGTAATGATACTCCCGTACCCTGGTAATTTTGAATCATCTGGCTTAGTGATGAGTAAACCTGTCCTGACAATTGTGCGGGTCCCGCACAGAAATTAACGTGATACATAAAAATATACTGCATTTAATACATCGATGTCACAAGCCATTACCTTAGAACCAATGCCATCTCCTGCTAGAACTGCTATTGTCTTTTTCATACGCAAAGCCCCCTTTTATGTTTTTATAACTTGTGATCCCACAGTCGCTGTAAAAATATTTGCCAAGGGAGAATCAAAATCCCATCAGTTAATTCCCTTACCTCTTGATCAAGACTCACCGCATAGGTCCTAGCATCAGGATGTTCATCTTTAAACACCTTGAGTCCTTTAATATCACTAAAAAGGCACTTTGCCCTGGAGTTAGGGATAAGTTTAACTCCCTTATATACATAAAAATCTCACTAAAACCAACCATACGCCGCAAAAGTATAACTAAAACGGAATAATAGAGAAGTAAAAATTTTCTTAATTTTTATACCTTAAGCCACAAGGTGACAGGACCATCATTTATCAATGAGACTTGCATATTCGCCCCAAAGCATCCTTGTGCAATCCTTTGGTAACAGGTGGATAAATAGTGGCAAAACTCAGTGAATTTCTCCTTGGCAATTATTGGTGGACAGACGCTCGAAAAACTGGGTCTAAGTCCCCGTTCAGTATTGGCTGCTAAGGTAAATTGTGGGATAAGTAGCAGTTCACCCTTGATATCCAGGAGACTATTATTCATTTTGCCACATTCATCTTCGAATATGCGCTGGTTAAGCAGTTTGTGTGCCATCTTTTCGTAGTGCTTTTTTTGATCGCGCTCCTCAACACAAACCAAAGCCAGAATGCCTGTAGCAATGCTGGCTACAGTCTCTTGTTCAATGGCAACTGAAGCTGAAGAAACGCGTTGGATAAGTGCTAACATGAGAAAGGAAACATTATTTTCAGTGTGAGCTAGCATAGCGTTTTTGATTAGCGCTGTCATTAGACACATAAAGGATGAGTTTCTGGATTATAAAGTTGCTAATAAATCTTGATTTTTTTAGAATTCTTAATTATTATAATCAAGAATTATAATATTGGCGGGTGTGTTTAATGAAAAACAGTTATTTGGGGATAAGTTTTACGTTGCTAAGTGCGTTAATTTATGCTGTTCAAGCTGCGTTAATTAAGGTATTTAGCCTAAATCTTAGTATTCCTATGATCGTATTTAGTCAAAGTTTGGTGGCTCTGCTTATATTGCTACCGTTGATGTTTTATCAACGGCGAAACTGGCAGAGAAACCTGTTTAAAACACAGGTGCTACTCCAGCATCTGGCGCGAGCAGTATTTAGCTTAGGCATTAGTTATTTTTTGTTTATTTCGATTACACATGTCTCGCTAGTGGATGGTGTGCTGCTGGCAAATACGTCACCTTTTTTTGTGCCCTTCATCTTATTTATTTTTGCCAGACAAAAGTTTCAGCATGCGTTGTGGCTACCTCTTGGTTTTGGCTTTTTAGGCGTAGTAATGATTTTAAAACCAGATGCAAACATTATGAGTCCCTATGCGATTGTGGCACTGGGGGCAGGCTTATCCATGGCGCTTTCCATTATTATGGTGCGAAAAATTTCAGCACATGATAGCGGTGTCACAACAGTTTTTTATTACTTTCTGTTTTCAAGCTTGATTGCGGGGGTTATTAGCATCCCATTTTGGCAAGTCGTTTCCATTAAAGCTTTATTGGTTTTGTGCTTAATAGGCATTCTTTTTTTCTTTGTCCAATATCTATTGGTAGTCGCATTAGCGCATATTCAAGCGCAAAGTTTTTCTGTGCTTTACTATGCTAATGTCATTTTTGCAGCTGCTATTGGGATGCTGTTTTTTGCGGAGTCTCATGATGGTCTAACGATGTTGGGAATCCTGCTGACAATCGCTAGCGCCATTGTTATAATCAGGCTCCAGACACAAAGACAAAAGGTGAATAGGTGAGCATAGATGATGCGACAACGCAGTTGCTGGAGTTTGCTATTTGTGACACAGGACTTCTGATTCGTAAGATTTATAATGTACACGCCAAAGAACTCGGTTTAAATGTATTGGATCGTCGTGCGTTAGTGCATGCCAGATTTCGTCCAAAACTCACTCAAATAGAGCTGGCAGGACATCTGGAAATCGAGGCACAAAATTTAATTCGAGTTTTGGATCGCCTTGCCGAGCAAGGGTTAATCGAACGCGTAGCACATGAGAGTGATCGGCGTGCTAAATGCGTTCAGGTAACCAAGCGAGGCTTAGCTGTCTTAGAGGAGCTTGATAAGTCGGTTGCTGCGCATTATGCCGAAATTTTAAGTGATGTCAGTCAAGAGGAAAAAAAATCCCTTATGCTGACACTGGAGAAGCTTAAAGCCAACTTATCCAAAACACTAGAGGAGCTTCAGAACAGTAGTGAAGCAGGTCAGGGATCTAAAGTTTCATAAGATACCCATTCGTTCTGACGGTAGGTAGTAGGGTGGATAAGCCAAAGGCGCATCCACCAATACTCAACCTGTTTGCCCATCCATTCTGCACTGAGTGTTATCTAAGTTGAAACCCCCTTAGCAATAGCTTTTTGTTATGTAGTTGATTATTTTATTTTATTGGCTTGCTTAGTTGTTCTATGTGAGAATTGACCTCGTTGACGGAATAATAGTTGCAATAGGAGCAGATAATGCCAAATCAATATAGCAATAATTTTGAATTAAATGTTTTGAAGAAATATGGAAAACCTGCCGAGAAGGTTTTAAATGATTTGCACGATCAAGGTGTTTCTTATCTTGAGGCCTCGGAACTAATGGGCTACGAGGTGTGGACCGTTAAGCGCTGGTGTCGCCGCTATGGGATAAGCCTGGCACAAAAAGAATTTGCGATGGAAGTAAATAATCGTGAGTTCCTAACCAAATTTCATGAGCAAGAGCTTAATAAATACAATATCCTGAGTCGAAAGTGGGTAGTGTTGCATTAGTCATTGCTAACAAAATTCAAAGCATTGGACTTAGGTAAAAGCACAAACATTTTCCCAAGATTTTTCATGTGTCCTGCATAAAATTCGGCATCTGAACCGCTTCCCCAAAATACATCCCCGCGAATAGCGCCACGGATAGCTCCCCCCGTATCTTGTGCGATTAAGAGTCGGTCAAGCTTATGTATTTTTTGATTGGGCTTATGGTAGGATGAGCTTAACCAGACAGGGGTTCCATACTGGTAAAATTTACTGTCGATCGCAATGGAGTATCCAGGAGTCAATGGTACCCCTTGTGCACCTATTGGATTGCCGTGGCTCAACGTACGGAAAAATACGAAGGAAGGATCATAATTTAAGACTTTATCCGCCTCTTCAGGATGGTCGTAAAGCCATGTTTTAATCGACTGCATCGTGATTTCATTTCGCGGCATGAGTCCATTTTCTATTAAGTAACGACCGATGGGTCGGTAAGGATGCCCATTCTGGCTGTCATAACCAACCAATATGCTGTCGCCATTCTCTAACTCAATTCGCCCTGAGCCCTGGATTTGCAAAAATGTTCTTTCAATGCGTGATCTGACCCAGACGATGACGTCTTTCTTGCTCAAGTAATTATTCTTGGCAATTTCTTCGCGCGTGTAGTAGGGGATGAGCTTCCCATCAACCATGCGACCAAACTGTGTGCCTGAACCTGTTTTTTTCTGAATTAAATCTTTAGGAGTTCGGTAAATAGGCACAGAAAATTCAGCACTGCGATATAAACTCCCCGCGATAGCAGGGGCATAATAACCGGTAAAGAGTCCCTCAGCTTTATCGTCATAGCGCACAAGATAAGGGGTGAAGTTTTTCTCGAGCATTTCTCTGGCGCGGCGATCTGTGTGCGCAGGTGTGCTTAGAATATTTTGACAGCTGTTAATCCAGTCGCGGTTGTAGTTAGTGTTTTTTAAAATTACTTTGCATGAAATTTGTAAAGCCTGATAAGCGTACATTTGATCGCCACAATCCCAATCAGGTAATGCTTGATAATTGACAGGTTCAAAACTAATGCTTGTGCTAGAGAAGACACTTAAGGGCAAAAGCGCGGTTAATAGCATTAAGATTTTTAGCGGTTTTCTCATGGTTAAAAGTTTTTTCTGGCAAAAATTATGCCGCTATTTTGGCGATCATTCATCAGAAGTCAAGGATGATTTTTGTACTTAAAGGATAAGGAGGAACATAAAATAAGGTTTAAAGAGCGCATCGCTTTATCGGGTTGACACACATAGCCATACGCTATTTTCGTTTCCGTCGCTTACGGTTACCTTCCATCTTAAATGCAATATAGGCTCCAATGATGATACAGGTTGAAATAATAGCAATCATGAGTGTTGCCAGAGCGTTGATTTCTGGTGTTGGACCATTTTTAACGGTTGAATAAATATACATAGGCAAGGTTGGATCACTGCTACCTGCAACAAACTCGGTGATAACCAGGTCATCCATTGATAGCGTAAATGCCAGTAAAAATGAGGCGAGTAAGGATGGGATGATTTGTGGCAGGGTAATTTGGAAGAAGATTCTAGCGGGTTTAGCGCCCAAATCCATGGCGGCTTCTTCGATCGAGCGATCGACACTGGCGATACGCGCTTGCATCACAATCGTGACATAGGCGGTACAAAAGGTAATGTGAGCGATAATAATGGTCATCATTCCTCTGCCATGGGGCAAGCCGATCAGGTTTTGCAGTGATGTAAACATTAAAAGCAGCGATACCCCAAGCACAATATCAGGTAGGACTAAGGGGGTAATGACCATGCCGTAAAGAAAGTTTTTGCTTCTAAAGTAGTGAAATCTTGTCATTATATAAGCGACCATGGTGCCTAAAATCGTGGCGGACAGTGAGGCGATAAGGGCAACTTGCAAGCTGATTAACGCTGCACCGATGATGTCACTGTCCTGAAACAGCACCTTATACCAATACAGGGTAAACCCTCCCCATAAGTTGATGATTTGTGATTCGCTAAATGAAAAAAGAATCAAGATGACCAGTGGGATATATAAGAAAGTAAGTCCAAGGATGAGCATTATCTTGCTATAGGAAAAAATGCGCATTATACACTCCCCGAGGCTTTTGCCTGCCGCTGTTGAATTTTTTGCATCCAGATCACAGGAATCACCAGAATGATCAGCAGAATAACTGACATGGCAGCCGACATTCCCCAGTTATTGGCAGTAAAAAATTGCTCCCAGATGATACTGCCAATCATAACGCTGTTTAATCCTCCCATGATTTGTGGCACAACGACCTCGCCAACCGCTGGAATAAATACAAGAAGACTCCCTGCAATAAGCCCTGGCATGGAAAGAGGTAGCGTGATTTTGAAGAAAGTTTGCATGGGTGTGGCGCCCAAATCGGCGGCAGCGTCATTTAAAATGGGGTCAAGCTTAATCAAAGTCGCATAAAGCGGGAGTACTAAGAAAGGTAAGTAGCAATAGACCATGCCAAGGTACATGGAAAAATTGTTATACAGTAAAGCCATGCTTGGTAAACCCAGTCCCATCAGAAAAACATTCAACTGATGATTTCCCAGCAGTGTTACCCAGGCGTAGGTGCGCAAAAGAAAAGACGTCCAGTAAGGGATGATAATCATGATCAGAAAAATAAGTTGTACATTTTTGCGTTTGATATGCGCAAGTGCCAATGCCATGGGATATCCGATTAAAATGCACAGAAGCGTGGTGGTAAATGCCACACTGAGGGAATCAAAAAGCGCGATAAAAACGAGATTAGAGCTTAGCGTTTGCAGATAATTATCAAGATGTAAAATAATATGCAGTGTATGCTCAGCATATTCCAGAATGGCAGTAAATGGAGGGGTGCCATCCGCAGGCAAAGTAAAGCTTATGGTCAGGACAAATAGAAAAGGGACAAGCAAAAACAGCATAAACCATAGCATAGGTACCAGAATGACAAAACGATTCTGCCATTTGTGCACAAGATTGGGATTAAGGTTGACAAGCCACTTCATGAGTACAGCACCATGATATTTTCAGGCTCCCACGTTAAGTAAACCATATCCTCCCAGGTCGGGTGATCGGCATTTCTTTCAACATTAAAGTCCGTGGCTATAACTCTCTTGCCGCTGGTGCTCTCAACGTGATAAGTGGAAAGCCCTCCCATGTAGGCAATATCCTTAACTCTGCCAACAATAGTATTCACAGGGCGCCTGGAATCGTAGTCTCTGGGTGGAGTTTTTGAGATCGATATTTTCTCAGGTCTTAGCCCTATCCATATCTGCTGAGCTTCGACGCCATCGATGCGACGATCCAGTTTAAAAGCGCATTTTACTTCATCGGAATCAATAACGCTTGAATCATCATTGATCTGACTGATTGCCCCCTCAAAAATGGCGCTTTTACCGATAAAGTTAGCGACAAAGCGGGTTTTTGGAAACTCATAGACTTCCTGGGGCGGACTCACCTGTTCTAGCCATCCTTCAGACATAATGCCAATGCGGGTTGCCATCGTCATTGCTTCTTCCTGGTCATGTGTCACCATAATGAAGGTACTGCCCGTTTGTTCCTGAATGTCAACCAGTTCAAATTTCATCTGATCGCGTAAATTTTTATCCAGGGCAGATAATGGCTCATCCAGAAGAATAAGCTTAGGGCGTTTTGCAAGACAGCGAGCAAGTGCGGCTCGCTGGCGCTGCCCGCCAGATAACTGATGGGGCTTGCGTTTTGCCAGGTGTTCCATTTTGATGATTTTAAGGGCAGACGCTGTGCGTGTGATAATTTCAGCTTTGGGGAGTTTGTCCTGCTTTAGCCCGAACATGATATTCTGTTCAATCGTCATATGAGGAAACAAGGCATATGACTGAAACATCATATTGATGGGGCGGTTGTAAGGAGGGATGCTTGTCATATCGACACCATCAATCAGAATTTTGCCATCGGTTGGCTGTTCAAACCCCGCTAAAAGCCTGAGTAAAGTACTCTTGCCGCTGCCGGAGCTGCCAAGCAAAGCGAAAAATTCATTTGGATAAATATCTAAAGAAATGCCATCAACCGCAGTATGTCCATCGTCAAAGCGTTTGACTAAATTACGAATACTGATCAACGGTTTTTTGTGATTAGGTGTTCTCTCCATCGGGCATAAATCCCCCATAGGTTAGCGGTGTTAAAAAATCAGGCTATAGAATAAAGAGGTTTTAGGGAAATAGAAAGCGGATTAGGAATAAATCGGCGATACCTGTGCCAGGGTAAAATAGATGTCGATACGGAGGTGTGTATGAACAAAATTTGGAACAGGTATAAATCTGAGGTTTTTGAGGGAACTGGTTGACGACGCTTTATTTTGCAAGGTATGCTTTGGTTTTATAGGGAATTGAGAAGGAAAGTGGAGCAATGAGTAAGCCTAAATTTATTGCACACAAAAGAAAAATTGATGGAGAATGTCAGTTTCTTCATACTCATTTGTATGAGGTTGGAGAGATTGCTAGTACCTTTTCCAGTAAAATGGGTGCGGAAAATGCTGGCAGGTTGCTTGGTTTGTTGCATGATTTCGGAAAGTACAGCCAAGAGTTTCAACGCTATATAAAGTCAGCTACAGGTGAAATTAACCCTGATGAGGATGATTATGTTGATGCTAAAGGGATGAAAGGGAAAGTCGATCACTCAACAGCAGGTGCTCACTTGGTTTGGCAGAAGCTGAAACGTATTGGTGGTGCTGGGCAAGGAGAGCTGTGTGGTCAAATGCTGGCTTTATGTATTGCCTCTCATCACAGTGGTTTAATCGATTGTTTTGGAATTGATGATAAGCCTGTATTTTCTGATCGTATGAGTAAGGCTGATGAGAAAGTAAACCTTGACGAGTGTCGGCAGGTCGCAGAGAAAGAGATACTTGATAAAATTGAGCAAATTGCAAATGTTGAGTTGGTAAAAGGTCTGTTTGATAAACTGAAAGAGTTTGTCAATTTTGAAAAGCCATCGATGATCGATTACTTTAACCTGGGATTTTTCACCCGCTTTTTGTTCAGTTGCCTAATTGATGCTGACAGACTCAATAGCGCTGAGTTTGAAGATCCTGTCAGATTAAAAGAGCGCCTAGGAAAGTCAGGATCAATTAATTGGGACGTTGCTATTGGTCGCTTGGAAAATTATCTTTCGGGGCTGTCAGTGCGAAACTATGTAGATGAATTGCGTCGGGAAATTTCCGATAACTGTAAGAGTAACGCGTATAAGTCCCAAGGGCTTTATACGCTAACTGTACCAACAGGTGGAGGTAAAACTTACGCCAGTTTACGTTACGCTTTACATCATGCTCAGCATCACGGATTGGAGCGTATTATCTATGTTATCCCATACACGTCTATCATTGAGCAAAATGCTAAGGTGATACGCGAAGTGGTAGAGCATCGAGATGATGCTAGGTCGTGGGTATTGGAACATCACTCTAATTTGGAGTCTGAACAGCAAACCTGGCACGCCAAACTGGTATCGGAAAACTGGGACGCTCCCATTGTTCTGACCACTATGGTGCAGTTACTGGAAACCTTGTTTAGTGGTGGAACCAAAGGTGTTAGGCGTTTGCATCAGTTAGCTAAAAGTGTGCTTGTTTTTGATGAGATTCAGACATTGCCAATTAATTGTGTGCATATTTTTTGTAACGCAATGAATTTTTTCGTGCAGCGTTGCGATACTACGGTAGTGCTTTGTACAGCGACTCAGCCTTTACTGAACGAATTAAAAAAACCTGATAAAGGGCAGTTAGTCATTCCCCAAGAAAATGAACTGGCAGGCGACTTTGATAGGCATTTTATTGAGCTTCGGCGGGTACGTATTTATAACCAAATAAAGCCTGGTGGTTGGAATGTCGCAGAGATATCTACACTGGCGGTAGAGCAGCTCCAGATACACGGGAGTTGCTTGGTAATTGTCAACACCAAAACATGGGCGCAGGAGTTGTATCAACGTTGTGTCGAGCAGGTGAATGCATCGTCTTTATTCCATTTAAGTACAAATCAATGTCCGCGTCATCGCAGGATTTTCCTATATCTAATTAAGAAGCACCTGAAGCATCGAAAGCCCGTGCTTTGTATCTCAACGCAACTGATTGAAGCAGGCGTTGATGTGGACTTTGCATCTGTGATACGCTTCTTGGCAGGTTTGGACTCTATTGCTCAGGCTGCAGGACGCTGTAATAGGAATGGCAATCTGAAAGATGAGCAAGGAAATTTGATCAAAGGGCAGGTTTTTATTGTGAACCCGGACAGTGAAAGTACAGGAATGCTGAAGGAAATTGAAATAGGCAAAGAGAAGGCGAAGAGGGTTCTTTCTGAAGGGTACAAGGGTGCCTCGGGCCTCATGATAGATTTTGTATATCCATACACAAAATCGAATCGGCTATCCTCGGCGGTATAAATTTTGCCCGGGCCGTCCGCCTCAACGTCACAGACTTCGCTCTGGCGCCTTCGGCACGTCGCTTGCTGATCAACAGCGCAAGGCTACCCGGGTCTACTCGCCCTCGCGTTCCGCTATCCATGGCTCGCAGCGGAAGATGTATTGTCACCGGCAGCGATCAAGCAGTATTTTCGCTATTATTTTTTTGATCGAGCAGATGATATGAGCTACCCCTTGAAAGGAAAAGATCACAGGAACGATAGTTTGCTCAACCTGTTAAGTTCTCGCATCGGATGTAATTCAAATTTTTCTGATCGTGAAGGGAAAGTCCCCCTCTTGCGACAGGCTTTTATGGAGGCGGGTAAACAGTTTAAGGCTATCGACGCTCCAACCCAGGCAGTCATTGTACAATATGGTAAGAAGGGGCAAAAGCTGGTAGCTGAGCTTTGCTCTGTAGCAAAGGAGTTTAATGCTCGTCGCTACTATCAATTGTTACGACAAGCGCAAAAATATAGCGTGAATGTCTTTCCTAACGTTTGGGACAAACTAAAAAAGGAGAAAGCAGTGCACGAAATTCAGCCTGGGCATGGCATTTACTACCTGGATGAGATGTATTACAGCAAAAGTTTTGGTCTTGGAACCGAGTGCGTAGGTATGATGACAACTCAGATTTTATAGGAGGTAACGTGAAAAACATTATTAGTTTCAGACTTTGGGGACGTTACGCTTTATTTACCGACCCAATTACCAGGATTGGTGGGGAAAAATGCTCTTACCATGTGCCTACTTATGAGGCGATTAAGGGTGTTCTCAAGTCAATCTATTAGAAACCAACTATCGTTTGGCATGTGGATAGGGTTCGGGTAATAAAGTCCATTCGAACTCAAACCAAAGGCACTAAACCTCTGGTTTGGGGTGGTGGAAATAGCTTGGCTATATATACCTTTCTGCACGAAGTTGAGTATCAGGTAGAGGCACACTTTGAAATGAACAAGTATCGTCCTGAATTGGCAGCGGATCAAATTGATGGAAAACATTTTGCTATCGCAAAGCGCATGCTGGAAAAGGGTGGGCGGCAAGATATTTTTCTTGGTGTAAGAGATTGCCAGGGTTATGTAGAGCCTTGCGAATTTGGAGAAGGTCTTGGAGCCTATGACAACATTGATGAGCTATCGTTTGGTTTGATGTTTCATGGTTTCGATTACCCGGACGAGACGGGAAAAGATGAATTTCATAGCCGTTTTTGGCATGCCGTTATGAAAAATGGTGTTGTGGAATTTCCAAGACCAGGGAGTTGCGAAATTCGTCGTTTTATTCGTGAGATGAAAGCTAAAGAATTTGTTATCGGAGATAACTTGCTGGATGTGGATACAGAGGAGGCATCGTTATGAGCTGGATGGCAAAGCTTTACGAGACCTATGAAAAAGCTATGACGCTGGATTTGCCGGAAGAAAAGCAGCTAATGCCGACAAGCCATACTATGCAGAATGCCCATATAAATATTCAAATAGATCTTGATGGAAATTTTATAGGTGCAAAAGTTTTAGAAAAGACGCAGATCATTTTGCCATCTACAGAAAAGTCTGCAGGAAGAAGTAGTGGCGAAGCACCACACCCTTTAGCGGACAAGCTGCAATATGTTGCAGCCGACTATGAAAAGTTCGGTGGGAAGAAAAAACCTTATTTCGATGGATATCGGTCACAAATCAGAGAATGGTGTAACTCTGGCGTGAGTCATCCAAAGGTTCAAGCGGTATGCAATTACATCATTAAGCAGACTGTGATAGAAGATCTAATAAACGCTAAAGTTTGTTATATGGATGAAAATAATCGGCTTTTAACCTCTTGGCCATTTGAGGTAACAGATGAAAATCCTTTGCCTTTAATATTCAAAACCCTACCGAAGGAAAAAGGCGAACTGGATCAGGGTAACGCAATGGTTTGCTGGAGTGTTATTACTCCAGGCGACCTATTTCCAGATACTTGGAAAGATAAATCAATACAACAGTCATGGATAGCTTTTGATGCCGAAGGTTCAGGGAAGGATGAGCTTTGTTATGTATCTGGACTATTGCAACCCTCAGCCTCAAATCATCCCGCAAAGCTTAGACATACAGGTGATAAAGCAAAGCTGGTATCAGCCAATGATACATCCGGCTTTACTTTCCGTGGTCGATTTACAGATGGAGAGCAGGTTGCGAACGTCGGTTTTGATATTACCCAAAAAGCTCATAATACATTGCGTTGGCTGATTGCTAATCAGGCTAGCAAGAATGGAGATCAGGTGGTGGTGGCATGGGCAGTATCAGGCAAACCTATCCCTGCTCCATTGGTGCCAAGTCTGGAGCTGGACAATTTCGAGGAAGTTACTGATGATGGAAAAGATTCATTGGCTACTGAAATTAATGTAACGAGCGACCTTGGACAAAACTTTGTCAAAGCGTTAAATCGATACATGGCAGGTTATTTCGATGGTCGCATCGCCAGACTCAAGGATCAGGAAAGCATCGTTATTATGGGGCTGGACTCTGCCACTCCTGGACGTATGGCGATTATTTATTATCGCGATTTTATGGCTAAGGATTACGTGCAAACTATCGAAAAATGGCACAGCCATTTGGCTTGGCCGCAGCGGATTAGCAAGGAAGTCGAGTCAGGTAATAATAAAAAGCCAAAAACAACAGTGTTTTGGTCTGTCAGTGCTCCTTCACCTTGGAATATATTGCAAGCTACCTATGGTGATATGGTGAAAAGCAATGAAGCGCTTAAAAAGAGCCTTTATGAAAGGATGATGCCCTGTATTTTGGAAGGCAGAGCTTTACCTATGGATATTGTCAACCTGGCTGTCAGTCGAGCCAGCAACAGAAACAACAGTGAACTTTGGGAATGGGAGAGAAACCTTGGTGTCGCCTGTGCGCTCTATCGCGGTTTTCACCACCCAGAACGCCAACCCAATTTAAATAAAAGGAGAGAATATGCTATGTCACTTGATATGAAATATACAGGGCGGGATTATCTATTTGGGCGGCTGCTGGCAGTAGCTGAAATGATTGAGGAAATGGCAATATCTATTGCGGGAGAAAAAAATCGCACTACACATGCTAGTCGTTTAATGCAGCGTTTTGCTCATCATCCGGTATCAACTTGGCAGAGTATTCGCGAAGCTTTGACTCCATATCAACAGCGGTTACGTGTTAAGTTGCCACCTTTAGAGGCTGCTTACAACAGATTGTTGGACGATATTTGTGATGCTTTTACTCGCTTCCTCAAAAGATAAGTTAAGCGGGGAGTACCTATTGGGCTTTCATTGCCAACGAAAATGGTTAAGGGAGCATAAGTTGGAAAAGGGTGTGTGGGTAACCAAATCCGAAATAGAATTAACTACCAATGAAGGAGAGCAACAATGAATTCACTGAGCAAAAAAATCGATTTCGCCATTATTTTTTCCGTAAAAAACGCTAATCCGAACGGTGATCCTTTAAATGGTAACCGGCCACGTACAGATTATGATGGTTTTGGCGAAGTTACAGATGTATGTTTGAAGCGAAAAGCAAGAGATCGCCTCCAAGATGCGGGCCAGGCTATTTTTGTTCAGTCAGATGAAAAGAAGACGGATGAATATCACAGTCTTCGAGCCAGGGCTGAAGGTGTGCTAGGTAAAGATGTTTTAAACGCTAAAAAAATCAAGCCAGAAACTGCTGCAAAAAAAGCTTGTGAAACTTGGTTCGATGTGCGTGCTTTTGGACAACTATTTGCTTTTAAAAGTGAAGAAAAGGATGGGGTATCAATTCCTATCCGTGGTCCGGTGAGTATTCATTCGCTGCGAGCCATGGAGAGCGGAACGCGAGGGCGAGTAGACCCGGGTAGCCTTGCGCTGTTGATCAGCAAGCGACGTGCCGAAGGCGCCAGAGCGAAGTCTGTGAAACAGCTTTATCCAAACCGCCGAGGATAGCCGATTCGATTTTGTGTATGGATATACAAAATCTATCATGAGGCCCGAGGCACCCTACGGCTTTCAGTATTGAGCCAGTAAGCATTACCAGTACGCAAATTACCAAAAGTGTTAGTGGTGATGGCGATGGCAGTAAAAAAAGTTCCGATACCATGGGTATGAAACACAGAGTCGATACTGCTGTTTACGTTGCCTATGGCGCGATGTCGCCGCAGCTAGCCGAAAAAACTGGTTTTAGCGATGCGGATGCAGAGACCATAAAATCTATATTCCCAAAGTTGTTTGAGGGTGATGCTTCTTCTGCAAGACCAGAAGGCTCCATGGCGGTGGAAAAACTGATCTGGTGGCTGCATAATTCCAGATCGGGGCAACACTCATCAGCAAAAGTACATCGATCGTTAACGGTGAATCCTGATGGAAGTTTCTCACTTGCTGATCTTGAAGGTCTTAAGCCTGAAATAATTGATGGATTTTAAATTGGACGATTCTCTCCTGATCCCCCTCTCTGCTTTGCAACACTATGCTTTCTGCCCCAGGCAATGCGCTCTTATTCACAATGAGCAGGCATGGGCTGAGAATTGGTTGACCGCACAAGGACAGCAGTTGCATCAGCGAGTGGATAGCGGGGTGCCTGAGACGCGTAAAGGTATACGTTATGAACGTGGTGTGCATGTATCAGCGCCTAAGATTGGGTTGATTGGCAAGCTTGACCTTGTTGAACTTGATACTAAAACAGGTTCATGTTTTCCTGTTGAGTATAAACGTGGGAAACCTAAGGAAGATCATATTGATCTTGTGCAGTTGTGCGCGCAGGCGTTGTGTCTGGAAGAGATGCTTAATACAGTCATTCCTCGCGCAGCAATGTGGTATTGGCAAAGTCGTCACCGAATTGATGTTGAATTAACGAAGGCTTTACGTGATGAGACTTTACAGATTGTTGATGAAACGCGTCTTTTGTTGCAGGCTGGTGTTACACCGAAAGTTAAATATGAAAAAAAGTGTAATGCCTGTTCCTTATATGATTTATGTAATCCAAAGTTGACGTTCAAAGATAAAAGTCAGCTGTATGTTAATGCTCTTTTCAGGGAGGATTTGGATTGAAGAAATTACAAAACACCCTTTACATTACTAGGCAGGGCGCTTATTTGCACAAAGAACGTGAAACGCTTGTTATTGAAGTCGCAAAGCAGAAAGTAATGCAGTTACCTATTCATGCTATTCAGGCAATTTACTGTTTTGGCAATGTAATGCTATCCCCCTTCTTACTGGGATTTTGCGGTGAAAACAATGTTCACCTTGCTTTCTTTACCGAGTATGGACGTTTTCTTGGACGATTGCATGGTAGACAAAATGGTAATGTTATATTGCGTAAAACACAGTATAAAATAGCCGAGCTCAATCCCGTGGCTATTGCCAGAAATGTTATTGCTGCCAAGCTTAATTCATCTCGTGCGGTACTTTATCGTAGGGTGCGAAATCATGACCAAAATAGCGAAGTCGAAAATGCCATTGAGAAAATAAGCTATGCACTTCGCCGCTTGCAAAAAGCACAAAGTCTAGAGCTTATTTTAGGTTTAGAAGGCGAGGCGGCATCTGCTTACTTTGGTGTTTTTAATGAATTAATCCTACCTGTGGCTCGGACAGATTTTCAATTTAATACTCGTAGTCGTCGTCCACCATTAGATCCTGTAAATGCAATGCTATCATTTTTGTATAGCGTCGTCGGTAATGACATCAGTGCTGCTTTGCAGGGGGTTGGGCTTGATCCACAGATGGGATTTCTTCATCAAGTGCGCCCCGGTAGAGATAGTTTGGCACAAGATATTTTGGAGGAGTTTCGTGCCTGGTTTGTTGATCGTATGGTGTTGAGTTTAATTAATCGACGTCAAGTGAAACCTCAGGACTTTGAAATTGAAGTGGGTGGTTCTGTAAAACTCAAGGATGATACCAGAAAACTATTGCTTGTAACTTTACAAATAGGGTGCCTCGGGCCTCATGATAGATTTTGTATATCCATACACAAAATCGAATCGGCTATCCTCGGCGGTATAAATTTTGCCCGGGATTCTACTCTACGCCTTGGGTAAAAGCTGTTTCACAGACTTCGCTCTGGCGCCTTCGGCACGTCGCTTGCTGATCAACAGCGCAAGGCTACCCGGGTCTACTCGCCCTCGCGTTCCGCTCTCCATGGCTCGCAGCGACCGTAAGCAGGAAACGATCCAACACCCATTTTTGGGTGAAGAGGTGCAAATCGGGTTATTGCCACATGTTCAGGCACTTTTATTGGCGCGGCATTTAAGAGGTGACTTGGATGCTTACCCACCATTTATGCCTAAATAGAGGGTTCTAATGGTCTTGTTAAAACAGCCTGTGCGTTTACGTGAGTTTTAAAGTGAATAAAAACACAGGCTATTCGGGAGAAGCAGATGCTTATTTTAATCACTTATGATGTATCACTGAAGGAAGAAACTGGCGTTCGGCGTTTAAGAAAAATTGCAGAGACCTGTCAGGATTATGGGGTTAGGGTGCAAAACTCAGTATTTGAATGTGACATAAGCCCCGATCAATGGTGTGTGTTGAAAATGAAACTTTTGGATAGTTATGATCCAGAAATGGATAGCCTGCGTTTTTACAAATTGGGCAAAAATGGTCGCAATAAAATAGAACACTATGGCGCTAAGGCAGTTGCAGATGTGTTTAAGTCGGTGCTGTTGTTATAAATTTCCCCGTGAATTCTGCAAGCTCGATGTTTAACAGTTCAAAAGTATAACTACTTGTGCGCTAACCACTTGTCCTCATTACTTGCCAATGGGGTTGGCGGGTATATTTCTACTTGTGTTTATGTGTCAATATGATATTTTGTCACCTGCATAGATGCAATGGAAGCGTAGGTTAGCGAATTTACGTACAGAACGTATGTAAAATCAAGTACCATTTTCTATGCTGTCGCACCCCGTGTGGGTGCGTGGATTGAAGGAAACATTGTGTTATCATTATCCACTTCGCATGACGTCGCACCCCGTGTGGGTGCGTGGATTGAAGGAAACATTGTGTTATCATATTCAAAGGCAAAGCTTAGGTCGCACCCCGTGTGGGTGCGTGGATTGAAGGATCAATCACCCGTTGCAAAAATACCTGCTATCACGTCGCACCCCGTGTGGGTGCGTGGATTGAAGGCGTCATACCGTATGCAATCAGATTTAGGATGTTCGTCGCACCCCGTGTGGGTGCGTGGATTGAAACACGCAGCATCCTAAGCTGGGATTTACTATTTTGGGTCGCACCCCGTATTGGTGCATGGATTGAAACATTGCCTCGGATATTGCCGTGTATGATCGCCTGCAAAACTGGAATTCTGAAAAAGATAAGGACCTTTTACAGACTCATGGCATGTTGATGTCAGGTTTGATCGATAATCCAGGGCGCTATCGCCATCACAGCGTTGGCGTGATGTCAGGAAAGAGAGTTGTGCATATGGCACCTTCGGCAAAACGAGTTCCAGTATTGATGCGAAGTCTGTTCCAGTGGTTAAAAAACACAGAGACTCACCCATTGATTAAACTTAGCACAGACAAAGCGGATTCAGCGCCATTTATTGAATTTATGTTACATCGTGTGATGGAGTCACTGACACGTGTCACCCCTCAAGTCAAAAAATTATTGGAGGTTGCACAAGAGGAAATGGCAGCATTAGAAATTCAAGGTAAATTAAATTTAAAAGATCGAAAATCGTTTCGTTTACATTATCTTGACCCTGCCATGAGAGCAGGCGTAATTGAGATGACGATTCCAGAACGACCAAACAGTCGTTTACAAAAATATCGTTTGACAGAGCTAGGACGCATGGTGACACAAAAATAACGATTGAGGCTGAACCCTTTTTTTGGGGGGCTGCTGGAAGTTCTTTAAAAATCAAGCCTTTAGAGTATGACTAAAAAATAAGGGTTTTTATTGGCAACGCGTCAGCAACCCTTTATTTTATCTGCGCTTTAATCTAAAATTTTGCAGTCCACTGCCGTACAGGCAGCTTAGAAAAGATTGCGGAAGCCCCACATATGAAGGTTGTTGTCCACTGCCGTACAGGCAGCTTAGAAATTGCTATTTTTTTAGCAGCTATATCTTCTTTAGTCCACTGCCGTACAGGCAGCTTAGAAAAATAATGAAATTAATAAGATAAATATTGAAGCGTTCACTGCCGCACAGGGCGAAAACGGTTAAGTTAATTTGCTACGAAGTAGCGCACGGATGAGCGCTATTTGCTACGGACTTGCAAATGGCTGCTTACGCTTTGAGGCAGGATGGTCGAAAAGAGAAAGGCTTAGAAAAAAGCATATCTAAACCGTCACCAGACGATTTAACGATGACTATTAAATGACCTCATACTCCTTGCATTTGTACGCTTCAAAATTAAGCTCCCATTTCCCAAATATTGGAATCCATGATTTTTTGATATATGCGTTCCCACCTAACTCATAAACCTTGTTTCTCATTTTAATATTTCCAGTTCCTCTGGCTGAAAAGGGGCTTTCATAAACTGTCTCGTAACCTAGAAATTTACATTCATTTTGCCAATCAATATTTATTTCTCTAACTAGCCTTCCACCTTTTGTTAGTTCTGTCGTAGCACAGCTTGACAGAAAAAATATTATGGCAAATGAAAATAAAAATTTAGCGCCGCAAAAAATAGATGATAACCAGGCGACTTTTAGCTCTATGTATCTTATAATTTTCCCCATTGCAAACGTGTCAAGTGGCGTAAAATCATGGCAAATCAATCATTAAGCTATCAGGACGCTGGTGTGAGCATCGATGAAGGGAACCTGCTTGTTGAAAAAATAAAACCCTTAGCAAAATCTACGATGCGCAAAGAGGTGCTTGGGGGATTAGGCGGTTTTGGTGCGCTGTTTGAAATCCCGCTTGATCGCTACAAAAAACCCGTGCTTGTTTCTGGTACAGATGGTGTCGGCACCAAGCTAAAGCTTGCTTTTGATTTAAATGATCACAGCAGTATTGGCATAGACCTTGTGGCGATGTGTGTCAATGATTTAATCGTTGGTGGTGCTGAACCTTTGTTTTTTCTTGACTATTATGCCACAGGAAAACTCAATGCTGATCAGACTGCCAAGGTCATCTCTGGCATTGCTGATGGGTGTAGACAATCAGGTTGCGCGCTGGTTGGTGGCGAAACCGCTGAAATGCCAGGCATGTATCAGGCTGAAGAATATGACCTGGCAGGCTTTTGTGTCGGGATTGTTGAAAAAGATAAAATCATCTCAAGCAGCAAAGTTAAAGCTAATGATATACTTATTGCCATCGCTTCATCGGGCGTTCACTCCAATGGCTATTCGCTGGTGCGCAAGGTCATCTCGCACGTTAAAGCAGATTTGAGCATGCCGTTTGGCGAGAGCACCTTGGGCAAAACTTTATTAACACCAACGAGAATTTATGTTAAAACGATTTTAACCCTTCTTGAAAAGTTTGACATTCATGCCATCTCACATATTACAGGTGGTGGATTTACTGAAAATATTCCCCGAGTGCTTCCTGATTATACCTGTGCGAATATCAATCTAAACAGCTGGCAATTGCCTGCAATCTTCCAATGGCTTCAGCAAAAAGGAAGTATTGTCCAGCATGAGATGCTAAGAACCTTTAACTGCGGGGCGGGGATGGTGATGGCTGTTGCTAAAGAAGATAAAGATGCTGTGCTCAACGCGCTAACAGCCATGGGCGAAAGCGCGTGGGAAATCGGTTACCTAAGTCAGAGTAAACAACAACAAGCTTTTGTCAACTATGTCCACGGATAATCCATTTAAACTCGTTATTTTATCATCAGGCTTTGGCTCGAACCTGCAGGCTATTATTGATAAACTTCATTTGCAGCATAACATTGAAGTCAGAGCGGTTGTGTCAGACACCCCTTCCGAATCCGTTCAGCGTGCCTTAAGGGCAAATATTCCTTGCCTGTTTTTACCGAAGCACAAAAAACAGTCTCGCGAAAACTACGATCAAAGACTTACTGAGCTTATCGCACCATTTCAACCAGATCTCATTGTACTTTCCGGATTTATGCGTATTTTATCTTCCACATTCATTCATCAATATGAACACAAAGTCATTAACATTCATCCTTCATTACTGCCAAAACATAAGGGCTTAAATACCCATCAGCGCGTCATTGATGCCAAAGATCGAGAACATGGAACAACCATCCACTATGTTGATGAAAGTCTGGATGGTGGAAAAATCATCGCCCAAAAGCGCATGAAGGTTTTACCCTTTGATACTGCTGCAACCCTTGAGCAAACCGTTAAAGCATTAGAGCATGAGTTATATCCCACCATCATTCAAAAGCTCGCTTTAAAGGCACGAAGCGTAGTGCTCACAAAAGGCTCCGAGACAAATGTGTGATGTTGCTACATTTGGTGTTAGCTTAGGTCGAGTTGGCAATTTTTTTTGATTTAAAGAAGAGCGAAAGATTACAGTTGTTTGACGCTGTGGCTAATCTAAAAATCAAAAAGCCCGCAGGAGGTGTGCTGCAATCCAGATAGATTTATAACAGAATACGCCATTTTGCCATAGTCCAATGCCTTCAAATCTGCTACTCTGGCTAGCGTTAAATTGTCAACCAATTGGAGTCAATCATTCATGAGTCGTTATGATAACATCAACATGGATAATTTATGGAATGAAGAGCAAGATCATTTCAGCAATGAGCAATATTATTCATTACTAATTGAGCAATATAAAATTTACGTTGAAATGGCTGATCGCGCCAGCTTTCGCCGCGTTTCCATCAACTTGTTTTTTTTAATTACCAATATTGCCATTGTCGGCATTATGGCGCTTGGCATTAGCCGCTCAAGCACTGAACTATCCCTGAGCTTGCTTGTTCTACCCTTATTGGGATTATTAGCCATTTGCTACTGCTGGTGGCGCGTGGTACGCTTTTATCGCCATACGGTCAACATCAAGGAGCAAGTCATTGGAGCCCTGGAAAAACGCTTGCCGTCAAGTCCAATTTTCTCGGCAGAACGCGTTACTGCACTGCAAAAAGGCTCTTTCACGCCACTAAAACGCATTGAAACCTATATGCCTTTTGTATTTTTCTTGTTGTACATAGGCATATATATTTATCTTGTCATCGCTTGGGGAAAATAAATGATGCTTGCCGTATCCAACAGCCATGAATTAGATGCACTAAAATTACGCTACCAAGCTTTTGTTAATCAAGGATTAAGCCTTGATATGACTCGCGGCAAGCCTTGTGCCGAACAACTTGATTTATCCGATGCGCTATTGCATAACCTCGATCACAACGAGGTTGTATTGCCACCAGATTATCGCAACTACAGCCCCCCTGAGTTACTCACGGGCTTACCCGAACTTAAAAAGTTATTTGCAGACGTATTTGCTGTCGAGCCACAGCAAATTATCATTGGTGGCAACTCGTCGCTTAACTTGATGTATGATATCATTATTAAAGCGCTGGTACACAAACTGCCAGGGCAAACAAAAAGCTGGTCTGAACGGGGAAAAATTAAATTTTTGTGCCCCACTCCTGGCTATGACAGACATTTTGCCATCTGCGAGTCATTTGGTATCGAAATGATCAACATTCCGCTGACTGGGCATGGTCCCGATATGAATCAAGTGGAAAAACTGGTGGCAGAAGACAGCAGCATCAAAGGGATGTGGTGCGTGCCAAAATACAGTAATCCAACAGGCGAATGCTATAGCGACGAAACAACCAGGCGTTTAGCGCAAATGCCAACCGCTGCAAGCGATTTTAGGATTTTCTGGGACAACGCCTATGCGCTACACCACTTGGATATGAATCAACAAATCGACATTCTCAATATTTTAACCGAGTGTGAAATAGCAGGGACCCCTGATCGAGCGTTTGTATTTGCTTCCACCTCCAAAATCACCTACGCAGGCGCTGGAGTAGCTGTTATCGCTGCAAATAAAGCTAATCATGACTGGCTTATCAAGCATCTTAAAGTGCAGACGATTGGTTATGACAAGATTAATCAATTGCATCATTTAAAGCTTTTACCAAACAAAAACACCTTCATGAGTCACATGGCAAAACATGCTGCCATTTTGAAACCCAAATTTAATACCGTTGATGCGGTGCTTACCGCTGAACTTGGCGCCAATGGAAAGTTTGCAAACTGGGAAAAACCAAAAGGCGGTTATTTTATCAGCTTCAACAGCCAGCCAAATTTAGCCAAAAAAATTGTGAAAATGGCGCAAGATGCAGGCGTCAAACTCACCAGCGCGGGTGCGACTTTTCCCTATGGAAAAGACCCCTATGACTGTAACATTCGTATTGCGCCATCATTACCTGGTGTTTCTGATCTTAAAAAAGCGACTGAGGTGCTTGCCGTTGTCACTAAGATTGCAACCCTAGAGCAGATGTAACCAGATAATCACCACCACGCGAAGGAAGCATCAATGAAGGATCTTAAAATACTAATCGACCATTTGGATCTATGGGCCCCCTACTTTCCAACGGATAACCTGATAACGACCAAAGAATACCTCACCACTAAACATAATCACAATACTTACCTTATTAACCTCTCTGAGGATCTTAGCTATCTTGGTCAAGGATACTACGCTTCTTTGCTTGCTGAAGCCAATGGTGACAGAGTTATTCCAAGTGTGAGCACACTTAATAATCTTCAACACTTGGAAGATCTATCGTTTAGCTTGCTCAACATGCGTCTTAATAATCAAAGCGTTGAAATTCTTGATCGCCTTTGTGTGGATGATCATTCTGAGATTAAAATTTATTTTGGGACATCAGAGTATTCAGGTTTTTCTAAGCTTGCGCGTAAAATTTTTGATGCCTATAACGCACCCATTCTTCAGATTAATTTTGCCAAAACACTCAATAGCTGGCAAATACAAAGTCTGCACACCGTTTCATTGCAAAGTTTAAACGATAGAGAAGAAAGTCTTTTTGCGCAATCACTAAGCGATTTTAGTACCAAAGTCTGGCGTAAACCTCGATTACAAAAGCAATATCGGTATGAAATGGCTATTTTAGTCGACCCCAATGAGTCTCTGCCACCAAGCAATAATCAGGCAATTAAAAAGTTTATAAAAGCGGGGCGCGCGCTTGGCGTAGATGTCGATTTGATCACCAAAGATGATTATGCTCGCCTGCCTGAATATGATGGTTTATTCATTCGTACAACCACGCAAATCAGTCATTACAGCTATGCGTTTGCCAAAAAGTCAGAACAAAACAGCCTGGTTGTGATGGATAGCACACAAACCATTATGCGCTGCACCAACAAAGTCTATCTGCATAATCTTTTGGAAAAAAACCACATAGCCATGCCTGAATCTTATTTTGTTTTTCGTGATGATTCAGCCCCAGATTGTGACATGCTTATCGAAAAACTTGGACTCCCTATGGTGTTGAAAATACCCGATGGTTCATTTTCTCAGGGGGTTAAAAAAGCCAAAAGCAAGGAAGAATTGTCGACACTCCTTAGTACGCTTTTGACCCAGTCCTCAATCATTATTGCCCAGAAATACCACTATACCGATTATGATTGGCGAATCGGTATTTTGAACAATAAGCCGCTTTATGCCTGTAAATATTATATGGCACCCAATCACTGGCAAATCGTCAATCACGGCAAAAAAAGCGTGACCGCTGGTCCTGCAGAAGCCTTCGGCATCCATCAGGTGCCCAAGGAGGTCATTAAAATCGCGATCAAGGCATGCCGTTTAATCGGTCGGGATTTATATGGGGTAGACATTAAAATGATTGACGATAAACCCGTAATTATTGAAATCAATGACAATCCTTCGATTGATCACCCTTGGGAGGATGCTTATCTTGGCGATGAGCTGTATAGCCGTATCATGCTGGAATTTGTCAATCGCATGGAGCATAAACGAGTGCATTATGACGATTAGCGTACGTGTTGCTCAAAAAAGTGATGTGGTCGCACTAACTGAGCTAGAATACACGCTTTTTAACACCGATCAGATCAGTAAATCACAATTTTATTATCACATTCGCTCACCGCGGAATCTGCTATATCTAGCGCATGATAACCATCAGGTAATTGGCTATATACTCTTGTTTGTTCGCCAGAAAAGTGCACGCATTTACTCGCTGGCAGTCTTACCAGCATATCAAGGAAAAGGAATCGCACACAACTTAATCCAATACGCTATCAACGAGTTACCAAACACCATTGCCATGCTCACACTTGAGGTCAACACCAGCAATATTGGCGCGATTCATCTTTACCAGAAACTTGGGTTTAGTATTTATAAGATCCTACATAACTACTATCTAAATGGTGAAAACGCCTATCGCATGAAGAAGTTAGGTCTTGACAAAGTCACCGCCCACTTTTAGAAGGGCGTATGCAATACGCCCCTACGCAATCGTCATTATCGGCGAAAAAGCTATTGTGTCCCATGCTAAAACTGCTTACGTAAACTCAGGCAGCAATAATTGCCCTTTAACAAAGGGTGGGCACCATAAAAACTGCGTTGATAAAATCTTGGAAAACTTAAACAGCCCATCAACAATCCCATCTTCTTCTCCAGTCATGCGTGCAAACTGCACCTCAAATGGATAGAAGCTCGTGGCAAAGCATGAAAACATGAGACCTCCTTCCAGTTGATCATTGATCCACGGCATTGAACGGCGCCACATAAAGGCTTCAGGCGCAAAACTCTCTTGGGCTGTACGTTTAACATGCGCAAAAGCCTGACTATCCTCGAGCTCTCTATTATCATCAAGACTTCTACCAATCAACTCTTCTTTCGCCTGCTGGCTGGATTTATCTAACCACTCCAAGTTGTGCTGCCACTTCTGAATAACCCAAAAGCTTGAACCATTGAGATATTTATCCCCCGAACGAATAATCGCCGTATTGAATTGGTCTTCACCCTTTGGATTTTCTGTGCCATCCTCAAACCCTGATAAATCATGATCGACCACTTTTCCATCTTGCTCCTGGGTCAAATAGGTACAGGCTCTGACGATATCACGGCAAATGAAAGCATCTTTTATAACCGCAATCAGTTGTCTTGCTTTGTGCATAAGCACCCCTTGATCGTGATCTCTTAACCAAAGCACCAAATCACAAACTGTTTTTACTGCAAGCTTTTTCTGTCTTGGCGTTGGTTGATACGGGTGATATGCGAGATTCATGTCAGTCCTTGCCATCATTTTTTCACCCAGACCAAGCACGATGGATTGTCCATCGACCAGTTGGCGCAAGCTTTGCATTGTCATTGCTAATTCTTTTTCATTTTCATTTTCCAATGTGAAAAACAAATAGATCGCTGAATCAGGTAAGTTTTTTAAAATGCCTTGTTGATGCTTAGTGATCACCATTTATGCGCTCCATCCTTTTGCTCGCTTAACTGCTTTATGCCAATAGCGTGTATTATCTTCGCGGATAGCACTGTCCATTTTACTAACAAATTCTCTTTCTACAGACCATAAGCCTTTTAACTCATCAATATCAGACCAATAACCTATAGCAAGCCCTGCTAAATACGCAGCGCCCAAGGCGGTTGTCTCTAATATCTTGGGGCGAATCACCTTAGCACCAAGCATATCTGCCTGAAACTGCATCAGAAAATTATTAGCTACAGCCCCTCCGTCAACACGCATTTCAGTTAATTTAATCCCTGTATCGGAGACTTGTGCCGCAACAAGGTCACCGACCTGATAAACAATACTCTCTAGTGCTGCTCGAGCAATATGTGCTTTGGAGCTGCCACGCGTTAAGCCAAAGATTGAACCGCGCGCCGATTGATCCCAATGCGGAGCCCCTAAGCCTGCCATCGCAGGAACAAGATAAACCCCACCATTATCTGACACAGAAAGTGCTAGTTTTTCACTCTCAGCGGCATTATTTAGCATGCCAAGTTCATCACGCAGCCATTGAATGACAGCTCCTCCCATAAACACACTACCTTCAAGTGCATAAGTTGTTTTACCATCTAGCTGCCAGGCAATGGTTGTTAAAAGGTTGTTTTTTGAAATAGCGGGCGTACCTCCTGTATTCATCATCATAAAGCATCCTGTACCATAGGTTGTTTTTAACATCCCAGGTTTCGTACACATCTGCCCAAATAAAGCTGCTTGCTGATCTCCTGCAACACCTGCAATGGGAATTTTTGTGGCAAAAAGGGTCGTTGCTGTCTGCGAATAAATCTCGCTTGAAGACTTCACTTCTGGCATCATCGCTTTGGGAATATCAAATAATGCGAGCAAATCATCATCCCATTGATGGGTATGGATGTTATAAAGCATCGTGCGGCTCGCGTTACTTACGTCTGTTGCATGCAAACGTAAGTTTGTAAATTTAGCCATAAGCCAGGTATCCACCGTACCAAAACATAACTTCCCTTGCTTAGCCTTTTCACGCGCACCTTCAACATGATCTAAAATCCACTTGATTTTTGATGCGCTAAAATACGCATCAATTACAAGTCCAGTTTTTTCTTGGATCATGTGCGCATGCCCCTGAGATTTCAGCATATTACAAAACTCAGCCGTGCGTCGATCTTGCCAGACGATCGCATTATACAGGGGTCTCCCTGTGTCCCTCTCCCATACAATAGTTGTTTCACGCTGGTTAGTAATGCCAATAGCCGCAATATTTTTACCATTGACCCCTGCTTTAGTGATCGCTGTTGTCGCCACTGCTGCCTGCGAGCTCCATATATCCTTAGGATCGTGCTCCACCCAGCCAGGCTTTGGATATATTTGTCTGAATTCCTGTTGAGCCATTTCAACAATTTGTCCTTTCCGATCAAAAATAATAGCTCTTGAACTTGTCGTTCCTTGATCCAAAGTTAAAATATACTGTGACATCACACACCTCCTTAGTATTTTACTCGACAACATCATATATGGGATAGGTGCCAGGATACAAATACAAATGAGTTAAAGCGAAAATATTCACTATTCCTACAGAAACGAAAAAAGGCACCCTGAGGTGCCTTTCAAATAAAATACCTGATGATGTTCTACTTTCACATGGCGAATGCCACACTATCATCGACGCTAACTGTTTTCACTTCTGAGTTCGGAATGGAATCAGGTGGTTCACAGTCGCTATTTTCATCAGGTAACCTGCGAGCAGAAAGCTCTAACAATCTATCATAGAGTAATAACCAAGTCTCTCGGGCAATTAGTACTGGTTAGCTTCATACATTACTGCACTTCTACAGCCAGCCTATCAACGTCGTAGTCTTCAACAACCCTTAAGCTAGAGACTAGAAACTAGAGACTAGAAACTAGAGCTTGAATCGCTTCGCGATGAATTGATTTATAAAAAACAACCCATCTTGCAAAGCAAGACTCAACTCCTAGTTTCTAGTCTCTAGTTTCTAGTCTCTAGACGGGAGATCTCATCTTGAGGCTGGCTTCCCGCTTAGATGCTTTCAGCGGTTATCCATTCCGAACGTAGCTACTGGGCTATGCCTTTGTTGAAATAGATGCCGAACCAGAGGCTAGTTCTAGTCGGTCCTCTCGTACTGGCGTCGATCTCAGCCTCGTTTCTTAATTCTACAACAGATAGGGACCAAACTGTCTCACAACGTTTTAAACCCAGCTCACGTACCACTTTAATTGGCGAACAGCCAAACCCTTGGCAGATTCTGCACCACCAGGATGTGATGAGCCGACATCGAGGTGCCAAACAAATTCTTTAATAGGAACTCTCAGAATTTATAAGCCTGTTATCCCTAGCGTACCTTTTATTCGTTGAGCGATGTCTTATTCAAAAAAAAACACCGGATCATTATAGCATGCTTTCGTACCTGATCGAGCCGTCACTCTCTCAGTTAAGCGCACTTTTGCCTTTATACTCTTGGCGCGATTTCCGACCGCGCCGAGTGCACCTTCGTACTCCTCCGTTACTCTTTAGGAGGAGACCGCCCCAGTCAAACTACCCACCATACACTGTCCTCGACTCTCGTCTGAGTTAGAACTCCAAAAATATCAGGGTGGTATTTCAACGTCGACTCCTTCCATACTAGCGTACGAATCTCTTAGTCTCCCACCTATCCTACACAAATATTCTCAAAGTCCAGTGCAAAGCTACAGTAAAGGTTCATGGGGTCTTTCCGTCTAGCCGCGGGAAAGCTGCATCTTCACAGCAATTTCAATTTCACTGAGTCGCAGTTGGAGACAGTGTGGCCATCGTTACGCCATTCGTGCAGGTCGGAACTTACCCGACAAGGGATTTCGCTACCTTAGGACCGTTATAGTTACGGCCGCCGTTTACTGGGGCTTCGATCCAGAGCTTCTCCTACCACTTAATTACTCTGATATTTCTTCTCTTAAGCCTTTATACAACAAACTCCTCATTCGATTCGCTCGCTTTAATTTAGCTTCTCTTAACCTAGCAAGCTTTTCACTTGCGTAAGCTTCGTAGTAGACAAGAATCCAATCTCTCGTTCGGCTTGTATATCTACTTCTACCCGACTTATGCGAATCAATCCTTTTCCTTAGGTTTTCACTATAACCCACAAGTAAAAACTATCTAATTCTTTCGAATAAATCACGTATACACAATACATATCAAACTCCAAAATAATTAAGTGGTAGGATAACCCCTTCAATTAACCTTCCAGCACCGGGCAGGCGTCACACCCTATACTTCCTCTTCCGAGTTCGCAGAGTGCTGTGTTTTTAGTAAACAGTCGCAGCCACCTGGTATTTGCAACCTCTTCACGCTCCAGACGTTCACCTGACCACTAAATTCCACGTCCTACAACAGGCTATCAACAAATTGTCTATCTCTACAACTCTCAACAGCTTTCATCCATCATAGAATTTAGTGGTCAGGCAAGTCCTTCACCCTAATGAGGCACACCTTCTCCCGAAGTTACGGTGTCATTTTGCCTAGTTCCTTCACCTGGGTTCTCTCATCGCCTTGGTATTCTCTACCCACCCACCAGTGTCGGTTTACAGTACGGTCAATGGTAATTTATGCTTAGAAGCTTTTCCTGGAAGCCGAGCATCAATCTCTTGGCAGAACCCCGTAGAGCCCTGTTCCCTCTCACGCCTCAGATCATCATACACCCGGATTTGCCTAAGTGCACTACCTACACGCTTTCACCTGGACTACCATCCGCCAGGCAGACCTAGCTTTCTCCGTCTCTCCATCGCAACTACCATCGGTACAGGAATATTAACCTGTTTCCCATCGACTACTCCCTTCGGATTCGCCTTAGGCGCCGACTTACCCTACGTTGATTAACATTGCGTAGGAAACCTTGGGTTTTCGGCCAATAAGAATCTCACTTATTTATCGTTACTCATGTCAGCATTCGCACTTCTGATACCTCCAGCACACTTCTCAATGCACCTTCATAAGCTTACAGAACGCTCCCCTACCGACTAGAAACTAGATACTAGAAACTAGATACTAGAATAGACATCAGCTATATCTTCTCTGTATACCTCTTAACATTCGCCCAACTTCGCAATACCTCTCATCGTAGCCCCTATGACTCTCCTGATCGATATACCCTAAGTCCCTTGCAAAATCCAGCCACACCCGGCATTCATCGCAAGAGCCTATCGCTATCTGAACAAACCTTCTTACTTCCTTTTCACTCGCTTGCTTGCCCATCCCTTCCGCTATGTTCGCACATATGGATTTGCTCGCTCGCCTTAATTGACTCCCAATCTCACACTGTTCTATCCGCGGCCACTTCATACTCTCCACGTGTAGCTCCAGCGCTAACTGATATGCCTTCTGATATACTGATAAATTGTGATACGGCATCTTATCTCCTCTAGTCTCCAGTTTCTAGTCTCTAGTCTCTAGTCCCGCAGCTTCGGTGTATCGCTTAGCCCCGTTAAATCTTTCGCGCAGGCCGACTCGACCAGTGAGCTATTACGCTTTCTTTAAAGGATGGCTGCTTCTAAGCCAACCTCCTGGCTGTCTATGCCTTCCCACATCGTTTCCCACTTAGCGATAACTTAGGGACCTTAGCTGGCGGTCTGGGCTCTTTCCCTCTCCACGACGGACCTTAGCACCCGCCGTGTGTCTCCCGTGATTCAACTTCGTCGTATTCTAAGTTTGCATCGAGTCGGTAAGATCGCAAAATCCCCCTAGTCGAAACAGTGCTTTACCCCAACGAGTCATTCACAAGGCACTACCTAAATAGTTTTCGGGGAGAACCAGCTATCTCCGCGCTTGATTAGCCTTTCACTCCGATCCACAACTCATCCCATAATTTTGCAACATTACCGGGTTCGGTCCTCCAGTTGGTGTTACCCAACCTTCAACCTGGTCATGGATAGATCGCGTCGGTTTCGGGTCTACTCCTAGCGACTGTCCGCTCTATTAAAACTCGCTTTCGCTACGGATCCCTTATTCAGTTATCCTCGCCACTAAAAGTAACTCGCTGACCCATTATACAAAAGGTACGCCATCACTAGTCTCCTAGAAACTAGAAACTAGAGACTAGAAACCAGGAGTCGTATCTTGCTTTGCAAGATGATTTATTTTTGTAAATTAATCATCGCGAAGCGCTTCAACCCCTAATCTCTAGTCTCTAGTTTCTAGTCTCTAGTTTCTAGCTCTGACTGCTTGTACGCAAACGGTTTCAGGTTCTATTTCACTCCCCTCATCGGGGTTCTTTTCGCCTTTCCCTCACGGTACTGGTTCACTATCGGTCAGTCAGTAGTATTTAGCCTTGGAGGATGGTCCCCCCTTCTTCAAACAGGATTTCTCGTGTCCCGCCCTACTTATTCGTATACCTAGTTCCACATCCAAGCTTTCGTCTACAGGACTATCACCTGCTATGGTCATCCTTCCCAGAATGTTCGACTAACTCACATGCTAAAGTATACCAGGCTCTTCCCCCTTCGCTCGCCGCTACTTAGGGAATCTCGGTTGATTTCTTTTCCTATGGGTACTTAGATGTTTCAGTTCCCCACGTTCGCCTCACTTAACTTACGTCAGTGATACCCCACTCTTAAAATACTCATTCATGCACAAATTACACCCTCTACTCACTCTAGTTTCTAGTTTCCAATCTCTAGTTTCTCGAAATGAATAAAGTGCTGAGCACTTTATGAGTGAGGTGGGTTCCCCCATTCAGATATCTTCGGATCAATGCTTATTTGCCAGCTCCCCGAAGCTTTTCGCAGGCTATCACGTCTTTCCTCGCCTCTGACTGCCAAGGCATCCGCCGTTTGCGCTTATTCTCTTGGTCATTACTCTATAATAAATTGTTAAAGATCTCGGCTCTAGATACTAGAACGCTCGCTGCGCTTACTCTAGAAACTAGAAACCAGACTCGAATCGCTTCGCGATGATTCATTTAAAAAATCATCTCGCACAGCAAGATTCAATCCCTAGTTTCTAGTCTCTTGACACTAGTCTCTAGATGGTGGAGCCAAGGAGGATCGAACTCCTGACCTCCTGCGTGCAAAGCAGGCGCTCTCCCAGCTGAGCTATGGCCCCTCTAGATACTAGAACGCTCGCTGCGCTTACTCTAGAAACTAGAAACCAGACTCGAATCGCTTCGCGATGATTCATTTAAAAAATCATCTCGCACAGCAAGATTCAATCCCTAGTTTCTAGTCTCTTGACACTAGTCTCTAGATGGTGGGTCTGAGTAGACTTGAACTACCGACCTCACCCTTATCAGGGGTGCGCTCTAACCAGCTGAGCTACAGACCCACTAGATACTAGAGACTAGAGACTAGTTTCTAGAAGTATTCTAGTTTCTAGTCTCTAGTCTCTAGTCTCTAGTTTCTAGTTTCTAGTTTCTAGTCTCTAGTTTCTAGTCTCTAGAAAAAACATCATTTGTAAACACTCAAATACTTCTCGCTCTTTCTTAATTTCTTTCGTACTTCAAACATCAAAAATTCAACATTCAACATTAAAAATTCAACATCATACTCGTACCTTTAAGGAGGTGATCCAGCCGCAGGTTCCCCTACGGCTACCTTGTTACGACTTCACCCCAGTCATGAATCACAAAGTGGTAAACGTCCCCCTTACGGTTAGACTATCTACTTCTTTTGCAACCCACTCCCATGGTGTGACGGGCGGTGTGTACAAGACCCGGGAACGTATTCACCGCGGCATGCTGATCCGCGATTACTAGCGATTCCGACTTCATGCGCTCGAGTTGCAGAGCGCAATCCGGACTACGAACACCTTTCTGAGTTTCGCTTCAGCTCGCACCTTCGCCTCCCTCTGTAATGCCCATTGTAGCACGTGTGTAGCCCTGCCCGTAAGGGCCATGATGACTTGACGTCGTCCCCACCTTCCTCCGCCTTATCAGCGGCAGTCTCTCTAGAGTGCCCAACTTAATGATGGCAACTAAAAATAAGGGTTGCGCTCGTTGCGGGACTTAACCCAACATTTCACAACACGAGCTGACGACAGCCATGCAGCACCTGTCTCATAGTTCCCGAAGGCACAACAAAATCTCTCTCGTCTTCTATGGATGTCAAGGGCAGGTAAGGTTCTTCGCGTTGCATCGAATTAAACCACATGCTCCACCGCTTGTGCGGGTCCCCGTCAATTCCTTTGAGTTTTAACCTTGCGGCCGTAGTCCCCAGGCGGAGTACTTATCGCGTTTGCTGCGCCACTAATCCTTTTACACCAGGACCAACAGCTAGTACTCATCGTTTACAGCGTGGACTACCAGGGTATCTAATCCTGTTTGATCCCCACGCTTTCGTCCCTCAGTGTCAGTTCAACCCCAGATTGTTGCCTTCGCCATTGATGTTCCTTCCGATCTCTACGCATTTCACCGCTACACCGGAAATTCCCCAATCCTCTAGTAAACTCTAGTCAAACAGTTTCAAATGACCCTCCCAGGTTGAGCCCAGGTATTTCACATCTGACTTATCTGACCACCTACGAACCCTTTACGCCCAGTCATTCCGATTAACGCTCGCACCCTCCGTATTACCGCGGCTGCTGGCACGGAGTTTGCCGGTGCTTATTCTTTCGCTAACGTCAAACTATCCAGCTCTTAACCTGATAGCCTTCCTCACGAACTAAAGTGCTTTACAACCCTAAGGCCTTCTTCACACACGTGGTATTGCTGGATCAGGGTTGCCCCCATTGTCCAATATTCCCCACTGCTGCCTCCCGTAGGAGTCTGGGCCGTGTCTCAGTCCCAGTGTGGCTGATCTTCCTCTCAGAACAGCTATGGATCATCGCCTTGGTGAGCCTTTACCTCACCAACCAGCTAATCCAACGCAGGCTCATCATACAGCGACCGCTTGCGCGACCTTTCACCCTCAGGCTTCATGCGGTATTAGCAGACGTTTCCATCTGTTGTTCCCCTCTGTACGGCAGATTCCTACGCGTTACTCACCCGTCCGCCGCTATCTAGAAACTAGAGACTAGAAACTAGAAAGTGGAAGTCGAACCTTACCAAGCAAGGTGATTCTTTAGAATAAATCATCGCGCAGCGATTCAACCCCTAGTTTCTAGTTTCTAGTATCTAGTTCCTAGACCGCTCGACTTGCATGTGTTAAGCATACCACCAGCGTTCAATCTGAGCCAGGATCAAACTCTTCAGTTTAAATCCTTAGATCATAACCACTTATATCAATTTTGAATGTTTAATTATGAATGTTAAATTTAAAATAACTCAACACACAATTAAACATTTAAAATTCAAAACTAACACAGTGACTACAATCCGCAATATTCTTCGCTCAAAGTATTCAAGTATCTACATCTTATATCTCTTTAAACATCTTCAAAAACCCACTACCTGGGCACCTGCACCGAACATTCTCAGCGA
>NZ_PGGB02000018.1 GCF_002803295.2 Caedibacter taeniospiralis | reverse complement strand
TAAAAATAATGTCGCCTCTCAAGGTGCTTATGATATTGTTTCAATGGCTGCCGCTAGCGCTGTGCAAAATGAACTGGCTATGCATTCTGGCTTTGAAACAACATCAAATACGGTGCTAGCACTTGCTATGCAAAAAATGGCTGAAGCTGCCGCAATCGACAACGAACCTCAAATTAAAATATGGGAAGGAATCATGAAATCCATTAGCAGTAATCGAGATGCTGAAGTGGCTAATCTCAGTAAATTTAATGAGATGACACAAAACTTAGTGAAAAACTTTCCACGAGGCTAAGTCAGTGAAATGGCTGATCTAGACAAACTTCAAACTGCCATGGCAACGAGCTTGCAAAATATGGCTCAATGTATTCTTGCAAAAAAACAAGCTGTCGAAAAAGCAAATCAAGAAATTACAAAAGAAATGCAAGATTTTGAGCGTTTGTATAAAAGCTTTTTAAGTCTTGCCACGCCAAAAGATAATATCTTGAATCCTAAGGACTTAATTAAACCTGAGAAAAATCTCAGTCAATATCAACAAGAAACTCAATCGATTCTGCAAACTCAGCAAGCCTTAATGCCCAAAAATAATTAAATCTTTATGCAAGAGTTACTCCTGCTTGAAATTTGATTCATAAAACTCAATCATGAGTTTTAGAATTAACTACTTTTTTCATTGCCTTACAGCTGTCGAGTCCCTTACTCATAACAAGACTAATACCATAATCTTTGATAGCTCTTTGGAGAGCTACTTTGTGCGGGTATTCTAACAAGGATGCTACTTTATCAACACCCGCTGCTTCACCATTGATAAACCATCGAAAGCTATGTGCATTATGAGGATTATAATTAATAGTGACACCTAAGAGTGGTTTGCCTGATTTTGTTTTAGGTTCATGATATTTCATTCATCTAAGCCTTTTCATCGTTGAACTGCAACAACCTGTTTAGTGTTTTCCAAAAATATACTTAAACCTTTTTAATGCAAAGGGTGTCTCTGGTATCATGATAAATCTTATATATTCATACAAAAAAAGCATTTAACATTAATATAAAAATATATATAATTATAATTTACAAGCTAATTAATTAAGAAAAAAAACATGCCATTTACTAAACCATCACTGAATAATTTCATCGAAAAAGGCATCTTCAGCTTTGTTGTTGGAGAAGATCAAAATGACAACAATAAAGACTCCTCACCTGCCTTAGAGCAGGTTTTACAACACCTTCAATCAAATCAAAGCAAAAAGCACAATGATATTTTTATATTTTGTGAAACATCTAAATCAATCATTGAAGGTTTGATCAAAAAATATAAGATGGATAATATCAGCAATATTACAGCCCATCCATTTTACAGCGAAGAAGAAAAAACTAACCTTGATGAAGTGCGTCAAGTTTTAGCAGAAAAAGAAGCTGAAGAAAAAGAAGTCGATGATAACGAAGAACTTTCAACAGATCAGAAAATTGAACAGTATCAATCCATTGAACAAAAATACAACACTGCTTTGAGTACGTTAAAAATCCCTTTACAAAGTAATCATTCATGGTTAAATATCATCAAACGCAATTTAACCAAAAGTAATATTCAAGATATTAACAAGGGCGATTCATTATTGTTTATTTGTGTTGACGATCATCATGTTGGTATGTATGGCCATACTAAAGCAGGTGTTTTTGATCCAGGTTTAGCAAGACTTATTCAAGATAACACCGACATTAGCAAAACCGCCGCCGTGACCACAACACAGCCTGACGATGATGCACCATTTTATAAACCTGACTTTAAAAACAAAGAGATCGAAGCACAAGCGTTGAACGTTTTAGCGCCCTGTTCCTCGTGTACTCAAAAGAGTTAATCATAACAAACAAAAAAGGAAGCTGAAAATGAGAAAATTATTGATTGGATTGTTGGCCATTATCGCATTACAGAATGCTTTTGGAGGACAATGTCAATATGGCATTCCACCTGAACCAAATTTAAAAATAATTAATCTAGCACAGAATATTAGAGTTGTTGAAACAATAAAAAATAGATATGAACAAATGAATGATTATGAAAAAAATAGTTTTATTGAAGCTTGTTATGCTTCATTCAATAACCCTATTAATAATTATAGTTCCATAGTGAATGTTGGAAGAAGTCATTTATTTGAAGTTCATTCAAATAAAGAAGATAAAATTATTGTTGGATGCTTTCCTAATGGAATGGTCAATAAATGGTAAGAGAAAATATATTATGAGAGATGGTATTTATTTTGTTATAGTATCAAGACCTGTGCATATCAATTGTGGTTTTCTAGGCTTCTTCAGGATTCCTGGCATATTTGATGCAAAACACCAGTTTTTTGCTATGGCTTATTGTCTAAATAATGTGTTCAAGATATTTGAAGGGACAGCAAGGGGAAGACATCTCAATCCTGCATTTGAAGAAGAACATGACTTTAATGGAGCTGAAGTAATATCATGGATTTTTGATCCTGGCCAAGTTGTTTATAGGTACGTATTTAACACATCTCAATCACCTGAATTTTTAAAACAGTTAGGCAATTATGATGGAAGATATCATAATTGTGCAACAGCCGTAGAGCTATGTGTGTTGGCATCACCATTATCGCCTGTAATCAAAAACCTGCTTTTGACAGACGACTTTATTAATGCATCTTATGGTTATGGAAAAGGACGAGCAACTGAAACTTGGAGAAATGAGAGATATGAGCATAGAGTTGTTATTAAACCAGAGTTCAAGGATGGATTTAAAGGTGAGATTAGCCGTGATGGTAAATTCAAAAAAAATCCGGACGGAATTGATATTCCTATCTACAATTATATAAAACCAGAAGAGTACAGGTTAACTGACCCAAGAAGTGGCATTAATGCTGAAACAACAAATCAAACGCCGTTCGTTATAAGATATGGATCATCGTTGAGTTAAATCAACATTGTTCAAACATGCTTTTTAGACACTTTGGACAATGGACATTTAAGCGAAGCTCTTGCATAAACCGATGTTTACAATGCGGGCAGATAAATTGAACGACTGGCATTTGATGGATGATTCCTTTTTGTGTGTTTTTTATGGTCTTTGTTGTCTTGGTTATTTCTGCTTTATTTGTTTCAAAACACTATAGTTATAGTCAGAAATGCCTTGTAAACAGAGTTGTGACTTTGCCAACGACTCATTAATATCATTAATATACAGTAGTAAGTTACTCATGGTAATATTGTAATCTTTATCAACGTAAAGAACGTTTTGAGTGGAAATATCGCATAAATCAACGATGCTGATATTTTGCAATATGACCGTTTCAATCTCGGTATTAATGACTACTGGTTTGACCCCAAACATAGAGCAACCCAATAATTGAAAACTCAATAAAGCATAAATTAAGACTTTAATCATGAATGAATCTACTCCATATTTTTAATATTTTTAGTTTCAGAAACACATTCAATCCCATTTGACTGCTGACAAAGTGTTTTAACATTCAATTTTTCATTCGTGGGTTGATTGTTTAATATGTAGCGATTATTTAAAAAAGTCTGTGAAAGCTTATCTAACGCCTTATTCAATTGCTGGTCACTCGTGAGTCCTGATTGTAATAACTTCCCTTGATTTTTTTGAATTTCATCTATCTTTGCACTTAAATTAAAATAAGAATTACCAAAGTAAACAGTAAAAGGCAAAAGAATAAGCAAAATAAGCGTCAGGAATATCAGTACTATATTTTTCAATTGGTCAAACATGGCTTAAAGTTCTATGGTTTATGGTCTACCGTTTGGCATTTTTTATCTTTCAATATGTACTGTAATGCTTCAGATGAAGCAAACTCAGCATTCAACGGTACAGCACATGAACCTGATTGATATTTTAATCCTAAGCGTGCCTCTTCCATGTTAATAATCAGGTCACTGTGACGATTCTCAATCTTAGGGAAAAGACAATTCATAAAATTAAAATTTTGATTGTAATAGTTGTAATAACGTATTGCGTTTAGGCATTGCTTGCATTCTTCTTGGGTTAGGAGACTACAGTAAATACTACTCTGACTATTTTGTTGATTTTTTTTATTATCTTCTCTTGGTTGAGCGATATTATTATCTTGATTCTCTTTATCTGATTGCTCAGATGGTAAGCCAAATTGAATAATCTTTGCCTCATTATGATCCTTACAACCCATAAGATGGATAGCAAATAAAAAGACAAATATTAAGTCAAGCTTCATGTTATTTTAATATTATTAAATATATATAATATAATACTGTTTTTAACACAAAAAGCCAAAATAAAAGATCGGCTTTGCACGCATTCTTATCAAGCGGTTAACTCAATCAAATTACCATTGTTGTAAGGTTTAGCAAAATTGCCACTTTGATTGGCTCTGGTAAAAGTATCCAACGCTTTCTTATACTTGTTTCTGCCTTGAGCAAGTAAATCAATAGATGACTTGAATATACTGTAATTGTGAGGTGGATTACTTTCAATGACGATGAAATAAAAATCAACGTCTCTACCTATCGCTTTCTTAAATCCGTCAACATAGAATCCTGCTGACAAATCATAATGATATTGCTTCAACGTAAAACCAAAGCTACTATCATCAGCTAAGTTCGATGTGGTTTTGATATCAACAATATATCCTTGCTCAACATTAATATAATCAGCTCTGGCTTTACACAGTATATCTGTCCCTTCATCAATCCAAAAAATAGATTGTTCAGCACGACCATCACTTAACAGGGTTTTAACTAATTCATTCTTGACTAAATTATAACGCATTTCCTGAGCTTGCAAAAATTCAGTCCTGCTGATTAATATAATGAGATATACTCGAATTTAGTGTATGGGCTGGAATGTAATCAGCCTTGTTTAGGTGGTGTATTCACTGCAGAATGATAGCATTATTTTGCGTAACAAAACTCTCAAAAGAAGAATACACACATGAGTAAAGATAACGTACTTGATCTTAAAAATACAGTAGATACTGAAGTAAAAGATGCTTTAACTGGGTTGATTAGAGAAGCAGCTAATAAAGCCATTCACGAAGCGATCCTTGTGGAGCTTAAAGAATTTATGGATTCATTGGCAGATTTGAAGCTGGATGACGGGAAACATCAGGTTGTTCGTAACGGTTATCATCCTACGCGAGAGGTTGCAACTGGGGTTGGGAACGTGAAGGTGACAGTGCCTAAGGTTAGAGATCGCAAAGGCACAGGTATTCAGTTTCACTCACTGCTGATTCCACCGTATATGAGACGAGCAAAAACGATTGATGAGTTGTTACCCTTGCTGTATTTGCAGGGAATCTCGACGAATCATTTTCAGCAGGCCTTAGCCCCCATACTGGGTGAAAATGCGAAAAATGTATCGGCACAGGTGATTTGTCGATTAAAAGAGACATGGCATGCTGAGCTTGCGTTATGGCGGAGTCGTTCTTTATCGGATAAGCATTATGTTTACTGGTGGGTTGATGGGATTTATTTGACAGCCCGCATGGAAAGTGAAAAAACCTGTATGCTCGTCATTATAGGTGCGACAGTAGATGGGAAGAAAGAGCTTGTTGCATTTGATGATGGTTTTAGAGAAAGCGCGGAGAGTTGGGCAGAGTTATTGCGTGATATCAAGCGCAGAGGATTGGTAGCGGGGCCTGAATTAGCGACGGGTGATGGTGCTATGGGCTTTTGGTCTGCCCTTGAGAAAGAATTCCCTAAAACGCAATGTCAACGTTGCTGGGTCCATAAAACAGCGAACATTCTTAACAAGCTACCTAAAGCTATGCAGTCCAGAGCAAAGTCAAAGTTGCATAACATGTACATGGCCCCTGGGAAAGAGCAAGCAGAAGAAGCATACAAAGAGTTTGTTGCGACGTATGAGGCCAGGTATCCTAAAGCGGTTGAGTGTCTGACGAAAGATAAAGAAAGAATGTTTACTTTTTACAACTTCCCTGCCGAACATTGGTGTCATATTCGCTCTACGAATCCAATTGAATCAAGCTTTGCAACGATACGACACCGAACCCGACAAGCCAGAGGTTGCTACTCAAGAGAAACGCTACTTTGCGCTTTCTTTAAACTTGCTAGACAGGCTGAGAAAACCTGGTCGAGATTAAGAGGCCATCAGCGACTGGCTGAGGTGATTAATATGGTTAAATTTATTGATGGGATCTCTGAGCATGAAGTAGACAAAATAAAACAGGATAAACAAAATGCCGCTTAAGCCATACACTAAATTTGACAATAACTCGATTAATATTTTATCTCCTGTTGTTTCAATTAATTCCTGAGGAGAATACGAAGAGCAGATAAAATCATTTCCTATCTGAAGTGGCGGCTCAGCGCACGAACCTTAACACATGTCCTGAATAGGGTGTTCGTAAAAATCAAGGTCAATGGAGATTCTTGCAACATGAGTTGGATTTGCATTCATAAGACTTTCATAGTTATAATGCTCCTTCACGTAAAATTCAATCAACTCACCTTTGTCATTAGTTGCTTTATAGCATCTGTCAAAATATGACATTTTAACTCCTTTTTTGTGCTTGTTAATATTAACCTACCAGCATTACGCCTGCTGCTCAACCAAACTTTCCAAGTCGTCTGTTTGTTCTTTAGCCATGTCAATTACATTGCTGTTAGTAGACTCATTTACTGCAACCGCACTATAGGCAGATGTTCTCCCGATGTCACCAACTTCCTCCCGCGTCTGCAAACCCATCAAATAATCAGGCGCATACGCACGACCAAAAAACGCTGCCGCTCGGTATTGAAGCATCAAATCAGGCATCGTTAGCCATTTGCTGCCTTTTTTGCTATACCAGCCTTCGGCTTTTGCCATCCCAATACTGACAGGTGTTGAGCGCAAGATGTTTCCACTGGTTTTTTCTCTTGCGAAAGCCACACATTGCCTATTATCACCTTCGCCGCTGTATTCAAATTGTATCGGCTCAAATCGACCGCACGCATTAATACAGGCAATAACGAAGGTTGAAGAAAAAGCAGGTCTTCCATAAACAATATACATGTTCTGGATTATCATGAATGGATTCATCTGCAATCGATTTGCCATCTCAACCGCCACTAAACAGTTTGGTATGTTGTTTCTAAAATGTTCAGGCACAAAACCTGACAAAGAGTATGCTTTTGCCTTGCGTTGTGCTATCTCAAATCTTTGGATTTCATTAGCCATGGTAAACCTCCATTAAATTACTGTTTTTGTTTTGAGCATAGACATATGCTGGTAAATCAATCGTTTGAATATATTTGCGTGTTTCAGTATCTCGATATATCGGTTTGGCAAAATCGTTAATGTTCCTGTATGTTTTCAGAGCTTCCCTGTATTTAAGTCTCCCAAATTCAATCGCGCTATCTGCCAGTCGATATATACCAACCATGAACGGTGCGGTAGCTTCTACAGCAATGAAAAGAAAATCTTTCACTGGTTCGCCAATGCTTTTTAACACATCAAGATACCATGCCGCCTGAATATAATATTTGAAGTTCGCATCAGCTCGAGTAAACCCTTCAGGTGATGCGTCAGTAGTCTTTTTGATGTCAATTATCAAACTACGTTCACGACAATAATAGTCAGGGCGACATTTAGCATCATAGCCTTCCAGTTGACCAAAAAAGCTCGCCTCAGCAACGCCATTTTGCAATAACGCATTCGCACTGCTTGAAGTAATCGCCTCAGCACAACTTTGTGCGGTATCAAATAGCGCATCCGTTAATATCACCTTACCTTCATGTGCTTCTTCAAATGCCTGCTTTTCTTCTTTACCCGCTTTCGTCCTAGCATCAAGCTTCGGCATCACCGCATAGATAGTATCAAAACTCTCAGGCTCAAGTACCAACGAATGAATCACTGAACCTAACAACATATCAGGCGTTTGTACCATCGGTTCCTTACGCAAGAACAAATGCGGATTATCTAACAATAACTTAACCTGTGAAGCTGACAACGCCTCATGTGCAAGATAAGCATCATGAGTCATTTTGTTTATTTTTCCTATTTTACCTGTTTTTTCTATTGTAGCTTTCATGCGATTGCTCCTTTTTGTCGAGTAGACATTTCTGTTTCTCCTATTTATATTTGTTTATATTCAATACAATGTGAAGACGCACAATGCCCCTCACAGAACCGTACTTGTAGATTTCCCACATACGGCTCTTCAACTTAACTCACAGCGCTACCAACGTGTAAAATATGTGATTGATTCGTGGTCGCGGTAACGGATGGCGCTCTACATATTTATTAAAGTCCCACCAGTTCATTTTCCGCTTCTGGCTTCTTCGATTTAACCACTTCAGCGTCTGTCTCATGGCTATCGAATAATACTTCGCTATCGAGGGGTAGTTTCCACTCACTCCGTAATATTCAAAATGCCCTCTTAGCTTCGCTTTCAGTATTTTCCACCACTCTTTTGTCGGGAGTACATTCCTAATCGATTTCAGCCACAAGTTCAAATCTTTGCACTTGGCTCGAAACTTCTTAGCGCTCGTTTTCCGACCCAGTTTGAAATACCCCTTTCTTGTCTTATCACAAAAATGGGTAAATCCTAGAAAATCAAACGTATTCGCCTTGCGTCCAGCATTCAAAGCATTCAGCTTCTCAAACCGTCCAAAGCTTATGTTCCGACTCTTCTCTGGATGAAGCTGTAGTTCATGCTTGTTAAATCTATTCGCCAATGCCCGCTCAATCTTGCGGGCATCTTCCTGATACTGTATCAAGCACACAAAGTCATCTGCATACCTCACCAGCCTGCAAAATCCTTCAACGTGCTGCTTTACCGTATCTTCAAACCATTTATCTAATACATAATGCAAAAATATATTCGCCAACATCGGACTTAATATACTCCCTTGTGGCGTACCTTTCTCCGTGTCGATCAATACCCCTTTATCTATGTACCCCGCCCTTAAAAAGCAGTCTATCAGATGTAGCAAACTCGTATCCTTCACCCGTATCTTCACAAAGTCCTTCAGTTTCTCGTGCGATACGTTATCGAAGAACCCCTTTATATCCGCTTCCACCAAATGGTTCACAGGTTGGGTCATGATCGCCTTATCGACTTCATTTAACGCCTGATGAGTATTCCTTCCTGGTCTAAACCCATACGAGCATTCCAGAAAGTCCTGTTCATATATGCTTTGCAGAATCAGCATTATACCGCTCTCAACAATCTTGTTCTCAATTGCAGAGATACCTAACGGGCGGCTTTCACCATTTCCTTTAGGGATATATACCCTTCTACTTGGCATTGGCTTAAATGTCTTGCGCTTTAATCGCATGACCAGATTCTCTATCTTATCCGCTACGTCCACGCCATATTCTTGCCAACTTACTTTGTCTATTCCTACCGCCTTGTTTCTATCAAGTCCATAGTAGCAATAGCTGAGAAACTCCGCGTCAAGTAAATGAGCCAGGCTCGTAAACTCAAAACTTCGATTCCCTCGCGCGCACTCTGCTATAGAAGACAACTTCAACAATGTTTTATTCAACTCTGCGTTTGACATCACTCAAACTATCCTCTTGCGTTAAATTGCCAGCCCCTTCGAGTGGATTAGCCTCTGACCCTTCTCAGAGCTTCAATCTATCCTCGATAGGCATTACCCTACCTACTCCTCTACTACGAACCAGTCCGACTACCTTGCTAAACCATCACCTCGTTTCTTCAACTTGCATGACAGCATTCAGAAATAGCAAGGTTCTCCCAAGTTCCAAAACAATCAGTTCATCTACCCGCTACGGACTCAGACCCCGACACCTCCGCGCATACTCGCCTGTTTACTTTGGGTTGTGCCAAACTTTTTTAAAAAAAAAAAAAAAACACATGCTCTAGTTTCGTATACAGCAGTTCTGATTTCAGGCAAATGAAAACCCTGATCAGGTGTGACGTTGATTTATTACGGGGCTCAATACCTTCACTTGCGTTGTGGCTGATAGACCGCCCTTGCTACAGCTTCATACGCTGCGAGCCATGGATAGCGGAACGCGAGGGCGAGTAGACCCGGGTAGCCTTGCGCTGTTGATCAGCAAGCGACGTGCCGAAGGCGCCAGAGCGAAGTCTGTGAAAAAGCTTTTACCCAAGGCGTAGAGTAGAATCGGAAACGTGTTGTCTGTTCGGAATGAGCGTAGCGAATTTGTGAGGACAAGCACCGTTGAGGCGGGCGGCCCGGGCAAAATTTATACCGCCGAGGATAGCCGATTCGATTTTGTGTATGGATATACAAAATCTATCATGAGGCCCGAGGCACCCTGTTTATTTTCATTTCCATTTTTTGTCATCCTGTTCATTTTTTCTTTTTCATTTGTATTAATATTTCTAGTTTAAATCATCTATTTTTGCTTTGATTGAATCGACAGTTTCCGTGCTGAAATAAAGTCTTATGAAATTTCCTTTTTCCTCTGCATCATAAGGTAATCCAAAGACTGACTTTGCAAGTGAGTATAGTTTAAGCGTCTTTTCTTTTCCCTTAGAAAGATAAACTATCTCTGAAGGATTAACCTCAACTAAACCCTCTCCAATACAATCGATATAAATATTTTGATTTTTCATTTCTCGATGATTTTTCATTTTTCGATCTCCAATAGGTTCTTGCTTCCTCATAAATATCACAACAAGTGTCTAAAGATATCTTGTCGCTATACACCACTTTCAACTTTTGAATCATTTTCTTAATGCGCATGATTTCTTTATCAATGTCAGGATCTTTCGTAATCCGCTGCTTTTCTCGTAATGCTTCTTGAAGATTAATCAACTGACGTTCAGCATAATTTAAGAACAAAACAGCCGTATCCGCTTTGATATAATACCGACAATGTGAAGATTTCTTTCTGCGAACAATCATTAAGCAACGTCTTCTAAATGATTCCACTTAAGTACTTTTTCGTATTGCGCAGGATTTTTGTCCTTAAGCTGTTTGAGGAAAAAGTAACTTTCAATCTCCTCTTCACAATTGCCCGATCTTATCTCATCCAGCAATGTTTTGAGTATCATTTTTAATTCAAGCTGAAACTCAGATAAAGAATATATTTTATCTGGCTTGTATATTTTGTTTGAAAGCATTTTATGACAAATCGATGAAACAACACACCCTACATCAGAATGCCCTAATGAAATCTCTAAAGGTGAGGCAATATTCATATTACTTCCTTAATGTGTCTCGTAATTTTGAATAATGAATTCGTCAATATCAACATAATCGCAAGTATGTTTATACAAAACATCTCCTGCGACCTTGCCGTATTCACTTGCAAAAGCTTCATGTAATACATCGTAATTTACATTTAAATTNCGATCATAAACATGGTGATAAGTAGTCCTTAACACATGATCTAAAAGATGATGGTAACTTGACTTTAAAAGTCATAACTTTATCCTTAATACTATTCAGTAATTATAACACAATCACTACAATTAATTTTATAATAAAATATAAATTAATATTGTATTAATATAAAATACGCTCACTGAATCCCATCTGATATGCCTTAGCAATCAGACCATGATTCGTCTCTACACCAAACTTTTGACGCATACGTGCAAGAACAACACTAATGTTAGCTGAATTGTATCGACCAACCTTCGCAGCGATCGCTTTAATGGGTACATCATTCATTAAACAGCGTAATATTTTAAGCTCAACTGGAGTGAGCGTTTTTGCAGGTAGTAGTTTAAGATCTTGATCCGTCAACTTAATATGAAGGTATTGATTACATTCCGCTGACACTGCTGGTACAACAATCACTGTAGAATTCAGATAACTTTCAGGTTTGGATTCTGCAAAATCAGCAGGACTAGAACGCTCAATACGCTGAAATTCTTTTTGCCGAGCCTTTTCATCGGCAATCTCTTTCAGAGTAAATAGCTCACCTTCTTGGTCAGCCACATAAACGATACCACTGTCTTTGTGAGTTAATCGACAATATTTGCCAACAGCAAATAATACCTCAAAGTCAGATAACGTATATTCCAGATATCTTCTATAAGTGATTATCTCTTTCGCTGATGCAGCTAAACGATACTGACCTTCTTCAAGCTCCTCTTCAAGATGAAGTGTCCCATCAGATTCTGAGTAAAAGACCGTTCCATCCTTGTGTACATACCTTATGCCATCAATGGCTTTAAAGTCCTCTCGTTGATAAATCTCATCTTCAAATCGATGAAATACATTGATATCCCGCAACCATTGCGGTAATTTTACCTTAGCCATAATAGCCTCTCCTAACTAAAGGTTGTTGTGGTTAGCATTGTGCTGGGAGGTGGAATTCCCATCACAATGCGCTTCAAACAAATGTCCAGTTACTCCAGTCTTACCTTCTTCGCTTTCTTTTTGTTTATGAAACAATTTTGCTTGACTTTTAAATAGATGTCAAATACTTTTATTTAAAGTTTTTTTAAAAAATATTAAAGTTTTCAATTAATTTGGATGAATTAAATATGATAGAACCTAAAATATTAATTACAGAAGCAGCTGATATATTAAAAACAACTTCTCAAAATATACATTTAAAAATTANGAACAGCGGGCTTCAAACTAAAAATTTTGGTAGAAGAGTATATTTTTCTCATAACACTGCAAAAAAACTTTTTAATTATAAATTCCCCAATAAGATATATTCATTCCAATTAGTTAAAGGAGGGGTTGGTAAAACAGTTATATCATTAAATTTTGCGATTAGAGCTGCCATCTTAGGTGCTAAAGTGGCTCTTATTGAATTAGACCAACAAGCAAATCTTACAAGAACATTGGGGGTTGATGCCAGAAAAAAACCTGTTCTTATTGATTATATAAATGACAAATTAGAGATAAGTGATTTACTTATAAATATATTTGATGGTTTAGATTTTATACCAAGCAGGGTAGATAATGCCTTACTTGATAACTCTTTAATGCTTGGTAAGCATCCATTAGATAAGGTTTTTAATAAACCTTTTTCAGAATTAAAAAACAAATATGATATTATTGTTATTGACTGTCCACCATCTATAGGGTCAGCAGTATCTGCTGCTACACTTGCATCAGATGAAATAATAATGCCTATCACTCCAACTGATTATGCTTTAGCTGGTCTTGAATTAACTCATCATGAAATTTTAAATTTATGTGAAAAATATGATAAAGATATAGTTTTGAAGATATTGTTTAATAAATTTGATTCAAGAACAAATCTATCGCATGAAGTAATGAAATATGTATTAAAAAATAAACAGTGCAACTCAATTTTATTAAGAAGCTATATAAGGTCGCTTCAATCTATAGAGAACTGTATAGCAGCGTCTATATCAGTCTTTGATAGTTTTAAAAAAACTCCAGAAAAAGAAGATTTTAGTTTATTAACATCCGAAATATTGGGAATTTAAAATGCCTAAAATTGAAAACATCACTATTTTAGTGTCTAAAAAAGAATATATTCCTAAAAAATATCGACCATGGGATAACCCATTTATAAATAACCACGGTAAAACGGAGGACATGTCTCAAGAAACAGGGGACAAAACGGGGGACATGTCTCAAGAAACAGGGGACAAAACGGGGGACATGTCTCAAGAAACAGGGGACAAAACGGAGGACATGTCTCAAGAAATAGGGGACAAAACGGGGGACATGTCTCAAGAAACAGGGGACAAAACGGGGGACATGTCTCAAGAAACAGGGGACATGTCTCAAGAAACAGGGGACAAAACAGGGGACATGTCTCAAGAAACAGGGGACAAAACGGGGGACATGTCTCAAGAAACAGGGGACAAAACAGGGGACATGTCTCAAGAAACAGGGGACAAAACAGGGGACATGTCTCAAGAAACAGGGGACAAAACGGAGGACATGTCTCAAGAAACAGGGGACAAAACGGGGGACATGTCTCAAGAAACAGGGGACAAAACGGAGGACATGTCTCAAGAAACAGGGGACAAAACGGAGGACATGTCTCAAGAAATAGGGGACAAAACGGGGGACATGTCTCAAGAAACAGGGGACAAAACGGAGGACATGTCTCAAGAAATAGGGGACAAAACGGAGGACATGTCTCAAGAAACAGGAAATAAAATCCAACTGAACGGGTGTCAATTTATAGTTATAAGAATTATGATTTCTAGCTTAGAAAATTTATGTTTACTAATCACATGTCATATCAACACTAACAATATAATTAAGCAGATAAAATCTAATAAAGACATTGTAAAAAAAGCAATTTACCGCCTCAAAAAGAAGAACTACATTTCAGTTTACGAGCGTAAAACAGGTCGAAATGGATGGGTAAAATATCAGATCAGACCAGACGTTTTTGAGTACGTAAAAAGCCTACAAAGTACACAAGGTGACTTTGAAAAAAACACACCACAAAAAAATGAAAGCGACTCCCATATTTATAATATAGATAAAATAGAAGAGCATAGTATGTTATGTAATATGGGACAAGATGAAAAAACAGACAGTTCTAAATATAGTCAATCTAATGACGTTGAAAAATTAACAGAAGAATTGGAATTTATAAAAGAGCAATACGAACTGCTCGTTAAAGAAAATCATGATTTAAGAAAAATTACTTTAAATAACTCAGAAGCAACTAAAACAAACGAAACCACTAGAGATGAATTAAACAAAACAGACTCTCTGACTTTAAGTCATGTCAATCTAAGCGATGTTAATCTTGACCTTACTTACGAAACCATCGACCTTACCAAAATCAACGACCTATTGAAAAGCATGGGGAAAGCACCCTTCTATTCATCGGACATCAATAAAATCAAAATTAACGCTGAAGAAAATAACATAGAAATGAACCCACTTCAACTGCAAATTTTCTTAAGGCATTTTGAACATCAAATGACTTATCAATGGGAAGATATAAGTAAAAGGTGGGATGAAAAAGCGATTAATAATCCTAAGCATGTCTTTATCGGAACATTTAAAAAACGGCATTGGGCTTTGGTTGATGGTTATAGCTGTCAAGAACAACAGGCAACAAGCCACATCGAAGCTCAAAAATCCATTGAAGCTTTAAAACAAAAACAACGTGAAAAAGAAAAGGAGATAAGAAAAAATGAGTAGTGAACGTCAAAAGCTAAAAACAGACATCCAAAACATAAAGCGTATTATTGAGCTTATTATGCAGAAAGAAAAAGTGTTGATTGATTATTCAGGTGAAGAAAAATTTAAGAAGGTGATTTCGTATTTTAACGAAGCGATAGTCTGTTTTGAAAAGAAAAAAGATAGTTTACCTATTGGCTATCGGTACACGGGAATTTTTTACACGAAGAAGCCGTATACGTATCCTGTAGAAAGTGTTAAAAATAAAGAAACGCTGTTCATGCCAGAGCATTTGAGCTCGTGGGAGAAGAAATTAACCAAAGACGGTTATGAATATTCATATTACCTTCGAGCGGTATAAAAAGACAAGAAGATGACGATTCCGTTGGTGAGAGAAGATGGCGAGATGGTTTTTGAATCATAAAAAATATTTTTAGGTGAATAAGATGGTGATAACTTTTGACGATTTTTTTATTAGAGCAATCAATAAACGTTACGGGGTGTTTGAAACAAAAAGAAGTTTCATGAATTTTTACAGAGATGACATCCGTAAAGCACGGTGGTCAGATATTGAATATTTAAAAGAGAAACACTCAAGAGGATCGCTGACCCTGGAAATGGTTGAGTGTTATCAAGAAGTGCATCAAACAGAGTGTCCTTTGAGAATAAACTCAATAGGGTGCCTCGGGCCTCATGATAGATTTTGTATATCCATACACAAAATCGAATCGGCTATCCTCGGCGGTATAAATTTTGCCCGGGCCGTCCGCCTCCTCGGCATGTCCTCACAAATTCGCTACGCTCATTCCGAACGGACAACACTCCTCCGATTCTACTCTACGCCTTGGGTAAAAGCTGTTTCACAGACTTCGCTCTGGCGCCTTCGGCACGTCGCTTGCTGATCAACAGCGCAAGGCTACCCGGGTCTACTCGCCCTCGCGTTCCGCTCTCCATGGCTCGCAGCGAGTGTATAAATTCTGATGATGTTTACATAGAAAACACGTTGAAAAGAGCAGAAGCCATAAAAAATCGTTTGAATTCAGACAAGAGAATTGCTGAAATCGCGAGTTGGAAGTGATTGATACTGCTCTATTCGACAGAGGATAACCAACATAAGGCTCGATGAATCATTCAGTAGTTAGATGAAAAAAAATGATAAACGCAGAAAAAAAACTAAATCAAGAAAATGACAAACAAGAAGTGCTTAAAAGGGGTAGGGGAAGACCATGTAAGAAAGATAATCGATCTATGAGTCGAAATGAGTTGATTAAACATTTATCACTCAAGACGAAATTTAGTAGAGAAGATTGTAATCATTTCTTTTATGAGTTAATGAATCTTTTACGTGAGCAGTTGCTTAATAATCGGATTATTTTACTTGAAGGGCTTGGGCGCTTTGAGACACGAGTAAGTTTTAGAAAAAATGCTCATAACCCACGTACTATGGAAAAAATAAAGCCGAGAGAGAAACGCGTAGTGCTTTTTAAATTTGCAAATGAATTTAAAGCCTTGATTTCTGATGAAGCACATATTCCTAATCCAGATAATCTCTTGGATTACGTTGATAATTTAGATAAGAAGCCAAGGGGTCGTCCAAAAAAAATAGTACAAAAATCTTCGATAGAAGATAAACCAAAGCGACCAAGAGGGAGACCAAAAATTTTTTTTAAGGATACAAAAAACAAAGATGAACTAGAAAGTTAATGCAATTAAAATATATTTATTTTATATATATAATATGTAATTTCTTTTTAAGAAAATTAAAGTGAAAAAATATTCAAAAGTTTTGACAGTGCTATCTTTATCAATCATTCTAGGAGGATGTACGATAGGTCCACTGGTTGAGATTAAACTCGCCGAAGAAGGTGCAAAATTCGTTGAAAAGGAAGTTCAAATTATTGAAAAAGATATTGAGCACACCGATGAAAATAATCATGCCTAAATAGGGATATCGCTCGCTGCGAGCCATGGAGAGCGGAACGCGAGGGCAAAATTTATACCGCCGAGGATAGCCGATTCGATTTTGTGTATGGATATACAAAATCTATCATGAGGCCCGAGGCACCCTATCAAAAATCAAAAATCAAAAATCAAAAATCTCAAATAACTATCATATCGCAGGATGTGAAAGAGCTTTTTTGTTCACTTCTGTGGTCTGTTCAATCCATGAAAAAGGAGTCCCAAAAATGAATCAAATTTATCACATGAAACAAACTCAAGTTTTAAACGATGAAGAAAAGGATATGGTAAAAATTCCGAAGTCATATTTTTTGTTAGAAGGTGTGTCTTTGATACAGGTTGGTCTATTGTCTAAAATCAAAATGCTATCGAGTAATGACGAAGGAGTTTGTTACGCCAGTGACGATTTTTTTGCGAAATTTTTTAATATGTGTAAAAAATCAATTAAGAGACATATCGATAAACTAGCCTCTTTTGGCTATCTTCATCGGAAAAAAGATCTCAACAACAATTCTATTTTGCAGAGAAAAATATGGGTTGTTGACGAAGCTATTAAAAGAAACATTCAGAAAAAAAACAAGACAGAACTAAAAATAACCCAAAATTGTACAAACCAGGGCTTTTTGGACAAAACGGGGAAAAAAATGGACAAAACGGGGAAAAAAATGGACAAAACGGGGAAAAAAATGGACAAAACGGGGAAAAAAATGGACAAAACGGGGAAAAAAATGGACAAAACGGGGAAAAAAATGGACAAACCGTGTATTGTCAACACCTCTCAAACCCATACACTGCAAGGCGTAGACAGCTCCCTACATAAGAATACAGAAGAAAACAAGAGATCAATCATCACCGCGCGCAAAGAAATTTTGCAAACAGACGAATCTCATTACGCAGAAAACGTGACTGATTTTGATGATGATTTTTTTTGTTTTTCTGAATTGATGGATATGGGATTTTCATCAGAAAACGCTATGGGATTAATTAAAAAACATGGTAAAAACAAGATAGAACAAGGGTTTGAGACAATTTACAACGAGAACAAAAAAAGTAAAATTCATAATCTTGCAGGCTATTTATGCAAACTTCTTGAAAATGGCTTTAAGCCTTTAAATACAAACGATACAGAGGTATTAAATGAAGAAAAACAAGCACAAGTGAAGCAGTCAGAAGAAAACTTTGAAATAATCAATAAATGGTGGAGAAAAAATGGATTAACGCTACAGTATCATCTAAACACCGATTTAAAGGCGTCTAGGAAGCTCGCCTTTGAATTAAAAGATATCATCCTATACAACCCTACGAGTATAACAAAAAAGTCTCTTGATGAGCTTCTAAACGGCAAAATCGCTACTATTCAATCAATAGAGAAATTTGCAGAAGCAATTATAGCTCAAAAAGATGATGAAATTAAAGTGGAAAATACACCTGATTTAGAGGAAAAAACTCAACCAAATCAACCACTAAAAAACGATGAAAATTTGGCAGAAAATGCGATTGTTAAACATATTCAAAAGCACGGTAAAATAACGACTAGAGAGGCTATGGAGTTATTTCCTGACAAATCAAGAGAAATGGTTAAAATTTGGCTGCAAAGACTTAAGTCAAAAACAAAAATTAAATTGTTTGGAAAAGGTAGACACGCGTATTACGAAATTCAATAATTTATTCGTTCAATGGGTAATGGCTCAAATCCTTATGGCTTAAGGGTTTAATAGCTAATCCGCTAATGGGTAATGGGTAATGGCTCAATGGGTAATGCTCAATGGGTAATGCTCAATGGGTAATGGCTCAAATCCTTATGGCTTAAGGGTTTAATAGCTAATCCGCTAATGGGTAATGGGTAATGGCTCAATGGGTAATGCTCAATGGGTAATGCTCAATGGGTAATGCTCAATGGGTAATGGCTCAATGGGTAATGCTCAATGGGTAATGGCTCAATGGGTAATGGCTCAATGGGTAATGCTCAATGGGTAATGCTCAATGGGTAATGCTCAATGGGTAATGGCTCAATGGGTAATGCTCAATGGGTAATGGCTCAAATCCTTATGGCTTAAGGGTTTAATAGCTAATCCGCTAATGGGTAATGGGTAATGGCTCAATGGGTAATGCTCAATGGGTAATGGCTCAATGGGTAATGCTCAATGGGTAATGCTCAATGGGTAATGGCTCAATGGGTAATGGCTCAAATCCTTATGGCTTAAGGGTTTAATAGCTAATCCGCTAATGGGTAATGGGTAATGGCTCAATGGGTAATGGCTCAATGGGTAATGCTCAATGGGTAATGGCTCAAATCCTTATGGCTTAAGGGTTTAATAGCTAATCCGCTAATGGGTAATGGGTAATGCTCAATGGGTAATGCTCAATGGGTAATGGCTCAAATCCTTATGGCTTAAGGGTTTAATAGCTAATCCGCTAATGGGTAATGGGTAATGGCTCAATGGGTAATGCTCAATGGGTAATGGCTCAAATCCTTATGGCTTAAGGGTTTAATAGCTAATCCGCTAATGGGTAATGGGTAATGGCTCAATGGGTAATGCTCAATGGGTAATGCTCAATGGGTAATGGCTCAAATCCTTATGGCTTAAGGGTTTAATAGCTAATCCGCTAATGGCTCATGGCTCATTCTCATGGCTCATTTCTCATGGCTCAATTTGTAATTATTTGTCCATATAAAATTCAATTATAATAAATATTTATTTAATAATTAAATCAAATAAAAGCCAAATAGCAACACATAAACACACACTTAAAAATGCTTTTTTTGAGAACTTTTTCTGGTTAACCATGACAGAATTGCTAAAAATCAAATTTGTGTTACTGTTATCTCATCCTCCTTAGTCGAAGAAAAAAACACTAATTTCATTAATGAAAAATGTACATGATTCAGTTTTTAAAGATTTAATCGCTAATAGAGATTTTGCCGTCTCTTTTTTGATGACCTACTTGCCTAAAGAACTTGTCGAGTTAGTTGACTGGCAAACTGTCAAGCTTGAGTCCGCGAATGTTGAGCATGTTAGACAACAGCAAAAGGACAATCAAAAGCAAAAAGAACAGTCCGATTTAACTTTTCTTTTTAAATTCAAGGATGGTAAAAACGGTGCCGTATTCGTCCATATTGAATCGCAAACTGGAGATGATGGCACTATATTAATCCGCACAAGACATTATCAAACCAGCTACTTGTTGGATTATATTAAAAGGCACAAGACAGTAAAAGGTTTGCCGTTAGTGGTATCGATTATCTACTATGCCAATCAAAAGCCATTTAGTCACAGTCTTAATATCCATGATTATTTTGCCAATACAGAGTTAGCTAAAAAATACGCCTTCACGACACAATTCATTGACCTTAATCGTTACAGTGACGAGGAAATTTTAGAACACGGTTTTATTGCAGGATACGAATTAATTTTAAAAGCCATCAGAGAAAAGAACATCGATGGCAAGCTTGATATTGCGATTAATCAGATTGAAGCGTATGACCATATTGCACGACAAGTACTGATTCGGTATATGTCTCAATATTCGGACATGGAAACCAAGGATTTTCATGATAAACTAATATACAGCAAACCAGATTTAAGAGGTGATGTTATGACGGTAGCAGAACAATGGGAGCAAAAAGGAATACAAAAAGGAATACAAACAACCGCACGTAATTTCTTACTGATGGGGTTATCTGCTGAACAGGTGGTTAAAGGAACAGGTCTTGATCAGGACACTGTGCTTAAACTGAAAAAAGAAGTGGAACAGACACAGCACTAGTGATTGGTTGTGTTCATGCTGTCAAAGAACAGCGACATGTAGTGTGAGCGTTTTTGACAGATTTTGATATAGGTCAGTGTTATTTGAGGTTGATGACTTTTTTCTTCAAAAACAGCTATAGCCTCGTCTATTTTAAAAATGCTCAAAACTACTCTAAAAAATATTTATTTGTATGATAAAATATATGATATTTTGAATATATTAATACACTACGCAAGACCATCTGATAAACCCATAGATGGGCAAGAGAAAGTCAATCAATATGCTCAGATGAAAGGGAGCAAACCTTCTCATATTGAAGCCAAAAAACTCCCAACAGCTGAAGAAATAGCAGCAGCGGTTAATAATTTTCAGGATGATGAAATCTCCTTTTGAGCGAGTTTAATCATTGATAGAAGAGGTGACTATGATAAAGAAAATGAACAAATTAAATCCGATCTGCCATTCGTTTAAACGATACTTAAAACGGATGATGGCGTTAGAGATAGATATGAAAAAGTGCATTATAGCAGTGTCTTTCATCCTTTTGATTACTTTAGGATGTTTGGCTTACAAGATTGCTATATCGGCATAAAATACTTGATCTAAATCAAGAACTATCTTCAATAGTCTCAATGGAAACGATTTACCCGCGAAATTAAAGCGTAAGTGGCTAGTGTACCCAGTGTTTACCTCGGAACTACTCGAGCGTGGTTATCTGGATGTGTGAATGTAGAAGACTTACTAATATCTATCTCGAAAAGTAGAGTCGCTTTACCTTTGTAATACATGTTCAAAAACGAAGGCAGTGCTTCGATCTCTGAGATTTCATATACAGCTTTTTTACCGATTTCAATAAGCTTTTTATAATTCTCGTCATCAAAGGACTCCATTTTTTTCTCAGCATTTAAACGATGATTACTTAAGTTAGTATGTAGAGTTATCTTGTAATTCTTATCAGTGATACCGCAAATGAGATTTGTATTCAGATCATCCATCAGTCGATGTCCATGTGTAGTTTTTAATAGTTTGCTTAAGTATAAATTTGATTACATTATAACCTATGTAAAATTTACACGCTTAGATTAACAGACCATCTAAGGTTCAAAATTTTCTAAAACTTGTATCAAGGGTTAATTTTCAAGCGTTCGGTTAGTCTTACCACATCCTCAATCGCTGCGAGCCATGGATAGCGGAACGCGAGGGCGAGTAGACCCGGGTAGCCTTGCGCTGTTGATCAGCAAGCGACGTGCCGAAGGCGCCAGAGCGAAGTCTGTGAAAAAGCTTTTACCCAAGGCGTAGAGTAGAATCGGAAACGTGTTGTCTGTTCGGAATGAGCGTAGCGAATTTGTGAGGACAAGCACCGTTGAGGCGGGCGGCCCGGGCAAAATTTATACCGCCGAGGATAGCCGATTCGATTTTGTGTATGGATATACAAAATCTATCATGAGGCCCGAGGCACCCTGATTTTTTTTCAGTTGTTCTACTGTAACACTTTTTGTATTAGTAATAACTTTGAGCCGAGCTTCTAATGTGGAACCGACAGTTTTATAGTGCTCAACTATACCTGCTTCTCGCTGTTTAAAACGTATTTTAGACGCACTTAAATTTTTCTTATGTTGCTCAATTATATCTATGAGTTGTTTTTTTAGCACATCTTCGTTTTGTCTGGCAGTATTTAGTTCTTTGATTTTTTGATCAAGCTCATGTGTAGATTCTTCTGTTTGTTTTAGTAATTCTTCATTTAAGTTTTTTATCTTTTGATTGAAATCATTAATCAGTTGATTTTTTTCATCTTTTAATTTTTTTTCCTCTTTTTCTAAGGATTTTATTTTATTTCCAATCGTATCTAAATTATTTTTAATATTGTCGGTTTTTGTAACTTCTTCTGTAAGTTCATTCTCAAATTTCTCTTGTTGTTCATCAAAAACTTTGTATGATCCCTGAGTTACTTCTTTAAGTTTTTCATTTATTAAGGCATATGATTGATCCATTTCTATTTGATATTGTTGATACGTTTGATGTGATATATCCAAATCAGCTCTATATTTGTTTGAGATCTCTTTGTATTCTTTTAATTCAAGCTCTAAGCGTACGATTTTTTCAGCATCTGTTTCTGCAAAGGCAATGCCATTAAGTGCACTCACTGCAAATAGCGCCAGGATCACTTTATTCAACTTTAAATTTTTCATGTAATTCCCGTTATTTTTTAGATTAAATAACTCTCTTTTAAGCTATATTCAAAATTTTTAGGTGAAAGCACTGTGGTAGATCATGAACACCACTACTCGCCAGTGCTGTGTCTTTTCAACTTCTATTTTGAGTTTAAGCACAGTAGTTCCATGATAACAATATTAGTACTATATTCTCTACTAGAGAGACACGAATATTTTTCAAATTTTTAATACGCAGGGCTATTAAAATATTGATTTTTGGCTAAAAAAATACAAATAAATAAGGTGTTATGATATAATATTTTAGCTGGTTTAAAACCATGATTGAAGTATTTAGGAAATAAAAAATGAATACGCAGTTTATACTTATAAGGTACCCATCACATCAAACTTCAGAGTGGGTTAATATTAACCATATTCAGTCAATTTATACCGATGAGGTAAAAAATTATATAATAATTGATGGCGATGAACATGTAATTAGTCAAGATTCATATGATCGACTTATTGAATGTTACGGCGATGATGGAAAAAATAAAGGTATAGGTGAATTAAAGATTCCATTAGATTTGTTAAGCNATATGAAGTTATCAGTCAGTAAAGGCATTGCAAATCTTGGATCGGCATCAGATAAGGAATAATTTAAAAGTAAAATTTCTATTGTTAAAACAATAGAGCAATAGATTTTGGCTTAGAAGCCAGTTGCCATATAGGTTCTAAAGAAAAATAACAATAAAAAAACAATATTGATAAATAAGGTTATGAGATTGTAAAATGCCATTTAAAAAAGGAAAAAGTGGAAATCCAAATGGAAGACNTCCGAGAAAAATANATGCTACAACAATCGCTGCGAGCCATGGATAGCGGAANGCGAGGGCGAGTAGACCCGGGTAGCCTTGCGCTGTTGATCAGCAAGCGACGTGCCGAAGGCGCCAGAGCGAAGTCTGTGAAAAAGCTTTTACCCAAGGCGTAGAGTAGAATCGGAAACGTGTTGTCTGTTCGGAATGAGCGTAGCGAATTTGTGAGGACAAGCACCGTTGAGGCGGACGGCCCGGGCAAAATTTATACCGCCGAGGATAGCCGATTCGATTTTGTGTATGGATATACAAAATCTATCATGAGGCCCGAGGCACCCTTTACTCATAATATTTTAAGCAAATTCAGTGAAGATGAAATTCTAGCTCAGTTAAGAAAGTTACAGGTATTAGGTGAAAATGGAGATATTTCAGCTATTAGGGTATTTCTATCATATTTTTTGTGCTCTGCTGATAAATTAATGGAAGTTAAAAATATTCCAGATATTCAACTGACAGATGAAAAAGCTTTAGCCATACGTAAAATTATTGAGTCATGAAAAATGAATATTGATAGTTTCGTAGTTGATGCGGCTTTTAACCATGTTCAGAAGCATTTTTTGCTGTATACTCCACACAAAAAGCAGCGACAGTTTCACGCAGCAGGAGCAAGTGCCAAAGAGCGATTGTTCTTAGCAGGCAATAGAACGGGGAAGACGTATTGTGGGGTTGCTGAAAGTGTGATGCACCTTACGGGATATTATCCTCAATGGTGGATAGGGAAACGATTTACTCGCCCGATTAAAGCATGGGCGGCGAGTGTGACGACGGCACTGACTGCAGAGGTCTTAGAGAAAGCCTATTTGGAGATGATTGCAGAAGACTTAGTGATTGGGGTTGATCGATTACGTCACAGCTACAAAATAGACTACAAAACAGGTGGTTATTCTGAGTTAACCTTCAAGTCATATGAACAAGGTCGGAAGAAATTCCAAGCAGCCAAGTTGGATTTGGTGCATTTGGATGAAGAACCGCCAAGGGATATTTACGTTGAGTCTCTGATGCGAACGATGTCTACGGAAGTAGACAATGAAGGAATTGTTTTGTTAACGATGACACCGTTATTAGGATTAACCGATTTGATTCTTGAGTTTCAGGAAACCACGATTGAACGTGAAGTCATCAATGGAAGTGGTGTCAGTGAAATGAGTGAAATGACCGAAGAAGTTATCAAAGTTGATGAAGGTTCTATTGTCAATAATCGTTTTTACATCCAGGCATCATGGGACGATAATCCGCATTTGTTAGACAGTGCGAAGGAAACGTTAAGTAAATCCTTAAAGCCACATGAAAAAGAGGCACGCAAGCATGGCATTCCATCCTTAGGTAGTGGCTTAGTGTATCCTGTTTCTGAAGTTGCTGTTGTAGTTAACCCTTTTGTTATTCCTAAGCACTGGGGACGTGTTTTTGGTTTAGACTTTGGCTGGATAAATCCTACTGCGGCTTTATTTGCTGTGATTGATAGAGATAATGATGTGATGTATCTGACTGGCGAGTATTACGTGTCTGAAAGAACGCCACAACAGCATGTTTATGAGCTTAAAAAACTGGGAGCCGATAAAATAAACGGTGTTTATGACCCAGCGGGAGAGCAGTCATCACAACGTGATGGTGGTGATTTAGCGCAATTGTATCGCGATTCAGGTTTGCGTTACTTATACAAAGCGGATAATGCGAAAGAAGAAGGTATTATGAAGGTACTGCAACGTTTCCAAAATGGCAAACTCAAGATATTCAATACCTTAAACAACACATTGAAGGAATTCAGGATGTATAGCCGAGATGAGAAAGGTCATGTCAAAAAAGGCAATGATCACTTAATGGATTGTTTACGATACATTGTTATGAGTGGTGAGCGGTTAGCCAAAAGTGACATTCAACGAAACAGTACCTACCATAATCGACCTTCACTAAAAGGCATTTTTTAGTTTTTTAAGATTTTTGGAGTACCTAACTTTGGAACAAAAATTAACCGTAAAACAAAAAGAAGCACTGGATTTGGCACAGTATTATTTTCGTTATGCGGCGACGAGCCAAGTGAACAAGGCTTATCGTAAAAAAGCCATAGAGGATTATGGTTTCTACGATGGTACGGGACAGTGGGACAAATCTCAGTTACACAAGTTATCGGCTAATGGCTATCCGCCAGAAGTACTTAACATTGTCAAACCGATTATTAACAGCCTGACAGGCGTTGATGTTCAGACACGCTTTCGTGTTGCCTTTAGAAGTAGCTCAGGCAATGTGAAAGACGATCGATTAGCTAAAGCGATTACGCACTTAGGCTATCATATTCAAGAAAATCAAGACATGACGCATAAAGCCACCCAGAAATTCATGGATATGCTGATTACGGGTATTGGTTGGAGTAACCTATTCAAACAACCCAGTACAAGCGAAATTATCTATGAGCATGTGCATCCGTTAGATGTGCTTTTTGACCCAGATGACTTAAGTTCGCAGTTGAATAACTCGGAGTTTGTTATTCGTATTCGCTGGATTTCGTTAGCTGAAATGAAAAGATTATGGCCTAAGCATAGCAGTTATTTTGATTCTAGATTTAGTGTTGTAAAAAATGTAAGAGAGGCGAAAGAGTGGAAGCAATATCAAGGAGAGGTTTCTCCTGAGATTCAGCAAAGAGCAGAGATTGAGTTAGATACTTTTTACTTAGGTGAAGGATATGGTCGACGTGTTCGTGTGATTGAAGTTCAATATCGTCAGGAGATGATGAGTTTTGAGGGAATGGATATCAATGGTCATTATTTTGCCACTTTTAATGAGAAAGAGGCATTAAGCCTTGTTGAGAAAATGACTGATTTAGAAAGGAAATCATCAAAAGCAATTATGCGCGTGTTGTTTACTGAAGATAGACTGTTGGAATATGCGCCGTTAAAGCCTAATGTACCTGATCTTCCAGATTTTACTTATATTCCTTGTCTGTGGTCACGACGCTATAGTGATGGAGTTCCCGACGGTTGGTTGTCTTCAATGAAACCTGTACAGCGTAGATACAATTCACTACAAACTCGACTGTCTTATTTATTAAGTTCCACGCGCGCAATTTATGATGAAGGTGCTTTCTCTAACAAAGAACCACATGAAATTGAAGCGATGTTAAGCGATCCTGGTGCTGCTATTGAAATATCACCAGGAAGTCGATTTGAATTGCATGCCAATAATCAAATTTCTGGTGGGTATTTTACTTTACTAGAAAAGACTGTTGAGGATATACAACGTGTCTCTGGGTATTATGATGAGGCGCTTGGCAAAGAAACCAATGCGCAAAGTGGTGTAGCAATCAGAGCGCGGCAAGTGAACTCAGTCAGAGGTCAGACGATTGCGTTTGATAATCTTAAATTGATGAAGAAACGTGAAGCGAGAATGATGCTTAATTTAATTCAATCTGGCTCTGGTGCTTTTCTTGAATCGCAGATTTTGACAGAAGATGAGAAGCGAGAAATTGTCATTTTGAATTGTGTTCATGATGTGGACGGCAAGCGAGTGGTTGTCAATGATATCAGGACATTGCCTTTGTCTATTCATATTGAGGAAGTTCCTGATTTTGAAAGTCCAACTCAAGAGCAACAGGCTCGACTTGACAGGGTGCCTCGGGCCTCATGATAGATTTTGTATATCCATACACAAAATCGAATCGGCTATCCTCGGCGGTATAAATTTTGCCCGGGCCGCCCGCCTCAACGGTGCTTGTCCTCACAAATTCGCTACGCTCATTCCGAACAGACAACACGTTTCCGATTCTACTCTACGCCTTGGGTAAAAGCTTTTTCACAGACTTCGCTCTGGCGCCTTCGGCACGTCGCTTGCTGATCAACAGCGCAAGGCTACCCGGGTCTACTCGCCCTCGCGTTCCGCTATCCATGGCTCGCAGCGAGCGTTGCTCAGCAATCAAAATGCCATGCTGATATTACAATCATCAGCGTTGCTCAAACGTTTAGGAATTAGAGATTACGAAGACCTTGCTAAAGATTTTCAAATGATATTGCAGAAGAGTAATCAAGCAAATCAATCGGATAATCTAAATATAACAGATGCTGGAGGAAGATAATGCCTGAACTAAATGAGTCACTGTTGAATCAAGAGAATATAGAAGCATCTGAGAATCCATTAAAAACATCAAAAACATCAAAAACATCAGAAGCTTCTAAAAAAAATATAACAGATAAAACAAACAAAACAAAGGTTTCTTTGATAGATATTTTTAATCGTCCTAAAGAGCAATCAAGTCGTGGTGTTGACAATAATGGCACCTCTGATTCTAAGACAGATGCAAAAAACGTCAAAGAAGCAAAAGAAGCAAAAGAAGCAAAAGAAGCAAAAGAAGAAAAAAAGATGGCTGATTCAAAGTCAGACGAACCAGACATAAAGCAAGCGTTGTTATTACTTGAGCAAAAGCATCAAGATACGCTGCAATGGGGAAATCAGCTATCACGTAAGCTTAAAACCTTAGACAAAAAGCTTCATGACTGTGTGGAGTCAGGCAAACTCACCGCTGAAGAAGCTGCTGAATTGTTTGAAGATGCCCAGCATGAGGGTAAAGAGGGTAAAGAAGAAGTTAACAGTCATCCTTTGACTGAATATGCGTCAATATGGGATAGTGAAATTGCCAATCTCAAGAAATACACCAATGATGGGGCAATTGATGAGAAAGTGAGTGCTTTTCAGACATTACTCAAAACAGGCGATGAGTCTGAGTTAATGGATTTGTTTGAGGAATTTAAGCATTTGAAATCGGATTCTATTGCCTTAACACGTGCGATGTTAAAAGCAGGTGAAGAATATATGCCAGTACACCAGGAATTAACGCAGAAAGGCAGCATCAAAAAACTCAGCAAATATTACCAAAAAGCGTTAGCTGATAAGCAAAAAGAGATTGACAAGTTACAGCAAGAAATATTAGAATACAAGCATAGTAGCGAATACATTTACAGTGAAAATTATTACTTGCAAGATAAAGCAGCAAAAGGTCTCCTAACCAAAGACAATAGTCTAAGCAGTCTGCTCAATCAAGCTTTAAGTAGTCGCTGAAAAATATGTTCGTGAACACCAACAGAGGATAAACCAACTCCGTCCCTCCTTCGTGAGAAAGCAAGTAGTTTATCATCTGTTGTAGCGTTGATACTAAAGACGCAAGCGTTTCAATCATAGAAAGCAGCTCCTTCCCTTTAGAACCAATGAAAAAATAGATGACTTTTTTATGGTATTTTTAATGCTATGGATTTGTTTTGTCTTAACAATTTTTTGGTTTTAGAAGATATTAAAAATAAGGAGCGATTATGGCTTTTAGTCCATCTTTACCCAATCATTATGATATTACCCTTGAAGATAGAAAAATTGCGGATCAATTTTTCAAAGAATATGTTGGCTTAACCAACCTGTCTGCCTTCATGGGCGTTTCTGACAGTTCCGCTATTCATCTAGCTGAGTTAGATACAGGCGCTGGTGCATCTTACACATTTTCGTTGTTAAGAGAGTTAGAGTTAGGCCATGATGTGAAAGAATTTGAGCAGTTACAAGGTAATGAGCAAGATTTAAATATTTTTTCACAAACCGTTGTGACTACGCGTGAACGAAATGCCTTAAAACTACAAGCACCTGATATTGTGCGTCAAAGATCGCCATTGAAAATATATGAGGCAATGCAACCGGCTATTTTGAGACTACAGCGAAAAAAATTAGTACGAGATATACTAAAAGCAATGACCGTCGACTTGTATAACTCTGCAAATGGCGGTAATGGCGCAATAACTGATCGTGTTGTTTTTGGCGGGAAAGGCTATCAAAACAGTATTTATGCTGGATGTGACGCGATGAATACTGCTAACTTTCAGGTAGATTCACATACAAAAGATGGTTTATCCGTTGATCATATACGTAAATTGCATCGTTACGCACGCATGGGTGGTACCAATATTAATAGAGAAACGCCATTGACGCCTGTTGAGTTAACAACACGCAAAGGATTTCCTGTAGAAAACTATATCTACTTGATTGACCCTGAAAGCTATAGCTCTCTTGCAAAAGACCCTGCTTGGTCAATTTACTATGATAGCGCACGAAGACAAACGGAAGATATGCCCAATGGTTTAGATGGCGCACGTTATCGTGGGCAAGTTGAAGGTGTGATGGTGTATGAATGTCATGAATTGGCAGAGTTCAGAGTCAATAGTGCAGACAACAAAGTGGCTGCATGGAATCTTCTATTAGGCGGTAATGCGGTTGGTTTAGTGTGGTCATCTCGACCACAAATCATCACGCAAACATGGGACTATCAAGACAATATTGGTATAGGTGTTAAAGAATATCGCGGACAAGCTGCTTTGAAATTCCCAAGTAAAATAGACCCACGTGTGGATGCTGAAGCAGGCATTATTCATTCCTTTGTACGGATTGCTTAAAGAGCAAAAGAAGAGCAAAAAAGCATAGGAAAAAATAGGAGATTTATATGATTATACGTTATACCAAAACCACAAAAGCAGAGGCTGCTACTGCTATCAATAGTCGAGACACAAGCGGTTCAGACAAACAGCTACACGTGATTGATATTGCTAACACACTGGAATTAGCTCATAACGCTGCTTATCCGATTTACAAGTGGACGTCTGGGGGTAAGATACTCGCAGTTCAGAGCTTTGATGTGTATACAGATGCTGGCGTAGTCATAGACACAACCGGTGATACAATTGCTGTAGATGCTGCTACCAATACGTTAAATTTAACTATTCCAGATGTAGAAGACAATAAAATACCTGCTAATGCTCGAATCATTCTAACCTTAGTGATTGGTGCTTAATGGATGCTCGTGAGATTATTACACAAGCAGCTTCACAAAGCTTAGGCATATCGCCAAGTGACGATGATTGTGCCATATATTTGAGCTATCTCAATCAAGCACACTTCGAGTTATATAACTTTACCGCAACCGTCAATCCATTAGCAACAAAATCTCACCAGGAGGTTGATTTAGCTGATGGCATCTCTGCAGATAAGTTGAGCGCGTTTCGTGTGTTGCAAGTCTACGACAGGGCAAACAATCGGTTGCTTGAGCCAGTGAGTTTCATTGCTATTACTAAAAGCGATCCTCGCATTGAAAAAAAAGGCGAGCCATTGTGGTGGTTTTTGTTGAATGAACGAATGCACTGCTATCCACGCAAAAGCTGTCGGGTGGGTGTTTGGTCAATAGATAGACCTCAGCCTTTTAGTTTAGCGACAAAATCGGAAGATATTCCGTATGAATCATCCTACCAGCCACTACTAATTGATGGCACAGCCTATCGCATCTATCAAAATGATAGCGGCATGAAAAATAGTAGTGAGCTCTTGGCTACCTTGAATCGTTGGCAGACTGGTATACGTGATTTCCATGGTCATTTGACTGCAAATTACCACAAACCGGTAAAAGCGACTTTTAACATTAGTTAGGTGCGCCAATATGTTGAAAAGTGGTCAATACGAGATTATCGAGGCAGCTATACCAGTCTATGGGATGAATCAAAATATCTCGCCTGAGTCATTACCAGAGAATCGCAGCTACCTATTGGAAAATATGGTTGCTTTGCCCCTAGGTGAAGGCAAAGTGAGGTACGGAAGCAAAGCCTTGCCCTCTATTGCCTATGATGCTGAGCATTATACTGAAGGTTTAAAACATGACAGCATCATCCTTGAAATGTTCGATTTTTGTCATCGAGATGGACGACAACTTTTGCTGTTGTATGTCAGCGAGTTCACCTTCGATACAACATGGGCTAACGCGAAACTCATTTCTGCTGAGTGTGTCGAATTTGCTAGCAAAAACATTGAGTGTTACTGTACTGCTGATCGCATCAAAATTGAATATGAAAATTCAGGCGCACAGCAGCTGATTGCTCATTACAGAATCACTCATCAATCAGAGAATACACTTAGGATTGATCTGCAAAATAACTTTATTGCAGAGCCTGTTGCGCACGGTAAAATAACCAAGATATATCATGGCTCAGGTTCTTTGTATTGCTATGATTATTTACATCATAAACTCACTAAATTATACGAGCATTTGGCTACGAATATTATTCCTAGAGCGGTCTTTTTCAAAGATGAGCTTATTATCTGCAATGGCATAGATAATATTATCCGTTTTGATGGTGATAAGATTATCAAAGTGTGCGATTACGTTCTTTCTTCTGCGCAAAGTTTTAAGCGATTAGATGATGAGCAGTTCACATTTGAGTGGGGCAAAATTACACCAATTGAAAAATATGTTGGTAATACGATTGTTCTGAAGGTTAACGACAGGAATTATTCATTTCAAGTGAGTGATGCGACACAAACAGATGAAACAGTCACGGTCAAGGTTAACGATGTACTGCCTAAGTTTGAAAATGGCGTTAAACTTTTCTATCAAGATTATCCACCTTGTTTTAGTTTTCTGTACGTACTACATAACCGATTGTGGGCGTTAAGTGAAGGTGCTGTTAGTTTGAGCTATAGATTAAGCCCTTTGAAGGTGTATTACAGTTATCGCGCTGACTCTATCACGAGCTGGTTTGACGAAGATAGCAAACAAGTGTCTTATATTGATGTTTCCAATAAGCATGGTGTTACTGATCAATTAGAAGCTATTGGCTCAATCCAAAATCATCTTGTCTTATTTGGCAGAAAACAATTACAGATATGGAGTGGATACAATCCACTTGATATTGATAATTTTAAATGGCAAATCACACTCAACCAAGGTTTAGTGCATGGCAATTTAGTACAGTGTGTTGGAAATGACGTGCTATTTGTTTCCCCGACTGGCTTAGTCAGTTTAGGCACTTTGAATATTGCTCAGCAACCAGCCGTATCCAGTGTGAATGCCTTAGACCCACTGATTCAACGTTACGTCAATTCAGCACAAGCTACTAATACAGCCTATAAAAACTGTCGAAGTTTTTATTATGGCAGTGGCACAATGATTGGCTTCAAAATAGGTTTTGAAAAAACAGTCATTGCAACCATCAGTACGCAAGTAACCAGTTTTAGTCTATTTTCAGGAGCTTTTCAATTTGCTAGTAGCTTTGTCAGTGCATTAGGGAGATTGTTTCTATCGGTTGGTAACAATGTTTTAGAGTATGCTGATCATGTTGGCTTAAGACATGTGTACACCGATGACGGCAAAGCATTTACTTTTAATTGGGCATTGCCTGTTAAAAGCCTTAAATCAAGACGATTTGCCTGTAAACGATATGATGTTGTTGCTGACTACTCTTCTGATTTCGCCATCAATAAAGCCAACCAACTATCGTTACGTGTTTTTGGTGACTGGCCAAGTTATTTCGATCTTTCTCAAGATATTCATCAAGGTTATTCTTTGGACTTTAAAGGTGATTTTTTGGATAGTGTCCCATTGGGTTTGGATAGTCATTCAGGATTAAGATTAGCGCAACATGGTGTCATGATGAATCGTCGTTTGCAGTTTACTGCACGCTCATTTTGGATTGTGCTGTCAGGTCAAGTGCATAATGGCGCCTTTACACTTAAAAAGATGCATTTGTACGGTCGATATGAGCGTAAATAGGATGAATTAGCATGAGTAATCGATTCCAAAGACCCAATATTCCTTACAATGATGATGCTAAGCCTAACAATACACGCTATCAAATTATTACTGACATGAGACAGCCTATCACGGCTCANATGCTGGATAGTGAGACAAATTACGCTATTGATGCACTCAATAAGCTTGATGATGATATCAAAAACGTTGTAGCAGGAAATATTCCAGAAAGTGGTCATCCTGAGAATGAGAACAAGTTACTCAAAACCGATGGGAAAGGTCACTTATCCTGGGTTAAAGTTGGCGAGGAGGAAATAGGTCACCACACCATATCTTCAAAACACCTGCAAGATCATCTGATCAATACCGATAAGATTGATACTAACGCTGTTGTTACTGACAAAATAGCCGATAAAAGCATAACCACAAATAAGCTTGCTGACCAAGCCGTCAGCGAACAAAAACTTGCCGAAGAAATTTTAACCTTCAACCCATTTTGGCGACAATCAAAAAATCAAATTGGCAAAGTGACTGAGGGTCAACTTGAAGGTTTTACCATTAATACTGCGATTGATCTCAGGTTCTCCGTTTACAAAACAATCAAAACAGGTGTCTTGTGGAAGGATCGTGATAACGAAGAAAAAGAAATTTTAATGGCTATGGGGAAGAAGGAGGCAGTCCACTTCTATCCAAGCGAATTCAATGTCGTAAAAATGACTTGGAGTACACCGACAGAAGGCAAGTATTGGTCATTCTATCAATTTATTGCTTACAACAACTGGGTGACTTTTGCATCCTATGCCAAATTGATCTCAGGTAACATTTCAGGGTCGTATTTTGGAGGCATTACAAATGAATGGAGANTGTGTGGGGAACATACTAACTTACAAAGCATTTCCTATGCGCATCCTCATCCTTATCCAGAAACTGCATMTGGTGAAGTTTTGTTTTGCATGCTCGCCAATATTGTTGGCAAATTTCCACTTAACCCGAATCATCCAACATTTGGCTATTTGCCTTATCTGTCCTATCTGACTGATGGGAATGAGATTGCAGAAAATTTTGCAATGATGAGTAAAGAGCATCATAACACTTCATTGCAATTAGAAGAAAAAATCAAGAGAATCGAGGAAATTCAATCGAATGCTGCTTTGAAACTACTGAATCAATTTCATCCTATAGGCAGTATATTCATCGGCTTCATTTATGTTACACCACCAATGCACGGCTCAGATTATGTTGCGTGGGAATTATTGCAGGAAGGATACTCCATTATGACGAGTAATTCTGAAAATACTGGTCAGCAAATGGGTAAAGAGCGGATAGATACTGGCGCAACAGAGTTGACGACATTGACTGTTGGACAAATTCCGCCACATTCACACGGTATAAGTGTCGTTGGCAACTATGGGATGACAGCAGGACAAATTAATTTAGCAGCGTATGCGGGTATTTCAACGAAACAAACCCAAGAGACAGGCCATGGTGAGGCCCACCGCCATGGGTTGAATATTTTGCATTACAAACTTCTTTTTTGGAGACGTGTTTCATGAAACATTTAGAAAAACTCAGACAGTTTAGAATAACGAAATTATCGAGGATAAGACGATGTGGGGAGCTATAATTGCTGGCGGACTTGCCTTAGGAGGTGCTTTACTTAATCATTCTTCAAGGCGAAAACCGCCTCAAGCGCCTTCTCTTCCAGAGGCGCCGAAACCTGAAGATATGATGGATGTTATTGATGAGATAGCTGGCGTGAAATCATCGATTGTTGTTGGCTCTGATGGCAAAAAGCGACGGGTTATTGCGCGTACTGACCGTACTCCAGAAGAAGCGGAAACTTTTAGAATTGGCAGTCAAATTTTGGCAGAATCCATCAGTAAACTCAATGAGCTTTATCGTGTGGAGCCCTCTTCTGTGCATGCTTACCAATCGATTATTGATACTTTTGCACAGATAAATGATCAAAGACTGGATAATTTAGCCGAGGTATTAGGATCGGATGTTCCAAATCAACAACAATTTAGAGAGCAAGTGAATGCTTTTAAAGCGATGCAAAAGACTGTGCTTGATCTTGATGAAGCTTTCAGACAAAATGAATTTGCATTGCATGAGAGATTAAGTCGTTCAGGTCATATAGATAGCAGTGCTGCTAATGATTTACACGCACGTTTAGTCAAAGAACAAGCTATCGCTCAAACAAAAGCGAATATTGACGCTGAAATCTACGGTCAAGAACTCGCTCATAAGCAATTTGAAGTAGATATAAGCAGATATCAAGCAGAGCGCCAACACAAATTAACCGACTTTGCACTTCAGGAAAATCAGCGTGCCAAGCAGCTTGAAGCAGTTTCCATGGCGTATGATTTAAAAAATCATGCAGAAGCTCATGATATTGCGCGTCAGCAAGCTCGCATTGGCATTGGAGAAGGTATTGTGACAGGCGATTTTGAAAAAGCGAATCGCTCTATGGCGCCCTCCGTATCGATGGCTGAATATGTCAACAAACTCAATGCTCACAATGCACAGCTGAGCGCACTGAATCAACACTACGCACATCAGATGGGATATTTTCAAGCTCAACCACCTAAATTTGGAGAAACGTTAGGACAACTGGGTGTTATGGGCGGCTCGATGGCGTTAGGAAATTATTTCAACGCATTAGGTGATCAACAAAAATCACCAAGCTATACAAAAACCAATACAGGTATTCCATATACAAACTGGCAGAAAAATAGAAGATAGAAGAATAAAAGAATAGGCAATGACATGAAAAATAATGGCTCCAATTTGCGCAAACAATATTTCAAAGATAATGGTCAAATGATAAGCAATCAACTTAATGCTGAATTGAATACCAGTCTTGCAAATACACAACAGCGTACTCAGTCATTTAAAGAACTATCAGAGACGTTCTCTGATAAAGGTTCAGACAAATTAGCAAGAACAGCACTCTTGGGTTTTAGCACCGGCATGAATATAGCGGATAATCAAAAACGTCGTGAAAAATTAGACAAATTCAATCAAGTGATGTCTTACCTTACAGAACAAAATCAAGCAATGGACAAAGAGCTTCAAGCACACCAAGCTGTCGAATATACCAAAGAAAAAATGAGACCTTACGCGAGCGCTTTTTTGAAAAACATGAAATACATGGATAATCAGACGTTGAGACAACAAGCAGAAAATATGCTACGGATGAGTAATCAGCTATCTGGAGAAGAGGTGAGTTTACTCAGTATTGACAATACCAATCCTGCTATTTGGACAATGATGGATAAAGCGAATGGAGAAACAGGTGTGGTTGATATGGGTATGTTGTATGCCGATCATGATAATGCGAATGATGAATACGCATTATTGCAGACAGAGAGAGCACTGCATGAGCAAGCTAAACGCGAAATGGCGCAGCAACGTATGGATATTCAAGCACAACACAATGAACTCGGCTGGGAGAATTTAAAGCAGCGTTATACTTTCCACGAACCAGAAAAAATCTTTAACGAACATGCCGCAAAAACGGCAGCTCAAATACAGCAAAAAGAGATTCCTACACTACAAGCTATTATTGAAAAAACTGCATTAGCCGAAAGAAAAATTGATGATATGCTATCCTTAGTTGATGGCAACGAAGATGTGTTTAATAGCCAACTAATGAGTCTTTGGATGTCAGAAGAACCAAGTGCTTTGGGTAATGCATTACGCTCTTTGGCGACTAAGCTCAATCCTGAAAAATCAACGGTAATCACCAAACTTAATAAATACATCAATGAACTGGTGATTGACAAAGCAGCACTTTTTACCCGCCCTAATATGTTTCTTGAAAGAATAGGCAGCAAATCAGTACCCAACTGGATGATGACAGCAGATGCTTTTAAAGACATGCTGCATGATATGAAAAATGACGTACAGTTTTCAAAAAATCATGCTTATCAAAAATTCAGTACATATACGCAAAACAACCCAACTGCTCATTGGAAAACTGCCACTGAAACTGTTGAGCATCCTATAGATTCAACTCAATCTGATCAAGTTTCTAACGTTCCTACTGTTTTTACGGTAAAAGACCCCAATACTGGCCAAATCATGCGACTAAATGCTCGTGACGCTAAGATTGCAGTACAACGTGGTGGTGTTATCGTATGAGTTCGTCCACGAAATCTTCGATTTTTGAAGGCTTAAGCGCTGTTGAAGAAGTTTCTGCTCTTTCTCCTCCTGTTGGCATCTTTGAAGGATTAACGCCAATCGATGATAATAGCGATAACCAAATTGACCATGAGCAAAAAAAGCGCGATGTATTTAAGCAAGTGAATAGTGATTCTTTTTGGATTAATTTTTCAAAGCAGGTCTTAAGAGAAGGCGTAAAACCTGCCTTAAAAGGTCTTGCTGCTATTCCAGATTTTGCTGTTGCACTTGGAAATCTTGGTATTGCAGGTATTAACAAAATAACCGATGCAGGCATAGCTGAAGGTAAAATGCCGTCAGAGCTTGTTGGTCAAGGCGTTGATTTTATCTCTGGTGGATTATCTGAAGGAGACGCAGGTATCCTTGGAAAAGGTATTGAATTTGGCACAGGAATGTTAGCAGGTGGTATTGCAGCCAAAGTTTTGAAAGAAGGCAGTAAAGTTGCGCCTTACTTGGGCAGTACCAAGCCAACTGATGTAGGAATTGCTGCTGGGATAGGTGCGACAACGCAAGCTGCTGAAGCGCTTGGCGCAGACCCACTCACGGCAACCGGTGTTGGTCTTTCAGCAGGATTAACGCCAGTAGCGCTACCAAAAATAGCTCATTCAATTAATTCAATTGGCGGTGAGAGGACAGTAAAAGCTATATCAAAACTCAACCAAGGCACCAAAGCCGCATTGCGTGAAGATATTCCTATACCAAGATTTGTTTCTTCTGATTCAAAAGTCGTTGATGCTATCAGCACTTCTGCCTCTAAGCTGCCTGTTGCCGGAGACAAAATGCGTCAATCTATCGAGGCAACGAATGAGGCATTACTCTCTAAACGGCATGCCATTGCAGAGAGTATTGGACACAAAGTAGATGTTGAACTTACTGCTGAAGGTGTTGAACCTGTGCTAAATCGACAAAAAGCACTCTATGAGGAAGCCGCAAAACATATTCGACAAGGTCAAACCATCAAGCCAGATAAAACACTCAAAGCGCTTGAGGAAGTAGATGCCGAACTCACAAAAGTTGCTAAGAAAAGCCCTGAAACGGCAAGTATTCAAAAAATAGTGACCGATCTAAAAGAAGCCTATTCCAATGGTAGTGAGTTATCTAGGCTTCAATCTTCTCTTGAGAAATCAGGGATTCGATCAGGCACAAAGGCTTATGAACAGGCCTTGAAAGAATCAGGCTTTTTTTCTACTTCTTCTACTTCTTCTATGGCCATCCCTGTAGAAGTAGACTCTTTGATTGCACAAAAGCAAGAGCTCTATGACCAAATTTACCGCAAAGGAGAGCAGAGTTTATCCAATACCTCCAAAGCAAGATTAAAAAAAATAACGTCCAGTCTAAGAGCTGATATTGACGACTATGCACTTACGAATGAAGCGTTTAAAAAACCTTTTGATGCGGCTAACAAACTCCATGGTGAGATTAAACGCCGCGAAATATTCGATAAATTTTTAGATCCTCATGCGATTGGTACCAAAGAAGCCTTTAATTATGCAACTTTCAAAAAGCAGATTAACAAAGCTTTAACCAATCAAGAATTTGTCAAAATTATTGGACCAGACAATGCGAACACTTTAAAAAACCTGGGTGCCATTGCGCATCAGTTTACTGTCAAGAGCCGCAATAGCTTAAACCCATCAGGTACCGCGGCAACCCAGTCGTTGTTTACTGCGGCTAAGGTTGCCACTGAACATATTGTTTCGCTTAGGTGGGGAGAAGCCATCAAATCAAGCGCCTCTTCAGCTGCAGCTATAGCGTTAGGTCAACTGTATGCAAAACCGATAACCAGAGAGAAATTAATGCGGTATCTCAAAAACCCAACACCAGAGCATGCTAAAATGCTCGACAATACCGTTAAAGCTCAATTGAGTATGAATATACAACAGCTGATGGCAGAAATTGCAGAAAATGCAGAAAATGGCAGGCGAGAAGAGAATCAATAAAAGTAAAAAAGTAAAAAGAGTGAATTGCTATGATGTTTAAAAAACCGATCCTATCTGATTTTTTAGATGAGAAAATATATGCCTTTGTGATTGGCGAACAACCTGCCACAAAAGATAACTCTACTGATGAATACAACAGCTATTGCGTGTTAAGTTATGTGCTTGATTTTTTAAAAGCCATACATCGTAGCGTTAAACCACATAAGAATATTTTTATATTCTGCACAAATGATAAAATGAGTATTGAGAAGATTGTTTCACAATCGTTGCAAAGCACTGTGCTTAATAATATCAAGATTTGTTCACTTATATCTAATGCAGGACAAGAAGAAAAAGAAGAACAAATCGACTCCAATAAATTAGATGCTGATTCGATTTCAAAAAATACCCGCAAATGGTTTGATTTTATCAAGAGTTCATTAACCACTGAAGACATCGACGATATTAATCAAGGCAATTCACTGCTATTTTGCTGTGTTATTGACCACCACGTTGGGATGTATGGTAATACGCAAACAAATATCTTTGATTGTGGTTTGGCGCGATTACTGATGTCCTCTACTCAATTAAGTCAAGTAGCAGCACTAACAATAACACAAACCCTCAAGGGCGATGTTTTTTACCAGCCTGTCTTTGATACAAGATATATTGAAGCTGAGAAATTAATCGTTCTTGCGCCTGTATCATGGTTTAACAATTTCAGTTTCAGTACTAACCCAGTTTATTTAACCAACATGATAAAGCAAGAGATAGCCTTAGCTGAAGAGCGTCAAAGATTATGAGAAAATAAATATTTATTTTTATATTTTTAAATAAATTAAATATGATATAATTAGTTCTCTCTGTAAAAGAGAATCAGTACACACTTTAAATTAATCAAAACAAGGAGCTCAAAATGGCGACTACTACTTCTACTGCTGATGTAGGCAACACAACTGACATCGTAAATAGCCAAATTACTGATTCAGTAACACAAACTAACACAATGGTTCTTGGTTCTACTCCAGCACAAATCATGACAAATTTAATGCAAATGAGCGCACAAGCTAATGGTTTAGCAATGCAAAATGCTGTTGTTGGTCAAAAACAAACAAATATGCTATCAGATGCAGCAACCACTCAAGGCTTATCTATTATGTATACGCTTTCAGCTGCTTCAGATGGTCAAGCAGTCAGTACTGTTGACAATTCAACTGACATGGCTGGACTGATTGATGCGCTTGGCGTTGATAAAGCATAAGTATTAAAAATAGATTATTTATAAAACACCGTAAGATAAAATCTTACGATTTAAAACCCAGACAAAGTAAGGAATAAAAAATGAGTAATGTAAATTCACAAATTACAGATTCAGTAACACAAACAAACACTAAAATATTAGGTGAAATGCCTGCGTTTACCACTGGAAGCTTAATGCAAATGGCAACACAAGCTGCTGGCTTATCTATACAAAACTCTGTAACCAATCAGCAACAATCTAATATGCTTCATCAGGCATCAACCACTCAAGGTATGAGTATTCTATATTCTGTTGACACGGCAGCTAATGCTCAAGCCATTGGTTCAGTGAACCGTTCTAATGACACAAGCCGTTTAACTGATGCCCTTGCTGTTATTAAAGCCGCTAAAAATGGTTAATGCTTATTTGATATGCTAAAATAATGCCAATCAGATAAATTGGCTAAATTAAAGTATGATAAGCGAAATAAAATCATTTAAAGTAGATAAAAATCATCAGAGATGGTTAATTGTTCTCGTGGGGGAAGAAAGCTGGGGTTAGGAAGTATACGTTGATTTGTATTATTGAGTTTCTCCTCAACGCATAACGTATTACTTCCTGACCCAACGCTATCGTTTTCCTTATTTTATTTTTTTATTTTGCTTTTTGATATCAATCCATTTTAACTAGAGCTTCAAACTATGGCAGATAATGCAATAACACCCAATCTTTATGTGAATCCACAAGTGACCGATTCTGTCACTTCAAATATGATGAATGTTATAGGTATGGCACCAGCTCAAGCAATGGGTGTGCTGTATCAAGGCGTTGCTTCAACCGCTAATTTAGCTATTCAAAATGCTCAATCAAGCTCTCAACAGTTAAATCAAATCGGTCAAGCCGTCACTTCTGTTGCCTGTGAACGTATTATGAAAATGATGGGATAATCTTGTAAATGGCGGATATAGAACATTTCTCAGAAGATATCAATCAACGGATGATGGATCC